>JBOHGM010000005.1:0-43968 GCA_050699435.1 Pseudonocardiaceae bacterium | reverse complement strand
GCAGCCTCCCGAACGACGCAGCCTCCCGAACGACGCAGCCTCCCGAACGAACTGATGCGATGGGCAACCAGCCCGCAGCGCGGTGTGAATCCATTCCGCAATTGATGCCCACTCCCCCAGCGGTTCCACCCTGCGGAGGGAGTCCGGCACCACCCATGCCTCTTACCCTACCGTCATGCCGATCACGTCATCGCCGGGCCCCTCCGGTCGAAATGCCGTTTCGCCCGCATCCGACCAGCGGGACCCGCTACGGGCAATCATTTTCGACGTCGACGGGACGCTGGCCGACACCGAGCGCGACGGCCATCGGGTGGCGTTCAATGCGGCATTCGAGGCCGCCGGGCTGGACTACCGGTGGGGTGTGCAGGAGTACGGCGACCTGCTCGCGCTGACCGGCGGTCGGCGGCGTATCGACCAGTACCTGCAGTCCAAGGGCCACCCCGCGGCCGAGGCGGCCACGCTGGCCGCCGAACTCCACCAGGACAAGACCCGCCGTTTCGCCGCACTGGTCCGCACCGGAGCGATGCAGCCACGGCCGGGGGTGACGGAGCTGATCACGGCGCTGGGTGCCGACGGAGTGGCGACCGCGGTCGCCACCACCGGGACCGGCGACTGGGTGCTGCCATTGCTCGACACGCTGTTCGGCCTCGATGTGTTCGACGTTGTGGTCACCGGATCGGACATCACCGATCTCAAACCCGATCCGGCCGTGTACCTGGAGACATTGGCCCGGCTGGACCTGACCCCCGATGACGCGGTGGCGGTGGAGGACTCGGCCAACGGAGTGCGGGCCGCCGTGGCCGCAGGACTGCGGTGCGTGGCGGTGGTCAACGGCTACACCCGCCACCAGGACCTGTCCGGCGCGACGGCGGTCCTCGACGACCTGGCCCGCCCGGGAGGGGTCTCGGTGCTGCGGGGAGACCCCGCACTGCGGGACGGCCTCAGCGTCGCGGCGTTGCGCCGCCTGCTCAGGGCCCCAGGCCCGGCCAGCTAGCAGGGCCAGCTAGCAGGGCCGGCCAGCGGACCGGGTCAGGCGTCGAGGTCTTCGTCGAAGGGCACTGGTCGGTGTTGGTCGGCGACGTCGCGAGGGTCGGCGTCCAGCGGCAGCTCTCCAGGATCAAGGTCGTCGGCGTACTCGATCTCGTCGGTTGTCGCCGGCCGGAGTTGTTCAATCCTGTCGGCGTTCGGTTCCTCACTGCTCATGCCGGCCTCCTGGCTGGTGGTGGGCGCGTTACCGGACCGGAAGGGTATTGCGTCCCAGCGGAGTCACAGCAACCGAGTCACAGCAACCGATCCGCCGCAGGCAGCTGGCGTAACGTTCGTTCCGCGGCTGCAGCGTGCTCTACCAGGCTGCAGTGCGCTCTACGCGGATGCAGTGTGCTCTACCAGGAGGTGCGTTAACCGTGTCGGAACCGGTTCGGGTGGCGGTGATCGGGTCCGGTCCTTCCGGACTGTACGCGGCCGATGAGCTGAGCAAGCACGACGCGGTCTCGGTTGACGTGCTGGATCGGCTGCCCTGCCCGTACGGCCTGCTGCGCTATGGCGTGGCCCCGGACCACCTGAAGATGAAGTCACTGGAGATCACCCTGCGCAGGATCCTGCAGCGACCCGAGGTCCGGTTCCTCGGCGGGGTCGAGTTGGGCAGCGGGGTGAGCGTGACCGAGCTGCGCGAGCACTACGACGCGGTGATCTACGCGACCGGATCGCCGGTGGACCGCCGGCTGTCCATTCCCGGCGAGGATCTCCCCGGGAGCTTCTCGGCAACCCAGCTCGTCGCTTGGTACTGCGGGCACCCGGATGCTGAACTGGACGCGTTCACCCTGGACGCCCGCAGCGCGGTGGTGATCGGGGTGGGCAATGTCGCCGTGGACGTCGCCCGCATCCTGGCCAAGACGGCCGAAGAACTGCGCGCCACGGACATGCCTGATCACGTGCTGAAGGTGCTCGATGCCAGCTCGATCAGCGACGTGTACATCGTCGGCAGGCGGGGCCCTGCGCAGGCCAAGTTCACCACCAAGGAGCTGCGCGAGCTGGGCGAGCTGGCCAACGCCGACGTCGTGGTGGACCCGGCCGAGCTGGTGCTCGACCAGGCCGGCAAGGAGGCCGTCGAGAACAACAAGGCAGTGCGGCGCAATCTCGAGGCGCTGCAGGAGTGGTCGACCCGGCCGCAGCAGGGCCGGCCGCGGCGGGTCCATCTGCGGTTCCTGCTCGCCCCGGTGACCGTGCACGGGACCGGGCGGGTGGCAGCGGTGGAGTGCGAGCGGACCACGCTGGACGGCTCCGGCGGCGTCCTCGGCACTGGCGAGACGGTCACGCTGGACGCTCAGCTGTTGCTGCGCTCGGTGGGCTATCGCGGGCTGCCGCTGCCCGGCGTGCCATTCGACGAGCGAGCCGGGGTGATCCCGCACGTCCAGGGCCGGGTGCAGCGCGACGGCTCGGCCGCGACCGGGGAGTACGTGGTCGGCTGGATCAAGCGCGGCCCCACCGGGGTGATCGGCACCAACAAGGGTGACGCCAAGGAGACCGTCGAACTGCTGCTCGCCGACCTGGACGCGCTGCCGCGCGCCCCGCACCGCGACCCCGAAGCGATCACCACGCTGCTGGCGCAGCGCGGCGTCGGGGTGGTGACCTGGGCTGGGTGGGAGGCCATCGACGCCGCCGAGCAGGCCCTCGGGGCCGCGGTGGGCCGCCAGCGCATCAAGATCGCTGACCGGCGGGCGCTGCTCGCGGCGGCCGCTGAGGCGCTCGCCGACCGACCCCCCGGTCAGTCACTCGGGTGACATCCGGAATCATGCGGCTGGTGCGAGCCCGGAACGCCCTGATCGCCGCGATCCTGCCCGTCACGGTCGGCTGCGGTATCGGGCAGGAATCGTTCGTTCCCGCCGACACCGACCAGGACCCCGCCCGGCGGATCCCGGGGGTGCAGGTCGTCCAGGACACGAACACCACGCATGTACCCGCCACCGAGCGGGTCCAGTACGACCGGGTTCCCCCGACCGGGGGCCCGCATGACATCTCTTGGGCGGACTGCACCGGCACGGTGTACGACGTCGCCGTGCGCAACGAGAACATGGTGCACTCGCTGGAACACGGCGCGGTGTGGATCGCCTACCACCCGGATCGGATCTCCGGTCCGGCACTGCAGGCGCTGGTCCGCCGGGTGCAGGGCCAGCCGTACACGATGCTCTCGCCCTACCCCGACCTGCCCGCACCGATCTCGCTGCAGGCCTGGGGCCACCAACTGCAGGTGGACGACGCGGAGGATCCGCGGATCGACCAGTTCCTGCAGGCGCTGCGGGCCAACCCGTACACCAGCCCCGAGGCCGGTTCGCCCTGCGAGGCAGCCCCCGGCACGTTCGATCCGGCGAACCCGCCACCGTTCGGGACCTGAGTCATCTCTACAGCTCACCCAGGCGCCGGTGCTCGTCGTCCAACGCCGCGGTCTCCACCCGCGCCCGGCGCATCTCCCTGGCCATCCCGAGCGGGAACCCGTGCTTGGCCAGCCGATGCTCGCTGGTCTCCTCGATATAGGAGGCCGAAACGTACAGCGCGCCGAGCAGGACGATCAGGGGCAGCGACAGTCGCAGCGTCATCGGCCCGGGCAGCAGCATCAGCAGCAGCGTCGGTACCCATTGGGTCAGCGTCCGGGCGAAGTGCCGGAACACCCACGTGCGACAGGTCACATCGTGCAGCACCCACTCCCGCAGGTGCTGTGGCAATCCGCCGCCATACGCATACCACACCCACTGCAGTGGATTCGGCCGCGCGAGGGCCATCGTCCAATGATACGCGGGGCCAAATGGTACGCGGGGCCCCATGGTACGCGAGCAGCTCAGGACGTGGCCCGATGATGTGCGGCCCACGCTCGCAGCTCGCCGGCCGACCAGGTGTTCACCACTCGATCGGCCGGGACCCCGCAGGCGGCGGCGCGCTCACAGCCATAGGGCAGCCAGTCGAGCTGCCCGGGAGCGTGCGCATCAGAGTCGATGGACAGCAGGCAGCCGGTCCCGAGAGCGAGCCGCAGCAGCCGCTTCGGCGGATCCAGCCGCTCCGGGCGAGAGTTGATCTCTACCGCGACGCCATACTCAGCGCAGGCGGCGAACACCGCGGCGGCGTCGAACTGCGACTCGGGGCGCTTGCGGGAGCCGCTGACGATCCGGCCAGTGCAGTGCCCTAGCACGTCGACATGCGGGTTGGCCACCGCAGTGCGCATCCGCTCGGTCATCTGCTCGGCGGGCATCCGCAGCTGCGAGTGCACCGAGGCGACCACGACGTCCAGCACCGCCAGCAGATCATCGGACTGGTCCAGCGCACCGTCGGCGAGGATGTCCACCTCGATCCCGGTCAGGATCCGGAACGGCGCGAGGTCGCTGTTCAGTGCGGCGACCACGTCGAGCTGGCGGCGCAACCGCTCGGCGGACAGGCCGTTCGCGACCGTGAGCCGGGGTGAATGATCGGTCAGCACGAGATAGTCGTGCCCGAGGTCGCGGGCGGTCGCCGCCATCTCCTCGATCGGCGAGCCGCCGTCAGACCAGTCGGAGTGGGTGTGGCAGTCCCCGTGCAGTGCCGCCCGCAGCGCCATCCCGGCCGGTGTCGACCCCGGCTGTGTCGACCCCGGCTGTGTCGACCCCGGCTGTGTCGATCCCGGCTGTGTCGATCCCGGCTGTGTCGATCCCGGCTGTGTCGATCCCGGCTGTGTCGATCCCTGGTGGGCCACCTCGGCTGCGCCGGTGGCCTCCAGCCGCTGCAGGTACCCCGGCGGCGCTCCGGCCAGGGACTCGATGACACAGCGCGCGGTGACCTCGCCGACACCGGTGAGCGCGGTCAGCGTACCCGCCTTGGCCCGCTGCTCGACGTCGTCGCGGGCGACGAGCACCGAGGCGGCGGTGCGGAACGCGCGTACCCGGTAGGTCGCCTCCTGAGCGCGCTCCAGCAGAAAGGCGATTCGTCGCAGGTCCGCAATCGGATCCCGGGGCTCAGTCATGCTGCCCTCCCGGGTCGTGAGTGCGTAACAGTGTTATAGCACGCAATGCCACTCACCGGCGCGCCCCGCCCCCGGAGCGAACCGGGGACGGGGCGCTGACACAGTGCCGAGCTACTTCGTGGACGAGCTACTTCTTGAAGATGTCCTTGGCCTTGTCGACGGCGTCCTGCACCTTGTCCTTCAGCTGGGCCTTGTCCTTCTCGGCCTCGCCTTCCCGGCGGGTCTGCTCGTCGCCGGTGATGCGGCCGGTGGTTTCCTTGGCCTTGCCGGCAGCCTCGTCGATCTTGTTCTGGACCTTGTCGTCGCCTGCCATCTAGAGCATGCCTCCTTGGGGTGTGCTGTTGTGCTGACGCTGCTCAGGCGCTGCTCCGCGCCCGGTCCGGCTGCACCGCCTCGTTCCTTCTGGTGCGACCAGGAACGCCACTCGACGGCCCTGCAAGCTTGGGGACACCCGACTCTCCTCTCGGTTCGGCCGACCCGGGTGCGAGCCGGCCCCGCGTGGCGAATCAGAGGTTGGCTACCCGGGCCCGGAGACCACCAAACCCCGGAGGCCACCAACTCCTCCCCTGGGTGCCCCGTACGAGTGGTGCCCCGTACGAGTGGCTCACCGCGCGCCCCTGCGGGTGGCGCACTACCGTGGGGCGGCGAAGCCTGGCCGCGTTCTATCGAGGAGCTAGCCGTGCCGTTTCGCCGTATCGCCCGTCCCCTGCTCGCCGCCGCGTTCATCGCCAACGGGGTGGATACCCTGCTCCACCCGAAAGCCAAAGTCGAGGCGGCCAAGCCGCTACTGGACAAGGCCCAGGAGATGGCGCCCTCCGCACCCGCGGTCGATCCCGTGCGGGCGGTACAGGCGGAAGCCGCGGTGCAGGTCGCTGCTGGGCTGATGATGGCGCTCGGGCGGGCACCCCGGCTGGCCGCGACGGTGCTCGCCGTGGACCTGATTCCGAGCACGGTGGCCGCGCACCCGTTCTGGTCCGGGGACTACCCCGACGACCGTAAGGCGCACCAGGCACACTTCCTGAAGAACCTCGGCCTGCTCGGTGGCCTGCTGCTCGCGATCACCGACACCGGCGGCAAGCCGTCCCTGGCCTGGCGGGCCAAGCACGCCAAGTCCGACGCCAAGAAGAGTGTGCAGAAGGCGTCCCGGCGCGCCCGCAAGCAGGCCGAGAAGGCGTCTCGGCGGGCCCGTGAACGCGCCGAGACGGTGCTGGGCTGAGCCGCCCTTCCGGGTTGAGGCCGCGGTGGGCTACCAGGTGCGTGGGGTCGTGGCGCGCAGCAAGGGCGCGCCGGTGACGGTCGAGACGGTGCACGTCCCCGATCCCGGGCCCGGGGAGGCACTGGTGACGATCCAGGCCTGTGGGGTGTGCCACACCGACCTGCACTATCGCGAGGGCGGCATCAACGACGAGTTCCCGTTCCTGCTCGGGCACGAGGCCGCCGGCGTGGTGGAGGCGGCCGGCGCGGGGGTCGACACGGTGGGCCCCGGCGACTTCGTCATCCTCAACTGGCGCGCGGTGTGCGGACGCTGCCGGGCCTGCCGGCGGGGCGAACCCTGGTACTGCTTCAGCACCCACAACGCGTCCCAGGTGATGACGCTGAAGGACGGCACGACGCTGTCCCCGGCGCTGGGCATCGGCGCGTTCATCGAGAAGACACTCGTGCACAGCGGGCAGTGCACCAAGGTGAATCCCGCGGTCGCGCCGGAGGTCGCCGGGCTGCTCGGCTGCGGTGTGATGGCCGGCATCGGTGCCGCGATCAACACGGGTCAGGTGCGGCGGGGCCAATCCGTCGCCGTCATCGGCTGCGGCGGCGTGGGCGACGGGGCTATCGCCGGGGCGGAACTGGCCGGTGCCACCACGATCATCGGCATCGACCTCGACCCGCGTAAGCTGGAGTGGGCGAAAGGGTTCGGGGCCACCCACGTAGTCAACTCCCGGGAGAGCGACCCGGTCGCGGCGGTGCGGGAGCTGACCGGCGGCTTCGGCGCCGACGTGGTGATCGACGCGGTCGGCCGCCCGGAGACCTGGAAGCAGGCCTTCTTCGCCCGCGACCTGGCAGGCACCGTCGTGCTCGTCGGCGTCCCCACGCCGGACTTCATGGTCCCGGAGATCCCGCTGATCGAGTTCTTCGGTCGCGGCGGAGCGCTCAAGTCGTCCTGGTACGGCGACTGCCTGCCCGAGCGGGACTTTCCGGCTCTGATCGACCTGCATCTGCAGGGACGGCTACCGCTGGAGAAGTTCGTCTCCGAGACGATCGGGCTGGACGATGTGGAAGATGCCTTCGAGAAGATGGAACGCGGCGAGGTCCTCCGCAGCGTCGTAGTCCTGTAACGCAGGGAGCGCAGTGTGATCGAGCGGGTGGTCACCTCGGGCACGTTCAGCCTGGACGGCGGGACGTGGGAGGTGGACAACAACGTCTGGCTGATCGGTGACGACCGCGAGGTCATCGTCATCGACGCCGCCCATGACGCGGACGCGATCGCCACTGCGGTCGGTGAGCGGCGGGTGGTGGGCATCGTGTCCACCCACGCGCACAACGACCACGTGAACGCGGCGCCCGCGCTGTCGGGCCTGCTGGGCGGGGCGCCCGTGCTGCTGCACCCCGAGGAGCACGTGCTGTGGCGGCTCGCGCATCCGGACACCCCGCCGCCGGACACCGAACTCGCTGACGGCGACGTGCTCCGCGTCGCGGGCACCGCGCTGCAGGTGCTGCACACCCCCGGGCATTCGCCCGGCTCGTGCTGCCTGTACGCCCCCGACCTGGACGTGCTGTTCAGCGGGGACACCCTGTTCCAGGGCGGCCCCGGCGCCACCGGCAGGTCCTACTCGGACTACGACCAGATCATCATCTCGATCCGGACCAGACTGCTGCCACTTCCGGACGACACCGAGGTACGGCCCGGCCACGGAGACTCCACCAGCATCGGAGCCGAGGCTGCTGGGTAGGGCGCTGGACGACCGAGCGGTAGCCGTACTCAACGCCGGTGGCGCCATCGTGGTCAGCGATGGCGTCACGGACGGCGGCACCCTGGACATGGTGCGGCTGCCCCGCCGGTCCGCTGGAGACCACCCGGGTGCGCTGGTAGCGGTAGCCGAGCTTCCCGCCGTGCAGGTCGCAGCTATGCCGCAGTACAGTGAGCTACCGGTGGCCTTCGTCAGTCCGGACACCGCCGAGCACCTCGGCATGGATCGAGGTGGGAAGTTCGCGCACACTCTCCTGGTGCCGGAGTCGCGATCGAACCCGCCAGCACTGAGCGTCGATGAGGTGCTGCGGGCACTGCCCATACGACAGCAGGCCGCGGCCGAAGTCGTGATCGCGGAGGGACCAACTGGCCTCGACGTACTGCAGACGATCACGACGACCCTGCTGATCGGCACCGTGGTGGTAGGCAGCACGGTGATCGGGAGTGGCGTCGCACTGTGGGGCACGGAATCTCGGCCCGAGCTGTCCCGGCTCACCGTCATCGGGGCCCGCCGCCGCTGGCGGCTGGCTGCCGGTACCGCGCACGGCGACTCGATTGCTGCGTTGGCCTGTGTTGTCGGAGTGCCACCAGGTGTAGTCGCAGGCGCCCTCTTCCTCAGATCGGTCGATGTGGAACTCACCATTCCCGGCACTGCCGTGGTCATCATGGCAGTCGCCACTTTGCTGACAGCTGCGGCCGTTGGTGCTGCCGCCGCGCCTCGTGGGGCCGAGCTCATCCGTTCGCCATTGTGACGTCATGAGGGACAGCCGGGAGGTCATCGTGTTCGACACGTTCAGCAAGCCCGCTCTCGCAGCCGTACTCGCGGCACAGCAGGAGGCGCGGCAGCGCGGTGGTGCGAAGCTCGGCGCCTCAGATCTGCTGCGAGCCGCTGCGCGGTGGGGCACGGTAGCCAACGCGATGCGCACACTCGGCGCGGACCCCGACGCCAGCATTGAGGACGACGACGGTGTGGCAGGCCGCGTGGACGTTCGCGGCCCCATTCCCTACACGGCACCGGCCCGCGCCGTGCTGCACCGAGCCACCGAGCTGCGGGTCCGCTTCGATCTTCCGCAGGTGACGCTCGGCGTGCTGATGGCGGCATTGCTCGACGACGAAGGCACCCTCGGGGCCGCGCTGCGCGCCAGCGTGACCGACGTTGAGCAGGCCAGGTCCCTGCTCGCCGGACTTCCCGATCCGCCGGACGACGGCCTGAAGGTCGCCGGACATCGCGTTCGCCTTGGCCGGAAGGCATCGTCACGCTGGCGCAGGGGCTAGTAGCGGCGGTCGATCACCTGGCCGTTCGCGGCGTTCCAGGTGATGAAGCCGCGCTCGAAGTCCGACCGCCGTCCACCGGGGATCGCGAACTCACCGCTGGTCGGGTAGCCGAGGTAGGACCGTTCCCAGCCCAGCGCCACCCAACGGGCCCGGATGGCGCCGAGCACCGGCTGGGCTCCGGTGCGCGGAGTCCAGTAGATCGAGCTGCCGGAGCTGCCCGCGAAGTGGTTGAACACGCCGACGCCGTCGGGGGTCCGGGTCTCGTTGGTGGTGGGGTACCCCAGCGGCCCGCGCTCCCAGCCGGTCTGCGCCCAGCGGGCCCGGATGCCGCCGTGCACCTCCCAGGCGTCGGTGGCCGGTGACCAGAAGATCGAGCCGCCCTGGAAGTGGTTGTACCGGCCGACGGCGTCGGGGGTCGCTCGTTCGTCGGTGATCGGGTAGCGCAGGAAACCTGCCTCGTAGCCCAGCGTGCTCCACCGGTAGAAGATCCGGCCGCCCACCTGCTGCGCACCGGTGGCAGGTGTGTAGTAGATCGACTTGCCGCTGGCGAAGTGGTTGTACCTGCCGACGCCGTCCGGTGCGGCCCGCTCGTCGGTCAGCGGCAGGCCCATCCCGGCGTGTGCGCCCAGCGCCATGAACTTCGTCCGGATCACCCCGATCACCGCGTGCACCCCGGTCGACGGCGACCAGTAGATCCGCCCGTTGGCGTAGTCCCGCCAGCGCACCCCGGCGTCCCCGGTCTCGGGCGCGGTGGGGGCGCCGACGGCGGCGCGCAGCGCGGCGTCGGAGTTGTAGCGCGCCTCGATCGGCGTGATGTAGCTGGCGGTCAGCGTGATGTTGCTGGTCCCGACGACGACGTCGTGGGCCCGCGCCCCACCGTCGGACCAGGAGCCGAAGGTCGACACCCCGTCCGCCGCGGTGGCAGGCACCGACACCGACACCCGGGCCCTGGCCGTGACCTCGGCGGCATTGCGGTCCACCCCGTTGATCGTCGCCGTCACCGGCACCGAGCTGACCACGGTGAAGGTGCGCAGGTCGGGCTCGGCGACGAAGGTCCTGCTGGTGGACACCCCGGCGGAGTCGGTGGTCGTAGCGGTGACCCGCTGCTCGGTGTCGTCGCCATGGTCGTCGAAGGTGCGCGAGTAGGTGTCGCCGGTGAACTGCTCGCCCGGGTGGTCGTGGCAGACCTCCCCTCGGCAGTGCACCGCCACCGTCGTCCAGCGCACCGGCAGGCCCGGGCCGTCCTCGACGTCGCTGGCGCTGGCGCTGGCGTTCACCGCGTCGCCGACCGCGAACCTCGTGCCCGGTGCCGGGGCGGTCAGCGTGAGCTGCGGGGCGTTGTTGCTCGGCGCCACCGTGAACGAGGTGCTGCCGGTTCTGCCCAGCGGGTCGGTGACGGTGAGCGTGGCGTTCACTGATCCGGTGTCTGCCGGGTAGGTGTGGGTGACCCGCGCGCCGGTGCCGGTGGCGCCGTCCCCGAAGATCCAGCGGTAGGTCAGCGGGTCGCCGTCGAGGTCGTAGGACCCCGACCCGTCGAAGGTCACCGTCCGGGTCGCGGGGTTCGTGCTGGTGGTGGCCACCGCCGTCGGCGGCCGGTTGCCGCTGGTGTAACTGAGGCGCTTGATGGTGCCGTCGTAGATGTCGGCGTAGACGATGTCACCGTTGGGGCCGGTGTCGAAGCTGACCGGGCCGCCCATGCCCTGGGCGAAGCCGGCTGGCTCGGGGCCCCGGATCACCCGGCCGTCCGCTCCGATCTGCATGGTGAAGACCCGGCGTGAGCTGTAGTCGCCGAAGAAGTAGGCGCCGCGGTAGGCCGCCGGGTACAGGCTGCCGGTGTAGGTCGTGCCGCCGGTGACGCTGGACCCGTTGCCGCTTGCGCGACCGTAGAAGTGCACCGGCACGGTGTTGGTCTTGCCTGCGCAGCCGGCCAGCTCGCGGTAGCCCGGGGTCGCGATGTTCGCCTCGAAGCACGGCCAGCCGTAGCTCGCGCCGGGCCGGATCAGGTTGACCTCCTCGAAGGTATTCCAGCCGACGTCGCCGAGCACCGGCGCGCCGCTGGCCGGGTGGATGCTGAGCCGCAACGGGCTGCGGAAGCCCATCGCGTAGACCTTGCTGCGAGCCGCACCCGGGTCGGCGGCGTCAAAGAACGGGTTGCCCGGCACGCCCGTCCCGTCGCTGCCCCTGATGTGCAGCACCTTTCCCCGCGGGTCGTTGACGTCCAGCGCGCGCAGCGCGTTGGGGTCGACGCGGCGAAAGTCCGCCGCATCGCCCACCGACACCCACAGCGTGCCGTCCGCGGCCGGCTCGAGCCCGGTGAGCGCGTGCACGTCGGAGGTGGCCGGGGTCTGCAGCAGGGTCACCTCACCGGTGAGGCCGGTGGGCTCCGGCGTGCCGGTGACCGTGAACCGGGACAGCCGCATCGGCCAGTTGTTCGTGGGGCCCGGCATGGTGCGGGCCAGATAGATCTGCCTGCTGGTGCTGTAGTCGGCAGCCACCGCCACCCCCACCAGGCCCAGGTCCTGAGTGGTGGTGACCGGAAGGGTCGCCAGGGTGCGGATCCGGGCACTGTCGGCGGAGACCCAGGCCACCTTGCCGCTCTTGCCGGTGGTGATCATGCTGCCGTCCGGCAGGTAGGCGAAGTCCGTCAGGTCCCGGCCGGCCTGCCCGCTGGGCTGGCTGGTCAGCGCGAACCCGGCAGGCAATCCGATGGGCGCGGCCTGCGCCACCGGCGCACCGGGGGCGAGCACCGCAACGGTCACCCCGGCCATGGTCAGTAGCGCGAGCGCGACACCCCATACCTTGCGACCCATGACCCGGCCCTCCTTGCCGCCCGCCCCAGACCGCGTACCTGGGTGATGCCCCCTGGCCTGCGAGGACCATTAGTAACATCATCGGTACTCAGGGAGGAGACGTTTCGCCAGCCGGTAGGTTCGCCAGGGTTGATTACGATTCGATTGCGCTCGCGGCCGGTGCCGCCTACCAGCGAGGGCGACAGGCTGGCGACCTGAGGGCCATCCGGGCCAGCTCGGCGTGGTCGCCACCACGCCGGGGTCTCCAGCGCGCCGGCAAGCGACAGGAGGCGCTGGCGGGCACTTCCTCTGGTGACCCGCCGGAGGGTCAGCGCTGGGTGCGGGCGGTGTACTCGCGCTCGACGTGTCCGGTGTAGATCTGCCGGGGGCGGCCGATCTTGGTGTCCGGATCGTTGATCATCTCGCGCCAATGCGCGATCCAGCCCGGCAGCCGGCCCAGGGCGAAGAGCACCGTGAACATCTTGGTGGGAAAGCCCATCGCCCGGTAAATCAGACCGGTGTAGAAGTCGACATTGGGGTAAAGCTTCCGCTCGATGAAGTACTCGTCAGACAGCGCCTGCTCCTCCAGCGCCAGCGCGAGGTCGAGCAGCGGGTCGTTGACCCCCAGCTTGTGCAGGATGTCGTCCGCGGTCTTCTTGACGATCTTCGCGCGGGGGTCGTAGTTCTTGTAGACCCGGTGCCCGAAGCCCATCAACCGCACCCCGTCTTCGCGGTTCTTCACCTTCTTGACGAAGGTGTCCACGTCGCCCCCGTCGGCACGGATGCGCTCGAGCATCTCCAGTACGGATTGGTTCGCCCCGCCGTGTAGCGGACCGAACAGCGCGTTGATCCCCGCCGAGATCGACGCGAACAGGTTGGCCTGCGAGGAGCCGACCATCCGCACGGTGGACGTCGAGCAGTTCTGCTCGTGGTCGGCGTGCAGCACGAACAGCAGGTTCAGCGCGTCGGCCACCACCGGGTCGACCACATAAGGCTCGGAGGGCAGACCGAAGGTCATCTGCAGGAAGTTGTGCACCAGGCTCAGCGAGTTGTCCGGGTACAGGAACGGCTGGCCGATCGACTTCTTGTAGGCGTAGGCCGCGATGGTGGGCACCTTGGCCAGCAGCCGCACCGTGGAGATCTCGACCTGCTCGTGGTCGAACGGGTTGAGACTGTCCTGATAGAACGTGGACAGCGCGGACACCGCACTGGAGAGCACCGGCATCGGGTGCGCATCGCGGGGGAAGCCGTCGAAGAAGCGTTTCAGATCCTCGTGCAGCAGGGTGTGCTTGCGGATCCGGTCGGTGAAGTCGTCCAACTGACCGCTGGTCGGCAGTTCCCCGTAGATCAGCAGGTAACTGGTCTCCAGGAACGTGGAGTGCTCGGCAAGCTGGTCGATGGGGTATCCGCGATAGCGCAGCACGCCCGCGTCACCGTCGATGTAGCTGATTTCCGAGCTACAGGAGGCAGTGTTCACGAAACCGGCATCGAGGGTGACCATCCCGGTGCTGGCAAGCAGCCTGTCCAGGTCGATGCCGGGCGCACCCTCGGTGCCCTTCGTGATCGGCATCTGGTGTTTGCCGCCAGGGTAAGCCAGGGTCACGGCATCGTCGAGGCGGCCGTTGCCGGTCGGCTCATCGGTTCGAACCGATACGTCGGACGCGGTGGCGTCAGCCATTGCGGTCCCTCTCGTTGCTCGGACAGCGCATACCACACAGGTTAGTCGCGAGACAGCTTCGCCGGGTCGAACTCGACCCGGCCCACGACCAGCCGGTTGACCAGCCACAACCCGATCCCGACCGCCAGCAGCACGCCCGCGAGCAGATAATGCTCGGGGTCGCGGCCGGACAGCGGAGTGGCCAGATATCCGCACAGCAGCGCCCCGAGCCACGGCGCCCAGGTCGGAGCGCGGAAGTGCGCGTGCCCGACGGTATCCCTGCGCAGCACCAGGCAGGCGACGTTGACCAGGGTGAAGACCGCGAGCAGCAGCAGCGCGGTGGTACCCGCCAGGTCGGTCAGCGGGACGAAGCTGACCAGCACCACCGCGATCGCGCTGGTGAACAGGATCGACACCCACGGGGTGCGCCGGGTGGGGTGCACCGAGCCCAGCAGCCGGGGGATGATCCGCTCGCCGGCCATGCCGTAGACCAATCTGCTGGCCATCAGCATGTTGATCAGTGCCGAGTTGATCACCGCGAAGAGCCCGATGACGGCGAACAGTCCCAGCGGAAAGCCGGGTGCACCGATCTTGACGACCTCCAGCAGTGCGCCGCTCTCCAGAGTGCCCAGCCGCTCGGCGGGCACCAGCAACGACGAGGTGAGCGCGACCAGCACGTAGATCAGCCCGGCGGCGGCCATGCCGAACAGCATCGCGGGCGGGAAGATCTTGGCTGGGTTCTTGACCTCCTCGGCCATGTTCACCGAGTCCTCGAAGCCGACCATCGCGAAGAAGGCCAGCGCGGTGGCCGAGGTGATCGCCAGCAGCACCCCGGACTCGGTGGTGTCGATCTGGGTGAGCCGGCTCGGCTCGCCCTGCCCGGAGCTGACCGCGGCGACGCCGATCGCGATGATGATGAGCAGCCCGGACAGCTCGATGCAGGTCAGCACCACGTTGGCCTTGACCGACTCGCCGACGCCGCGGAAGTTGACCAGGGCGAGCAGCACGATGAAGGTGATCGCGACCGCCCAGACGGGCAGCGTGACGAACTCCTTGAGGTAGGTCCTGCCGAACGCCACCGCCGCCGAGGATGCGCTGGTGATGCCCGAGCTCATCACGGCGAAGGCCACGATGAAGGTCAGGAATGCCGATCCGAACGCCCGGTTGGTGTAGAGCGCGGCCCCGGCCGCCCGGGGGTACTTGCCGACCAGCTCCAGGTAGCTGAACGCGGTGAGGAATGCGACCAGGAAGGCACCCGCGAACGGCACCCACAGCGCGCCGCCGATCTCCCCCGCGACGGAGCCGGTCAGCGCGTAGATCCCGGTGCCCAGGATGTCGCCGATCACGAAGAAGAACAACAGCTTCGGCCCGATCACCCGCCTGAGCTCGGTGGGAACCTCACTGCCCGGTGCGCTCGCCCCCGCCGTCACCTCACCCATGCCCCGCCGTCGCCTCACTCATGGCCGTGCAGTCTGGCCCCTCCGGCACCCTTCAGTCACGCCCGGGGCAGTCACGCCCGGGGCCGTCACGCCCAGGGCCGTCACGCCCGGGGGTAGCCCGCCACGCCGATCACGGGGCCAGCCGCTGCACCGTCCACTCGCCGTCGTCACCACTGCGGTAGCGGAGCCGGTCGTGCATCCGGTTCGGCCTGCCCTGCCAGAACTCCACGCTCACCGGCTGGATCCGCACCCCGCCCCAATGCGGCGGCAACGGCACCCGCTCAGTGTCGGCGAAGCGCCGGGCCACCTGCTCCAGGGCGACGTCGACCGCGCGCCGGTCCTGCACCACAGCCGACTGCGCCGAGGCCCATGCCCCGAGCTGCGCGCCACGCGGCCGGGTCTCCCAGTACGCTGCGCTCTCCGCGGACCTGATCACTTCGATCGGGCCCCGTAGATGCACCTGGCGGTACTGGGCCAACCACGGGAACGTCGCCGCGGCGAACCGGGTGGCGTTGAGGTCGTGCATCTTGCGGGAGGTGAAGTTGGTGAAGAACACCACCCCACGCGGGTCGAGTGCCTTGGCGAGCACGGTCCGCGAGCTGGGCAGCCCTTCGGCGTCGGCGGTGGCCAGCACCATCGCGTTGGGTTCGGCCAGGCCGGCGGCCATCGCGTCGTCCATCCAGTTCGCCAACTGCTCGTACCAGGTGGGGGCCAGGTCGTCGGTATCCAGCTCTCCGGCGGTGTAACCGACCCGCATGGTAGGCAGATCGATAACCCGCTCCCGTTCCACTCGACTAACCGCCACTTCGCACGCTCCGGGTTCCAAGGGATCCAATTTCCTCCGAAACTACGTCCTCGCCGCTCCCGCCACACCCCTGCAACAGTGTTCGGTGACGCAAGCCACCACCCCCGACGTTGCCTTGATGTAACGACCGGGTGCACTGTTATCCAGCCCGCGCGGCGCCGCATCGTGGCGCGCGCCCCGAACGCCTGCCCTTCGGCCGACCGCGCGTGCCAGTCGGGGGCTGAGGCGTGCAAGGAGGACGGGCGTGACAGCGTCAAACACTCTGGTGGCGGACCCTGCAGGGCTGGTGGCGGACCCCGCTGGCGGGTTCAAGCCGGGGCTGGAGGGCGTGGTCGCCTTCCACACCGAGATCGCCGAGCCGGACCGGGCCGGCGGATCGCTGCGCTATCGCGGCGTGGACATCGAGGACCTCGTCGGGCATGTGACCTTCGGCGACGTGTGGGCCCTGCTCACCGACGGCCGCTTCGGGCACGGCTTGCCCCCGGCCGAGCCGTTCCCGTTACCGGTACACACCGGTGACGTCCGGGTCGACGTGCAGGCCGCGCTGGCGATGCTGGCCCCGATCTGGGGTTACCGCCCACTGCTGGACAGCACCGACGCCGAGGCGCGGGCGGAGCTGGCCAGGGCGTCGGTGATGGCGCTGTCCTACGTGGCACAGTCGGCCCGCGGTATCCACCAGCCTGCCGTCCCACAGCACCGGATCGACCAGTGCCGGACGATCACCGAACGGTTCATGACGCGCTGGCGGGGCGAGCCGGACCCGGCGCACGTCAAGGCCGTGGACGCCTACTGGGTGTCCGCCGCCGAGCACGGGATCAACGCTTCCACGTTCACCGCCCGCGTGATCGCCTCCACCGGGGCCGACGTCGCCGCGTGCCTGTCCGGTGCGATCGGAGCGATGTCCGGCCCGCTGCACGGCGGCGCCCCGGCTCGCGTGCTGCCGATGCTCGATGAGGCGGAGCGCACCGGGGATGCGGTCTCGGTGGTGCGCAGGGTGCTGGACCGCCACGAGCGCCTGATGGGCTTCGGCCACCGGGTGTACCGGGTCGAGGACCCGCGGGCCCGGGTGCTGCGCCGGACCTGCCAGGAGCTCGGCGCGCCACGCTACGAGGTCGCCGCGGCCCTGGAGCAGGCCGCGCTGGCCGAGCTGAGGGAGCGGCGGCCGGACCGGGCGATCGAGACCAATGTCGAGTTCTGGGCCGCGGTGATCCTCGACTTCGCGCAGGTCCCGCCGCACATGATGCCCGCGATGTTCACCTGCGCCCGCACCGCGGGCTGGTGCGCGCACATCATGGAGCAGAAACGCACCGGCCGGCTGGTCCGCCCAGCGGCGCAGTACGTCGGGCCAGATCCCCGACGCCCCCAGGACGTCGAAGGCTGGGACGAGATCGCGCACCGCTGAACGTTCACCGGCGCAGCGCGTAGCGGGCGAACAGCTGACCCTCGGACTCCAGCAGCCACACGAGGCCGAGACCGATCGGCTCCGGCAGCGGCGCGCGGTCGACGATGGTGCGCGCCCCGGCGCTGCCTGCCAGCGTAGGCGCGATGGTCAGGAACAGCTCATCGATCACACCGGCGGGCAGCAACGAGGCGTTGAGGATGGGCCCGCCCTCACACAGCACCGAGCGGACGCCGTACTCGGTTCGCAGCCGGGCGAGCATCGCAGCGAGGTCCAGCTCGTGGCCCGGGGACGATCGCAGATAGCTCACCTCGGCCGCGCACCCCGGCAGTTCGGCGTCGTTGGCGGTGATCACGACCACCCGGGAGTGCGGATCGGCCAGCAGCGGCAGGTCAGCGGGCAGGCGCAGGGAGTTGCTGACGATGACGGCCAGCGGGTCGGACGCCAGTCCGCGGGCGACACGGCGCTCGCGGCGCTGCGGGTCGCGCACGAGGCGCCCGTAGCATTCGGTGCGTACCGTGCCCGCCCCGACCAAGACCGCATCCACCTGCGCCCGCAGCTCGTGAAACAGCTGCCGATCGGCCGCGTTGCTGATCGGGGCGGTGCGCTGGGCCACGGTGGCGGCGCCGTCCGCGGTGGCCACCATGTTGAGCACTACATACGGCCGGTCTGCGGGGGCGAGATCGGCGAACGCGAGACCGTCCAGGGCCTCGACGGCGGTGACGATGCCGGGTTCGGGCAGCAGCCGCCGCAGCGGCACCGGCTGCGCCCTCATGCCGGATGTCCGGGCTCGATGCGCCGATGGCTGACTGATCATTGTCAGTTGTCCTCGTCGGGCGCTGGATGGCCGGCGTCGCGAGCGTCGCGTGCCTGCCGGACGGCAGGTTCGTCCTCAGGTGATGCTGGTGCCTCGGCTCGCAGACCAGCTGCGGTGGCGTGCTGAGCGAGGCGGTGGTCGTAGGTGATCAGCGTGCGTAACGAGGGCAGCTGCTGTGCTGTCGCCAGGTGTAGCGCGTCCAGGCTGCGAAGCCACCGCCCGGGCAGCAGTGCTGCGGCCCTGAGTACCGGCGCCAGCGGCAACTGATCGAGCTCGGTGAGCACCGCATCGGCCAGCGCATGGTGCTCATCATCCGGGTCGGTACCCATCCGTCGCAGTGCCCGATGAACCTCCACGCTTGCCAGTTCCGAGCTGGCGAGCGGGCCTTCTGCAGCGTCCAGGTACTCGAACAGTGCTGCGGACTCCAGCTCCGGAACCACAAGTTTGAGGATCGCCGAGGAGTCGAGGTAGATCACCGCTCGTCGTACCGGTCTGCGAGAAGCGCTGCGGTACTCGTGGACGGCCCCGGCGGAGCAGTGCGAGCCGGCAGGTCCTTCAACGTCTGACGAAGCCGCGCCTGCCGTTCGCGCCATCCGGGCCGCACCTGGCTCGTCGCGACCAGCTCGTCCATCGCCACCTCGTCCGGATCGGGGGCGGTCATCACCGCGACCACGCGCCCACGACGGGTGATTTCCACCCGCTCACCTGCCGCCACCCGCTCCAACACCTCCCGTGATCGATGAACCAGTTCCCGAATCGGTACACGTGCAGCACTCATGTCTGTCATATTAGCATTGTGTGAGACGAAGTCGAGATCGTAAGACAACCGACTATTACCGTAAAACAGCGGAGCCGGATCACAGTCGCATGGCAGCCGATACGGGTCGGTGACGTGCCTGACGGTCCAGGCTCGACACGGAGCGCCACAGAGCTCGAGCTGAGCCGTGGCGATGATGAACCGGTCATCGCACAGGACGAGGAGCGGCCGGCCCTGGCCGCTGGCGCCGGGCAACCGATCGTAGCGTCGATCTTTCGGGCTGGGCGCTGCTGCCGGGAGTGTTTCGTCCCGATCCGATTGAGGTTGCCCGATGGACTGGCCGCAGCTCCGCGACGAGATCATCACCACCACGGCGAGGGTGAGCGATCTGCTGCGCGCACTGCCCGATGGTGAGCTGCCGCTGTCCCGGGTGACCTGGTCGGCGGCCGAACTCGGGGCGCACCTGGTCAGCCTGCCACGCCGGTACCGCCGCATGGCGAAGACGCCGCAGCCGTTCCCGGCGTCGCTGAGCGCGGAGAACCAACGTGAGGGTGGCCGCCGTGTCCGAGCGTGATCCGGGGGCGCTCGCCGACCTGCTCGAGGTCGAGGTCGCCGCCCTGCTAGAAGCGTTCGGAGAGGACGGCGAGCAGCCGGTGTGGTACTTCACCGTGGAGCACACCGTGACCGGCGTCGGCGCAATCCTGCTCGGTGAGTTGCTGCTGCACGGTCTGGATCTGGCCCGCACCTGCGAGCGGTCCTGGCCGATCACCCGGGCGCAGGCGGTGGCCTGCCTTGGGGGTATCCTGCCCGCGATCGTCCTGGCGGTCGATGTGGATGCCGCCCCGAAGGCGGTCGGCACCTACCATCTGCACCTGCGCGGTGGTCAGGACTGGACCGTCCGCGTGCGCGAGGGCGCCGTCAGTGTCGAACGCGGTCGTCCGCGCCCGGCCGACCTGCACTTTTCCGTTGATCCGGTGGTGTTCCTCCTCAACGCCTACGGGCTGATCAACCCCGCACGGGCGCTGCTGTCCGGCGGCCTCATCTGCTGGGGCCGCCGACCGTGGCTGGTCGTGCGTTTCGGCAGGCTGTTCGCTGAGACCTGACCGATACCAGTGGCGACACGACGGCGTCCCAGTCGGGCGGGTGCGCTGGGAGATCACCCACGATCCGACGCTCGGCACCCGGGTCGAGCTGACCCAGACCCTGCCCGCCCGGGCGAAACGCACCGCCGGTTCTCGACATCAGCAGCATCATCCGATCATGATGACACCATGCAATCCCCTCTGAAGTCGTGGGCGAAGGTGCTGGGGGCATCGGCTTCGCAGCTGATTGGTAATAGTCGCCGTAGCACCGCTGCTGTCTTCACGGAAAGGGAAAAGTGAAGCACATCCACGCCGGTAAGGTGCGTGATCTGTATTCGATCGACGACGACATCCTGCTTGTCGCGTCCGACCGGGTCTCCGTATACGACGTGGCCCTGCCGACGCCGGTCCCTGAGAAGGGCGCACTGCTCACCCAGCTCTCGGTGTGGTGGTTCGACCGACTCGCCGACGTGGCGCCCAACCATCTGATCTCGGCCACCGACGTGCCGCCGGAGTTCGCGAAGCGGGCGATCCGCTGCACACCGCTGCAGATGATCCCGGTGGAGTGCATCGCCCGGGGTTACCTGGCCGGGCTGGGGCTGCGTGAGTACGAGAAGTCCGGCACCGTGTCCGGTGTCGCCCTGCCGCCCGGGCTGGTGTCAGGAAGCCGGTTGCCGGAACCGATCTTCACCCCGACCACCAAGTTCTCCGACACCGGGCACGACGAGTTCATCACCTTCGACGACGTGGTGCGCGTGGCCGGCCGACCGACCGCGGAACGCCTGCGCAGCCTTACTCTCGAACTCTACGAGACGGCCGCCGAGCACGCTCTGCAATGCGGCATCATTGTCGCCGACACGAAGTTCGAGTTCGGCTGGGACTCCGCTGGGCAGTTGGTGCTCGGTGATGAGGCGGTCACGTCGGATTCCTCGCGTTTCTGGCCGGCCGAGAAATGGCAACCAGGAGCACCACAGTACGCGCTCGACAAGCAGTTCGTCCGAGACTGGGCGGTCAGCACGGGCTGGGACAAAGAGCCACCGGGTCCGGCCATCCCGGATGAGATCGTGGCCGAGACGGGGCGGCGCTACGTCGAGGTCTATGAACGCATCACCGGCACCTCCTGGGGCACGTGACGTGTGGTCAGCACCGATGAAGTGAGGGCGAGCTGGGCAGCGCAGCGCCACGTATCCGAGCTACGCCCGTGTAAGACTTCACGGGTCCGTTTCGCTATGACCGTAAGGCTAGCGGGAGTCATCGCGAAATGGGTGCTTGAGTCTTTCATTCCGGGTGTAAGGTTCACTTCACAGCGAGGAGACGACCGATGACCGAGGGCATCACCGGGTCGACCGTGCCCCGCAGGCAGCTCGGCAGGTACCTGCGTGACCTGCGCAAAGGATCACTTCTGGCGGTACGGACGGCAGCGACGGAGCTGGAGTGGTCGGAGGCGAAGATATGGCGTATCGAGACCGGGTTGACCTCGATGCGCAGTCTCGACGTGGAGGCGATGTGCCGGATCTATGGGGCGCCGCTGGACCTCACCGAGGCGCTGATGGGCCTGGCCAAGGAGACTGATGGGCCTGGCCAAGGAGACCAAGGCGCGCGGCTGGTGGCACTCCTACGGCGACGTCATCCCCGAGGGCTTCGACGTCGACATCGGCTTGGAGGAGGCGGCCTCGCACCTCGCCGGGTACCGCCCCGCCGACGCTGCACATGGTGCTCAACGAGGCCGTGCTGCGCCGCCCGGTCGGCGGCACCCCGGTCATGCTGCGCCAGCTCGAACGGCTGCGGGACAGCAGCGAGCTGCCGACCGTGTCGCTCAGGGTGGTGCCGTTCGGCGCGGGGCTGCACTACAGTGCCATCTCCGGGCCGTTCGTCATCCTGCGATTCCCGCGCAACGGCACCGGCCAGGAGACCGAGCCGCCCACGGTGTACGTCGAAGGCTTCACCGGATCGCTGTACCTGGACAAACCGCACGAGATCGAGCGCTACACCACCGCGTTCACGCATACCTGGGAGTCGGCTCTGGACGAGACGGCGTCCGCGGAACTGATCACCCGAGTGGCAAGGGAGCTTGGCACAGTGAACCGAACCGACCTGTCCACGGCCAGGTGGCGCAAGAGCAGCCATAGCGCCGGCGAGCAGGAGTGCGTGGAGGTAGCCGACCTGAACGGCGGGCACCGCGCCGTCCGTGACTCCAAGCACCCCACCGGACCGGCCCTGATCGTCACCCCAGCTGAGTGGGCCGCGTTCACCGCCGGAATCCGGGATGGCGTGTTCGGCTGACCATCCCGCTTACCGAGGTACTGGCGGTTCCGGCGAGCAGTCACGCGGTTGACGCCCCCGAGGCGTCATAGTTGACGCGCGTCTGCTGGAGGCCGAGCGGATGTTCCGGCTTGCTGGCAGTGCCGATCCCGCGCTGCAGATCGTGCTGGATCATGCCGGGCCCGTACTCGCCTCGCCCACTGCAGTCCGCGATGTAGCGGCGGGCGCCTTGCAGCCCCACCTCCTGGTCGGTTGGGGAGAGCACGGGGAAGCAGTCTCCGTCCTCACAGCCAGCCGCAGAGTGACCAGCAGGCTGCTGGAGCAGTTAGCGCGGCCTCGCCCGGGTCATGGCGGACTCGGCACGTGATGCAGAAAGCGCCCGAACGCGGGTGTCGCAGAAGGCGGCGTAGTCGCGGTGTAACCAGAACTCGTGCTGGCCTGATGTGGGGCGAGGCGTTCATCCGATCGACGTGCTGTAGCCGACGCCCGCGCGGAGCTCGAGCTGAAGCTTACCGCCGGGGAGGCGTCACAGCTCGCCGCTGTTCTCACCGCCCTGGTAGCTTCGGCGACGCATGGCTAGGGGCGGCTGAGCACTCCTGCCGTCAGCTTGATGCCGGGATCGTCGGAGTAGCCGCGGGCCTCCGACTTCACCTGGTCGACCCCGTCAACACTGCGGCTTATCGTCGCCTCGCAGCTAGGAGATCAGCCGATGTTCAGTCTCACCATCCTCCCGCAGCCGGCGTCACGATAGCTCGGGCAGGATCATGTACAGCGAACCGGCCAGCCGAAGCCGTACGCTATGCTCGTCCAATTGCTTGTGCGCACAGGCCACGATCCGAAGAGGGCTGACGTCGATCGACGGAGGATTTCGTGGATGAGTACGTAAGGACCGGTGCATGGACAGCCGATGACGCGGTAATCGCGGCTCAGGATGCTTTAGCCATCCTTGGACTTGGCCAGCGCCAACTTCATCTTCTGCGTTTAGGCGAGAACGCGCTCTATCGAATTTTGGATACGGATCTACTCCTTCGAGTGGGGCGCCCTGGAACGAACCCCGAAGACGTATCCACAACGATTGCGGCCGCCGCCAGGCTTCGCGCGAATGGCATACCTGTCTGTGAACCCGCAGTGCAGGTACACCTCGATGGGCCGATTGTTCTTAAGAATTGTGTCGTGTCCGCCTGGAAGTATTATCCCGAGATGCCAGGCGCGAGTACTGACTTCAGAGAATTCGGTCGCGCACTCAAAAATCTTCACCTCAATAGCGCAGAAATAGCCGACCGACTTCCGAGCTGGAACCCCCTAGCAATTACGCGGCATCGACTGCAGGCCGTCAGCAAGATAGGTATTCCGCCCCAATGGATTAACGACCTGACTCGCCGTGTTGATGAATTTGAGGAAGAGCTTTCGATTTTCGAGCCAATGCTCTCCAGTGGCGTCATTCACGGTGACGCACACGCTGGGAACGTGCTGAACTCTGAAGATGGAATAATTCTCATCGATCTCGACAACCTGTCGATCGGCCCAAGAGATGCGGATTTTGCACCTACGATAGTTCAACTAAGGCGATTTGACTTGAGCGTAGACCAGTGGACTGCATTCACTCGCGGCTACGGCTTACGCAACTCGTGGATACTGCACGAATCGCCCTTGGTTCGCCTACGAGAGCTGTTCATGATTGTATGGCTTCTGCAGCAGTATGGCAATAGCGAAGATGTCGACCGGGAACTTGAGCTACGAATGTCAAGCCTTGATGACAAAATTGATAACCCGACAAAGTGGAACGCTAGATAATAACTGACGTACCAGGAGTCACTTCTTAACAGTTTTGCAGCGACGAACAAGTTTAGCCCGCTTCTCGAACATGCTCTACAGTTCAAATCGTCAAGCGAAGGGGAAATTTCGTATGAAGGTTGCCGTCATCGGTGCGGGTGTTGTTGGACTAACCGCCTCGGCAGAGCTGCTCAATCTGGGCGTTGACGTAACGTGCTATGAGAAGGGCGACCCGATGTCTGAACGTTCATCCGGCTCGTCGAGGATCTTTCGCTTGGCCCACCCTACGCCTGAGCTCGTGCGGCTTGCACAGTTAGCGCGCACGGGGTTCGGCCGCTGGGAGGAAAAGGCTGGAACTGTCCTAATCGACGCAAGCGAGTGCGTAATTAGTGGTGGCGACATGCATACTTGGGCATCAGCGATGCAGGACGCCGGAGCGTCGTTTAGCATCGTCGGTCAAGATTCGAATCGGCTGCGACTCCCATCGCGCGCGTTACCCTCCGAGCTTCTAATTGATCACGCTGGCGGAGTCATTGATGCGGAAATGGTAGCCGAATACTTGATCGGTGTAACACGACGTGTCGTCAAAGCTGAGCCTGTATATTCCCTTGAGAATAGACAGCACGGCGCACGAGTTCGGAGTCCTGGGGGATGGACCGATTTCGACGCCATAATTGTCTCTGCGGGTTCAAGTACCTGCTCTCTCGCCGCTCAGGTTGGTATCTATACTCCCAGTGCTCTCGCCCACCATGTCCGATTCACGTTCCTCATGCGCCAGCCAGCGTCGCTGCAATGTTGGGTTGATAAGCCTGAAGGCCGCCTTAGCACCTATCAACATATGAGCGCACGAGGAGAGTGGGCTATCGGCGGACACATAGATCCAGACCAAACTGCCTGGGAAATAGGCCCTGAGAAGGCTATTGGCGCCTCACGGGATTTGGTTGTGCAGTATGTACAGGAAAACCTTGACGCCATAGAGCCACAGATCATCGGCCAGTTGTACTGCACAGAAATGCCCGGACTGGGCGATGGCTTCAAGATCCTACGAAACGGAGCCGTATTGGCGATTTACGGCGAGAATCTGTTCAAACTCGCTCCAGTTCTCGGCGACCGGTTAGCACGGACGGTGCTGGAGGGCTTGACTCCATCTGATCACACCGATGTGCTTCCCTAGTTTGGACAAGCTTCAGTCCTCATGGGCCATTGTAGGTAGAACGGAAGCTCCAGCACTATAACTCACGCCTCCTGGACGGGTGGCCAAGCAGCCAGAATAGTGTGACAATAGTCGCTGATAGCCCAACCATGCCGAAGGCGAAAAGATAAACGCCTATATACCGGTGAAAATCAAAGATCGACGTCCTTGGGTCAACTTCCGGTGCCGAGATGCCGAAGAATGCCAGGATGAAGCTTGTTGGAATCGCTAGTATTGTCAGTAGGCCTATCACAAGTGCCCACGACCGCCTCCGGTGCTCCTGAAGCTGCTGCTCCTCCGCCAGGAGAACCTGCGTCCTAGCAGCAGCAATTGAAGTTAGACGTTGAATACTCTTCCCGATGATCTCCGAGCGTTCCATTAGCCGCACGGAAGAGACGAGGGCCAGGTGGTAGTCCTCTACGCGGAGAGACGGTATCCATAGACCTATGTCCGCTACTGATTCGACATGCTGGCTCAAGTTCATTTCATGTTTGGCAAGCTGTCCACTAATATCTCCAAGCATTTGCCTTCGCTGGAGCCTACTAAGGGTGCCAAGCTTGTCCCGGACCAACGACAAGCCGCCAAGAAGCGACTCTTGGATGCTGCGCAGTTCCGTGGTCGCTGAGACGATTGATGTTGCGCTGAGGATCACGGAGTTTTCGACGTAGTCCTGGTGACCACACAGGACGCTAACAAAGCTCCCGACGGCAGCGATCGTGGTTAGGCTCCGGTTCAGCTCTGGCGGAAACTGTATCGATGTGAATCCCTCGCGCTGCGGAGCATGGACCCGATAAACGAGGGACCGCAAGAACCGTTCCTGGATCTCAACTCTCTGATCAGCCGTTGTTTGGCCAGCGAGAATGGGAGAAAGAAAGAGGACTTGGTGGAGGTCAGGCTCGGATTGCCACTCCACCGCAGGGTAGAGATCCTTAATTTCTTCGTCAATCAAATCACGAAGCGCCAAGACCCGACCGTCGCTTAGCGTCAGTTTGATAGACTCGTAATAACAGTCTTCCAATAATGCCACGAGATTATGGTTCGACACTGCCGCATCGAGCGTTACGCCATATAGAATCCTACCACTCGGCACTTGGAAGACATTGAGGCTGAACTTGATCAAGTTCGACTGCAACTCTTGAGACCGTTTCCCATGACAAGAAATGGTACCTATTGAGCGTACCCGAATTCGCGTTGGTATAGCAACCGCGCCAATCGAGTAGTACGGTGCCAGTCGGCCTAGATACATTGGCGCCTTTGACTGACTCATAGGCGCCACAAGCGAAGTGGAGCGCACAGTGGTCAGTCGATGGTATGGACGCCGAGCGTACGGATCATGGGGTAATCCCGGCACGTTTAGAAAGTCAGGTTCAACCTGCTCACGCTTCACAGCCTACCTCTGATGCCCCGAGGAATACGAATGCGCGAACAGTACACGAACTCGATACGCCCCGCTTCTTGCTTCATGCGCTGCTCCAGTGTGTAGGGTAGACGACATGCCTGGCTCTGGTCGCGGCCGGACACACAACGAAGAGATGCCCGCCCACTGAAAGTCCCCGCCCCTTGGGTAGACTATCCGATCTTCGGCGCTTCTCTGTGTCAAGTGAATCTTGGTGGCGGGTTGTAGTGTTCGTTGTCGACGGTCCGGGAAGTGACTTGTTCGAAGAGCCGGTGGTAGTGGTGGAACCGGCCGTGCAGGACCTTGGAGTCGCCCCCGGGTGTCCTCCCGGCCCCTCGCGACGTCGATGTGCGCGTCGCGGAGGAAGCGGCGGTTGACGGAACGGCGTCGCACAAGTGGCGTTTGAGTCATCCCAGCGCTTCCCTGTGGCCTTCGATAGCGGCGCGTTGCGCTGATAGTAGGCGTGCCTGGGGTGTCCATTCACGGGGCCGGTTGAGCTGGGGCGACGCCCAGCGGGTTGATCTCGGGTGGGGTGATCCTCGCGGCGTGTCGGCTTGGATCTTGACGGTGTGATCGTTGATCATCTAGGTGGTGTGCCCCCGGAGCAACCCTCGTCCTCTTCTGAGGAGCTGGCGGTGCTGGTCGTGGACCTGACCGCGCAGCTGGAGCGGGCGCACGGGCGGATCGCCGAGCTGCAGGCCCGGCTGGGTCGCGACTCGACCAATTCCTCACAGCCGCCGTCAGCGGACTCGATCGCGGCCAAGGCCAAAGCGGCGGGCGGATCGCTCTTCGCGGGAGCGGTGGCGGACCGTAAGCCCGGCGGGCAACCAAGTCACCGGGGTTCGGGACTGTCACACCGACCTGCGAGCCGGACCGGACCGAGACGGTGGCGGCGCCGAGAGAGTGTGCCGGGGTGTGGCGCGGGGTGGGCGCAGGTGTGGGACACCCGGCCGGCTAATGGCACACGCTGACCACCCTCGCCAGATACTGCCGCGCCCGCTCCTACCGCACCAGCGCCCGCGGCCACAACATCCCGTCATCGACGCCATCCACAACGCCCTCACCGGCAACTCCTGGCTCCCCACCCCACGCGAGGTCCACAACGAGTACCTGAACCGGCAGCACACAGCGTGAAAAGCCACCAAGCAGCTGCCCGGAAAACGCGAGGCCCATCACATACCACGAGCGATGCGGATTTCCGTGCCCTGCAGGCGATGCTCCGCAAGTTTGATCCCGACAGTGAGTGGGGAGCGGTGAGGTCGCGCGGCCACCCCACAGCGCGGCACGCCCACCGTCATACGCTGCGAGGCACTGGGTTCCGGCAACAGGGCCGGGGCAACGTGGTGGCAACCTCTGGAGACTCCCGCATGACGCAGACCGCCGAGCTGACCATTCCCGCTGAGTTCAAGCCCGCCGACGGGCGCTTCGGCTGCGGGCCGTCGAAGGTCCGGCCCGAGCAACTGGCCGCACTGGCAGCCACTGGAACCACGATGATGGGCACCTCGCACCGGCAGAAGCCGGTCAAGTCACTGGTCGGCCGGATCAAGGCGGACCTGCGCGAGCTGTTCTCGCTGCCCGCGGGCTACGAGGTGGTGCTCGGCGTCGGCGGCACCACCGCGTTCTGGGACGCCGCCACGTTCGGTCTGGTCCGGAGCCGCGCACTGCACCTGAGCTACGGCGAGTTCTCCTCGAAGTTCGCCGCAGCCACCGCGGGCGCACCGTTCCTGGCCGATCCGCTGGTGGTCTCCGCGCCACCCGGGGACGCCCCGGAGCCCGTCGCCGATCCCGCGTGTGACCTGATCGGCTGGGCGCACAACGAGACCTCCACCGGGGTGATGGTCCCGGTGGTCCGGCCCCCCGGATCGGGGGACGCACTGGTGGCGATCGATGCCACCAGCGGCGCAGGTGGCCTCCCGGTCCGGGCCGCCGACGCCGACGTGTACTACTTCGCGCCGCAGAAGTGCTTCGCCTCCGACGGCGGGCTGTGGATCGCGCTGCTGAGCCCGGCCGCGCTGGATCGCGTCAGCGAGATCGCCTCGTCCGGCCGGTGGGTGCCGGAGTTCCTGTCCCTGCGCACCGCGCTGGACAACAGCCGCAAGGACCAGACCTACAACACCCCGGCGGTAGCGACGCTGCTGCTGCTCGCCGACCAGATCGAGTGGATGCTGGCGCACGGCGGGCTGGACTGGTGCGTCGCCCGGACCACCGACTCCTCCTCGCGGCTGTACTCCTGGGCCGAGTCGTCGCAGTTCGCCACCCCGTTCGTGGCCGACCCGGCGAAGCGCTCGCTGGTCGTCGGGACCGTGGACTTCGCCGACTCGGTGGATGCGGCGACAGTGGCGAAGGTATTGCGGGCCAACGGCATCGTGGACACCGAGCCCTACCGCAAACTGGGGCGAAACCAGCTGCGAATCGGTATGTTCCCTGCCGTCGACCCCGATGACGTCGCCGCGGTGACGGCGTGCATCGACTGGGTGGTCGAGCGGCTCGGGTGAGGCCCGCCAGGCGGGGCTGACCCCGATGGTGGCAGGTGGCGGCGCGCCTCCCCCGGCGGGCTCGTCCACCGGCCTACGGTGTCGGGCAACCGGCACGGGTGATGCGGAGGTCTCTAGGATGCGAGCGCTGCGGGTGGTCGGTCTGGGGATCGACGGCCGCACGGTCATCCTCGAGACGGTGGCGCAGCGGTCCGGGGAGCGGCGGGAGCGGTTCACCCTACCCGCGGACGAAGGCCTGCACGCAGCGGTCCGAGGTGATCTCCCTCGCCTCGGCCAGATCGAGATCGAGCTGGAGAGCCAGATGCGACCCCGTGAGATCCAGGCCCGGATCAGGGCCGGAGCTTCCGTCGAGCAGGTGGCCGCAGCCGCTGGCGTCCCGAGCCAGCGGATCGAGCGGTTCGCCTATCCGGTGCTGCTGGAAAGGTCCCGCACCGCTCAGTTGGCTCAGCAGGCGCACCCAGTGCGCTCCGACGGTCCCGACGTGCGCACCCTGGAGGAGGTCGTCAGCGAGACCTTCGGCAAGCGTGGACACGACTACGACGCGGTGACCTGGGACTCGTGGCGCGGTGAGAACGGCAAGTGGGTCGTGCAGCTGCGCTGGCGGGCCGGTCGGTCGGACAACAAGGCGCACTGGACCTTCCATCCCGGCGCGCATGGCGGCACGGTGACCGCGCTCGACGACCACGCCACCGATCTGATAGATCCGCAACCAGCCGTTGCGCTGCGCCCGGTGGCGCCGGTGACGCCGCTGAACCCCGTGCCCGAGCCGAACCCGGCCACGCCCAGCTGGGAACCTGTCCCGCAGGAGCAGTCCCCGGCCCCGTCGCAGGTCCCATCACCCGATACGTCGCAGACTGATCCCCAGATCGGCGTGCCGGTGACCGAAGAGCAGCACGGCGCCCGGGCGGTGCCCGACGACGGTCCCGCCTACCGCCCGCCCCACCCGGCCGAGCGACCCGCTGCGGAGCAGCGCGACCAGCAGCCACCGACGGAGCACCCGGCCGCAGCGCCACCCGCGCCGAAACGGGGTCGCAAGGACCGCCCGATCGTCCCTTCCTGGGAAGACGTCCTGCTCGGCGTACGCTCCCCACGCGAGTAACCGGGCCCTGGTTTGGCGCGTTCTGGATGCAGACTGCAGTAATCCCGGCCACTTTACTGCAGTCTGCATCCAGAACGCGTCAAACCGGGGGCCTGTGGATGGCGAATTGGACGGGGTGGGGGTGATGCAGCAGCGTTGCTGCGCATGGGCAGGAGTATTCGTGCGATCGATCTGAGTGGCCCTTTCCGAGGATCGGAGGCGGTGCGGGCGGGCGTGCTGACGAGTGGGCAGTTGCGCGGGCCTGGTGTGCGTCGCTTGTTCCAGGACGTCTACGTGCCCGCCGGTATACCGGATAGCCACGAGTTGCGCTGCGCCGCCGCCGAGCTCATCCTTCCCGAGGAAGCGGTGCTCACCGGCCGGTCGGCGGCGACACTGCGCGATGTGCCACTTGCGCGCGCCAAGGATCCCGTCGAACTGGTCGTCCCAGAAGCTGTCCGGGTTTTCCGGCGCAACGGATTAGACATCCGCCGTTGCGAGCAGCGAGACGACGAGTCACAGCCATGGGGCCGGATCGGGCTCGCGACACCCCTGCGGATGGGGCTCGACCTGCTGCTGGACCGAGCCCTGCCCGATGCCGTTGCTGACCTCGACGTCGTACTGCGCGCCGGGATCCTAGACCGCGCGGCACTGCGCTGCATGATGTCCCACCGGCGCGATCGGGGCATTGTGCTGGCTCGCCAGGCTGAGGAGCTCGCCGATCCGCGTGCCGAGTCGCCGCCCGAGTCCCGGATGCGGGTCTGGCTAGTGCTGGACGGGCTGCGCCCGGTGCCGCAGTACTGGATCGAGGACTCCCGAGGCCGGCTGGCCCGTGCCGATCTCGCCTTTCCCGAGCAGAAGCTGGCAGTCGAGTACGACGGATCGTGGCGCGACGGGCAACTGTGGGCACTCAACCGCGACCGTGATCGCCTCAACCGGGTGCAGGCGGCTGGGTGGGAAGTCGTGTTCGTCACCGCACCGTTGCTCGCAACTCCCGCTCGAATGGTCCGCACCGTACGCGCGGCACTCGCCCGCCACTGATCACCCCCCTTTCCCGCGTTCTGGATGCAGACTGCAGTAATCCCGGCCCACTTTGCTGCAGTCTGCATCCAGACTGCGGAAAGAACTAACCGAGCAGCGACAGCAGGAGGGTGAGCCAGGTGAGGAGGATGCCGGCAGCGGTCCCGTAGGCCAGCCATCGCCAGATCGGGACTGCCCGCGCCAGCCAGATCGAGGGTGCGAGCCCTGCGGCGACCAGGAGATTCGCCAGCACCACGAGCCAGCTACCGACCGAGGTCAAGCCCTCGGAGAGGGCGAGCAGGGCGACTCCCACGATCACCGCGGTGGCGGCACTGACCGGTAGACCGGTCACCCAGGGCGTCGGCTCCCGGTCCTGACCGGGGGGCAGAACCTCGATCCCGCCGGCGATCGGATCGGCATAGCCCACCGGGACACCCGTGCTGCTGGCCAGCCGGGCGGCGAGCACTCGGCCGCGCTGGGAGACCAGGGCCCCTGGCTCACCGTCGCCGGCCCCGGCCCGGCGCACCGCCTCGGCGATCAGTGCCCACTCATGCAGCGCCGGCCCTAGGCCAGTGGGCAACTGCAGGTCGCTCGGGTCCGGTAGCCCGTCGCCGTACGCGACGAGCACTGCGCGGCCCGCCCGGGCATGCAGCTCCAGCTCTGCACCCCATTGGTCCACGGTGGTCACCCTAAGCGTTACGCACCGTCGCGAAGCGATTGCGGCGGGATACCCCAGTCCACCAGTTCGGCGGCTGGTCACGGCTCGTAGCGTTGTGCCAGGTTTACTTGCCGCCCGCTGCGGGCAAAGCTGATGCGGCGAGCGGAGCCGGTGGGGCGCGCCGGGTGGGAGGGTCGATGAGTGACGGCGCGAACAGATCGGCCTACACCTCACGGGACATTCAGCGCTACCGGGAGAAGATTCAGCTCTGCATGGAGGCGTTGGCCCGGATGCTGGCCGGGCACAGCTTCGACTCAGGACGTGGGCAGGTGGGGCTGGAGCTCGAACTGAACCTGGTCGACGAGAACCTCGATCCTGCGATGGTCAACCAGGCAGTGCTGCAGCGAATCGGTGATCCGGCCTTCCAGACCGAGCTCGGGCAGCACAACATCGAGATCAACGTCCGGCCCCGGCTGTTGGCCGGCCAGGAGACGTGTGGTCTCGAGCACGAACTGTGCGCAGCGCTGAACACCGCGAACCGGGCCGCGTCCGGCGCGCGGGCCAGCATCGTCATGATCGGCATCCTGCCGACGCTGCGAGCCGTCCACTTCGACCTGCGATGGATGTCTCCCAAGTCGCGCTACGCCCTGCTCAACGAGCAGATCCTGGCCGCGCGGCGCGAGGAGCTCGTGCTCGACATCGAGGGCGCGGCGCTGGACGGGATGGCACCGGAGCGCTTGCGCTGCGCCGTGGACTCGATCCTGCCTGAAGCCGGGTGCACGTCGGTGCAACTGCACCTGCAGGTCGCCCCGGAGGACTTCGCCGCGCACTGGAACGCCGCGCAGGCCTTGGCCGGGGTACAGGTGGCGCTGGCCGCGAACTCGCCGTACCTACTCGGCCGGGCACTGTGGCAGGAAACCCGCATTCCGCTCTTCGAGCAGTCCACCGACACCCGCTCGCCGGAGCTGCGCAACCAGGGAGTGCGACCGAGGGTCTGGTTCGGTGAACGGTGGATCACCTCGATCTTCGACCTCTTCGAGGAGAACGCGCGGTACTTTCCGCCGTTGCTGCCCGACACCGAGGACGAAGACCCACTGGCGGTGCTCGCCGGGGGCAAGGCTCCCGCACTGTCGGAACTGCGGTTACACAACGGCACGGTCTGGCGGTGGAACCGGCCGGTGTATGACGTCACGGACGGGGTGCCGCACCTGCGCATCGAGAACCGGGTGCTGCCGGCCGGCCCCACGGTGGTCGACGTAATGGCCAACGCCGCGTTCTACTTTGGCGCGCTACTCGGGCTCGCCAAGCTGGACCGTCCGGTGTGGACCCAGATGTCCTTTCTTACCGCGGAAGAGAACCTGTACGCGGGCGCCCGGCTCGGCATGGATGCGCGGCTGTACTGGCCGGGCGTCGGGTGGACCCCGCCGGATGAATTGGTGCTGCGCACGCTGCTCCCGCTGGCCCATCACGGGCTGCGTAGCTGCGGGGTCTCCGACGACGTGCGCAAGCGCTATCTCGGGGTGATCGAGCAGCGCTGCGTGACGCGGCGAACCGGCGCCACCTGGCAGCGCGAGACGGTACGGACGCTGGCCGGCCAGGGTGCCGACCAGCGAACCGCGCTAGCCGGAATGCTCCGCCGCTACGTCGAGCACATGCACTCCAACCAGCCGGTGCACTCATGGCCCTCGATATGAATGGGCCTCGATGTGAGGCACAAAATCTGCCGGGCCCGACCGGGGGGATCGTCCGGTCGGGCCCGACGTGTTTCCGAACTGCTGATTGCCTAGGCTCCCACCACGAAGCCGTACCATTAGGTTAGCCTAACCTCTTCCGCGGTGTCAACCCTTGCATGGTGCGGGCGGTGGCCACCGCGCCGATCCGGGTGGCGGGCCAGTACCGCGCCGCAGACGAGCGTGGCGAGCATGGTCACCACCCCGCCGAGCACGATCGGCGCGCGCCCGCCCACCTGTTCGGCGACCCAGCCCAGCAGCGGTCCGCCGATCGGGTTGCCACCCAGGAACAGCAGCATGTACAGCCCCATCACCCGGCCGCGCATCCACGGGTCGACGGACAGTTGCACGGTGGCGTTGGCCGCCGTGGTGAAGGTGAGCGCGGCCGCGCCGCACGGCACCAGCATCAGCCCGAAGGCGGCGAAGGTCGGCATCAGCCCGACCACGACCTCCAGCAGCCCAAAGGCCAGCGCGGCGCCGAGCACCAGGCGCAGCCGGGGGCGGCCCCGGCCGCTGCGGCGGGCGGCCAGGGTGGCCCCGGCGAGCGTGCCGATGGCCAGCAGCGTCGCGAGCAACCCGTAGGCGTCGGCGCCGCGGCCGAACACGTTGCGCGCCACCACCGGCAGCGTGAGGTGAAAGTTGAGGCCGAAGGTGGCGACGAAGAACACCAGCGTCAGCAACACGAGGAGGTCGGCGCGGCGCCGCACATAACCGAGCCCCTCCCGCAGCTGCCCGGAGCGCCGCGGGACCGGCGCCGACCGGTGCAGCCGAGCGGGATCCATCAGCGCCAGCCCGATCACCACCGCGGCGAAGCTCGCCGCGTTGACCAGGAAGACCCATCCGGTGCCGATCGCCACGATGGCCAGGCCGGCCAGCGCGGGTCCGGCGATCCGGGCCATGTTGAACGTCATCGAGTTGAGCGCGACCACGTTGGTGACCTGCTCGCGCCCCACCATTTCCATGGCGAAGGACTGCCGGACCGGGATGTCCACCGCGGAGAAGCAGCCGAGCAGCAGGCACAGCAGGTAGACGTGCCAGAGCTGCACGATCCCGCCGACGTCGAGCAGGCCCAGCAGCAGTGCGCACAGCCCCATCGCGACCTGCAGCGCGATCAGCAGCCTGCGCTTGTCGTAGCGGTCCGCCAGCACCCCGGCCCACAACGACAGCACCAGCGTCGGGCTGAACTGCAGCGCCACCGCGATGCCCAGCGCCACCGGGCTGCCGCCGGACAGTTCGAGCACCAGCCAGTCCTGGGCGACCCGCTGGCCCCAGGTGCCGATCAGCGAGACGATCTGCCCGGTGGCGAAGAGGCGGTAGTTGCGCACCCGCAGCGAGGCGAACATGCTGGCCGTCACAGGGGCTGTGGGTTGATCGGCACGCACTCGTCAGGTACTCGCCATCCGGTCGACGATCTCCGCCGCGCGCCACAACACCGCGCGCTCCTCCTCGGAGAGCTCGGCCAGCCGCTCGTCCAGCCAGCGCTCCCGGGCGCAGACCTCCGCGTCCACGTACGCCCGGCCGGCCTCGGTCAACGAGACCACGGTCTGCCTGCCGTCGCTCGGGTGCGGGCTGCGTTCGACGAAGCTGAGCTCGGCCAGCGCGGCGATCACCCTGGTCATCGAGGGCGGTTGCACCCGCTCCCTGGCGGCCAGCTCACCGGGACTCATCGGGCCATACTGGTGCAGCGTGGACAGCGCAGAGAGCTGGGTGAGGGTGGCGACCGCCTGAATGTCACGCTGTGCCCGCAGCCGCCGGTTCAGCCGGACTACGGCGATCCGGAGCCGACCGGCGAGGGTGTGCTCCTCCGTGACGGTCACATCCTTAGCATAGCTCACGAGTTCGCCCGTGGGCGGCACTCCGAGTCTCCTCGACTGCGGCTGCTTGACAGCAGCTCCGACTGGACGAGCAGGTCTTCCTCGGTCACCCCGATCCGTCCCGTCGCGTAACCAGGCGTCAGATCGGACGTAGCCCCTTGTCGACGTAGCCCTTGTCGGGGTTCTGCGCTACGTTGATGCGCGGTACCTGGGGAAGTGGACTGTACAGGGGTGGTCGGAATGCCCGATGTTGACAAGCTGCTTGACGCCGACAGCTTAATCGAGGAGCTTGAGGAGCTGCACGAACGCCGCGACGTAGCGATCGAAGTGCGGGTCGACGAACTCAACGAGGTTGCCCTATCGGTCGATGAGATCGCCTTTGAACTCGACAACCAATTGGCCGAGTACGACTATGTCATGGTAAATCAGTCGATCGATATTGCGATTGATGCCATCGAGCATACCGATGACGGACAGTTGGAAGAACTGGTCCGACTAGCGTCCGTTGAGATTCCCGGTGATACCGGAGGTCCGGTGGGTACGCAGGATCAACTTCCGCCGCTTCCACATATGAGAGTCGCCGAGCTTCCTTCGGCCGAGGGCGTGGACTGGGAGCGGGAGCGGGACGCTGTCGATTACGCTGAGGCCGTCAGACACCGCGTTGCAGTTTGTGCTGACCGTATTCGATACCTGCTGGATTACTTCTCGGAAGAACTGTGGACCCATATCGTCGCCGCGGCGAAACGTGCGGACTCCGAGAATGCGCTGGCAGCTCTGACTGAATGCGGCACTGTTGCCAACGAGCTCCGTGATGCTCATGGTTTGTGGATGCTGTGGTTAAATGAACTGTATCTCGACGACCCGGCGAACCTAGGCTACGTCGGCGAAGTTACGGCTCAAACGGTAATCTTGGCTGGTCGCACAGCACGATCACGGTGACATTTCTTAGAAAGCCCTGGCCCTGCCAGCGAAGACACGGCGCAGTCGGTAACCAGCCACCCCCGAGGGGGCAGGCTCAAGAGCGGCAAGGGCGTTCTGAGCGGCGCAGGCAGCCCGAACGTCCTCAACCACCGATCAGGTGGCATGTTTCGTGTCACGCGGATCTGGGTAAACCACACCTTACCCCACTCTCGCAGGAACGAGGTTACATCATGGCAGGTCCCGCCCGCCGCGCCGGAGGCGCAGTCAGCACCATCATCGGCACCATCATCAGCGTGATCACCCTGCCGTTTCGGTTGATCGCTCAGCTGTTCGGCCGCTCACCCGGTCCACGCCGGTAACCTGTAAGGCCGCACCGCCCAGGCTGCCGCTGCTGCTGCTGCGCGCCGGCGCGTGGCAGCAGTGCCGGTCAGGCATGCCATGACCTGAGCCCTGTCTTCACGCCATCGTCTACGAGGCACCCAGCAGAGACTCGAGCGGGCCTTGGACGAAGTAGACGGTGAACGCGACGGCCACGACCCACACCAGTGGGTGCACGGTACGCGCACGACCGATCACGGCATGCAGCAGGGCGTAGGAGATGAAGCCCGCGCCGATCCCGTTGGCAATGGAGTAGGTAAAGGGCATCACCACGATGGTGAGAAAGGCGGGCAGCGCGATGATGAAATCCGAGAAGTCGATCTCGCGGACCTGCGCCACCAGCAGTGCCCCGACGACCACCAGCGCGGGCGCGGCCGCCTCGATCGGGATCACCGTGTAGAGCGGAGTGCAGAACATCGCGCCCAGGAACAGCAGCCCGGTGACCGCATTGGCCAGGCCGGTGCGGGCGCCCTCGGCGATCCCGGCGGCCGACTCGATGTAGACGGTGTTCGACGACGACGAGGCCGCGCCACCGGCCACCGCGCCCACCCGCGCGGTGACCGCGGCCACCTGCGACACCGGCAGCACGTTGCCCAGCACGTCGGTCTTGGCCCCCGGGGCATCGGCGACGAAGCTGCCGATAATGAGCGGGTTGAGCACCACGATGTAGGCCATGGTCACGAACGTGACCAGCCCACCGCGGATCTCGCGGGCCACCGTTGACCCGCGCTCGGCGATCCGGAAATGCCGCTCCAGCACGGCGCGACAGCGTAGCGGCGGCCGCGCGAACCCCGGCCGCGTAGCGTGCACAGTGTGCAGCCCGCTCCCCCACCGCTGCCCCGCAGCCTCGCCAACCCGCGGCCGGCCATCACCGTCGGCACCATCGCCTGGTTCGTGGCGGCCGTGGTGCTCCTGGTCGCAGGCGCACCGATGAGCTGGGTGTGGACCTGCGTGGTCGGCGGGCTGCTCGGCTTTGTCGGGTTCACGGTGATGTACCTGCAGTGCAGCGCGGCCCAACGCGGTTCAAGGCTGGCCCAGCGGGGTCTGCTCTGACCGAGCCGCAGACGCGGGACCGGACCGAATCGGTCGGAATCGCGGCGGGGGTCGGCGCCTACGCGTTGTGGGGCCTGCTCACCCTCTACTGGCCGCTGCTGAGTGGGACCGGCGCGGTCGAGATCCTGGCGCACCGGGTGGTGTGGGCGCTGGTGGTGGTCACCCTGGCACTGACCGTGCGGCGGCGCTGGGGGTGGCTGTGCGAACTGCTGGCGGCGCCTCGCGCACTGGCCGCGCTGGCGGCGGCCGGAGTGCTGATCAGCGTCAACTGGGGACTGTTCATCTGGGCGGTCACCCACCGGCACGTGGTCGAGGCGTCCCTGGGCTACTACATCAACCCGCTGGTCAGCGTGCTGCTCGCGGTGGTGGTGCTGCGCGAGCGGCTAGACCGGCTGCGCTGGGCCGCGGTGGCGCTGGCCGCGCTCGGGGTCGCCTGGCTCACCGCCGACTACGGGGCACCACCGTGGGTCTCCCTGGCGCTGGCGTTCAGCTTCGCCTGCTACGGGCTGCTCAAGAAGCTGGCCACGATCGGGCCGCTGGAGAGCCTCGGGGTGGAGACCGCCGTGATGTTCCTGCCCGCGCTGGCCTACCTGGGCTGGCTGGCTGGCACCGGGGACGGCGCGTTCCTCGCCGGCGGTGGGTCCGCCGATCCGCTGCGCGACCTGCTGCTCATCTCCGGCGGGCTGGCGACCGCGGCGCCGCTGGTGCTCTTCGGCGCCGCCGCCGCCCGGATCCCGCTGTCCACAGTGGGCCTGCTGCAGTACCTCACCCCGACCCTGCAGCTGGTCATCGGAGTATTCGTGCTCGGCGAGACCGTCGACGGTAGCCAGCTCGTCGGATTCGCCCTGGTGTGGGCCGCGCTGGTGCTGCTGTCCATGGCGATGCTGCGCGGGCGGGGGACGCTCCGCGCTCGTGAGCAGGTTCCCGTGCCGTAGTTCGTGGGTGGCCAGCGCGGTGCGCAGGTCGGCCCGTTCGTACAGCGCTGCCCGGTTCAGCCTGTCAGACCCGAATGTCACGATGCGTTGAGGTGGCTTTACTCAGCGGCATGTGATCGATAGGGGTTCGAGATGCGGGACCTGAGATTCGTGTGGCTGGAGATCACTGGGAAATGCCAGCTCACCTGCAACCACTGCTACGCCGAGTCCGGGCCGAGGGGAGGTGACGGGGTGATGGTGCCGGCCGACTGGTGCCGGGTGATCGATGAGGTGGCGCAACTCGGCGGGCGGATGGTGCAGTTCATCGGTGGGGAGCCGACGCTGTACCGGGGGTTGCCCGATCTGGTGCAGCGCGCCCTGGAGCGAGGGGTGGAGGTAGAGGTGTTCAGTAACCTCGTGCACGTGTCATGGGAGCTGTGGGAGACCTTCGCCCAGCGTGGGGTGCGGCTGGCCACGAGCTACTACTCCGATGACGCCACCGAGCATGAGGCGATCACCAGGGGCAGGGGCAGTCGCGCCCGGACCAAGGCCAATGTCATCGAGGCGCTGCGCCGGTCCATTCCGTTGCGGGTGGGCTTGGTCGATGTGCCGGCCGGCCAACGGGTTGAGCAGGCCAGCGCCGAGTTGGAAGCCCTCGGTGTGACCGAGATCGGCACCGATCACCTTCGGCAGGTCGGCCGCGGCATCCGGCAACGCCGACCGAGCATTGATCAGCTCTGCGGGCACTGCGCCCGGGGGAAGGTCGCGGTGTCGCCGAACGGTGACGTGTGGCCGTGTGTGTTCGCGCGGTGGATGCCGGTAGGCAATGTTCGGCGCAGCACGCTGGACGAGATCCTTATCGGCCCGGAGATGGCCACCACGACCGCGGTGCTGGCCGACCACTTCCCGGTGCCGGAGATGCCGTGTGTGCCGAGGATGTGTGATCCGCAGTGCGGCCCGAACTGCGGACCGGCGTGTAATTCGTCGTGCTGGCCGTTCGGTACGGGTCCGTGCGGCCCGAAGGGCGGGTGTGTGCCGAACTACGGCACTTGCGGCCCTGATGACGAAGACGACTAGGAGCCTGGTGTTCGTACGCCGCGCCTATATCCCGGATGCCTTGCAGCCCAAGGACTTCCGGTCGTGGCCGTTCACGGTGCCGTGTGTCGCCGAGTTGGTGACGCGCGGCCTGGAGTTCACCCGGCCGGTCACGTTCCTGGTCGGTGACAACGGCTCGGGAAAGTCCACCCTCGTGGAGGCCATCGCCGAAGGGTTCAAACTGGACTCCCACGGCGGGCGAGCGGCGACCAAGACCGGTCGCCCCAACCCGGTGAAGACCGCACTCGGTGCAGTGTTGCGGCTGGAGACCACCGCCAGGGGCGCGCGGATGCTGGGTGGACCTCGACTGAAGAAGAAGGGCTTCTTTCTCCGGGCCGAGACGGCGTTCAGCATGACCGAGAACTTGGGTGGTGTCCCCGGCTATTGGGAGGACAACACCGCCGAGATGAGCCACGGAGAAGGCTTTCTCGCCGTGTTCGGTTCGATGTTTCGCGATCCGGGTTTCTATGTGATGGACGAGCCGGAGGCCGCGCTGTCCTTCACGTCCTGTCTCCAGCTTGTTGCCCTGATGTATCAGCTTGGTCAGTCCGGCCAGGTCGTGTGCGCCACCCATTCGCCGATCCTGGCCGCCACTCCCGGCGCCGAGATCATCGAGGTGGGTGAGCACGGCCTACGCCGGGTCGACTGGGCCGACCTCGAACTTGTCGATCACTGGCGGCGCTACCTCGACCACCCCTCGGCCTACCTGCGGCACCTCACCGAGTCATGACCCATCCCACCCTCGCCCCGGAACCCGACACCGACGCGGACGCGACGTTTCGCAACTGGATGCGGCTCAACCTGGCACGGGCCGCCGAGCAGTTCGGGTTCTCCGTGACCGGAGTACCGGTCTTCGGTTGGCGGTTGCGCTCGATCGGCGCCGTCGCGCACGGCCCGAACGAGGCCTGTTGGCTGCGGGTTGTTTCCGAACAACCGCAGTGGGCCACCGGCGAGTTCTGGACCGGCAACCAGGACGCCAACACCCTCACCGGACTACCCAAGCCCGTCGTCCTGGCGAGCACCGAGTGGGACGAGGCAGGGTGGCGGTCCCAGCGGGCCGAGGTCATGACCCTGCTGCCCGGCGAACCGTGCTCACCCAGCGATGTCGTGCGAACCGAGGTCGAACTGCCGGACCGGTGGTGGCGCCAGCTACACCGGTCCCTTCGTCGGCTGGCCAGCGCTCCCACGAACCGGATCACCGTCACCCAACCCAGGGTCAATGGCCTGGTCCGTGCCGCATTCGGTCAACACCGCAGCCTCCAGGTCAACCACTGGGAAACGGTCCACGGGGATCTTCATTGGAGTAACCTGCTGCAACCGCAGCTCGGAATTCTTGACTGGGAAATGTGGGGAAAAGGTCCCGTAGGCACCGATGCTGCGACTCTATATTGCTACAGTCTCCTCAACCCCGACATATCCGACAGGGTGCACAGTGAGTTCGCGGAAATTCTCTGCAGCCCGGACGGTGCCATCGCCCAACTGTGGGTGGCAGCACGCCTGCTGAAGCGGATAAGGAGTTCGGGCGACTTCCCGGACCTGGAACCCCCCCTCCGAAATCACGTTGAAACGCTTATCTCCTGATCCGATATGCGACAATACCGGAATCGCGGGTGGGGTGGTGGCGCACGCTCGCGTATCGACCGCCATGACGGTGGTGCGGAAGCGGTCCTCGAAGTCGTGGACGCTGGGCCGGGTCGGGTGGGCGGCCAGCGCGCGGCGCACCGCGTTGAAGCGTTCCAGGCTGCGCGTGCTGTGCAGCGAGCCCAGCGACGGGAGCGCCTGACCGAGCAGCTCACAGACCCGATCGATGTCGCTATGGGGGTTGCCCGCCGCGGGCAGGTAGGAGGCCACGAGAACAGTTGTGTACAACACGTGGCGGCGCGCGCTGCCCTCCAAGAAGGCCAGCGCCACGGGAGCGATCCGCTGCACGTCGTCAGTGCGGCCGTGACTACGGACCGTGTACAGCCGCTGCGCGGTCATGTGGTCGGCCGTGAACGGGATGAACCACGTCCGCTCGCCCGTGGGTACTGCCCGGTCCAGCGCTCTTTCCGCGATCGTGCACGCCTGGGCGCAGGCCCGCTGGTCGCCCCGCGAAGCGTGTGCATGACCCCGGAACGCTCCTGGAGCACCACATCCTGCCGGTTAAGCAGCCACTCGCGGACCGGCTCGGCGAACGCCGAGGCGACCCACGCCGCCGAGAGGAGAGCCGACCGCCGCTCCATATCTGCCCTCCACAGCTTGCCGATCACCCGAGATACGGATTCGTACAGCCATCTTGTCCGAATTGGCACCCCTGGGCTTGTGCAGCGCGTCTAATTACTCATCAAGAAGAAGCGTGCGTGGGATGTCGGGTCCGGCCTTCACGGGGATCAAGACCGAGCGCAGTGCACAGCCGCCGGGCGTCGATGGCATCGTGGGCGTAAGAGCACACCAGCCGTACGGCCCGCCCGCGTTCCTCGACAGAATTGCAGTGGTAGCGGGTCTACTCGGAACCGTGGGCGTGATCATCAATCGAGGGACACAAGGAGGCTTCTTTGTCATGGACGCGCAAGCAGCGACAGTTACGATTCCGCGTGCCAGGTCAACGCTTCACTGAGCACGGTCAGCGCATCACCGGAAATCTGACGCTCCACCAATCCATCGCCGGGAACGATCAAGGATGACCTACGCTGACGCCACGCAAAACAATCGCGGCTGAATCCCTCGATGTAGACGGTGTCGGCCCACGCACCGGACGCTCGCTGTCCCATGAGCGGCCCGTCCGGACCGGGGGCGGTCCGCTGGAACTGGAAACCACACACTTTGAGCTTGTCCAGCAGCCGCTTCGCCCGCAGGACATCCGGGCCGTCGGGACTGTCCATGCTCATTACCCACCACGCTCGCTCTCACTGCCACGTTGCGCACTGCGCAACGCCGAATACCGGGCCTGCCCCGTGTGCGTGACACACACCTGCCGCTCTCCGATCGGGTCCGGCTGACCCAACGCCAGCAACCCGCTGCTGATCAAACCATCGAACGCGACAGCAAGGTAATCAGCGAGGAGAAGCCCGGCAGTGAAATAGGCACCGTTCCGTTTCGTCACACCGCCCTCATGCGCCCGGTGCAGCACCCACCATTCTTGCGTGTTCGCGCAGGAGCGGCAATACGTCACGGTCGGGGCCGTCAGGCTCGCGGCCAGCACGACCGTGTCACACACCGCCAGATAGCGACCGGCCGGGCGCCCAACGATAAAGGCGTCATCGCGCACCAGATGCGCACTACCGGTCCGGGCATCGACCAGCTCGACCACATGACCTGCCCCGGTTACGATGCCGATGGCGCTACCGCCCCTTCACCCGAGGATGCGGAGGAGACGCGGCATTTGCCGCACAGCACCGCATACAACGTGCGCCCCTCCTCGGTGAGCGTGACTGCCCGCATTCCTGCCGCGTCCGGGTCAGCCAAGGTGAGCATCCCACCGTCGAGGAGACCGGCGAACGGCGCATTGAGATAGTGCGGCACGGCACGCCCATGGTGGTAATAGCTGCCCTCCAGCAATGCCACCCCACCCTCATCCGCACGCCGCAACGCGATCCACCTCGTCAGGTCAGTACCCGCCAGCCACGCCCGTGCAGTGATCACACCGCTCCGCTCGCGTGGAGCAGGTCCCGACGCTGTCCCGTTCATGTGCGTTACCTGCGCTGTCGTCTGCGCCTGCTGAGCCATCCCCATCACCTCCCGTCCTGCGCTAGTTACTACGGCGTAGGAAAGATGCAGCTCTGCACGACCATGAGACGGCACAGACACAGCTGCTCGGCAGCTACACTGCGCAGTTCCGCATACCTGGTCGGTGTCAGGCCCTCCGGTGATGGTGCTCAGGGTCGCAGTGGCTACGGTCATTTCCCATACAAAGGTTCACACGGACGGCCTGGACACGGGAACCGCCAGGACAGGACACCAGGGACGTTGTACCATGGAAACGTCCCCTTGACGGCGTTGGAGGGTCGCCATGGCCAATGAGCGGCTTCGTACGGCACTCGCTCGTAGCCGCTGGACTGTGTCTGGCTTCGCCGACGCACTCTGTGTGGACCACAAGACGGTAGAGCGATGGATCACCAAGGACCGCACACCGCACCGCAAGACCGCGATTGCAGCTGCAACGCTGCTAAAGGAAGATCCCGCCTATTTGTGGCCTGACTTCGGGAGACGCGTAGTTAGCGACGAGACGCACGGAGAGATCATCACTG
>JBOHGM010000004.1:81959-95459 GCA_050699435.1 Pseudonocardiaceae bacterium | reverse complement strand
ACGGCCAGGTTGAACCAGCGGTCGCCCGCAGCGACCAGGACGGAGTCCTGCTCGGCGTCCGCCGCCAGCAGGCAGAACCCCGGCAAGGTCGTAGCCAGCCAGAACTGCAGGGTGTCGAACGACTCGACGCGCCCGATCGTCACCCCCGACCACACCTCGGCGCGCTCGGTGTCGAGCACACCGTCGGGCAGATGCGGATCGTCTGGCCCGCCGTCGTCGAACCGCAGCCTGATCTGCGTGCCCCGCACCGGCAGCACCCGCTCCTGATGAGCCCCGACCCCCTGAATCTTGACGAAGCCGCAGATCATGGCCGACCGGCTCACCAGATGATCCCCGTCGCGGTCCAGGGCAAGAGAGCGGGTCAGGCCCCGCATCCGCAGCGGGACGACGATGCGACCACCGGGGGCGAGCTGTTCCACCCAGGCCGGCGGAATGTCCCACGCGCCGGCGGTGACGATGATCCGGTCATACAGCGCGTGCTCCGGCACGCCGTTCTCGGCGTCGGCAAGCACCACGTTCACCCGCGAACAGCCAGCCGCGTCCAGCAGGCTGCCGGCGCGGTCCGTCACGTCGGGGTCAATGTCCACGGTCGTGACGGTGCCCTCGGAGCCGACCAACCAGCCCATCATCGCGGCGTTGACCCCACCGGACCCGATCTCCAACACGTTCATGCCGGGTCGGATGTCGGCCTGCTCCAACATGAAAGCCTGGAGCTCCGGCGCGGAGACCGTGCTGATCGGGACGCCGTGCTCGTCCCACTTCACGTGCACGGCGGCGGTAGGGGTGTAGACCTCCCCCAGCGGCGCCCCAGGCGTGAACAGGTGCCGGGGCACCGCGCGGAAGACCTCGGCGACCCGGTCGCTGCGGATCGCCCCCATCTCGCGCAGCTCGCCGATCATCGTCTCGCGCAGCGCGTCGGCGTGCGTGGTCTCGTCCGTACTGGTGGACGTGTCTCGGAGTGTGCTCACGCGGTCACTTTCGTCATCGGAGAGGAACAGGTCCTCAGGTCGTGCCTGGTTCGAGTTGGGGTGGGATGGGGGCGGGGTGGGTGATGAATTCGGCGAGGTCGTCGCGCAGGGTGGTCAGGGTGGCGGAGGCGAGATCAGTGCGCCCGGCGAGCAGGGTGTGCAGGGATCGGGCCCGGCCGATAGTGACCACGGTGCGGTACTCCGGGACGGTGGTGTGCAGGATCGGGGCGAGGTGCTCGCCGACCGCGTCCAGGTCGTCGCGGCCCAGGTGGGCGTGCGCGAGAGCGAATCGGGCACCGGCGATATAGGTGGGTCTGGGCTGGGTCTCGATGCTGAACTCGTTTAGGGCGATGCGTGCCCAGTCCACGGCGGCGTCCAGATGCTCGGTGCCACCGAGGAGGTAGTGGGCGTCACTGGCGTGGTAGGCAGCCGTCTCAGCGTCGAAGCCGAGAGCACCGGGCTCGTCGGGGGTGCGTTCGGTGGGGGCGGTGGCGGCCAGGGCCAGGGCGCGGGTGACTTCGTCGGGCCGGTGGCGGGCTGCGTTGATGCGGGCTTGCTGGCTGGCCAGCCGCAGCAGGGTGGTGCCGCTGGTGGCGTCGGGCCGGGCGGCCTCCATCAGTTCGGCGGCTTCGTCGTAGCGGCCGTCCCAGTAGGCAGTCAGGGACTGGATCCAGCGGACGTAGACCCGGATCGGGGTGTGCCCGGACACTTCGGCGCAGTGCAGGGTGGTGCGGGCGTGGGTGTTCGCGGCGTGCGGGTAGCCCAGGTCGAACGTGATATGTGCCAGCATGGCGGTGATCTGGCTGGCGATCTTGTACAGGTCGGTGGTGTGGTGCGGTTGCTGATGCCCGGCGATCAGGCGGAACACGTCGTCGCGGGCGCCGAGCAGCCGGGCGTAGGTGATCGCGGGCGGGTCGATCCGTGCGCCCTGGGCGAGTTCGGCGACGTCGGCGCTCATCTGCTCCAGCACTGCGTCGTCGACGTTGGTGGTGGCGCTCCAGCGCTGGAACTGGGCGGATTCGTCGGCTGCCATGATGACCTCCTCGCGGAACGGCACGCCCCGGGCGTCACAACGCACGATGCGCCGGTGACCCCAGACAAGCCCAGTGTCACCACTTCCGCGCCCGAGCGCACGACCTGAATCGGCCTGCTCACCCCCCGTCGCAATGGCCCCTGTCGTGGTGGCCACGGTGCCTGGCCTGGGCGGGCTGTGGCGGGTGCCCGGAGCCGTGGTGTCGCCAGCCGCGCGGGGGTGACCGGTGGTGAGAAGGCACCGGTCGGCGGGGGTCAGCTCGGCGAGGTCGTCGGCGTCGACGAGCTGGGCGGGGGTGCAGCCGTGACCGTAGGTGGCGGCCAGGTTCGCCAGGTAGTGCAGGCTGGGTGGGGTGCCGCCGTGTGGCCAGTTCTCGTGGTCGCTGACCCGCCGGTCGGACAGTTTCGCGCCGGGGTGGGCGGTGTTGTATTCCAGGGCCAGCTTCCACTGCGACCAGCCCCGGGCGTAGCGCCAGGCCAGCCGGGGGCGCAGGTGGAACCGGCGGCCCAGCTCGGCCGCGATCTGGTCCACCGTGCACCCGTACCCGCGCATCCGCTCCCGCACCTGGTCACGCTGCGCCTTCGTCGACTCCCCCGGGTCCCGGGTCATCGCCCACCCCCACCGTTGCCTGGCGTACTGGCTGTGCCGCGCACGGTAACCCACACCTGTGACCGAAACGGCTGCTCAGCGGCTGAACCGGGCGGGGATTTCGCCTCTCGTCCGGCCGGTTGCGCAGGCCAGCCGCCTCCTGTCTGGCGGGGAAAAGTTCCCACCTGAATCGTCGCGGTCACGGCGCCGATCACCGTCAGGCTCCACGGCAGCACACGGCAACACCGCCGGCAGGCTCGGTGGGCAGCGACCGCCGGTGATCGCGCGAGGAGTGGAGGGGTTCGATGCGCAGCACGGACGAGGTGATAGGGCATCGGATGGCGGCAGCGCGCCGATCGGCGGAGCGCCGACGCTGCCGGGTCTGCCGACACCGGAGGGCTGAGCAGTGACGCTCGCCTGCCCTGACGGGCGGCCGGACCACCCCACCAGCGTCACCGACTCGCAACTGGCGGTGCTGCTGCGGCAGACGCAGTGGACGCTGGACGAGGCGGCCCACGACTTCCCCGCGGGACGGGGCACACCGCAGCGACGCGACGAACTCGCCGGGACTCTGGAGACGCTGGCGGCCATCGTCCGTGCCTCGGCGCCGGACGGTGCGCGGTGAGCGCGTCGCTGCCCGGCGGGCACCTGTCATCTACTGGTGGCCAACGACGCGCTGACCGACGGGCACACCTGGGAGATCTACGCCGCTGTCTGCGGAGAGCGCAGTCATTGCTGCTGCCGCCCGGCGCTCAGCTCACCGAGACGATCGTGCTTGATATCGGGGACCGTTACCGATTCCTCCAGTCCCCGGCCGTCCCGCCTCCGCCTTCCCTCCCCGGCGGATTCCCCAGGGCGGGGCGGCCGGTCCCGGATCACGGCGGGGCCGGGGAGCCCACCCCGACACGCCCCCGGTCTCGCCGTGCTCCACCTGAGGATCCCTCAGCACCCGACCCGGATAGTGCGCTGTTGCTGACCGGTGGTGGTCCATGCCCGGTGTGAGGGAAAAGGCCGCCGAATCAACCGAAACTCGGAAAGGACCGGGGCAGTGAGTAAGGAGTCGAGAGCCGTGTCGCAGGGCTGGCGCCACCGCGAACCATTGACCGGGACAGACCTGACCGACTTCCTCGCGCTGTGGCGGGTGTGCGGGCGCCCGGAGTCCCGTGTCCGCAGCCTGGGGGAGCATTATGTGGAGAACGGGCGACCTTTGTTGCCGTTTCTCGCGGATAGTGTCACGGCGCTGATCGAGGTCGGGCACCTCACGCTGGGCGATCTCGCCCCCGCCCTGTGTGACACGACGCGGCCGGTCCTGGTTACCGCGAGCGGGCGGGCGGGCGCGTTACGAGGCGTTGTGTGACCGGCAGGGGCTCCCTGCTTATCCGGGCGCGGTCGGTGACGGGATGACGAGCCGGTGAGCGGGGACGGTCTTCGGTGGGTGTTCGATCCGGGTGATTCCTTTGGGCATGTCCTCGCCGACCCGGCTGCGACCTTTGCGGCTCTGGTCACGGTGTGCGGGCGGGAGTTGCCCGCTGAGCGGACCCCGACGTTTGCGGTGGCGCCGAGCCTCGCGGTCTGCCCGGCGTGCGAGCCCGCCGAGCGCACGGCGCGGTCTCCGGCCGCGTTCCCGTCGATGCCGGATTGGGCCAGGCGTGCAGAGGCGAGGGAATGGCACGCGCTGAACCGGGCGCACGACGGCGCCGTGGTCAAGCTGGGCGGTGACTGCGGTGACTATGTCGACGCAGGGGTGCCCGGTCGCCGACTATCTCGCGGACACGTTCGACGAGCTGATCGCCGCGGGGTTGCTGGGGCTCGGTCCGCCGAGCGCGGGCGGATCGCGACGGGTGTGTGTCACCCATACCGGGCAGGCCCGGTACGCACTGCTGGGGCAGGGACCACCCTCGCCATGACCACCAGAATCCGTTGTGCTGATGGCGAGGTTGCCGCCCTGTCGTCGCGGTACCGCGCTGGGGTGTCGATCGAGGGGCTGTCCCGGCACACCGGCCGTGATCGCCGGGTGCTGCGCCGGGTGCTGAGCGAGGCCGGGGTGCGGCTACGGACCCGGCGCCCGCGCCCGGTCGAGCAGACCCGATGCCCGGGTATCAGCGTTGCGCACTGGCCAGGTCCGCACCTTCCCGGTCATCGGACCGGGTTGATTCCCCCACCGAGGCGAAGCAAGAAATGAACGAGAATGGTCGGTATCCGGTTCGCGGACGGTGCACAGCGAGCACCCATCGGTGATCTCCTGGACTGCGACTGCGGCGACGTCACCGACCAGATGAAACCGCTCTTCTCACCTTGCTCGACAACCACACCCAGCACTCGCACACGAGGGGATCATGTTCGTCTTTGCCCACACCGCTCTCGCCGACCCGCTCAGCGCCGGCGCCGTGGTGATCTCTGCTGTTCTGACCTACGTTCTGGCGGTGGTGGTGCCGGGTCTGTTCCTGGTGCTGATCGGCCGTTTCTGGCAGCAACCACTCACCCGGCCGGTGGGGACGTATTTCCTGCTTGCCACGGGGAGTTTCGTGCTGTGGGTGGCTGGTTTCGGGGATCGGGTCGGAATGGTCGTGTTCACCCTGGTGCTGATGCTGGTGGGACTGGTCATGCTGCGGCGGCACCGACCCGGCACCGAGGACAGGCCGGTGTCGGCGTGGGTGATCCTGGCCGCGGTCTGGGCGCCTGCGCTGGTGGGGCTCTCGCACCTGGGGGTCGGCCCGTCGGCGTCGGTCGGCTCGGTGCTGGGGTCGGTGATCGGGTTGTTCTGGTACCACCGCATCCAGCGTGCCCGGCGTGTGCGGAGCAGTCGGTGACCGGCCGGGTGGCCTGGCTGGTACTGCCAGTGCTGCTGCTACGGCCGCCACATCCTCGTGCAGCGCCCGCGCCCGCACACCCGATCACGGGAACTCACCGACATCACCACAATCCGCGCTCCGAGGCCAGGGCGTGCTGAGGCGAGGGAGTCGCCACTGGATTGCTGGGCCTCGGTCCGCCGAGCGGGGGCGGATCGCGACGGGTGTGTGTCACCGGACGGGACATGGTGGGCAATGAGCAGCGACCGTCGGACGGCGGTCGGGTCGGCCCTGATCGCGGTGGTGCTGGTCGTCTCGGGGTGCGGCAGCGGCGGTATCCCGTTACGGGAGGACCCGCAGTTGCTGGCCCGTGCCCAGCAGGTCATCCGCGACGGTGCTCCGGTGTCGTTCCGGGAACTTGCAGGGGGTGACTGGGATCGGGTGCATGTCTTTCCCGGCCCGCCCTCGCTGCACCTCATCGAGTCCGACCTCGGCGCGGCGATCGTCGTGTCCGGCAGCTACACCCCCTACGACGACGGCGGGGTCATCGTGTTCACCAAACGAGGTGTGGTGCAGCGAGCCGTGCGCCTCGAGCCCTACCCGTTCGACGGGGACCGAGGTAGCTATGGCCGCCACGTCCTCGTGCAGCGTCCGCACTCTGGCGCCGGATCACTTGAACTCGTCGATATCTCGACGATGCGCGCGACGAGGCTGCGCTGACCAGCCCACAGCCCTGTAGGCCAACCCGGCCAGAGTCTTGTAGAAATCGAGGGAGTGAATTGACGAACACAAGACGCAAGTTGATGGTGCTGGGACTGCTCCCGGTGGTGTTGGTGAGTGGGTTCCTGGACGAGTATTACGGAGGCTGGTGGTGGTTTGTCCTGCGGTGGTCGGTGTTCATCGCGTTTCTCTACCTGTGGGCGAAGGTGTGGGAGGCGTGGCTGGCCAAGCGCCGGGCCGCCCGGGCGGTGAATCCAGCCCCGCACCAGGGACCACCCTCGCCATGACCACCACCAGGATCCGTTTTGCCGATTCCGAGGTTGCCGCCTTGTCGGCGCGCTACCGCGCCGGGGTGTCGATCGAGGAGCTGTCCCGCCAGACTGGCCGTGATCGCCGGGTGCTGCGGCGAGTGCTCACCGAGGCCGGAGTGCGTCTACGGACCCCGCGTCCGCTGCCGGTCGAGCAAACCCCATTGGTCATCAACCAGTACCAGCGGGGCGCCACCCTGCGCGAGCTGGCCGAGCTGACCGGCTGTTCCTACAGCAGCATCCGCCGGGTGCTGTTGCAGGCCGGAGTCACTCTGCGAGCCCGAGGTGGCACACGCTCGTCATGGTCCGGGGAGGCCCGATGAGTTCGGATGCCCGGGTATCAGCGTCCCACGCTGGCCAGGTCCTCATTTTCCCGCTCATCGGGTCGGCTGATTCCGCCGATGAGGCCGAGCAAGAAACGAATGAGGATGGTCGGTCTCGGATTCGCGGGCGGTGCACAGCGAGTAGCACCGGTGATCTGCTTGATTGCGATTGTGGCTACATCACCACCCATCAGAAGATCCGCATCCTCGCCGAACGCGACGAGCATGACGTGCGCAATGCTGACGAGATAGTCGAATGACAGCGCACATTGTCGTGCTGATGTTCAACCGTGCTGATGTTCAACCGGCCGTGTTGGCCCCAGCCTGAGCTGAGCAATGTCCTGCTTAGCCGTTCTCGCACTACACAAGGAAGGTCACCTCCCGATGATCGATCCGATGGTTCCGCTCGCCGGGCGCTCGCTGCGGTTCGCGGTCGGAATGTTCCCCGACATGGTCCATACTCGCGACGCCGCGACGTGCGCACGCGAAGCCTCGGCGGCCCGCGCGGGCGCCGACACCTCGCAGCATCCGCTGCTGTGCCTGGCTCGGGCGGCGTGGTGGGCGGCCGTGGCCGACCGGCGCGCAGCGTCGGGCATCTTCCATCGCGACCGGGCGCTCGTCGGGGGTGGTGGTGACGCGTCGGGTGATCAGGACGGGGGTGCCGGTGGGGATGGCCAAGGTGGTGGTGTCATCGGGGGTGGGGGTGGTTCAATAGCCCGCAACGCCACTCACGAGGTACGGCGCGCCATGGCTCGCAGCACGTACTTCAGGATTCCGCCGTTGCGGTAGTAGTCGGCCTCGCTGGGCGTGTCGATGCGTAGCACGGCATGAAACTCCACCGGTGTGCTCCCTTCGCGGGTCGCGGTGACCTGCACGGTGCGCGGAGTGCTGCCCTCATCCAGCACGGTGACGCCGGTGATGTCGAAGGTCTCGGTGCCGTCCAGGCCCAGCGACGAGGCCGACTCGCCAGCCGGGAACTGCAGGGGCAGTACGCCCATCCCGATCAGGTTGGAGCGGTGGATGCGCTCGAAGGACTCGGCGATCACCGCGCGCACCCCGAGCAGCCGGGTGCCCTTGGCTGCCCAGTCCCGGGACGACCCGGATCCGTATTCCTTGCCGCCCAGGATCACCAGCGGGATGCCGGCCTGCGCGTAGTGCTGCGCCGCGTCATAGATGAACGCCTGCTCCCCGCCCATGGTGAAGTCGCGGGTGAAGCCACCACTGACCGGAGTGCCGGAGATCGAGTCCAGCAGCAGGTTGCGCAACCGGATGTTGGCGAACGTGCCGCGGATCATCACCTCGTGGTTGCCGCGGCGCGATCCGTAGGAGTTGAAGTCCTTGCGCTGCACGCCACGTTCGGCGAGGTAACGCCCGGCAGGGGAGTCCGCCTTGATCGCCCCGGCAGGGGAGATGTGGTCGGTGGTCACCGAGTCGCCCAGCAGCGCCAGGACCCGGGCGCCGGTGATGTCCTGCACCGGCTGCGGCGTGGCCGTGATGCCCTCGAAGTACGGCGGCTTGCGGACGTAGGTCGACTCCGGGTCCCAGGTGAAGGTCTCACCCTCCGGGGTCGGGAGGGACTGCCACCGGGCGTCCCCGGTATAGACATCGGCGTAGTCCTTGGTGAACATCTCCTGGCTGATCGCGGACTCGATCACCCGCTGGATCTCCTCAGGTGCGGGCCAGATATCGGTGAGGTAGACCGGGCTGCCGTCCCGGTCGTGTCCCAGCGGGTTGCGTTCGAAGTCGAAGTCCATGGTCCCGGCCAGCGCATAGGCGATCACGAGCGGGGGGGAGGCCAGATAGTTCATTTTCACATCCGGATTGATCCGGCCCTCGAAGTTCCGGTTCCCCGACAACACGCTGACCACCGCGAGGTCGGAGTCGCGCACGGCCCGCGAGACCTCCTCGAGCAGGGGTCCCGAGTTGCCGATGCAGGTGGTGCAGCCGTAACCGACCAGGTGAAACCCCAGCTTCTCCAGGTACGGCCACAGGCCGGACTTCTCGTAGTAGTTAGTGACTACCTGGGAGCCGGGCGCCAGCGACGTCTTCACCCACGGCTTGGTGGTCAGGCCGCGCTCCACGGCGTTGCGGGCCAGCAGCGCGGCGCCGATCATCACCGACGGGTTGGACGTGTTGGTGCACGAGGTGATCGAGGCGATCACCACGGCGCCATGGTCGATCTCGTACGTGGCGCCGTTAGCGGTGCGTATCAGGGTGGGAAGATCGCTGCGGGCCTGCGCATCGGCCGCTGCGGAGATCGTCGTGTGCGGCGCGCCGCCGCGGTTGCCGCTACTCACCGCAGGTGCATCGCTGGCCGGGAAGGACTCGATGCCTGCCTCGTCCACGGCGGACTCCTCGTCGGCGGCGTAGTCGACCAGAGCCTGGCGGAAGGCGTTTTTGGCGTCGGAGAGCGCGATGCGGTCCTGCGGGCGCTTGGGCCCGGCGATGGACGGCACCACGGTGGACAGGTCCAGCTCCAGGTACTCGGAGTAGCCGGCCTCGTGGGTCGGGTCATGCCAGAGGCCCTGCTCTTTGGCGTAGGTCTCGACCAGGGCGAGTTGTTCCGGGGAGCGGCCGGTGAGCGTCAAGTACCGGATGGTCTCGTCGTCGATCGGAAAGATCGCGCAGGTGGAGCCGAACTCCGGGCTCATGTTGCCGATAGTGGCCCGGTTCGCCAGCGGCACCCGGGCCACGCCCGCGCCGTAGAACTCGACGAACTTCCCGACCACCCCGCGGCGGCGCAGCATCTCCGTGATGGTCAGCACGACGTCGGTGGCGGTCGCCCCGGTGGGAATGGAGCCGGTGAGCTTGAAGCCCAGCACCTGCGGGATGAGCATCGACACCGGCTGGCCGAGCATCGCAGCTTCGGCCTCGATGCCGCCCACGCCCCAGCCGAGCACACCCAGCCCGTTGACCATCGTGGTGTGACTGTCGGTACCGACCACCGTGTCCGGGTACGCCTGGCCGTTTCGGGTCATCACGGTGCGTGCCAGGTACTCGATGTTGACCTGATGCACGATGCCGGTTCCTGGCGGGACGACCTTGAACTCGCGGAAAGCACCCTGGCCCCAGCGCAGGAACTGGTAACGCTCCCGGTTTCGCTGGTACTCGAGGGTGACGTTGCGTTCGAAGGCATCCGGACGGCCGAACACGTCGGCGATCACGGAGTGATCGATGACCAGCTCGGCGGGGGTGAGCGGGTTCACCGCCTGCGGGTCACCGCCGAGGTTGGCAACCGCCTCACGCATGGTGGCCAGGTCAACCACGCAGGGCACCCCGGTGAAGTCCTGCATGATCACCCGGGCTGGCGTGAACTGGATCTCGGTAGACGGCTCGGCCCGCGCGTCCCAGCTGACCAGCGCCTCGATGTGCTCCTTGGTGACGTTCGTACCATCCTCGAGCCGTAGCAGGTTCTCCAGCAGCACCTTCAGACTGTAGGGCAACACGCGCCACGAAGTTCCTGCCGCATCGTCGAGCGCGGCGAGGCGGAAGACCTCGTAGGAGGCATCGCCGACGAGGAGAGAACTGCGGGCACCGAAGCTGTCGGTGCTGTGTGCTGCTCGGGTCACGGGCAACTCCGGTGTCGTGACGAGGGACTGGCGCATGAGCGTGCATCGACGGAGGAGCGAGTCTGAGCCTATCAATAGCCCGACGTGCGGGCTGTCCTCGCTCTTTAACGGTACGCTCGTCCCTCACCACCGAGGCCGGCTACCACCCGAACCCCGCTGAGTAGCTACGGACGAAGGCATAGCCGTCAGCCTGATATCCATAAACTTCGGCATAGCTCGCGAAATCGGGCCAAGTGGGACTTGTGAAGTCACTGTCCTGATTCTGAATAATACCGACGGTGCGCAACGCTTTTCCGCGGTCGCCGAGTCTCAGTCTGAAGGGCTCCGATTTCCCCGCGACCGAAACAGAGCTGCTCGAGTCTCAGTAGCCTGGGTCGGGCGTGCGACCTGATGCGCTGACTGGAGGTAGCAGCATGCGAGTGCCCCTGACCGTCGCCGACTTCCTCGCTCGCGGTGAGACGGCGTTCGCGCGGTCCGTCGCGGTCGTGGACGAACCTGCGCAGCCGGCCCCACCGGTACCCACGCTGACTTTTCGGGAGTTGGGCAGACGGGCCCGCGCCTGGCAGGCCGGCCTGGATGCGCTCGGGGTGGGCCAGGACGAGCGGGTGGCCGTGGTCAGCCATAACTCGGCCCGGTTGATCGAACTGCTGCACGCCGTGCCCGCCAGCGGCCGGATCTGCGTGCCGGTGAACTTCCGGCTCCGCTCCGAGGAGGTGAGCTACATCCTCGCGCACAGCGGATCGTCAGTGCTGCTGGTCGACCCCGAGCTTGATGAGACGCTCAAAGGGGTGACCGTCCCGCACCGATTCGTGCTGGGCGACGAGACCGAGGAACTCCTGATGCGCTTCGACACCGAGCCACGCCCGTGGGCCGAGCCCGACGAGGACGCCACGGCCACGATCAACTACACCTCGGGCACCACCGCGCGGCCCAAGGGGGTGCAGCTGACCCACCGCAACATCTGGATCAATGCGGTGACCTTCGCGATGCACATCCGGGCCTGGGAACGTGACGTCTACCTGCACACCCTGCCGATGTTCCACTGCAATGGCTGGGGCATGCCGATCGGACTCGCTGGGCTGGGGGCCAAGCAGATCGTGCTGCGCAAGGTGGCCGGTGCGGAGATCCTGCGGCGGATCGACCAGCACGGCGTGACCCTGATGTGCGGTGCACCGGCGGTGTGGAATGCGGTGCTCGATGCGGCCGCGGACTGGGCGGGCGAGATCCCCGGCCGCGGGACGGTTCGCCTGGTCTGCGCGGGTGCGCCGCCGCCCACCACGACCATCCAGCGGATCAGCGAGGAACTGGGCTGGGAGTTCACGCAGCTCTACGGGCTGACCGAGACCGCTCCGCTGCTCACCTTCAACCGCAGCGCCGCGGCCGATGACGATCTGCCCGCCGAGGAGCACGCCCGCAGGTTGTCCCGAGCCGGTGCCCCTGCACTGGGGGTGCAGCTCGACACCGCGCAGTCCGGGGAGGTACTGGCTCGCTCCAACGTGGTCATGGCTGGCTATTGGGACAATCCGGAGGCCACCAGTGACGTACTGGTCGACGGCTGGTTCCACACCGGCGACGGCGGAACGGTGGACGACGATGGTTACCTGTCGATCTCGGACCGGAAGAAGGATGTGATCATCACCGGTGGCGAGAACGTCTCGTCGATCGAGGTGGAGGACTGCGTGTTCAGCCACCCGGCGGTGGCCGAGGTTGCGGTGATCGGTGTCCCCTCCGAGCGCTGGGGCGAGACGATCAAGGCGCTGGTGGTGGTTGCCGAGGGCGAGCAGGTCACCGAGAGCGAGATCATCAAACACTGCAAGGAGCGGCTGACCGGCTACAAAGCGCCGACATCGGTGGAGTTCCGTCCGGAGATCCCGCGTACCGCCACCGGAAAGATCCAGAAGTTCAAGCTGCGCCAGGAGTATTGGAAGGGACGGGAGCGCCGGGTGAACTGACCCCTCCCTGCTGGCCGGACAGCGTCATACCCATACGCCACCCGGGTGCAGTGATCGCGGCCTTCACAGCCGTCACACTGGCGCAGCGGTTTGGTCTGCGTGAACCCCAGACAGTGGTATGCCCGCTACCGGATGCTGTGCAAGGAGGGTGGACCAGTGAGCGAAGCCGACGGTGGTCCCTTGGCCACCCCCGCTCGGGATGCCCAGCTGCTGGAGCGCACCGTCTTCGAGGTCAAGCGGGTCATCGTGGGCCAGGACCGGCTGGTGGAGCGGATGCTGGTCGGACTGCTGGCCCGCGGACACCTGCTGCTGGAGGGTGTGCCCGGGGTGGCCAAGACGCTTGCCGTGGAGACCGTCTCCCGGGTGGTGGGCGGCTCGTTCTCCCGCATCCAGTTCACTCCGGACCTGGTGCCCGCCGATATCCTTGGCACCCGGATCTACCGATCGGGACGGGAGCAGTTCGACGTCGAGCTCGGCCCGGTGCTGGCCAACTTCGTGCTCGCCGACGAGATCAACCGGGCGCCGGCGAAGGTGCAGTCGGCGCTGCTGGAGGTGATGGCCGAGCGGCATGTGTCGATCGGTGGCACGACGCATCCGATGCCGGAGCCCTTCCTCGTGCTCGCCACCCAGAACCCGATCGAGAACGAGGGTGTATACCCACTGCCCGAGGCGCAGCGCGACCGGTTCCTGTTCAAGCTCCTGGTGGATTACCCCACCGTCGAGGAGGAGCGAGAGATCATCTACCGGATGGGGGTGCACCCCCCTGAGCCGCACCAGGTGCTCGACCCGGGCGAGCTGACCCGCCTGCAGGAGACCGCCGGCCGGGTCTTCGTGCACCACGCTCTGGTCGACTATGTCGTGCGCATGGTGGTGGCCACCCGCGCCCCTGCCGAGCACGGCCTTTCCGACGTGGCCGGGTGGGTGGCCTACGGTGCCTCGCCGCGGGCGTGCCTCGGGATCGTCGCGGCGGCGCGCGCGCTGGCGCTGATCCGCGGGCGGGATTACGTGCTACCGCAGGACGTCGTGGATGTCTCGGCCGACGTGCTGCGGCACCGGCTGGTGCTCTCCTACGATGCGCTGGCCGACGCGGTCCCGGTGGAGCACATCGTCACCCGGGTGTTGCAGACAGTGCCGCTGCCGCAAGTGTCGGCCCGTCCCCAGGCCGCCGGGCCCGCGGCGCATGGGCCGGGGGCTGCGGCCGGAGTGGCGGGGCGTACCTGAGCCCGTACCTGAGACCCCCGTACCTGAGA
>JBOHGM010000004.1:0-81859 GCA_050699435.1 Pseudonocardiaceae bacterium | reverse complement strand
CCCGTACCTGAGACCCCCGTACCTGAGAGCAATGAGGGCCCGACCGACATGACGGCACGGACTGGCCGGGGTGAGCGGCACAGCTGGGCGCCGCCCGCCTTGCGGGAAGGACGCATGGAGGCGGCGCTGCGAGCCCTGGAGCTCACCGTGCGCCGCCGGTTGGACGGGCTGCTGCAGGGCAACCACCTCGGCCTGGTTCCCGGGCCGGGCAGTGAGCCCGGGGAGGCCAGGCTCTACCAGCCGGGCGACGACGTCCGCCGGATGGACTGGGCGGTCACCGCGCGCACCACCGAACCGCATATCCGGGAGACCGTCGCGGACCGGGAGCTGGAGACCTGGCTGGCCGTGGATCTGTCGGCCAGCCTCGACTTCGGCACCGCCGAATGTGACAAGCGGGAGCTCGCGGTGGCCGCCTGCGCCGCCATTGCGCACCTGACCCGCGGCGGCGGCAACCGGGTGGGCGCGGTCGTCAGTACCGGCGCCGACATGCTGCGGGTTCCGGCCCGCGGCGGATTGCCGCACGCCCGCGGGATGATCCGCCGGATCGCCGAACTGCCGCGCGCTGCCGAGGGCGTCCGCGGCGACCTCGCCGCCACGCTGGAACAGCTGCGCCGTCCGCCGCGCCGGCGCGGGCTGGTCGCGGTGATCTCCGATTTTCTCGGTCCGCGCTCCGGTGACGTCTTTGCGTGGGAACGGCCGCTGCGGGGGCTGTCGGCCCGGCACGATCTGATTGCGATCGAAGTGCTCGACCCGCGCGACCTCGAACTGCCCGATATCGGTGCGGTGGTGCTCGCCGACCCGGAGACGGGACGGCGCAAGGAGGTCGTGACCACCCCCGTGCTGCGCCGGGAGTTCGCCGCTGCGGCCGCCGCGCACCGCGATGACGTGGCCGGGGCACTGCGCCGATGCGGTGCCAGCCATCTGACGCTACGCACCGATTCAGACTGGGTTGCCGACATGGTGCGCTTCGCGGTCGCCCGCAAACGGCGCTGGTCGGGAGGGGTCGCATGAGCCTGAGCGGGTTCACCGCGCCGATCTGGTTCCTGCTGCTGGTGGTGGTCGCCGCGCTGGTGGGCGGCTACCTGTGGATGCAGCGCAGGCAACGCAGGCACCTGCTGCGGTTCGCGAACCTCGCCATGCTGGAAAGCGTCGCGCCGGACCGTCCGGGCTGGCGGCGACACGTGCCGGTGGCGCTGCTGCTGGTCGCGCTGGTGCTGCTGACCATCGCGCTGGCCGGTCCCACGGCCGAGCAGAAGGTGCCGCGCAACCGGGCCACCGTCATGCTGGTGATCGACGTGTCGCTGTCCATGCAGGCCACCGATATCGAGCCCAGCAGGCTGGCGGCGGCGCAGCGCTCGGCGAAGGCGTTCGCGGAGGAGCTGACGCCCGGGGTGAACCTGGGTCTGATCTCGTTCGCCGGATCGGCGACGGTGCTGGTCTCGCCGACCACGGAGCGCACCTCGGTCACCCATGCCATCGACAACCTCAAGCTCGCCGAGGCCACCGGTACCGGCGAGGCGATCTTCGCCGCGTTGTCCGCGATCGACGCGTTCGGCGCCGTGGTCGCAGATGCCCAGGGCCCCCCGCCGGCGCGAATCGTGCTGCTGGGCGATGGGAAGCAGACTGTACCCACCCCAGATCCCGACGACCCGCGTGGCTCGTTCACCGCTGCCCGCACCGCGTCGGAAGCGAGGGTGCCGATCTCCACCATTTCGTTCGGCACCGAGTACGGCCGCGTCGAGATCAACGGAGCTTGGCAGGACGTGCGCGCGGACGACGAATCTATGCAGCGGATCGCGGAACTGTCCGGGGGGGAGTTCTACGACGCGCCCAGCTCAGGCCAGCTCAGCGAGGTCTACGACACCCTGGGCGAACAGATCGGCTATGAGACGAAGCGGGCCGACGCGAGCAAGCCGTGGCTGATAGCGGGCACGATCGCCGCCGTGCTGGCCGCTGCGGCCGCGCTGGCGATCGGCCAACGGCTCCCGTAGGTCGTCGCCGAAGGCTACCAATGTGTTGGGCGAGTGAGCGACGCCGGCAACTTTGTGTCGGTATCGCCCTTCGCCGCATCGAGCTGGGATTGGGTGAGAAAGATACTCTCGGTGAGGTCGGCACCGCTGAGGTCAGCATCTCTGAAATCCGCTCCGATAAGGTCGGCCACTCTCAGGTCGGCGCCTCTCAGGTCAGCTCCGATGAGGTATGCCCCTCTCAAATTGGCCCCTCTCAGGTCGGCGCCTCTGAGGTCGGCCCCGATGAGGTCGGCTCCTCTGTGGTTCTTCTTCTGGCGCCGGATTTCGGCTCGCACCAGTTCACTCGTGCGTAGCAGTAGGGCATTGACATCTCGTCGATGTGCTGCTATGTCCAGTTCCAGGAGAGAGTCTGGACTGTTGTGAGTGAGGCGTTCAGTCTCGTTGAGCGCGAGGCTGAGCTCACCGTGCAGCGGGCGGGCCGGTGGCAGCGTCAGTGCTTCGGTGAGATACCAGAGCAGCTCATGGAGCTGCCGCATGATCGGGAACACCTCGAACATCTGCTGTGCGGTTCGCGGGGACCGCCGCCAGTCCTGTCCGCCGAAGGTGACTTGGGCGACCTTTTGCCCCGCGCCGAAGCAGTCGTACACGGTGCAACCCGGAAAGCCCTGCTGCCTGAGGTGTTGGTGAATGCCGCAGCGGAAGTCCGATTGCAGATGGGGACAGGCCTGCCCAGCGTCTTTGTCGATCGCGAAGTCTGCCGAGGCTGAGAAGGCCGGCGCGACACAGCACAGCGCGAAGCAGCGCTCGCAGTCGGCTCGCAGACTGAGGCGACCTCTGTCGGGGAGATGTTCTGTAGGTTCGCGTTTCTCGGACAAGGTGCGTGGTCTCCTGTACGAAGCAACCGTGCTGGTCGCAGCCATCAACCCTAGTCGGCCTCGTCCAGGTCGTCGTCGCGGGCGGGTCGCGCAGCGGGCGAAGGCCCGGCTGCGGCTGGGAGGTACGGTCGCTGCTGGAACCCATCCCCGTCCTGGCAGGAGGCGCAGCTGTGACCCGTTCCGTCCTCGTGACCGGAGGCAACCGCGGTATCGGGCTGGCCATCGCCCTCGCCTTCGCCAAGCAGGGCGACAAGGTCGCGGTGACCCACCGGGGCTCCGGGGCACCGGAGGGCTTGCTCGGCGTGCAGTGCGACGTCACCGACAGCGCTGCCGTGGACGCCGCGTTCGCCGAGGCGGAGGCGGCGCACGGACCGGTCGAGGTGCTCGTCTCCAACGCCGGGATCACCGACGACACGCTGCTGCTGCGGATGACCGAGGAGCAGTTCTCCCGGGTGGTGGACGCCAACCTCACCGGCTCCTACCGGGTGGCCAAGCGCGCCGCGAAGAGCATGTTGCGCGCCCGCTTCGGCCGGCTGGTGTTCATCTCCTCGGTGGTCGGCCTGTCCGGGGCCGCCGGGCAGGTGAACTACGCGGCGAGCAAGGCCGGGCTGGTCGGCCTCGCCCGGTCGATCGCCCGTGAGTTGGGCTCTCGGTCGATCACCGCCAACGTGGTCGCGCCCGGCTACGTCGACACAGATATGACGGCGGGGCTCCCCGAGGCGCGCCGGGAGGAGATCCTGGGTTCGATCCCACTGCGCCGACCGGCCAGCGCCGAGGACATCGCCGCTGCGGTGACGTTCTTGGCTTCGGATGCGGCCGGGTACATCACGGGTGCGGTGCTGCCGGTCGACGGCGGTTTGGGAATGGGGCACTGAAATCGGCCGGTAGTCGTTCCGCGACTGACTGGGAACGGCGGTCGGCGGGATCGCCGCTGGGAAAAGGAGGGCACGTGACGGGTCTGCTCGAGAAGAAGCGGCTGCTGATCACGGGGGTGATCACCGATGCGTCGATCGCGTTCCATGTGGCGCGGGTGGCGCAGGAGCAGGGTGCCCAGGTGGTGCTCACCGGATATGGCCGGTTGCGCCTGGTGGAGCGCATCGCGCAGCGGCTGCCTGAACCGGCACCGGTGCTGGAGCTCGACGTCCAGGACCAGGGCCAGCTGGACTCGCTGGCCGAGCGGGTGGGTGAGCAGGTAGACGGGCTGGACGGGGTGCTGCACTCGATCGGCTTCGCTCCGGCGTCCTGCCTGGGTGGGGAGTTCCTCAACGCGCCGTGGGAGGACGTGGCCACCGCCATGCACGTGTCGGCCTACTCGTTCAAGTCGCTGGCGATGGCCTGCCGGCCGTTGCTCGGTCGCGGTGCCTCGATCGTCGGGATGGATTTCGACAACCGGCAGGCCTGGCCCGCCTACGACTGGATGGGGGTAGCGAAGTCGGCGCTGGAGTCGGTCTGCCGGTACCTGGCCCGTGACCTCGGCCCGGAGGGCATCCGGGTGAACCTGGTGGCAGCCGGACCGGTGCGCACCATGGCGGCGAGGTCCATCCCCGGCTTCGCTGCGTTCGAGAACGCCTGGGACGATCGTGCGCCGCTGGGCTGGGACATCGAGGATCCGACGCCGGTCGCTCGCACTGTCTGCGCGCTGCTGTCGGACTGGCTGCCCGCCACGACCGGATCGATGGTCTGGGCAGACGGTGGCTTCCACGCGGTAGGCGTCTAGTAGGTGGAGGCACTGCTGCTGCTCTCCTTCGGTGGTCCGGAGGGCCCCGAGGAGGTTCGCCCGTTCCTGGAGAACGTCACTCGCGGACGGGCCGTACCGGCCGAGCGGCTGGACGAAGTGGCTCAGCATTACCTGCGCTTCGGTGGGGTGTCACCGATCAACCGGTGCAACCGCGACCTGATCGCCGCGATTGAGCGTGAGCTGGCGTCGGCCGGGCTGGAGTTGCCGGTGTACTTCGGCAACCGCAACTGGCACCCGATGGTGGCGGACACCGTCGCCGCGATGACCGCCGACGGCGTGCGCAGCGCACTGGTGTTCGCCACGTCGGCGTGGGGTGGATACTCCGGTTGCCGGCAGTACCACGAGGACATCGCCCGGGCCCGCGCCACCGTCGGTCCCGGGGCACCGGATCTGATCAAACTGCGGCACTTCTTCGACCACCCGCTGTTCGTCGCAGCCTGGGCTGACGCCCTGAGCGCAGCCCGCGAGCAGGCTGGACCTGCTGCCCGAGTGGCATTCACCGCGCACTCCGTGCCAGTCACCGCGGACGCTGCGGCAGGGCTTCCTGCGCAGGGTGGTCACCGCTACTCCCGCCAGGTCGCCGAGGCCGCCCGGCTGATCGCGGTGGCGGCTGGGATGAACGGGGCGGACGGATACAACGTGGTCTGGCAGTCTCGCTCGGGGCCACCGCAGGTGCCGTGGTTAGCGCCCGACGTGCTGGACCATCTTGACATCCTGCGCGCTCGGGGGGTCCCCGGCATCGTGGTGGCACCGATCGGGTTCGTCTCCGACCATCTCGAGGTGCTGTGGGACCTCGACCAGCAAGCCAGCGAACGGGCGGCCGAACTCGGTATGAGCTTCATCCGGGTCGCGACCCCGGGCACCGATCCGCGCTTCGCCGAGATGGTCGTCGAACTCGTTGCCGAGCAGCTGCGCGGTGCGACCCCCCGCAGGTGTTCGCAGGTCCCGGCGGCTGGCTCTGGCGTCAACGGGGGACCCTGCGCCTGGGGGTGTTGCGAGCCGGTTCGCCTGCCCGGGCGTTAGCAGTTCAGCGCCGCCCGGCCCGCGGTGTCAGCGCCCGGACCGCCTCGCCCACCGCCGAGCGCCGGGCTTCTCGCACCGCGGTCCACAATGGCCGCAGCGCAGCGGAACGGGCTGCCGCCGCCGACGCGGACAGCGCACCGCCTGGCTCGTCGGTGTCCGCCGCGCCAAGAATTGCCTCCACCTCGTCTGCCTGCTGGAGCACCCGCAGCGCTCGGGCAGGGGTGCCCTCCGGCCACGGCGGCCGGACCCGCAGCTCCAGGGATTCGGCAATCTCGGCGCGGACCCCGGGCCGGTGCCGAGCGACGTCGAGGTCCACCAGTGTCGTGGCCGCCTGGCGCACCGCGCCGCGCAGGCCGTGCTCGGCGTCGGGCAGCCCGGGCTCCGGAGCCGGGGGCAGTTGGCCGGGAGCGAAGACCGTCCATCGCAGTACCGCCTCAGCGACTGCGGTCGGTACCACGGCGATCTCGGTGCCTGCCAGGTCGGTGCTGGTCAGTACGGCGACTTCGCCGGCCTCCAGCGCGGCCGGGGCCAGCGGTCCTTCCGGGGGCAGGCCTCGCACGTCGCCGGGTACCGGCAAGAGCAGCCGACCACGGCCGACACCGGCTCGCCGGGCGGCGGCCAGCAGCCCGACCACAGAGGTCGGGGTCTGCTCAGGGGCTGGTAGTTGGAGTTGGGTGGCGGTGAGCTCGTCGGCGGCCACCACCTCGTGCAGATCAGCCCAGGTGTGCAGGGCGTCGATCACGTCGTCGGGGGCGGCGGCGCCGTGCAGCCATGCAGAGGCCCACACGGTCAGGGTCGCGCTGGAGCAGGGCACGGGATAGGAGGGTAGAACGCCTGTCGAGTATCGGCACCTTCGGCGTGGCTGCATCGGCCGAGCTGGCCCTGCGGCTACCGTCCCTGGTCATGGGCCAGAGGGATCCGCAGGGTCGAAGCATCGATTCTGAGACCTGCTCGCAGGGTCGAAGCATCGATTCTGAGACCTGCTCGCAGGGTCGAAGCATCGACTATGGGCCGGACGTGCTGGCACGGCCGCGCCGCCGACGAGAGGTGCCCCAGTTGCTCGCGGAGCCAGGCTTGGTGGTGGAGGATGCCGCGAGCGGCTTCTGTGGTGCGGTGCTGCGCTGTGAGCGCGACGTGGTGGTGCTGGAGGACGCCGCCGGCCGGGCCCGGATGTTCCCGCTCCGGCGTGCGGCGTTCCTGATCGACGGTGCCCCGGTGACGCTGGTTCGCCCTACCGGACCGGCACCGGTCACACCGGCCCGCTCGGCGTCTGGATCGGTCCGGGTAGCCGGACTGCGGGCCCGCACTGCCCGGGCCAGCAGGATCTGGGTGGAGGGCAAGCATGACGCCGAACTGGTGGAACGGGTCTGGGGGCACGACCTGCGGGTAGACGGAGTGGTCGTGGAGCCCCTCGACGGGGTGGACGAGCTGGCCGAGCGGGTCGCGGACTTCGGCCCCGGCCCAGGCAGGCGACTCGGCGTGTTGGTCGATCACCTGGTCGCAGGCAGCAAGGAAACCCGCTTGGTGGCGGCGGTGAGTTCAGGGCACGTGCTGGTGACCGGGCACCCGTACGTCGACATCTGGCAGGCGGTGCGGCCGGCGGCGCTGGGTATCCGGGACTGGCCAGCCGTGCCGCGCGGGGTGCCGTGGAAGGAGGGCGTGTGCCGGGTCCTGGGCTGGGTGGACCGAGCTGGGGTGGCGGATCCGGCGGCGGGCTGGCGCCGCGTGCTGGGCGCCGTGGAGGGTTTTCGCGACCTCGAACCGGCATTGCTGGGCGCTGTCGAGGAGCTCATCGACTTCGTCACCACCGAAGCTGACTAACCAGCGACCGTCATGTCGAAAGCCGCCCGCCAGGTGATCGGAATCTGCCACTATAGAGCAATGCCTGCTGTGCTGTGGCTCATCGCCGGGGTACTCCTGATTGCCGCCGAGGTGCTCTCAGGCGATTTCGTGCTGCTCATGCTCGGGGCTGCCGCGCTGGCTGCCGCGGCGTCCTCAGCGCTGGGTACCCCGCTGTGGGTGGACGTCATGGTGTTCAGCGTGACCGCGGTCGCCCTCGTCACCCTGGCCCGGCCGATGCTCCAGCGCCGGCTGCATGTCGGTGACCTCTTAAGGACCAACGCCGAGGCCCTGATTGGTGGCACGGCGGTCGTGGTCACTACGGTCGACGCAGGTGGCGGGAAGGTCAAGCTGCGGGGGGAGCTCTGGTCAGCCCGTGCATTCGACGAAACCCAGGTACTGGAGCCGGGCAGGGCCGTTACGGTCATGAACATCTCTGGTGCCACCGCTGTCGTCTGGGGAGAGCCCTGATGGATCTTGTCCTGCTGGCCGTCCTGGCGGCCATCGTCCTCGCGATCGTCGTCACCGTGGTCAAGGCCGTGGTGGTGATCCCGCAAGCCACCGCCGCAGTCATCGAGCGCCTGGGCCGCTACCGCACCACCTTCTCGCCGGGGTTGAACTTCCTGGTGCCGTTCATCGACCGGATCCGGGCCCGAATCGATCTGCGCGAGCAGGTGGTGTCCTTCCCGCCCCAACCTGTTATCACCAAGGACAATCTGACGGTCTCCATCGACACTGTCGTGTACTTTCAGGTGACCAACCCGCAAGACGCGGTCTACGAGATCTCCAACTACATCGCGGCAGTCGAGCAGCTGACCACCACCACACTGCGCAACGTCGTCGGCGGGATGAGCCTGGAGGACACCCTGACCTCCCGGGACTTCATCAACGGTCAGCTGTCCGGAGTGCTCGACGAGGCGACCGGGCGGTGGGGTATCCGGGTCGGCCGGGTCGAGCTCAAGGCGATCGACCCGCCCCCCTCCATCCAGGACTCGATGGAGAAGCAGATGCGCGCCGACCGGGAGAAGCGCGCCACCATCCTCACCGCTGAGGGCCAGCGCGAGTCAGCGATCAAGACCGCGGAGGGCCAGAAGCAGGCGCAGATCCTCTCCGCTGAAGGAGCCAAGCAGGCCGCGATACTCACCGCCGAAGCCGAGCGGCAGTCCCGCATCCTGCGGGCGCAGGGCGAGCGGGCCGCGCGCTACCTACAGTCGCAGGGCCAGGCCAAGGCGATCGAAAAGGTCTTCGCCGCGATCAAGGCCGGCCGGCCCACCCCGGAGCTGCTGGCCTACCAGTACCTGCAGACCCTCCCGCAGATGGCGCAGGGCGATGCGAACAAGGTCTGGATCGTCCCCAGCGATTTCGGCAAAGCCCTGGAGGGCTTCACCAAGATGCTCGGCGCGCCCGGAGATGACGGAGTATTCCGGTTCGAACCGAGCCGGGAGTACGTGCCCAGCAGCCGTCCCGAGGAGGACGACGAGGCCGTCGCCGGGTGGTTCGACACCTCCACCGACCCCGAAGTGGCCGCCGCGGTGCGTGCCGCCGAGGAGGTCGCCCGCAAGGAGGTACCCGGACCGGCTGCGGGGCTAGCGCCTTCGCTCGGCTCGGCCCCGGTACGGCCTGAATTCAGCGGCCCGCCTGTTGCACCGGCCCCGCCTGCTGCACCCGCCCCGGGGGCTACCTCGGCACCGTCGGGCCCGCTCCCGCCGATCCCACCCCCCGGTGCCGCGGAGACCACCACGCCGCAGCAGCCGCTACCGCCGTCGGCTCCCCCGCAGCAGGCACCCACAATCCGGTGGGCGGGTCCCGGTGCTAGCCCCGATGACGTGGAGCCATCGCCGCCGCCCCCGCAGCCACCGCCGCCCCCGAAAGGCGGCTGACTGCTCAGACGAGGCTGAAGCCGAACGGTAGCTCGAGCCGGTGCCGGGCGAGCAAGTCGCTATCGGCGAGCAGGTCCCGGGTCGGGGCGTCGGCCACTACCCGGCCGCCATCGAGCACGACGCTGCGCGAGCACAGCTGCAGGGCATAGGGCAGGTCATGGGTGACCATCAGCATCGTGCGGTCCAGCGTGAGCAGCACCTCGGCGAGTTCGCGACGAGCCACCGGATCGAGGTTCGATGACGGCTCGTCGAGCACCAGGATCTCGGGATCGCAGGACAGCACGGTGGCCAGCGCGACGCGACGGCGCTGGCCACCGGACAGGTGCAGGGGCGAGCGGGTGGCGTGCTCAGCCATGCCGACGGCGGCCAGCGCGTCGTGCACCCGGGCCTCGAGTTCGGCTCCACCCAGCCCGAAGTTGGCCGGCCCGAATGCCACGTCCTCGCCCACGGTGGGCATGAACAGTTGATCGTCCGGGTCCTGGAACACGATGCCCACCCGGCGGCGAACCTCCCGGAAATGCTCCTTGACCACCGGCAGTCCGCCCACGTCGACGGCGCCGCTGGCCGGCTCCAGCACGCCGTTGAGGTGCAGTACCAGGGTGGTCTTTCCCGCGCCGTTGGGGCCCAGCAGCGCGACTCGCTCGCCGGACTGCACGGTGAGGTCGATGCCGTCCAGCGCGCGGCGACCGTCCGGATAGGTGAAGCTCAGGCCGGCCACCCGTAACGACGGCACGGTCACCGTCCCCACCACCAGGCCCCGGTCACCAGCAGCAGCGCCACCGCCACCGGCGCCAGCCCGAGCAGCCACTCCCGGCGACCGGCCGGCCGCTGCGTGAGCGCCGGCATCTGCCCGTTCCAGCCTCGCGCCAACATGGCCAGGTGCACCCGCTCACCCCGCTCGTAGGAACGCAGGAACAGGGCGCCCACCCCGCGAGCGGTGGCACCTGCCTGCCAGAGCAGCCGCGGATCGTGCCCGCGGGAGATCCGCGCGATCCGCATCCGGCGGGCTTCGCCGACGATCACCTCGATGTAGCGCAGCATCAGCGTGGCGATCGTGGTGATCGTGGCGGGCACCCGTAGCCGCTGCAGTCCGAGTAGCAGGTCGCGCGGCGAGGTCGTGGCGGCGAGCGTGAGCGAGGTGAGTACCCCCAGGGTGCCCTTGATCACGATGTTCCAGCCGGCCAGCAACCCCGCGACCGACAACGACATCCCGGCTACCTGCACTCGCTGCCCCCCCTCTGCGAACGGCAGCAGCACCGCGAGCACGAGGAACGGTGCCTCGATGAGGGCCCGTCGCGCGATCCAGCCCGGCGGTATCGCGGCCACCACCCACACTGCGGCCAGCACCAGCAGGTAACCACCGAACGCCCAGAACACTTCCCGCGGCGTGGCGACAACGCAGCACACCATGAGGAAGGCGGCGAGCACCTTGACTTGCGGCGCAAGCCGGTGCACCGGTGAACTCCCCGGCAGGTGCAGCGGGTGCGCGTGGCCCGCTCCCACCGTGCCTCAGTCCTCATCCGCGGGGTACCTCGAACGGGGCCGCGCCAGCCAGAACAGTCCACCTGCCACCGCGAGGGTCACGAGCACCCCGATCACCCCGGACACACCGGACAGGCCGTCGTTGCCCCCCACCGTGTAGTCGGCGAGCGGGCTGGCCGCCAGCTCATGATCGCGGGCACGCTGCGCTATGCACTCCCCGGAAAGCTGTTCGGCGCCGTCGACCTCGCTGACCTCGCAGCCGTTCAGGGTGACCGAGTCGAGACCGTCGGGGTGGCTCGAGGCCAGGTACGACAGCAGTCCAGCGATCAGCAGCGCGATGACGCCAAACGCGACGAAGAACCGGGCCGGGTTGGTTTGCTGCTGGGGGCTTTGGCTCATGACGTGCTCCCGCTGGCTGTGGCGGCTGCGCGGGCTGCCGGCGCCTTCCGCAACAGGTAGATAAGGTCCGGACGGGCGGAGGCGACGGCGCCGACGGTCAGCGCGGTGATGAGACCCTCACCGATGCCGATCAGGCAGTGCACGCCGATCATGCTCACCGCGACGGTGTCCAAGGATGAACCTCCGGCCCCGCCGATCGCGTACTGCATGACGAACCCCATCGACGCCACCACAGTGTTCACGAAGGCGGAAACGAAGGCTACGATGAGCAGCCCCGCCCGGCTGCGGGTCGCCAGTCTGCGCAGGGCGACCGCGACCACGAAGCCGCTCCAGGCGCCGATCAGCGCCATATTCGTGATGTTGGTGCCCAGTGCGGTCAGGCCACCATCGGCGAACAGCAGCGCCTGCACCACCAGCACGATCCCGACGCACAGCGCACCGAGCCAGGGGCCGACCAGGATAGCGGCCAGTGCTCCGCCCAGTAAGTGCCCGCTGACCCCGGGCAGCACCGGAAAATTGACCATCTGGACGGCGAAGACGAATGCCGCGACCAGGCCGGCCATCGGCGCGGTGCGGTCGTCCAGACCTGCCTGCGCCCGGTACAGCGAGTACCCGAGACCGACGATCGCGATGAGGCCGAACATCGCCGACGTGGGTGCGTTGACTATGCCATCACTCATGTGCATGGCTATCGTGCTGGAGTTCATCGGGCCGTCCTCAGATCGTGTACCGGGACCACCCCAATAGGGTAACGGCAGTACCTTGGTTGCTGCCAGAGCTATGCTAAAGCACTGATAGTGATTTTGCGGTCAGGTCCTGATCACCTTCAGCGGGGCAGCAGCGGGGGGCGCAGGTGGGCCCATGGCGCGACCCGCTCGTAGGCCGCGCAGGCCGCCAGTACCCGGGCGTCCGCGTGCCGGGGCCCGACCACCTGCATTCCGATCGGCAGGCCGCCCGCGCTCCACCCGCAGGGCACACTGGCGGCGGGCTGCTGGGTCATGTTGAACGGGTAGGTGAAGGGCGTCCAGCTGGTCCACCGCGGCGACTGCCACCCGATCGGCACCTCCTCGCCCGCGATGAACGGCGTGATCGGCACGGTCGGGGTGAGTAGCAGGTCGTAGCGCTCATGGAACGCGCCCATCGTGGTGCCCATCGCCATCCTGGTCGCAGTGGCGCTGAGGTAGTTCAGCGCCGAACAGCGCTCGCCCTCTGCGACGACCTCCCGCAGCGCGGGTTCCAGCAACTCGCGTTCTTCCCCGGTCAGCCGTTCCACGGTCTTGGCCACCCCAGTGAACCAGAGCACGTGGAACTCCTGAACACAGTCGGTGAAGCCGGGATCGGCGAGTTCGACCTCCGCCCCGAGCAGGTCACCGAACACCCCGGCGGCGGCCTCCACCGCGTCGGCAACGTCCGGGTCGACGTCGACGTAACCCAGCGTCGTGCTCAGCGCGATCCGCAGCCCGAGCACACCACTGCCCAGCGCACCGGAGAACGAGCCGGCGATCGGGGGGAGCGCGGACCAGTCCCGGGTGTCCGGCCCAGAGAGCACATCCAGCAGCAGCGCGGTGTCGGCCACGCTACGGGCCATCGGACCGGTGTGCGCCAACGTGCCGAACGGGCTGGACGGCCAGTGCGGCACCCGGCCGTAGGTGGGCTTCATCGCCACTGTCCCGGTGAAGGAGGCCGGGATGCGTACCGAACCGCCCCCATCGGTGCCGATCGACAGCGCCCCCATCCCCAGCGCCACCGCCGCGGCGCTGCCACCGCTGGATCCGCCAGGCGTCCGGCTGGTGTCCCAGGGGTTGACCGTGACGCCGGTGAGTGGGCTGTCGGTGACACCCTTCCACGCCAGTTCGGGGGTGGTCGTCTTGCCCACCAGCACCGCACCGTGCTCGCGCAGCCGGGCCACCGGTGGCCCGTCGACCGGCCACTCCTGGTCCGGATCGACTACCTTCGAGCCGCGCAGCGTGGGCCAGCCCTCGGTCAGGAAGATGTCCTTGATCGAGGTCGGCACGCCGTCGATCAGGCCGTGCGGTCGGCCCTGCTGCCAGCGCTGCTCCGACGCCTTGGCCGCGGCCAGCGCGCGATCGGCGTCCACCAGGCAGAACGCGCGCACTTTGCCGTCGAGTTGCTCGATGCGATCCAGCACGTCCTGGGTGGCCTCGACCGGCGACAGTGTGCGGGCCCGGTAGGCGGCCACGAGTTCGGTAGCAGTGAAGTCGGCGGGCGTGCTCACGGTGGGCTCCCTGTCCTGGCGGCGGCGCTGCTGCCGGTGTCGGTAACGTACCCGCGTGTCTTGTCCACTACATTGTGTAGCGGCTGGCCACGGAAGTACCGACGGAGATTCTCAACGAATAGTGTGACGAGTTCGTCCCGCCACCCATGCACATCCCCAGACATATGGGGCGAGATGACGACGCCAGGGGCGTCCCACAGCGGGGAATCCGCGGGCAGCGGCTCGGTGTCGAAGACATCCAGCATCGCCCCGGCCAGCCGGCCCTCGCACAACGCGGCAACGAGGTCGTCGGTCACCACCAACGGGCCGCGGCTCACGTTGATCAGCCGGGCGGTGCACGGCAACGCGTCCAGCAGGGCGTGGTCGACCATGCCGCGGGTCTGGTCGGTGAGCGGTGCGGCCAGAATGAGGTAGTCCGTCCGAGGCGCCAGCAGGGGGAGCGCAGCCTGCGCGTGCACCATGCCGAATTCGGGGTCATCGCTGCGCTCCGTCCGGCCCACCAGATGTATCCGCATGCCCACCGCGCGCAGCAACCGGCCGATGGCGCGACCGATCGGGCCGCTGCCGACCACCACCGCGCGACGCCCTGCGACCTGCTCGGTCTCCCGGTGCCGCCAGGTCCGGTCGTTCTGCTGTCGCAGGGTCCCCGGCAGGTCCTTGGCGAAGGCGAGCACCGCGCCGAGCACATACTCGGCCATCGGCACGTCGAAAACGCCGCGCGAGTTGGTGAGCATCACCGCTGAGCTCAGCAGTTCAGGGAAGGTCACCCGGTCGACCCCCGCGCTGGCGGTGTGCACCCAGCGCAGTGTCTCGGCGGCCGGCCAGGCGGGACGCACTGCATCGGAGGTGAAGTCCCAGACAAACAGGACGTCCGCACCGGGTAACGCCGACGCCAGATCGGCTGCAGTGGCGTAGCGCACAGCGGCGCCCTCGACGGCATCATCGAGACCCGGCGGAAGATCATCTGAATGCAGGACGACGATCACGGGATCAGAAGCCTGAGCTGGGGGGATGGGCAATACTACAGACCTCGACATAGGCAGAGCGACATGGCTGGGAGGAGGATTGACACGCTAGGAACGCCTCGTATGATTGTCAACAATCCGCGACCGTCGCCGCTCGCCGGTGTTGACTGCCAACCAGGTGAGCCGGTGGCAAGGTTGACGCCTGGCCCCGTCTCAGCCGGTGCGACCCGGCCTGGGGACGCTGCTTCGCGTTCCGGTGCACGAGGAGACGGGATGACTGCACCCGAGTTCGAGCCGGTCTCCCGGCGGTCCACTGCGGCGATCATTGCCGACCGCTTGCGCGACGCGATCACCCGCGGAGCGTTCCCGCCCGGGACCCAACTCGGCGAGGTGGACCTGGCCAGTCGGCTTGGAGTCAGCCGCGGACCGCTCCGGGAGGCCATGCAACGGCTCGTCCAGGAAGGGCTGCTGCGCAGCGAGCGGCACCGCGGGTTGTTCGTGGTCGAACTCGGGATCGAGGATGTTCGCGACATCTATGCCGCCCGGCTCGCGGTGGAGCAGGCGGCCGCGCGGATGGTGCTGCAGCGCGACCGGCAGGCGGCGGTGGCCGCTCTCGCCGGTGCGCAGCAGGCCATCGTGGCGGCGGCCGCGGGTGCCGACCCGGTGCGCCTGGCTGACGCCGACCATGACTTTCACATCGCCCTGGTCCGGGTGTCCGGCAGCCCGCGACTGCAGCGGATGGCCCAGACGCTGCTGGCCGAGACCCGGATGTGCTTGATCGCGCTGCAGGCGACCTGCCCGGTGCCGGAACTGCTCGTCGCCGAGCACCAGGCGTTGCTCGATGCCGTTGCCGACGGCGAGGAAGATCACCTGGTCGCCCTGCTCGCCGTGCATATGGCCGACGCGCTCGCCCGCATCGAGGCCGACTTCACCGGCGGTGGCGGACCGGGTCACGACACCGTCGCACTCGCCAATTGAGCATCTCCGGCATCAGGTGAAGGGTTCCGGAGCACGGTACGACGTTGCTGTTGGGGACTCGATGAGCACCTCGGGCTCGATGAACTGAACCCAGGCTAGCGTTGGATGGGGTCGACTAGGGTGCGGGCTCCCTTGCGGATCGTGGCCGGTACTGTATGTGCGGTGGTTCGTCGTTCACGCTGGCCCTCCGACGGACTGCAGTGCGGTGGCCAGGCGCAGCGCGTAGGTCAAGAGCAGATCGGTCCCAGCCCGTTTGAGGTATCCAGCAGGTCCGCCAATCTGGCGGTGATCAATTTCCTGGCTTCTTGGCCATAGAACGCCCACTTGGATAGTTCTTTAAAAGCCTTGACATAGAGATCAATTTCCCGCGGCTGTGTGATAGTGAGTTCCGCTGACACCGTTTCCACCTGCACCATACGATCATCGAATATAATGAATTGATTGGTAGGCACCTGATAGGTAGTAGTAGTCGGGATGACGCCGAGTCGCACGCGCGGAAGCGGCAAGATAGTGAGCAAACGGTCAAGCTGCCCGAGCATGATCTCTGTATCACCTACGGTTGTCAGGAGCGCTTGCTCCGCGAGGAGAAAATGAAATCGATGATTTCCTTTGTACAAGATCTGCTGTCGTTCCATGCGTGCCGCGACTCCGCCCTCCTGGTCGTCTGGGATACCGTAGAAATCAATAACCCGCGCCATCACGGCTCCAGCGTACTCAGCGGTGTGTAGAATGCCCGGCACCAGGACCGGCTCGTACCAACTGAATAGGCGGATTTGCGCTTCGAGCGAAATCGACGCCTCTTGGCGCCTCTTGGTGCCAACCCGAAGCATCCGGCGCCATTCGATATACATCGTCTCGACATTGCGAACGGTCGCTATCAGATCCGGTATCTGATCAAGCGCCTCACAGTGCTGACACCACACATGGATATCGTCTTCGGTCGGCGTCTGCTTACCGTACTCAATCTTCGAAATCTTGGAACTGTGCCAACAGGCCAGCTTAGCCAGTTGCCGACCAGTTAACCCGGCATCCTTGCGCAGGTCGCGGAGTCTGTGCCCAAGAACCTCCCGGGCCTGGTGAACCGTGCTCGACAAGGTACGCCACGCTACATCGAAGCATATTTATCGTGCGGGATCGCAAGCGCCCATACCTGCTCATGGACCTTGCGGCACTGCTCGATAATGTTCGGATCAGATGCTTCCGCCCCGCCCGCGAAGCGACCGTCATCCTGAAAGATGGTGAAAACTACTCTGCTGTCGTCGAACAGCCAATAATCATTAGGAGGAAAATCAATACCACTAGTCAGATGACGAGGTAGCCATCGAATATCTTCCCCCGCCTCGATGTTCAACGGTGCAACGGTTAGACCCCAACGAGCGTAGTCAGAATGTGGAACCGTCACGACACGGACCCGGGTCACGCTCTTCCCGGCCTGAGTAGCGTCACGGACGAGCCTCAACCATGGTTGGTGCCAAGAAAAGTCATCAGCTTTTTCCGCCAAGAACAGCTCAAAGGGGCCAGCCTCCTCTGGAACATGGTAGGAATCCTTCAACTCCAAGTGAAATGCTGTCCGGTGGAAAATGCGGAAAAGATTGTCGAACGACTCGCCCTTCAGCAGCTTCATCAGCGTCACCTTCCCGAAACCTTGCCGACTTCGATGCACGTCTCGTGATCAGGAATATCCATTTGCTCCAGCGCCTTCACATCTGTCACCGCAGCACCCGACAAGACGTATGTATCTTGCTCGGTAGTGTGCAGCACCGCCGCGAGCCGGGTGTTGGGCTCCAGGTACCCGAGGAGTCCCCTGGGGATTTCTACGCTGGTCTCGTAACCAGGGACCTTCCAGCCCTGCACAACATAGGTGTCGCGGTCGGTGGCGAACAAGGTCGGGGAGCCCCCACCTTGAGTGGTCTTGCCGAGGAACGTCAGCTGCACCGCGATCGCCTCCTGGAGACAGTTACTCAAGTTTGCTTGACACGCACCATGCTTTGACAGTGCGAACCCGTAGTCAAGCTGCTGAGGCAACATAGTCAGATCCTAGCAAATCAGAGCAACCTTCTTGGGGTGCGCATGACTGTGGCCTAGCGTCACGGCGGGCGCCAGGACCGGGGCGCTGGAGCCGCCCGCGTGGTCGTACGCCTGTCTGCCCGTCCCGCGAGCGTAACGAACGCTGGAACACTCTCCGGCAACGGTCAGGACGGGTCGCACCGACCCTAGTGCCTTCCAGTGGGGCGAACGAGAGGAACCGTGCGATGAAACCCAGTACGGCCAGCATGCAGCGTGAGAACGAAGTCAGTCGAATGGTCCTTGACGGGCGGCCGCCGCGAGTGGCGGTCCGTGCACCTTGATCAGTGGCAGCCCCTTGGCACTGGCCAGCCGAGTCCGATTGGGCGGCAGAAGGTCTGCGTCACCCACACTGGCCAAGCCACGTACCGCCGGGTGATACCTGCAAGGAGAGCGACATGAAGCAAACCAAGAGCAAAGCGCAGCGGGGTCTGGTGACTCGGCGCATTGTGTACGCAAACCGCAGGCGCCCGCACGATCGGCCGCACGAGCTGAAGGTGGATGTTCGGAGCGGGACGGTCATAGATCTGGATTACGCAACAGGGTTGGTCGCGGTCCGCACGCCCCTGCTCCTGGCTGACGTGAAGATCATCAGCATAGAAACGGACTAAGCACCCGGGACTCCCGACCGGAAGGCTGCACTATGGCGACGAGAAAGCCGATCGGGACTGCAGCGCATGCGGCCCCGATCGGGTGGGTGCACCTCCGAGCCAGCGCAACACCCGTGGAAGGATACACGATACGCTGGCAACGCGGGGACACCACCGCCCACATCCTGCTCGGCAACCAGGTGGGCAGCCATGCAACCGCGGACGTACTCGCGACCGTGGAAGTCCCCCCGCACGGCTGGGTCGACCTGGCCCATGTCCGGGCGCACGGCCAGCGATGGCTGACCCGCACACAACGGAAGACAAGCAAGCCGGTGAACAGTTGATGCGCAGCGGGAGAAGGAATACTCATGACCGGCGGTTCACCAACCCCTGAGCATGGACAGCGTGCGGTGATCGACACCAGTGTGGCGCACACGGCTCGGGTCTGGAACTACTGGCTGGGTGGCAAGGACCACTACCCCGTTGACCAAGAAGTCGGCGAGCAGATCCGCGCCATCATCCCCGGCATCGCCGACAGCGCCCGCGCCGACCGGGGTTTCCTGGTCCGCGCGGTCCGCTACCTGGCCGCGGAGGTGGGGATCCGGCAGTTCCTCGATATCGGCACCGGCCTGCCCACCGTGAACAACACCCACCAGGTGGCCCAGGCGATCGCGCCAGCATGCCGCGTCGTCTACGCCGACAACGACCCGCTTGTCTTGGTGCACGCCCGCGCCTTGCTCACCAGTACCCCGCAGGGCGCCACCGATTACCTCGACGCGGACCTGCGTGACACCGACACCATCCTGCGGGAAGCCGCTCGGACCCTGGACTTCACCCAGCCGGTTGCGCTCATGCTGCTGGGAATCCTGAACTTCATCCCCGACACTGACCAGGCGCACGCCATCGTGAACCGGCTCGTGGACGCCCTGCCCGCGGATAGCTATCTGGCGATCTCCCATCCCACCGCAGAGATCTGCCCCGAAGCGGTGGACGAAGCGGTCCGGTTATGGAACGAGAACGCCACACCCCCGATCGTGACCCGCACCCGCCAGGAACTGACCCGGTTCTTCGACCACCTGGAGCTGCTGGAGCCCGGCGTGGTCTCGTGCTCGCGGTGGCGACCCGACCCCACCGATATCGGCACCCCGACCGGGGTGTACCAGTTCGGTGGAGTTGGACGGAAACCTGTTCCCCCTGATACCCGGTCGGCCGCCGGTCTGGGCGACCCCTGATCACTCCCCGCTCCACGGTCGGCCAGTCCCCCCGGGACTGAGTGTGATCACGAGGGGTGCCACCGCCGCCGGACCCCGATGAACGGGGCGCTGTTCATGCAGTCAGCCAGTGGCTACGGCGATGTACTTGATTTCGAGGAACTCCTCGATGCCCACCTTGCCGCCCTCCCGGCCCAGGCCGGAGTGCTTGACGCCGCCGAAGGGCGCAGCCGGGTTGGACACCAGGCCCTGGTTGAGCCCGACCATACCGGCCTCCAGCCGTTCGCAGACCCGCAGGGCGCGTTGCAGGTCGCTGGTGTAGAGGTAGCTGACCAGCCCGAACGGGGTGCCATTGGAGGCCGCCAGCACCTCGTCCTCGGTGCTGAACGAGTAGATCGGCGCGACCGGTCCGAAGATCTCGGCGTGGGCCATCTCGGCATCGGAGGGCACGTCGACGAGCACCGTCGGGCGGTAGAAGTAGCCGGGAGCGTCTACCGGCTCGCCGCCGACGAGCACCCGCACGCCCCGGCCGATCGCGTCGTCGACCAGGTGCTGCACCTTGTCCCGCGCCTTGGCCTCGATCAGCGGGCCGACCTGTACGCCCTCCTCGGTGCCCCGGCCGATCCGCAACGCGCCCATCCGCTCGGCCAGCCGGTGGGAGAACTCCTCGACCAGATCGGCATGCACGTAGAAACGATTAGCGGCGGTGCAGGCTTCGCCGATGTTGCGCATCTTCGCGATCATCGCGCCTTCGATGGCGGCGTCGAGGTCAGCGTCGGGGAAGACCAGAAACGGCGCGTTGCCGCCGAGCTCCATCGACGTCCGCACGATCTGCTCGGAGCACTGCTCCAGCAGCATGCGGCCCACCTCGGTGGAACCAGTGAAGGAGAGCTTGCGGGCCCGGCCGTCGCGGATCAACGGCTCCATCACCCGCCTGGAACTGGAGGTGGGGACAACATTGAGCACTCCGTCGGGCAGCCCGCACTCGGCCAGGATGTCGGTCAGCGCGAGCATCGAAAGGGGAGTCAGGCTGGCCGGCTTCAGCACCATCGTGCAGCCAGCGGCCACCGCAGGCCCGATCTTGCGGGTGCCCATCGCGGCCGGGAAGTTCCACGGTGTGATCAGCAGCGAGGGCCCGACCGGCTGGCGCATCACGAGGAACCGCCCCGATCCGCCCGGTGCAGTGGCGAAGTCGCCGTCGATCCGAACGCCCTCCTCGGCGAACCAGCGGAAGAACTCGGCGGCGTAGGCCACCTCGCTACGGGACTCGGCCAGCGGCTTGCCCATCTCCAGCGTCATCAGCAGGGCGAGGTCCTCCTGGCGCGCCATCATCAGCTCGTAGGCCCGGCGCAGGATCTCGCCGCGCTCCCGGGGCGGGTGCTGGGCCCACTGCGCCTGCGCGGCGACCGCGGCGTCCAGCGCGGCCATCCCGTCTTCAGGCGTGGCGTCGGCCACCGCGCGCAGCACCTTGCCGGTGGACGGGTCCTCGACGTCGAAGGTTCCACCGCCGGTGGCAGGTCGCCACCGGCCGTTGATGAACAGCTCGGTAGGGACTGCGTCGACGACGGCGTGCTCGCGGTCGGCAGAGCTCATCGCGATGTGACCTTCCCATGTTGGCGGGTATCTCGCTACCGAGTGTCGCGCCACTGGACATCGGGCGCACCTCGATGGTTGCATGTTTGTCGGATTGTCGACAATCTGTCTCACCGACGTCGGGAGCCCGCCATGGCCCAGTTGTCCCCGGTCCTCAAGCAGGCCACGCCGGTCCTGGCCGTGCGTGGCGAGGGCGTGTACCTCTTCGACGCCGAGGATCGCCGCTATCTCGACTTCACCGCGGGCATCGGGGTCACCAGCACCGGGCACTGCCATCCGCGGGTGGTGGAGGCGGCGCGGCGGCAGGTCGGCCAGCTGATCCACGGGCAGTACACGACAGTGCTGCACCAGCCGTTGCTGACCTTGACCGAGCGGCTCGGCGAGGTGCTGCCCGATGGTGTGGACTCGCTGTTCTACGTCAACTCGGGCAGCGAGGCGGTGGAGGCGGCGCTGCGCCTGGCCCGCCACGCCACCGGCAGGCAGAACGCGATCGTCTTCGCCGGCTCGTTTCATGGCCGCACGATGGGTGCGGCCGCGCTGACCACGGCGGGCACCAAGTTCCGCGCGGGTATCGGCCCGCTGATGCCGGGAGTGGCGGTCGCGCCATTCCCCTACGGCTTTCGCCTCGGGATGAGCGAGGAGCAGGCCGTCGAGTACGCCCTGCGCGAGCTGGACTATCTGCTGGCCACCACCAGCCCTGCGACCGACACGGCAGCCTTCTTCATCGAGCCGGTCCTCGGCGAGGGCGGGTACGTGCCCACCCCGCCTGCGTTCCTAGTCGGGTTGCGTGACCGGGCCGACCGGCACGGGATCCTGCTGGTGGCAGACGAGGTGCAGACCGGTTTCGGCCGCACCGGAAAGTTCTGGGGCCATCAGCACAGCGCCGGTGTCATCCCCGATGTGGTGGTGACCGCGAAGGGCCTCGCCAGCGGGTTCCCGTTGTCTGCGATCGCCGCGCCCACTGCACTGATGGGCAAGGCGTGGCCCGGCTCGCAGGGCGGCACCTACGGCGGCAACGCGGTGTCCTGTGCCGCCGCGCTGGCGACCCTCGATGTTATCCGGGACGAGCAGTTGGTGGACAACGCCGCCGAGCAGGGTCGCAGGCTGGCTGACGGCCTGCGCAAGGTGGCTGCCGACCACCCGGCGATTGCCGATGTACGCGGGCTCGGCCTCATGGTGGGAAACGAGTTCTGCCACCCGGACGGGTCGCCGGACCCAGGCACCGCGCAGCGAGCTCAGCGGGCCGCTGCCGACCTCGGACTGCTCCTGCTGACCTGCGGGGCGCACGGCAACATCGTCCGGATGATTCCCGCCCTGGTCGTCACTGCTGACCAGATCGATGAGGCCGTGGCGCTGTGGTCCCGGGCGATGTCCGAGGCGGTGGGCGCAGCCGCGAACCGGCGATAGCCCGTCACCGGGTGAGTTCGGCCTCCTCCGGTGCGGCGGAGCGGGCCTCGATGAGCAGGCCGAGGACCCCGATCCCCGCACCTGCCAGCGAGACCACGAGCAAGGCAGGTGAGGTGGTCCCGGTCAGTGCGTCGCCGAGCACGACCATTGCCACCGAGCCGGGCACGATCCCGACCGTGCCGGCCAGGAAGTGCCGGAACCGGATCGATGACACCGCGCTGCAGTAGTTGAGCACCGAGAACGGCACCGCCGGGATCAACCGGAGCGACGCCACGGCAAGCCAGCCGCGACGGCGCAGCCGGGCGTCCACCGCCCGCAGCACGCTGCGGTCGAGTTGCGGTGCCACGAGCCCGCGGCCCAGCCACCGCACCGCGCCGAAAGCCAGTACTGCGGACAACGTGGTCGCCGTCAGCGACAGGCCCACCCCCAGGAGGGGTCCGAACAGCAACCCGGCGGTAAGCGTGAAGACCGTGCGGGGAATCGGCGCCATCGTCACTAGGGTGTGTCCGAGCAGGAACAGCACCGGCGCCGCAGTGCCGGCCGACTGCGCCCAGACTCGCATCTGCAGCGGGCCGGGCACCGGCAGCATCAGCGCGGCAACCACGGCCGCGACGAGCAGCATCCCGGCCACTAGCAGACGGGTCCGGGTAGTCATGATCCTCTTAGCTGCTGACGTCCCAGCTTGGCCGTGCCGGGACAGGGAGTCGGGCGGTCGAGGTGGAGCTGCGGGATGGCAGGGATTGCCTCCGGCGTGGTCCGCCAGCGACGATCACCGTGGGCTGGTGGACCGGGACTGGGAAGGACGAGGCCGATGGCCAAGCGTACCGAGCTGACCTTCGACTCCGGCGGCGTGGACTGCGCTGCCTACTTGTACCGGCCTGCCATTTCCACCGGCCGGGTGCCCTGCATAGTGATGGCCCCCGGGTTCACGTCCACTCGCGACGACGGCCTGCCCGGCTACGCACAGCGGTTCGCTGCAGCCGGCCTGGCGGTACTGCTGTTCGACTACCGGCACCTCGGTGCCAGCGGGGGCGAACCCCGCCAGCTGGTCGACGTGGGCCGCCAGCATGAGGACTACCACGCCGCGATCCGGTACGTCCGCAACCTGGATGGCGTCGACCCGGACCGGATTGTGCTGTGGGGCTCCTCGTTCAGTGGCGGCCACGTCATCGCGGTGGCGGCTCGCGACTTCCGGGTGGCCGCTGTGATCGCGCAGGTGCCCTACGCCGACGGACTGGCGGTCACCTGGCAGGTCCCGCCGCGAACGCAGCTCCGGCTCGCGTTCGCGGGGCTGCGGGACGCGATCGGGACATTGCTGGGACGCCCGCCGAAGCTGGTGGCTGCGGTCGGTCACCCTGGGCAGGTCGCGGCGATGACCGCACCTGAGGCTGAGCCCGGCATACGTGCACTGGTCTCCGAGGGTTCGCTGTGGCGCAACGAGGTCACGGCACGCACGTTGCTCACCGTGCCGCTGTACCGGCCCGGCCGCCGGGCCGAGCACCTCGGCATGCCCGTGCTGGTATGCGTCACCGACGCCGATCCCATCACGCCACCCAGGCCTGCGGTTCGGATGGCCGAGCGGGCGCCACGAGGCGAGTTGCGACACTACCCCGGCGGGCATTTCGCGCTCTACCAGGGTGAGATGTTCGAGCGGGTCATCGACGACCAGATCAGGTTCCTGCGCCAGCACGGGCTGGCTGCGCTGTGAAAGCACTTCCCCGATCGGGGAGCGAGGAAGGCGCGTGGTTCTTGCCTGCAGCAGTTCAGTCGGCCATCGAGGTGTGGTGGGATCAGCCGGGGCCGCGTTACCTGGCCCATGTCGAGCTCCTCGACGCCCCCGAGAAGGCCCGGTTCCAGGCTTATCAGCGCGATCAGGACCGGCTTAACTTCCTCGCCGCCCGGGTGATCACCAAGCAGGTTCTGGCCAGCCGTACCGAGACTACGCCTGAGCGGATTCACCTGGTCAGCGACTGCCCGCAGTGCGGAAGGCCGCACGGCAAGCCACGTCCTCGGACTGAAGTGGGGCAGTTCGAGCTGTCCATCGCGCACTGTGCCGGGCTGGTGGCCGTCGCGATCAGCACCGCGCACCCAGTCGGAGTAGACGTGGAGCCCCTGCCGAGCGTCGACCGGATGGACCTGCTGGCTGACCTCGTGCCGCAGGTATTCGCTCCCGCCGAGCGTCCCTACCTCGCCGGACTCGATGAGCTGGCCAGAGCGGAGTGCGTGATCCGCTACTGGACCAGGAAGGAGGCCGCGCTCAAGGCCACCGGGGATGGGCTGAGCATCGATCCCACCGGGCTGATCCTCTCTCCGCCCGGCCGGCGCCCCGAACTGATCGAATGGCCGGGAGATCCGGCCGAGCGCCCCGCGCTCACGCTCGAGGATCTGCCACTGCACGCCGACTACGCAGCCGCCCTGGCGGTGCTCGGCGGGCTCGACACCCGCCCCGCCATCCATCGCGCGAGCCCCCTACGGAGCGAGCCACAACTCCGCTGGGTTAGGGATGGCTGGTGAGGTAGCCGCCCATGGTGCGGAAGTACTCGGTGGCGGCATAGTCGACACCGTCGTCGGTGCGTATCCGTGTGATCGCTAGGCCATGGTTCTGGCCACGTCGAGCGTCGGCCCCGGCGACGATGACGACACCGTCACCTTCCTGAACGAAGACGCGGCCAGGGGTGCCGCCGTATCGGGCTTGGGACACCGATGCCCGCAGGACGCGGATGCGCTCGCCGCGGTAGAAGGTGAACGCATTGGGGTAAGGGTCGGACTGGGCCCGGACCAACCGGTCGATGTCCTCGGCCGGCCAGGTCCAGTCGATGCGGCTGTCCTCGGTCGACCGTTTGTGGAAGAAGCTGGCCTTCGACCGGTCCTGCCTGGTCCAGTCGGTACGCCCGGAGGCGATGAGCGCCAGGGCGTCGACAGTGATGGGGCCGATCAGAGCGACGGTCTTGTGGAACAGATCTGTCGTGGTGTCGGTGGGGCCGACCGGCACAGACCGTTGCAGCACAATGTCACCGGCGTCCAGTTCGGCGTTCATCAGGTGCGCGGTCACGCCGACCTCGGTCTCGCCGTTGAGCAGCGCCCAGACGAGTGGCGAGAATCCGGCATAGGCGGGCAGCAGCGAGTCGTGCACGTTGAGGGCCCCCTGCCGGGGAAGGTTGAAGATCTCTGGTGGGATCCAGGTACGCCAGTTGTTCGCCACGATGATGTCCGGATCTGCCTCCTTCAGCCGCGACGTCAGCTCCTCGTCAGGGCGGTTGCGGACTAGAACCGGAATCCCGTGTTGGTCGGCGAGGTCGGCCACCGAGTCAGCCCAGATCCGTTCGTAGGCATGGTCGCTCGTGGGGTGCGTGACGGCGAGGGCAACCTCATGGTCCGCATCCAGCAGGGCCTGCAGGGTGCGGTGACCCCAGGTCTGGTAGCCGAACGTGACAACCCGCATGGGCATCCTCCAGACTCTGCGACGAATCACTGAGAGTAAAGCAAGGGTTACCTAAGTTTTCAACCGAAGCGACAGGTGCGTGACATCCCGGCGCCGTCGAGCGTCTCGCGCGGTCCAGTGGATCACCCCTGGACCACATGGTTAGGTTAGGGTAACCTAGCAACTCCGGTGAAGTGGCGGGGAAGGTAGGTACGAGACACCTCGACCGGCGCTTGACTATCCGAAGAAGCCGCGATGGGACAGGTATGCCACAGACATTCTCCGAGGATCAGGAGCTTTCCGAGGATCAGGTCCCGATCTACGACATCGTCGGAGTCGGCTTTGGGCCATCGAATCTCGCGCTGGCGATCGCCGTCACCGAGAACAATGCCGGCATCCCGCCGCAAGACGCGGTCAGCACGCTCTTCCTGGAGCGGCAGCCCCGTTTCGGGTGGCACCGCGGGATGCTGATCGATGACGCCACCATGCAGGTATCCTTCTTAAAGGACCTGGTGACGCTGCGCAATCCGTCCAGCAAGTTCAGCTTTCTGTGCTACTTGCAGCACAAGGGCAGGCTGGTTGACTTCATCAACCGTAAGGATTTGTTCCCGCTGCGCGTTGAGTTCCACGACTACTTCGAATGGGCTGCCGCGAAGCTCAGCAATCTTGTCGCCTATGATCATCAGGTAGTCGCGATCGAGCCGGTGATGCGGGCCGGCGCGGTGGTCTACTGTGACGTGGTGGCGCGTACGGGCACCGGCGCCGAGGATCTCGTCGTGTACCGAGCACGCAACCTAGTCCTGAGCATGGGGCTCGAGCCGAACCTGCCGCCCGACGTCATCCCCAGGGGTCGGGTCTGGCACAACCACGACCTGCTGTATCGGGTCGAGAACCTCGACGGCTGCGCCGTCAACCGGCTCACCGTGGTAGGCGCGGGCCAGAGCGCGGCCGAAGTCACCGCGTTCCTGCATCGGCGCTTCCCGCAGGCCGAGGTGTGTGCGGTGTTCTCCCGTTTCGGTTACAGCCCTTCCGACGACAGTCCATTCGCGAATCAGGTCTTCGATCCGTCGGCGGTCGGTAAGTTTTTCCTGGCGCCGGAGGAGGTGAAACAGATGATCATGGCTTATCACGCCAACACGAATTACTCGGTTGTCGACCTCGATCTTATCGAGGACCTGTACCGACGGATCTACCAAGAAAGAGTGCTCGGCATCGAACGGCTTAGGATATTCAATGTCTCCCGCCTGGGTGAGGTGGTCGAGACTGAGACCGGGGTGCGGGCCACTATCGAGTCGCTGACTACCGGGGAGAAGGAGGTGCTGGACTCCGACGTGTTGGTCTACGCCACTGGTTACCGGCCGGTTGACCCGTTACCGCTGCTCGGGGAACTGGGTGCGTTCTGCTGCCGCGACGAGCAGGGCCGCCTGCGGGTCGAGCGAGACTACCGGGTGATGATCAGCCCTCCGCAGAGTTGCGGGCTCTACCTGCAGGGCGGTACGGAGCATACCCACGGGATTACCTCGTCGCTGCTGTCCAACAGCGCCATCCGCAGCGCTGAGATCCTGGAGTCGATCCTTGCCCGAAGGGATAGCTCGATCCCGCTGCCACAAGACTACGTGGTCAACGGCGCACGATTCGGGTAGCCGGTGCCGAAGAGGTCTGTCCCGTGCACCACCGCACCGGCGATGACAGTGGCCACGATGCCGATGCCGGAGATCCGTGAGCTGTCGATGCGGCGCGGGTCGTCGGCCAGTATCACGAAGTCGGCGCATTTGCCCGGTGTGATGCTGCCCAGATCGTCTTCCAGGTGACAGGCGAAGGCCGCGTTGATCGTGTAGGACCGCAGCGCGTCTTCAACGCCGATGCCCTCCTGCGGACCGATGATCAGACCGGATTCGGTGGCACGCTGGACCATGACCTGGATCGAGCGTAGCGGCGCCCCGGATGTGACCGGCCGATCGGAGCTGCCCACCAGCGTGATCCCGTGCTCCAGGAAGCCCCGACCCCGGTATAGCCAGGGCGCGCGGTCCTCTCCCATGATCGCGGCGTAGTCGTCACCGAGGTACCACAGGAAGTTCGGTTGAACCACTGCCATCGCGCCGACCTGGGCGAACCGGGCGAGCTGGTCCGGACGGACAAGTCCGGCGTGTTCGATGCGATGTCGCGCATGCGGGCGCGGGCGGGTCTGCTGTGCGCGCGCCAGTGCGTCCAGTGCGACATCCACCGCCCGGTCACCGATTGCGTGGATGGCGAGTTGCCATCCGGCACGGTGCCCGTCCACGATCAGGTTCGTCAGCGAATCGGGCTCGGCGAAGAGCTGTCCACACTGGTCCGATTCGCGATACGGACGGCTCAGCGCGGCAGTCCGTGCCATCATTCCACCGTCAGTGAAGACCTTGAGCGCGCCGATTGAGAGCCGGTTCCCGCCGAGCCCGGTGCGCAGGCCCAGGTCGAGGCCCCGCGGAGTGTCATCGCTGGAGTGCGAGCCGACGGGGCGCAACAGGTCTGCGGCCACCATCAGCTGAACCCGGAGCGGTAGCCGGCCTTGCTCCAGCGCCTGCTGGTACGCGGCGAGTTCGATCGGGCTGTGACTGATCAAGCCGGCGCCGATCCCGGCTTCGGCGCAGGCTGTCACTCCCTCCGCGAGGCAGGTTCTGCCCGCGTCCTCAATCGCGTCGACCAGCTCATCAGTGGAGTAAGGCTGACGCAGTGCTCGGACCGTAACCATGCCCTGCTCGGCGAGCATTCCACCGTCGTGCGGCATGCCCGCGGGGAGCAGATCCAGCACGGTGCTGTTGACTACGCAAGCGTGGCCGGAGTCGTGCATCACGAAGAGTTTGCGGTCGCCGCTGACGATGTCCAGCTCGGCGGCGCTGAGGTGGCGGCCCAACGCGCGCTGGTCGTACCCGACCACGTCCACCCACGAACCTGGCGGTCGGTCCCGACTGGCCTCCCGGATGACAGCCAGGATGTCCTCGGCGCGAAGGCATGGTGCGATGGTCACGCTGCGCGCCCGCAGCCCGGCCCACGCGAGATGGACGTGCGCGTCGATGAACCCGGGAAGTACCGTCGCACCCTGCAGGTCCACCACCCGGCGGGCCGGCAGTGCCGCGGCGGCGTCATCCAAGGTGACCACTCGCCCGTGCCACAGGCCCACCTGGTGTGCTTGGGGGTGGTCGGGATCCATGGTGATGATAGTGGCGTTCACCAGCCTGACGTCGAGCATTGCAGCTAAGCCTAACCTCAACTGCTGGTGCGGAAACTCGTGACGAGGGAGGATCATGCCGGTCGTCGAGCTCAACGGAATTCAGCTCAGCTACCAGGTGGCGGGCTCGGGTGAGTTGGTGGTGCTCGTGATGGGCACGGGCAGTCCCGGTCGGGTGTGGCAACTACACCAGGTCCCGGCGTTGGTTGCGGCTGGTTACCGGGTGGTCACCGTGGACAACCGCGGTATCCCGCCGTCGGACGAGTGTGCCGCCGGGATGACCATCGACGACCTGGTGGGCGACATCACGGCGTTGATCGAGCACCTCGGTGATGGGCCGGCCCGGGTGATCGGCACGTCTCTGGGCGCGCACGTCGTCCAGGAGCTGGCGTTGACCCACCCGGATCTGGTGTCGCAGGCGGTGATGATGGCCGCGCACGGGCGCCCTGACCCGGTGCAGTCCATGCTCTCGGCGGGGGAGCGCGCCTTGCATGACGCGGGGATCGAGCTGCCGCCGATGTACTACGCAGCGCTGACCGCGTTGCAGAACCTGTCACCGCGGACGCTCAACCACGCGGAAACGGTGCGAGACTGGCTCGATCTCTTCGAGTTCTCCGGATCGCGCATCGGTGCCGGCGTGCGAGCTCAGCTGGAGTTGGCCGACTTCCCCGACCGGCTGGCCGACTATGCCCGGATCACCGTGCCGAGCCTGGTGATCGGCTTTGCCGACGATCTGATGACACCGCCATATCTGAGTCGTGAGGTGGCCGAGGCGATCCCAGGAGCGCGGTACGAGGAGATCGAGGGTTGCGGACATTACGGCTATCTCGAACGCCCGACCGAGGTTAACGAGCTGATCCTGAAGTTCTTCGCCGTGCCGGTGAGCTAGGGAGAGTGCACTCTATGTCGACGAATCCTTTCGACGACGAAAGCGGAACCTTCTACGCACTGATCAATGACGAGGGCCAGTATTCACTGTGGCCGACCTTCGCCGACGTGCCGACGGGCTGGGCTATCGTTCACGGTGCAGCCAGCCGTCAGTCGTGCCTAGCCTATGTCGAAGAGCATTGGACGGATATGCGACCGACAAGCCTGATCGAGCAGATGGAGCGTGACGGCACGGGCCGCGCCAATTCCTGACCACGACCGATCTGGGGACACTCCGCGGACCGCTGAGCAACCCCTGAGCGATGAGCGAGATTGTCGGCGGACCGGAGGTGATGTGGGGTGCACGCCGGGGCGCTGTCGGGCAGGCTGGTCCTGAAGAAGGCGGTCGTGAGTCAGTGGCGGGCCGCTGCTGGCAGCTCGCTCTTCGGGGCCAGTCACCAGGCTGGCGAGGCCATGGTCCCGGTCCTGATCGGCGTCATCATCGACCGTGCCGTCGCCACGGGCGATACTAATGCGCTGATGTCGTGGATCCTGGTGCTGGCAGCGGTGTTCATCGTGCTGTCCTTCAGCTTCCGCCTCGCCGCGCGCACCGCGGAACGGGCCTCCGAACAGGCAGCACACCAGATCCGGATCCAGCTGACCGAGCGCGTCCTTGATCCCCGCGGTGGAGCGGAGACCGGCCGGCTGTCCGGTGCGCTGGTGAACATCGCGACGGAGGACGCCAAGCGGGTCGGTGCCGTCAACATGGCGTTACCGATGGGGATCGCGGCACTCACCGCGTTGTTGGTCAGCGCAGTGGCATTGCTGAACGTCTCGGTCCCGCTCGGCCTGCTCGTGTTGCTGGGGACCCCGCCGTTGTTGTGGTTGGCCCACCTGCTGGGCAAACCGCTGGAACGGCGAACCGAGGTCGAGCAGGAACGCGCCGGGCATGCGTCGGGTACGGCCGCGGATCTGGTCCGCGGGTTGCGGGTGCTGAAGGGCATTGGTGCGGAAGCCGCGGCGGTGTCCCGCTATCGCCGTACCAGTCAGGATTCGCTGGTGGCTACCCTGCGGGCAGCCCGCGCGCAAGCGTGGCATGACGGCACCATTTTTGCGTTGACCGGGATCTTTATCGCCGTCGTCGCGCTGGTGGGCGGTCGGCTCGCGGCACAGGGGGACATCAGCATTGGTGGGCTGGTCGCCGCCGTTGGTCTGGCCCAGTTCCTCCTGACCCCGCTCACCATTTTTGCCTGGGTCAACAGTGAGTTCGCCCAGGCGCGCGCCTCCGCGGGCCGGGTCGCCTTGGTCCTGGCCGCACCCCCTGCGGTGGTGTCGGGCAACGGCCGGTTGCCGGATACCGTTGCGGGCCGGATCCGGTTGCGGGGTGTCTCGCACGGTGCGCTAGACGAGCTGGATCTCGATATCGCGGCCGGGGAAATGGTGGGTGTCGTGGCACCAGTCGCGGCCGCCACCGCTTTGCTGGAATGCCTTGGCCGGGACGTGGACCCGCTAGCCGGCTCGGTGGAGCTGGACGGCGTGGCGCTGTCGGAGGTGCACCCTGGTCACGTGCGCGCCGCGATCCTGGTGGCCGCGCACGAAGCGGACCTGTTCGAGGGCACCCTGATCGACAACGTCACAGCGGCGATCACCGGGGGGGCCGAGCATACCGGTGTGCAGCGGGTGCTGTCGGCAACCGCGGTCGACGAGGTGGCGCAGAGCCTGCCGCAGGGCATCGACACCGTGATCGCCGAGCGCGGCGGGTCGTTATCCGGCGGGCAACGCCAGCGGGTCGCGTTGGCGCGCGCCCTGGCTACCAACCCACCGGTGCTCCTGGTGCACGACCCGACCACGGCCGTCGACGCGGTGACCGAGGCCAGGATCGCAGCCGGGATCAGGGCAGTCCGCCGGGGGCGTACCACGATCATGGTTACCACCAGCCCCGCGTTGCTGGCGGTGACCGACCGAGTGGTGGTGCTCGACAGCGGCGTCGTGACCGTCGAGGGCGCGCACGCCGATCTCGTCGGTGCGCACGAGAGCTACCGCGCGGCGGTGCTCAGCTGATGCGGGGGCACCGGGTGGCTCGAGGAGGCAGCAGATGACCGCGACAACACCCGCAGGGGCGGTCCCCGGGTGGGAGTCAGGGTCGAAGCGGGAGCTGCTGCCCATCGCGACCCGGGCCCGGACCTGGGCAGCGGTCCGCGAACTGCTGCGTCCGCACCGGAAGCTGGCCATCGGCGGGTTCACCGTCCTGATCGCCGCGACCGCGGTGGGCCTGCTCACCGCGCCGCTGCTCGGCCACATCGTCGACCTCGTTGTGCAAGGTCGGCCTGCCCATGCCATCACCACGCCGGTCATCGCGCTGGCGCTGGTCGCGGTCGTCGCGGGTGCGCTGACCGCGGTAGGAGTTTCGCTCATCGCGCGGCTCGGGGAGGGCATGCTCGCGCGGTTGCGAGAGCGCTTCGTGCAGCGCGCCCTGATGCTGCCCCTGGAGCAGGTCGAGCAAGCCGGTTCTGGCGATCTCACCTCGCGAGTGACCGGCGACGTCAGGGTGGTCGCGGAAGGGGTGCGCCGCGCCCTGCCGGAGCTGGGCCGCTCCGGGCTGACCATCGTGCTGACCCTGGGCGCGATGGCGCTGCTGGACTGGCGGTTCCTGCTGGTGGCGCTGCTGGTCGTGCCACTGCAGCTGCACACCGCGCGCTGGTACGTCCGCCACGCGATCCCCCTGTATGCCACCCAGCGGGTTGCGGTGGGTGCACAGCAGCAGCAGCTGCTGGACACCATCGGCGGAGCCCAGACCGTACGTGCCTATCGGATCGCGGACGAGCACGTCAACCGGGTGACCCGCCGCTCGCAAGCCGCCCTCGCTCTCGTCATCCGCGGTATCCGGCTAGTGACCAGGTTCTACGGCCGGCTGAACCTCGCGGAGTTCATCGGTCTGTCCGCCGTCCTGGTAGCCGGATTCCTGCTGGTCCGCGGGGGCAACATCACGATCGGCACCGCGACCGCCGCCGCACTCTACTTCCACGGCCTGTTCGACCCGGTCAATATCGCGCTCGCGCTCGTCGACGACGCGGTGGCCGCCGCGGCCAGCCTGGGCCGGCTGGTCGGCGTTGCCGACCTTCCGGTCCGGGACGAGCCACCGCACCCGCAGGTGCCGCTGGACAGCTCAGTCAAGGTGGCCGCGGTCGACTACGCATATCTGCCCGGTCACCCCGTGCTGCAGGACGTCGGGGTGGACATCGGCCCGGCCGAGCGCGTCGCACTGGTCGGAGCGAGCGGCGCGGGTAAGTCCACGCTGGCCAAGCTGGTCGCGGGAATCCACCGCTCGAGCGGCGGCTCGATCAGCCTTGGCGGCATCGCCCTGGATGAACTCGGCCCGACCGGTACCCGAAGGGCCGTCGCGCTGATCACCCAGGAGGTGCACGTCTTCGCCGGCTCACTTGCCGATGATCTACGGCTGGCTCGGCCGACGGCCACCGACGACGAACTCTGTGCCGCACTCCATCAGGTCGGCGCGCTGGACTGGGCCCAGGCGCTGCCGGACGGGTTAGCCACCGTGGTCGGCGAGGGCGGGCACCGGCTCACCGTGACCCAGGCCCAGCAGCTCGCCCTGGCCCGGCTGATCCTCGCCGATCCGCCGGTCGCCATCCTCGACGAGGCCACCGCGGAGGCCGGCAGCGCGGGTGCCCGTGTCCTGGAGGCCGCCGCCGCACGCGCTCTGGAGGGACGGACCGGCCTGATCGTCGCGCACCGCCTCACCCAGGCCGCCAAGGCCGACCACATCGTCGTGCTGGACGGCGGCCGGGTCGTGGAGACCGGTACTCACGCCGAACTCGTCGCCGCGGGTGGTTGGTACGCCGCTCTGTGGGAGGCGTGGTCGGACACTCGTCACCATTGACTAGCAGCGACTCGACCTGAGGTGAGGGTTGCCTAACAGACGTGCTCACTCCACACTGACCGAGGCGAAAGGGAGGCAGTCTCCATGGTGAGCACCGGAGCGGGACTGGCTATCGCGGTGTTCCTGGCTGCGGCGGTGGAGTTCATCGAGGCATTCACCATCGTGCTGGCGATCGGGGTTTCCCGCGGCTGGCGGGCAGCGGTGGCCGGCACCGTCGCGGCACTGACGGTGCTTGCGGTCGCCACCGCTGCGGTGGGGCCGGCGTTGGCCCGCTGGGTGCCCGAGACGCTGCTGCAGCTCGTCGTCGGCGTGCTGCTGCTGGTGTTCGGCGCGCAGTGGTTACGCAAGGCCGTGCTGCGCTCAGCCGGGTTGAAAGCCAAACACGACGAGGACGCCACGTTCCGCGCCGAGCAGGCAGCCGCCGAGGCGGCCTTATCCGGACAGCGCTTTGGCGTGGACGGGTTCGGTTTCGTTGTGGCGTTCAAGGGTGTGCTGCTGGAGGGGCTGGAGGTCGTGGTGATCGTCGTATTGCTGGGCGCGAGTGCCGGGCGGCTCGGCCTGGCCGCCGCAGCCGCAGGCGCCGCGCTGGTCGCCGTGCTGGCGCTCGGGGTGGTCACGTACCGGCCGCTGTCCCGGATACCGGAGAACACCCTCGCCTTCGGCGTGGGCCTGCTGTTGATCACATTCGGGACGTTCTGGGCGGTCGAGGGCCTCGGGGTGTTCGCCCCCTCCGGCACCCTCACCTGGCCCGGCGGTGATCTTGCTCTGATAGCTCTGCTCGCGGTGTGGACTGCTGGCGCGCTCGCCTCGGTGCAGGTGCTGCGAACCCGGCTGGCGGTGGCCCGATGAGGCGGGCACAGCTGGCGCTGGCCGGGCTGGGCAGGTTTCTCTGGGATTTCCTGGTTGGCGACGACTGGCGGATCGCCGCGGCCATCGCCGCCGTTCTCGTCCTTGGCGCGCTTACCGCAGCAACCGGAGCGGTACCGGGAGCCGCGCTCGCTCCGATGCTTGGCGCCGCACTCGTCGCTGTCACGCTGACGACCCTGCTCGTCGGGGCAGCGCGGCACAGAGCGGAAGCTGATGAGAACCGTAAGCTCGGACGTTAGGCTCGGATACTCGTGTCACCGACTAACTCCCAGCTTCATCCCGACGAGCCCGTTTGGGAGGACTTTACTGTATTCTCATGCTCAAGGAGGTCGAGATAGCGCCGGACTGCTCTCCTGTCGACACCCCGTGCGAGGAGAGGAGTAAACTCGTCTGACGGTAAGCTCATGCCTGGAACATTTATGCCGCCTTCACTCCAGGCCGTGTTGTTGCGCTCATCTCCTGCGAAGGCCGAAATCATCACTTCGTACTCCTCAGGGGATGACCTGAGGGCGAGGTCGCGTTCCCATTCATTGGAGGCTTTGACCTCGACTTTTCGACCAGTGTCGCGGATGATCTCAAGGACCTCCTTCAGGGGTATCTTCTGGTCGGTTGTCATAACGAAGCGCCATTCTTCCCAATACTCGCTCATGGCGTAGACCAGCACTCGTGCCGCTTCGTCTACAGGGACCCACGTTTCGGAGAGGTCAATGTCCGGTGCGGCTCCAAGTTCCAGAACCCATCGAAGGGTTCGGAACATGATGTCACGATCATTGCCGCGTCCTGTACGACTGTCACCCACGAGCCGCGGAAGACGGTAAATCGAGACCGGCACACCCTGCGACCTCGCGTTTGCCACGATACGCTCGGCGCGCCATTTGCTCTCGACATAGCCGGAGGTTGGCGTATCCGTTTGATGTTCGAGTGCTTCGATAGAGACCGTGGATACGAAGTGCAACGGTTTAAGCCACGTTGTCGTGGCCAGTTGGAGCAGTTGATTGGTTCCGCCTACGTTAGCATCTTTGAGCTGCTCGTATGGGAACAGGGCATCGACGTGGGCTCCGTTGTGGCAAATAGTGTCGATCTGGTCCGCTAGGCGTTCGTACTCAGAGTCGCTCAGACCCAGTCGCGGCTTCGCCAAGTCCCCTACCACGACTGACACTCGCTCCATTGGGAGAGAATCAGCCAGGTCGTACTTGTCGAGCGTGGCACGGAGCCTCTGCCAGGCGTGCTGCACGTCCCGAGCGCGTACTAGACAGACGACCTTTCCTTGAGCCTGGGTGAGTAGCTCATGGAGCAAGAACGCCCCAAAAAATCCGGTGGGACCAGTGAGCAGAATCTGCGCTTCTTCATGCTGAGCCCGGGGTGGGAGGTTGCCGTACGACGTCGAACCCCACTCTTCGGTCCAGTCGTGAGTTCCGCCCGGTTCGCGCGTCGCTGCCGGCTCCTCACCCCGCTGCAATGCGGTGACAGCCTCGGCGAGCTCAGCGACGGTCTGTCTTGCGAAGAGGTCCCGTAGCGGAATGGCTATCCCAAAGGCGTCGCGAATGCGGAACGTCACGCGTGCCGCCGACAACGAGTCGCCGCCGAGCTCGAAAAAGTTGTCGTGGATACCTACCTTTTGTATGGCCAGGATCTCGGTGAACAACTCGGACAAGATGCGCTGCTCTGGCGTGGCCGGGCGAGCGTCGCCGCTCAGAGCTGCCCAGTCCGGCGCCGGGAGAGCCCGGCGGTCGAGCTTGCCGTTGGGTGTCAGCGGCAGGGTTTCGAGTGTGACGATGGCCGCCGGGATCATGTAGTCAGGCAAGATCACGGCTGCGTGTTGGCGTAGGGCGCGAATGTCGGGCTCGGTGCCGGCGGTGGGGACGATGTAGGCAATGAGGCGGGTGGGGTGGGGTGGGTCGGTGCGGACGATGACAGCGGCTTGGGTGACGGCGGGGTGGGTGGCCAGTGCTGTTTCGATTTCACCTGGTTCGATGCGGAAGCCGCGAATTTTGACTTGGTCATCGCTGCGACCAAGGAAGTCCAGGACACCGTTATCGCGCCAGCGCACCAGATCCCCGGTGCGGTAAAGGCGGGTACCGGGGGGGCCGTAGGGGTTGGCGACAAACCGTTGGGCGGTCAGCCCGGCCTGGCCGAGATACCCGCGGGCCAGGCCGTCCCCGGCCACGTACAGCTCGCCTACTGCGCCGAGCGGGGCTGGCTGTAGCACCGGGTCAAGTACATAGACGCAGGTGTTGGGGTCGGGGCGGCCGATCGGGACCCGGTGGCCGGTCCAACCGGGGCTGGTCTGCCACAGGGTGGAGTTGACCGTGGCCTCGGTCAGCCCGTAGGCGGCGAAGACCTGCAGTCGATCACGCCAACGCGCCACCAGGTGTGCAGGCACCGTCTCAGAGCCGGTTACCAGCGTTGTTCCAGCCGGCAGGGCGCATTCCGGCGGCAACGCGTCCACCAACGAAGGTGGCAACACCATGTGCGTCACCGCCTGCTGGTCAAGATAGTCAACCAGCTCAGGGCCTGCCACTCGCCGGTCCGCTGGGACGATCACCAGACTCGCCCCGGTGCACAGTGCCATGCTCAGCTCCCAGACGGCTACATCGAAGCTGATCGAGGCGAACTGCAGCACCCGGCTGTCGGGTGTGACGCCGAGCCGGTCGACTGCGGTGGCCACCAGGTCGGCGATACCGGCGTGGGAGACGACCACGCCTTTGGGGCGGCCAGTAGATCCCGACGTGTAGATGACGTAGGCGGTGTTGGCCGCCCGCAGCGTACTGGCGCGGTCAGCATCAGTCAGATCAGCGCTGTCCGACTGCTCGACCGTAGCCCGTACGGCCGGATCGTCTATCACCAGCAGATGCTCGGCATAGCCAGTTGGCAGCTTCGCCGCAGTTTCGGTGGTGGCCAGCACCGCCACGGGGGCGGCGTCATCGAGCATGAACGCGATCCGTTCGGCCGGATAGTCCAGGTCCACCGGCAGATAAGCCCCTCCGGCCTTGGCCACTGCCAACACCGCCACGACCAGTTCCACCGACCGGGGCAGCGCCAACGCCACCACCCGCTCCGGCCCGACCCCTCGGCCGATCAGCACCCCAGCCAGTCCGTTCGCCCACTGGTTGAGCTGCCCATACGACAGCTGAGCAGCGTCTGACACCACCGCCACCGCATCACGTCGCTGAGTCACCACCGCCTCGAACAACGTCGGCAACGGCCGCCGCGACACCGCCCGAGCAGTGTCGTTCCACTCCACCACCACCCGTTGCCGCTCCCCGCCCAACAGCATGTCGAGCTGGCTCAAGCGTAGTGACCTGTTGGCTGGCACTGCTTCGAGTAAGTGCACCAGTCGTTGGGTGAGGGTGTGTGCGGTGGGTGGGTCGAACAGGTCGGTGCTGTAGTTGATGAGGCAGCCGAGGTGGCCGGTGTCGGGGTCGTCGGTGAAGATGATGGCCAGGTCGAACTTGGCCGATTGGGTGGTGAGGGGTTCAGGTTGGCTGTGCAGGCCCAGCAGCTGGGGGTCGGGGGCGCGGTTGTGGTAGCCGATCATGACTTGGAACAGCGGGTTGCGGGAGCGGGAGCGGCTGGGGTTGAGGGCCTCGACGACGGCGTCGAAGGGCAGGTCTTGGTGGTCGAAGGCGGCCAGGTCAGCCGCCCGGACCTGAGTGAGTAGTTCGGTGAAGGTGGGGTCGCCGGACAGGTCGGTGCGCAGGACGAGGGTGTTGACGAAGAAGCCGACCAGGTTGTCCAGGGCGTCCTCGGTGCGCCCGGCGACCGGGGCGCCCAGGGGAATATCGTTCCCGGCGCCCAGGCGGTGCAGCAACGCCGCGACTGCCGCGTGCAGCACCATGAACATGCTCGCACCAGAGGTGGCGCACACCTGCCGCAGTGCGGTGACTACGGCTGGGTCCAGCTGGGCATGGTGCATGCCGCCGCGCCCGGTGGGATTGGCGGGGCGGGGCCGGTCCACCGGCAGGGATAGCTCGTCGGGGAGGTTGTGCAGGGCGTTTTTCCAGTAGGCGAGTTGCTGGGCGGCCAGGCTGTCGGGGTCGTCGGGGTCGCCCAGGAGTTGGCGCTGCCAGAGTGTGTAGTCGGTGTAGTGGACTGGAAGCGGTGCCCCGTGCGGGGCGTGTCCGGCTGCTCGGGCGAGGTAGGCGCTGCTCAGGTCGGCCAAGAATGGCTGGTCGGACCATTCGTCGGTGCTGATGTGATGCAGCAGGATCACCAGCACGTGCTCTTCGGGGCTGCTGGTAATCAGTGTGACCCGCACCGGCAGCTCGACGCTCAGGTCAAACCGGTGGCTGACCGCGGTGGTGACCAGGTCGGTGACCTGCTCGCAGGCAGCGGACAACTCCTCGATCACCGGGTGGGCCTGCTCTGCCGCCACGATGTGCTGGACAGGCTCGCCGTCCTGCTCACCGAACACGGTGCGCAACGGCTCGTGCCGGGCCAGCACATCACCGAACGCGGTCCGCAACGCGCCGATGTCCACCGGTCCGTGTAGCCGGAAAACCATCGGGTAGTTGTAGGTGGCACTCGCGCCCTCGATCTGCTGGATCAGCCATAGCCGTCGCTGCGCGAACGACAGCGGCAACCGAGTCGGCCGCCGCATCGGAACCAACGCCGGCCGCGCTGGCTTTCCCCCACCGGCCCGGCCGGCCAGCTCCGCCACCGTCGGGGCCTCAAACAGATCCCGGATGGCCAGCTCGGCACCCAACATCGACCGGGCCCGGGCGATCAGCCGAGTCGCCAGCAGCGAATGCCCACCCAGATCGAAGAAGCTGTCCTCGACACCGACTCGATCCAACCCCAGGACCTCGGCGAACAACTCACACAGAACCCCTTCCTGAGCAGACTCCGGCGCCCGCGACGCCGACCCCCCCACCTCCGGCGCCGGCAACGCCGCACGATCTAACTTCCCACTCGGCGCGATCGGTATCGCATCCAGCAACATCAAAACCGAAGGGATCATATACTCGGGCAAATGTTGCCTCAGGTGTGCGCGTAGTCGCGGTACCAGGTTGGGGATCCGCGGCTCACGGATGCGTTCCACAACGGCGTCGCGCCACTCAAGCATGTGGGGCAGCGGGGGCGCCGCATCGGTCGGTCGCCCGGGGACGAGGTAGGCGACCAGGCGGGTGGACTGAGGTGGGTCGGTGCGGGCGACGACGACGGCCTGAGCGACGGCGGGGTGGGCGGTGAGCGCAGCTTCGATTTCGCCGAGTTCGATGCGGTAGCCGCGGATTTTGACTTGGTCGTCGCTGCGGCCGAGAAACTCCAAGACACCGTCAGATTGCCAGCGGGCCAGATCACCGGTGTGGTACAGGCGTGAACCCGGCTCACCATAGGGATTGGCAACGAAGCGGGACGCGGTCAAGGCGGGGCGGCCGAGATAGCCGCGGGCCAGACCGTCGCCGGTGATGTAAAGCCCGCCGGTTGCTCCGGGTGGGCTGGGCCGTAGGGCGGGGTCGAGCACATAGACCTGGGTGTTGGGGTCGGGTCGGCCGATCGGCACTCGGGGGCCGGCCCAGCCGGGGTGGGCGGGCCACAGGGTGGAGTTGACCGTAGTCTCGGTCAGCCCGTAGGCAGCGAACACCTGCAGCTGGGTGGACCAGTGGGTGACCAGGGGTAGTGGCACGGTTTCGGTACCCAGGAGCAGGGTGGCCCCGGCCGGGAAGGTGGCGTCCTCGGGCAGGGCGGCCATCAGCGACGGCGGCAGGATCATGTGGGTGACGGCATGCTGGTGGGCGTAATCGGTCAGTTCCTGACTGGGGATGCGGCGAGACTCCGGCACCACCACGAGCGTGGCCCCGGTGCTCAGGGCCATGCACAGATCCCAGACGGCCACATCGAAGCTGATCGAGGCGAACTGCAGCACCCGGCTCTCGGGGCGGACACCCAGCCGGTCCACTGCGGTGGCCACCAAGCTGGCAAGACCGGCATGCGAGATCGCCACACCCTTAGGCCACCCGGTCGACCCCGAGGTGTAGATGACATAGGCGGTGTTATCCCGCCACAGCACCCCACCCCGATCCGCATCGGTCAGATCCGCACTATCCGCCTGCTCGGCGGTGGACCGCACCGCAGGGCCATCCACTATCAGCAGCCGATCGGCGTAGCCAGCCGACAGCGCCCGGGCGGTGCCGGTGGTTGCCAGCACCACCACGGGGGTGGCGTCGTCCAGCATGAACGCGATCCGGTCGACTGGATAGTCGAGGTCCACCGGCAGATAGGCCCCACCGGCCTTGGCCACTGCCAGCACCGCCACCACCAGCTCCACCGACCGGGGCAGCGCGATCGCCACGATCTGTTCCGGGCCGGCGCCCCGGTCGATCAGCAGCCGTGCTAGCCGATTCGCCGCACCATTCAGCTCCGCGTAGCTCAGCATCTGATCCTCAAACACCACCGCCGACGCGTCCGGAGTCCGCGCCACCTGTGCCTCGAACAGCTTGGGCAGGACGCTGTCCGGCACCTGCCGGCGGGTGTCGTTCCAGCCGTGCAGCAGCTGCTCCCGCTCAGCCGCAGTGAGCACGTCAAGCTCGTGGATGGGCTGTTCGAGATCCGCGGCAATCTGCTCGAGCACTCGGATCAACCAGATGGTCAGCCGATCCGCCGTGCTCTCGTCGATCGCGCCGGGATGGTGGTGCAGTCGCAGTTCGAGCCGCCCCCCGGGCCGGGCTACCAGACAGAGTGGGTAGTGCGTGGCGTCCCGGCTGTCCAGCCCGCACACCCGAATCCCGGCGTGCTCTACACCGGCGTCCGGGCGCTCCGGCCAGTTCTCCACCACCGTCAGGGTGTCGAACAGCTCACCGTGCCCAGCGAGCTGCTGCACCTCAGCCAACCCCAGGTGCTGGTGGTCCAGCAGTCGGATCTGCTCGTCCTGGAGCCGGCGCAGAACTGTCCGCACCGGCTCCCCGGGCGACAGCCGGACGCGGACCGGCACCGTATTGATGAACAGGCCGATCATGTCCGCCACGCGGGGGATCTCCGGCGGACGGCCCGACACCGTGGTCCCGAACACCACGTCATCCCGCCCGGTCAGCCGCCCCAGCACGACCGCCCAGGCGGCCTGGAGCACTGTGCTGATCGTCCAACCGCCGTGGCGAGCGTGGTCAACCAGTCTCCTGGTAGTCCGCGCCGAGAGCATCTGGGTCAACGTCCGGGGCAGCTGCGGAGCCCGGGCGTGATCGACCGGCGCCACCAGCGTCGGTTCCTCGAGACCGGCGAGCGCCTCCCGCCACGCCGTTCGGGCGCTGTCTCGGTCGCGGGCTGCAAGCCAACCGAGGTAATCCCGGTACGGAGTCACCGGCGACAGCGCGGCCGGGCCGCCAGGTTGGGCGCAGCGGGCATGTTGGGTGTAGAGGGCAAGGAACTCCCGCACCAGCACCGGGCCCGACCAGCCGTCCAGCAGGATGTGGTGGTGCGTGAGCACCAAGCGGTGCCGGTCGGGCGAGAGGCGCACCAGCGTCGACCGCAGCAGTGGCGGAGCGGCCAGATCGAACCGCCGTTCCCAATCTTGGTTCAGCAGGTGGGCGAGTTCACCCTCCCGTGCTGCGGGGTCCTCGACACCGGAGAGGTCGACCTCGCGCCACGGTAGCTCCACGTGACGCGGAATGAGCGCCACGCTCTGACCAGACTTGCGCTGCCGGAAGGCGGCGCGCAAGATGGCGTGCCGATCCAGCAAAGCCTGGCATGCTGCGCGCACCGCTGCCGCGTCCAGGGGACCGTCCGGTGCACCTTCCAGATCGAGAATCAGCTGGCAGGTGTAAGGGTCGAACCCTTCGGTGTCCAGCAGCGCATGGAATAGCAGACCGTCTTGCAGCGGAGAAAGCGGCAGAATGTCCTCCAGTCCGGACTGCGTGCTCACGGCACCTCCCATTCGGCTTCGAACTCGTCGATCTCTTCCTGACTCAGTGAGACAAGTTCCAGGTCGGAGGGTGTATGGCCACCCGCTCCTGACCGGTCGACATGTCGCACCAGGGCGTCCAGTGCGTCGAACCAGCCTCGTGCCAGGTCGGCGACGGCGTACTCGTCAAGCAGGTCGCCCGGCCAGGCCCACGTCACCCCCAGCTCCGGCCTGCCCTCAACGTCCTGACTGAACGCGTTGATCTCCAGCAGATACGGCGCGACCGGCATGCCGGTGTCGAAGCCGCCTTCCAGCACCCCAGCGCCGGGGATCGCAGTCCATAACGCGTCTGGATCGTGGTCCACGGTGAACCGGCCCAGGTAGTTGAAACTGATCTGTGGGACGCGAAGCTCCTCCAGCACGGGTGCGGTCTCCGGATTGAGATATCTCAGGAGTCCGAAGCCCAATCCGTGATCGGGCAGTGCCCGGAGCTGCTCCTTGATTCGTTTCAGGGCGTGACCGGCGGCTGGCCCGCCACTGAGCGCTTCGCTAGGGTCGATCGGGCCGGGATCCAGCCGCACTGGGAAGATGCTGGTGAACCAGCCGAGCGTGCGGGAAAGGTCCACGCCGTCCGCGATCTGCTCTTCTCGGCCATGGCCCTCCAGCGCGATCAGTACGCTCGGGTCCGCACCCAACCCCCGGCGGCGGCGCCAGTCCGCGACGGCGAGGGCCAGTGCGGTGAGCAACACGTCGTTCACCCCGGCATGAAATGCCGCTGGCACGCTGGTCAGCAGCGGCGCGGTCCGGTCCGCCGGGAGCCACCGCGTCATGCGCCGGACTGCCGCGAGGTCGCTAACGGGGTCCAGCGGACGGTCGGTCAGGACCGGGTCGGGCCGGTCCAGGATCCCGGTCCACAAGGCCAGCTCCACCACCCGATCCGGGCTCCGCGCAGCACCGTCCACCAGCTGCGCCCAGCGGCGGAATGACGTTCCGGCCGGGTCCAGCTCCGGCTGGCGTCCCGCCGTGACCGCCTCCCATGCGGCGGTGAGGTCGGGCAGCAGGATCCGCCAGGACACCCCGTCGACGACCCAATGCTGTACCACGAACAGCAGCCGTCCTGGCTGGGTAGCTCCGGCGTCGAACCACACCACCTGGGCCATTACGCCTGCCTCGGGTGCCAGCCTGCCGCCGGCCGCTTCCGTCTCGACGTCGATCACCATGCCCAGCTGCGCGTCGTCTGCTCCGGTGACGTCGACCTGTCGGATCCACGAGTCGGCCGACACTGTGCCCGGCGGTTGCACCTGCAGCATCCCCGGATTGCCTGCGGTGGCCCGGACGATTCGCGAACGCAGCACATCATGCTTGTCCGCCACGGCCTGCACGACTGTGGCGAGCTGGGCCCTGGTCAGCCCGGCGGGCACCCGCATCAGCATCGACTGGCTGAAGCTGTCGGTCGGTCCGCCACATTCGTCGAGCCACCTCATGATCGGAGTCAGTGGCAGCGCACCCACGCCGGTCTCCGGTGGTTCGGCGACCGTGTCCGCCACGGCGGTGGCCAGTGGCGCAAGCTCGGCAACCGTGCGATGGGTGAAGACCTGCTGAGACGTGATCACCAGTCCGGCCTGACGCGCCCTGATGACCAGCTGGATGGACACGATGCTGTCCCCGCCGAGGGCGTAGAAGTCGTCGTCGATACCGATCCCAGCTAGGCCGAGAACCTCGGCGTACAGCGCACAGAGCTGCTCTTCCCGGGCGCTGCGGGGCCGGTGTCCAGTGGCTGACGCGGCGAAGTCGGGGGCCGGCAGTGCCGCCCGGTCCAGCTTGCCGCTGGGCAACACCGGCAGCCACGGCAGCGGGACGAACGCGGCAGGCACCATATGCACCGGCAGCCATCGCGCCGCATGCGACCGCAGCGATGTGAGCAGTGCCCCGGTACCCGGGACGACGGCAGGTACGTTCGCCAGCGACGTGATCGATCCGTTGCGCGCCGGGCGGTACACTTCACCGAACTCAGTGTCGGCCCGGGCGTCAGCGAACTCGACATCGACGCTGCCGTCGTCGCGCTCGCCGGACCAGGTCGTCGCGACCTGGTAGTCAAGCTTCGAGCCGAGCTCATGCAACACCTCCGGGTCCACCATGCCGTTCGCCGGGCCCTCGTCGTGGCGGATGCGCGCTGCACCAAGCCCGCGTTCCTCGTCGAGTTCCCACAGTGCGCTGAGGTCGCTGGCGAGTCGGGCGTTGGGTATCCCGACGATGCGCAGCGTGGCGGGCCGTCGCAGTGCGAGGTGCGCGGTTAGCGCCTCGAGCCCGTCGATCTCCGTTCCCCAGCTCAGCTCCGGCGCAGGCTCGGGCGACGGTGGCGCCGGAACCTTGTGCAGCACCACGTCATAGCGGTAGCGGCTGAACTCATTGTGATAAGAGGCCCGCTTGATGCGCAGGTCCACCCCACCGATGTCGGGGATCACGCGCCGGAGGGCGGGGAAGAAATCCGGGTCGAGCAGCAACTCGGGTTCCCAGGCCACGGCCGCCTCGACGGCGAAGCGTACGGCTGGGAGCTCTGCTGGGGTTGGGCGGGTGCCGAGGCGGTGCAGCTGCACCGCGGCGCGCAGACAGCGCAGCAGCCGCAGGTTGCGCACGTCACCAACGAATACCGCACCGCCGGGTACCAGTAGGTTCACCGCCTTGCGCAGCACGTCAACGAGGTAGTCGACGCTCGGGAAGCACTGCGCCACCGAGTTGATGATCACCGTGTCGAAGAACCCATCCGGCAGGCCGGTCATGTCATGCGCCGGCTGCGTCCGCAGCTCGACACGGTCGGCGAGCCCGGCGATCTCGGCGATCTCGGCGCGCCGGCGCCACAGCGACGCGATGGCCTCCTCGGACACATCGACACCCCAGTACGTCTCACATCCGGGCGCGATCACGGACAGGATCAGCCCGCTGCCGATACCGATCTCGAGCACCCGGCGCGGCCGAAGGCAGCGGATCCGCTCGAGGGTGGCGTCGAACCACGCGCGCATGTCCTCCAGCGGGATCGGCCGCCCGTCATAGCTGGAGTTGGCGACGAAGCCTGCGGCGGAGCCGCTCGAATCCGACGCCTGGTTCACCAGTTCGTGAAGCCCTTTCCACTCGCCGACCTGCTCTTGCTCGCGCGTGTCGTCCCGGCCGGACCTCGCCCCGGTCACCGGGACGATGTACGCGATCAGCCGACGCTCCCCGGCCTGGACCGCACGGGCGACGACCCTCACTTGGGCGACCGACTCGTGGCGCGCCAGCACCGACTCGATTTCGCCCGGCTCGATGCGATAGCCGCGAATCTTCACCTGGTCGTCGACCCGGCCGAGGAAGTCCAGCGCACCTTCGGCGCCGCGGCGGACCAGATCGCCCGTGCGGTAAAGCCGCGAGCCGGGCTCACCGAATGGGTTGGCCACGAACCGCTCGGCGGTCAGTTCCGGGCGGCCAAGGTAACCTCGGGCGAGGCCCGGACCACCGAGATAGAGCTCTCCGGCCGCGCCATCGGCGGTCGGATGGAGCAAGTCGTCGAGTATGTAGGCGTTCGTCATCGGGTCCGGAACTCCGATCGGTACCGACGCCCCGCGCAGCCGGTCCGGATGGCATTCGTACAGCGTCGAGTTGACGGTCGCCTCGGTTGGGCCGTAGGCGTTGAACATACGCCGCCCACGGCCCCAGCGTTCGACTAGTTCTGGGGAGACTCGCTCGGTTCCGGTAAGCAGGGTGGCCGGCGGTAATGGGCAATCCGCTGGAAATGCCGCGAGCAGGCTGGGCGGCAAGGCCATAACTGTGACCCCGTGCGCTTGGGCGTAGTCGGCCAGCTCTGGCCCTGGGACGCGCCGCTCGGCCGGGACAATTACTAGCCGCCCCCCGGACAGCAGCGCCAGGCAGAGATCCCAGAAGGCCACGTCGAAGCTGGGAGAGGCGAACTGCAGGATACGGCTGTGCGGCCCGATCCCGAAACGCTCAGTCTGGGTAGCCACCAGTTTCGCCACGCCGGTATGCGACAGCACGACTCCCTTCGGCTGCCCGGTGGAACCAGAGGTGTAGATCACGTAAGCAGCGTTGAGCTCGCGCAGCGCCCCATCGCGTGCCTGGTCAGTGGGATCGGACTCGGGCCTACCGGCTGCGGCCGCCTCCAGCCGGTCCATGTGCAGCCGCGGGGTGTGATCATCCATCGGGAGATGACCGGCCAGTTCAGCGGTGGTGAGCACCGCGACCGGCTTCGCATCACCGAGCATGAACGCGAGCCGCTCTGCCGGGTAGTCCGGGTCGAGTGAGAGGTGGACAGCACCAGCCTTGAGCACGGCCACTTGGGCCACAATCATCTCCGCTGAGCGCGGCAGCGCCAGCGCCACCACCCGCTCGGGTCCGGCCCCATGGGCGAGCAAATCGTGGGCTAGCCGGTTGGCCCGGGCATTGAGTTCCGCGTAGGTCAGCGTGGTGTCGTTAAATGCCACGGCCGTGGCTGCCGGGTCGCGCCGCACCTGGGCGCTAAACAGCTCCGGCCAGGTCGCTAGGGCATGAACGGCGGATCTCCCGTTTGTTCCCTCGGTTTGCGACGATGTGCCCTCGACGCTATCGCGGATCGGGTGACCGTCAACTGATTGAGATGGTGGCGCGGATTGATCCACTACCGGGCGAGAGCCGGGGATAATCGGGGAAGTGTTGGACGACATCGACTCGCTGACCATGAACTGCTCCTTCCCCATTGGGCAGGTCGTCGACGCGATGGCGCCGCGGTCGCTGGTGGTGCCAGCACATGCGTCCCCCGTCGACTCAATGAAGGATAGCCTAACTTATCTTAGTGAAGGCTAGCCTGCATCATGGATATTGACAAGCGTGCCTCGTCGAGATCTGCGTCCTGTAGCGAGTGCGGTCCCGGTCAGCGTGGTGCCGATCAGGGCGGTCAGCGGCGCGCCGACGCCGAGCAGCATCAGCCAGGTCCGGATCGAGCGAGGTCATCATCGAGCGCCAGCAGTGTGACGTTGAGACGCTGGCGAGGGCTCTACATCGCTGGTGACGGCCTAGCTCCGGGCTAGCCCGGAGCTAGGCCGGCCGCCCTGGGCTGACCGCATCCTCGCTGGAATGCCTAGATTAGGCTAACCTAAGCGTCGGCCGAGGCGGCGTGGCAGTGCTGCGAGGCACGACGGCGTCGCCGGCCGCAGGGTTTGGCGGTAGCAGGCACGCCCTGGGCGTTCGGTGGGTGAAGGTGGCCCTGACAGCCAACTGTAAGTGGCCCACCGCGCACTGACAGATATGCGGCCAAAAAGCTTGATCGCGCACCGTAAACTCGATCCACCGGATCCACTGACCCCGCCAGTGGTGATCGAAGGAGGTCTGATGGACAACTCAGCACGACCGGTATTCCGGCCCGCCACGGCGCGGACGCTGGACTTGGTGGCCGAGCACAACCAGGAGCAACGCTGCAACATGCTCCTCGGGAGCAACTTTATTAATCCGGCAGCCGCCAAGCTGAGTTATATGCTGAGCGAGCTAGTGGCTGCCGGCCGTACCGGGCCATATTTTTCCTACCTCGTCAGTTCCGGACTGGAAGCATTATCAGGGGCGATCAACCTGGCCAGGCACACGGCTGTCCGGGCTGGCCGGGACGACGGTGGCTGGGTACTGCTGGTCGACGCGAAGGGTCGCTACCGCGAATTCATGGACCCGGTGGGGCTAGGCAGCGCCGAAGCTCTGGTCCCCCATGTCGTCAGCGTGTCCTCGATCGACCAGGCGTTGCGCGAGATCGCAGGTCGGTCGTGGGCTTCCGTGATCATCGTGCGGGACGAGACAATCGACCTAGAGGATCAGAAGCTCACCGATCTCATACATGTCTGCCGACGAGACGGCGGCCAGGTCGGCTTGTGCTGCACCGAACTTGAGCTGGCGAGTCCAAACCTCTTCGGCAACCCAATCGGCGCCGATGTGATGATATTCGGAGAGAGCCTGGCAGATCGGCAGGTCCCGTTCGGCGCGTTCACCATGTCACCCGAGGCAAACCAGGTGTGGCGTAATAAGATTGACTGCTACGCCCAAACCTCAACCTTCGGTGGCAACGTGTTGTGCGCATCGCTGGTGCTTGACGCGCTGGACAAGTACGGTTATGTCACCGAGCAGCACCACGAAGTGCTGCGGGCTATCGACGAAGATCCGGCCAAGGCAATCGATTACTGGAGCCGACACATCAAGCCTGATGTTGTGGAGATGGCTAAGATATTCGGTCTGCATGTCGAGGTGCAGAAGGCAGCAGGTGGCCGATTCACGACTGCCGAGGGCTGGGACGTCATCGACTGTGCTGGTGGGCTCGGCAGTAACCTGCGGGGACACAATCCGCCCGATCTGGTCTCCGATGTGCTTGCACAGCACGATTCAGGCCACGACTACTTCACCGATCTCGAGCAGAAGTTGATCGAGCTGACCGGGCTAGCCCATGCGTTTCCTGCGGTGAGCGGAGCCATCGCCAACAATATCGCGGTGACTCTCGCGGCGCTGGCTACGCCGCAGCGCCGCACGATTGTCAGCTTCAAGGGCAACTTCGGCGGCAAGACGATGTTCTCGCTTAACCTGAGCAAGCACGTTACGGAGGAAACCGAGTCTGATGCGGATGCGTTCCGACCATACTATTCCAAGCTAACCTATATCGACCCCTTCGCCGCAGATGCGGCAGAGCGTCTGATCACCGTGTTGTGTGGTGGCGACGTCGCGTTGGTGTGGTTCGAGTTGGTGCAGGGAACAGCATGCCGCCAGCTACCGGACGACATAGTGCAGATCGTTGACCGACACCGCGGCGAGCATGGCTACCTCGTCGGTGTGGACGAGATCTTGACCGGAGGATGGCGGAGCAACGAACATTACCTCGCCCACCGGGACGTGCTGGAGTGTGCCGATATCGTGACACTCGGTAAGACCATGAGTGACATGACATTGCCAGCAGGAGCGGTAATGGTCTCCGACGACGTGTACACTCGCGCTAGGGCCACGGCCTCCGCGCAGGTAACTCGTTTGAGTACCGAGTTCCGCAATAACCTCGGCGCGCACATCTCACTACATGCTTTGGAGTCGGCCGATGACCCGGACCAGCGTGCTCGGCACAAAGCTGCCTACGCCGAGCTGGTCGAGTCGCTCAATGCCACCTTCCGCGGATCGAAGGTCTTCGGTGAGGTCGTAGGTTCCTCAGCGCAGCTGCGGCTGACCATGAACGAGTATCTGCGGCGCTCCAAGCGGTCCCTCCTGCTCGAGTTGACGCTGTCGGACCTGGTCTACCGGCGTTGCCATGTGTTCCTGCCCGCGTTGCGGATGGCGCCTCGAGTGATGGCTGATCCGGCTGATCTGACTGAGCTGGCCCGCCGGCTTGAGGTGGGCACAAAGGGAATCACTCCACTGATGGTCTATCGCTATGCTTTTGCGTCTACCTTCGCGCCACGGCCCTGGCTGAGCCGACTGCTCAAGGGCCGCGCTGCAACCTCCCAGGTGTAAGCCTGCCGGAATCTCAGTGGGCCACGTGGAAGCATTTGGTTGTGTGCAGAAGAAGGGTCAAGTTGGACACCACGATCATGTGGCGGCGAACCGATGTCGTAGCCGCCTGGACTGTGTCATTGGCAGCCGACTCGCGTAGAGAAAAGATCACATGGCGCCACACCACAAATTCATCAAAGCTCCTCGTCAAGATAGTTACAGTCCACCACCTCTGCCGGTACTTCCCGACCCGTTTTCGTTGCGTGACGCAACGACGGATGCGAATGATGTGGAACAGATCACACGATGGATGAGTGAGCCGCATGTGGCCGCTCGCTGGGACCAGGCGTGGAGCGTGTCGCGGTGGTGCGAAGAGATCAGCAAGCAGGTGAACAGCGGGCATTCCCGGCCCGCTTTCGTCCTCGCGGACGGTGGTCCCGTCGCATACATCGAGATTTACCGGGTGGAACTCGACAGGCTCGCGCGCTACTACTCCTTCGCCGTTGGTGACCTCGGCATCCACATCGCCATCGGAGAGGAGGCCAGGACCGGCCGGGGGCTCGGACGCCGGATCCTGCGGTTGACCGCGGAAAGCCTGCTGCGCGAGGAGAACGGGTGTCGCCGCGTCGTCGCCGAACCGAACGTGCTCAACGAGGTAGCCCTTCGTGCATTCGCGGCTGCGGGCTTCCACCGCGTTGGCGAGGTCGAGTTGCCCCACAAGACGGCGGTTCTGATGGTATATCCACGCAACGAGGATGACCTGCCCTTGCTCAGCTGATAGCGCAGGTCCAGGTAGGTCGTCGGCTCGTCGAGCAGCAGCACCCCGGTGTCCTGCGCGAGGCAGCTCGCCAGCCACACCCGCACGCGGGCCCTGGTGTCCCCGGGACCTGCGCGTGTCATCCAGGTGCCACAGTTGCGGGGTCGCCGTCGAGGGCGGCGACGAGCTGCGGAACCAGCCCGTCGATCGCGAACGGCAGGCTCAGCGGGGTGCTGAACGAGTAGGCGGCACCCAGCGGATCGGAGCCGACCAGGAAGAGATCGCGCCCTTCCTTTGCGACGTTGAGCGTCCGGTACAGTGGTTGATCCTGGATGCGGCTCGCCCCTTCCTCGGTGAACACGATCCAGACCAGTGCGTCGGCCTCGACGAGTTCGAGTTGCTCGGCGCTGACCTCGGCGAAGAACTCATTGCCTACCAGCTCGGCCAGGCGTGGGGGCACCTCGAAGCCCAGCGAGGTCAGGATTCGGGCCCGGGGGTCCTGCGGACCGTAGACCCCGAGGTCTCCGTCGCCGAAGTCATAGGCGGCGATCCCGCTCGCCCCGACGAACTGCGGGTGCTCCTCCCGCGCCTGGGCAAACCTCGCCTCGACGTCGGCCACGACCTCCTCGGCGCGCTGCTCCCGGCCCACTGCGCGGCCGATGATCCTGGTCTGCTCCTGCCACGGGGTGCCGCCGTCGACGAAGTCGGCAGACTGCGCGACGGTCGGGGCGATCTGTGACAGCGTCGAGTACTCCTCCTCGGTGACTCCCCATGACACCCCAAGGATGAGATCGGGCCGCAGGGCGGCGATCTTCTCGTAGTTGAGCTCGTAGGCCAGGACCTCTGGGGTCGGTGCGTTCCCAGCGGCGGTACGTGCCCACGGCCAGAGCGCGCCGGGCTGCTCGCCGAACCACTCCCGGGTCGCAACCGGCATGACACCGAGCGCGAGCAGCATGTCCTGCTCGGTCAGACCGACGGATACCACCCGCTTCGGGGCCTTGAGGATCTCGGTGCTGCCGCGTTTGTGGCTGACGGTGACGGGAAATCCGGTGCTCGCAGCGGGCGGCTCCGAGGCCGGGTCGGTGGTCGAGCAGCCGACGAGGAGGGCGGCCAGCGACGCACCGCCAATAACGAACTGCCGGCGGTTGACGTCGTGGTTGATCGGGGCGGAGCGGTCGTGCAGAGCAATGGGCATGTCGGATCCTCCTGCGGTCGGCTCAGGCCACGGAGTCGGGTCGGCGCAGCACACTCCGGTGAGGAGCACCTCGAAGCGGGCGATCACCGCAGGGCTCGTCGCTGAGATCAGCCTGACCATACTTAGGCTCGCCTAATAGCTCTTTGGTGTCAAGGACTGATGCCGTAACGTGACTGGATCTGCTGCCGCAGCGCGGTAGCGGCGCACGCCAGGATGCATGGCTGAGTCTCGATCAGGGGGCCTGCCTACCTGATGTAGTGTTGTTAGCCTCACCTCAAAGTGGTTAGCCTACTTTACATGAGGTGCGACGAAACGTGACCATGGTGACCTCCGCGCCCCCCGGTATCCCCGATTCGGGTGGTTCGCGCGGAAGGGCGTCCCGTGGTGCTTCCCTGCGGACCCGCCGTCTGCTGGTGGTCACCGGGCTGCTCGGGCTCCTTACGGTCGTGGGGTTGGCAAGTCTCGCGGTCGGGGCGAAGCCGATCCCGGTCGCGGCGGTGTGGGACGCGTTGTGGTCGCCGACCGGAACCGAGAACGACATCATCGTTCGCGCGCTGCGCATCCCCCGCACGCTGCTGGGCATCCTGGTCGGCATCGCGCTGGGCGTGGCCGGCGCGCTGATGCAGGGCCATACCCGTAACCCGCTGGCCGATCCGGGGCTGCTCGGGGTGAATGCCGGAGCGGCGTTCCTGGTAGTGGTGGGGATCTACGTATTCGGGATGACGAGCCTGTTCGGCTATGTGTGGTTCGCCTTCGCGGGCGCGTTCGCCGCCAGCGTGCTGGTGTTCGTGCTCGGTTCGCTCGGCCGGGGTGGTCCGACGCCAGTGACGCTGGCGCTGGCCGGGGTGGCGCTGGCGGCGCTGCTCCAGGCGCTGACCTCCGCGCTGGTGCTGTCCGATGTGCAGACCTTGGACGCGTACCGGTTCTGGGCGGTCGGCGCGATCGCTGGGCGGGACACGGCGATCGCCGGCCAGGTGGCCCCGTTCCTCGTGGTCGGGTTGGTGCTGGCGGTCGCCAACGCCCCGGGCCTGAACCTGCTGTCGCTGGGGGAGGACGTCGGCCGCAGCCTAGGTCAGCGGGTCGCGCTGACCCGGGGCATCGGCCTGGCCGCGATCACGCTGCTGAGCGGGGCTGCGGTGGCCGCGTGCGGACCGATCTGGTTCCTCGGCCTGGTCGCACCGCATGTGGTCCGTGCGCTGACCGGACCCGACTACCGTTGGCTGTTGCCCGCCTCGGGATTGGCTGGCGCAGTGTTGCTGCTGTTCGCCGACGTGATCGGCAGAGTGGTGGTACGGCCGGGTGAGCTGCAGGTGGGCATCGTGCTTGCCCTGATCGGGGCGCCGTTCTTCATTGCTCTGGTGCGTCGTCGCCGGTTGGCGAAGCTATGACGGGCTCTCGCCTCGCCACCGATACTGCCTCGGCAATCGCCGAGCCGCAGCGATCCGACCGAGTGGCCGGGCGGCCGCCACTGCGGGTGGGTCGTGTCTCCGGGGTGTGGCGCCCCCGGATGGTCGGGGTGACGCTGGTTGGGCTGGCCGCACTGGTCCTGGTAGTGGCCACCAACGTCGGTCTCGGCGACTTCCCGATCTCGGTCGCCGACGTGCTTCGGGTACTCGCTGGTGGTGGCACCGATGCGGAGCAGTTCGTCGTGCTGGAGCTTCGGCTGCCACGCTCGCTGACCGGTGTGCTGGTGGGTGCCGCACTCGGCCTGTCCGGTGCGATTACCCAAGCCGTCGCGCGCAATCCGCTGGCTAGCCCAGACATTCTCGGGGTGACGGCAGGAGCCAGCGCGGCCGCCGTGGCCGTGATCGTGCTCACCGGAAGCGTCGGCGCAGTCGGCGGGCTGCTGACCGGTGTCAGCCTGCCGATCGCCGCACTGCTCGGGGGACTCGGCGCCGCGACGTTGGTGTACGTGCTGGCCTGGCGCCGCGGCATCGAGGGCTACCGGCTGGTGCTCGTCGGCATCGGGATCCAGGCGGTGGGGCTGAGCCTGACCAATTGGCTGCTCGTCGTCGCCCAGATCGACGAGGCCGCTAGCGCCACGGTATGGCTGACCGGCAGCCTCAACGGCCGTGGCTGGGAGCACGTCGGGCCGGTCGGACTCGCCCTGGCGGTGCTGGTGCCGATCGCGCTGCTGCTGGCCTTCGGGCTCGGCGCGCTGCAGTTCGGTGACGACACCGCGCGGGGACTGGGAGTTCGGGTGAACCGGGCACGGTCGGCCTTGATCCTGACCGCGGTCGGCTTGGCGGCGGTCGCCACCAGCTCGGCCGGTCCCATCTTGTTCGTTGCCCTGGTTGTGCCGCAGATCGCCCAGCGACTGGTGGGCACGGCCAGGCCACCGCTGCTGGCCTCCGCGGTGTACGGCGCGCTGCTCACCGTCGGCTCGGACCTGATCGCACGCACCGTGCTGGGCTCCGAGCTGCCGGTCGGCATCGTCACCGCGGTGCTCGGCGCGCCGTACCTGCTCTATCTGCTGGCCCGACGCAACCGGGAGGTCACGGGATGACTCAGGGCACGAAACGGGTCCGCCTCGAGGCACGCGACCTGCGACTCGCCTACGGCGACAACGTGGTGGTCGACGGCCTCGACCTCGACGTGCTCGACGGCACGGTCAGCGCGGTGATCGGTCCCAACGGCTGCGGGAAGTCGACGCTGCTGCGTGCGCTCGGCAGGCTACTGCCCGCCAAGCGCGGGCATGTGCTGCTGGACGGCAAGCGGATCGACCGCACCCCGACCCGCGAGGTAGCCAAGGTCCTGGGAGTGCTGCCGCAGGCGCCGACTGCGCCGGAGGGTCTGACCGTGGCCGACCTGGTGGCTCGCGGCCGGCACCCGCACCAGGCCTGGTACCGGCAGTGGTCCAGTGATGACGAAGCCGCCGTCGCCGAGGCGCTGAGCTGGACTGGCATGTCGGCATTCGCCGAACGGACCATCGACGAACTCTCCGGTGGGCAGCGGCAGCGGGCGTGGATCTCGATGGCGCTGGCCCAGGGCACCAGCCTGCTGCTGCTCGACGAACCCACGACCTTCCTCGACCTCGCCCATCAAGTCGATGTGCTCGACCTCGTCGAGCGGCTACACACCGATGCGGGGCGCACCGTGGTCATGGTGTTGCACGACCTCAACCTCGCCGCCCGTTACGCCAGCCGCCTGATCGCCATGCGCAATGGCCGCATCGTCGCCCAGGGCACCCCAGCCGAGGTGCTCACCGAGGACATGCTGCGCGAGGTCTTCGAACTCGACGCCCAGGTCGTCACCGACCCGGTCGCCGCTACCCCGTTGGTTGTCCCCATTGGCCGACGGCATCGCGAACGCGCCATTGCGCACAGCACCCCTGGTCGGCCGACCCACGCGCTCACCTGATCGCCGAGACCCTGCGTAGTCAGCCGAGTGACGGCATCATCGTGCTCATGGCTGGGTTTCCTTGGCGTAGACGGTCGGCCGAACATCGACGGGTCGAACCTGAGCCGTATCAGGTGTCTGCGCGCTTGGCAGAGAGTGCTCAGCCACAGCGCGTGTCTCTTGGCAGGTATGACGTGGATCATCCGATCGCGCCGGCTGGTAGCGGCCTCGGTCCCGGCTGCTGTCGCGTTGGTCGGCCTGCGCACACGCCTCGGCGTGCCAGCAGGTCGCCGCGCTGCCCGCCCTGTCCACCTACGCCGAGGCGCGGACGCTGCTGGAGGTTGCCCCCTGGTCTGGTAGCCCGTACCGCACGGAGAAACCGGACGGGCCGATATACGGACCCGCACCGTCGGCTGCTCCGGAGCCATGGCGGACATGGCCTGGCGGTCGGTGGGCGGTGCGACCGTCACGAACTCAGGCGAGGTCGAGTTTTGCCCGGCACCGGATGGGACGGGCATCGAGACGTGGATAACCGATCGAAGCCCGATCACGGAGGACTCAAGTCCGGCTGGCGCCGAGGCGCAATCCCACACGGCTGCGCTCCCCGCCAATGCAACAGTCCCATGCAGCGACGAGGACCAGCTATCGCTGCTGTTCACCGCGGCGCTTGCGGTACAGCGCCCACCCGAGGATCACCAGCGATATCGCCGCGACGACGCCGAACACCAGGGCCAGCGGGAGCGACCCAAGCCGGATGAATATCCATGTGACGAAGACGCTGAGGACCACCGCGACGGCTGCGATCCCGGCGTGTAGTCGTAGCGCTCTCTGCCCCTCGACCGAGGCCTCATCAGGACCAGGACCGCCGGTGCCCGGGACTGCGCGCTTCTCACTCCTCGGCGCAACGCGCCTGCTATTCATATCTCTTGGGTACCCGGCGAGCGCCTGCTGAACACCTATACATCTATACATCGAGCTCGGCGATGCGTCGGCGCGCCGCGGCCGGTACGGCTCACCGTGTGGCTGATCGAGCCTCGCGCTTAGTGCCGTAGAGGTGTTCGTAGCGGACAAGGAACCCGATCGGTTGGAGCTGGCCGAGCGCTTCGGGCGCCACTGCGTTGAACTTCGCCGACGCTGACCCGATCGACCCACCTGCGGCGTCGAGAGCGGGACGGATGCGGGCGATCGTCTGCCGCTACCGATATCAGCGATCTTGCGTGGGAGGAGTCTGGGCGTCTCGGACGGCCGTCAGCAGGCTCTGCCTGACCTGTGGGCTGAGTGTGGTGAGAGAAGAGAGCCGAGCGAGTTCGTCGTGGAAACGGGCGAGTGTCTCGTGGCCCGAGCGGGTTGGCGCGACCCGTGTGATCCGCCGGTCCTTCGGGTCGACTGACCGCTCGACCAGTCCTTTGCCTTCGAGCCGGTCGACGATACCGGTGATGTTGGACGGATCGCAGTGCATCCGCTGCGCGAGGCTGCGCATGGACATGGGAGCGGTGAGCGAGGTCAGCACCGTTGCCTGCGCGGGTGTCAGCCTGACCAGCGCGGCGGCCTCTTCCTGCTCCCCGCGCAGGCGCTCGAGGAACTCATATAGCGCCATCGCGAGCTCAACGAACTCGGCGCCCTCAGCGTTGGTGCTCACGGCCGGAGTCTACCGCACCGTTTGCCATCCTCAAAGGTTGACAACTTCACGTGTCAGAGTAGTCTTGATGTACTCAAACTTTGACTACGTCAAGGAGGCGTCGTGGACACCGTGACCGTCGTCCTGTTCGTGCTTACTGCCCTGGTCTTCCTGCTCTCCGGCACGAGGAACCTGCGCACCCGCCCTGACCCACCCGCACCGACCGACGACCAGGCGTCGTGGTGGCACCTGAGTCGGCCGCTGCTGCGGATGATCGGCGGTCTCGAGCTGCTCGCCGTGCTGGGCCTGCTGGGTGGGCTGGTGTTCCAGCCGTTGGGGATCGCGGCCGCGGCCGGGCTAGTGCTCCTCATGATCGGGGCGATCGTCTATCACATCCAGGCCCGCGAACCGCTGCTGACCTTGCTGTTCCCGGCCGTCCCCCTCCTGCTCAGCGCCGCGGCCCTGGTCGTTGGCGTGGCGGCTCTCTAGCTCGGAAAGGACACCGCGATGCACGTCATGATCGCGACCAAACGCTCTTATCGGTCACTTCCGTCCCCAGCTGCCCTTCGCCAAGGCATTCCGCCGCGATGTCGGGGGCGTGCCGCACCGGGCGTGCACACAAGGGCACCTCTGGCCGGCGAGGCCAAGCCAGCGGACGATCATGAAAACCAACCCACGGAAACAGCAGTACGATCATCCCGCCACGGGCGCCCTCCCGACAGCGTGCTCGTCCAGATTGTCGATGAGGTGTACCTGCCGTTGGTGCGCCTACGCGGCTCACCACCGAGCTGATCGTCCTGCACAATAGAACTCGCCGGGACATCCAAATGGCCGCGGCTGGGCAGCGCTACTCAAAGGACGCGCAGCAACCGCTCAGGTGTGAGCGAGGTGACATGGTTGGCGCACCCCGGCGGCCGACGTCACACCCCCGGTGTGGCAGGACTCCGGCGCCGAGATCCGTGACCTAGGCGCCGGAGTGGGCGATCATGCCAGCGCGTTGGCCATCGCGGCCACCACTCGATCCAGCGCATAGGGAATGGCCAGCGGCGAGGGAAAGCCCAGCGCTACCGCCACCGGCAGGTCCATCGGGATGTAGTTGCCGTTCTTGACCGCGTCCAACTGCTGAAAGACCTGGCTCGACTCGAGGAAAGTCCGGTCATCGTCAGTTGTATATGTAACGAGCATAATGTCGGCGTTCAGCACGCCGAGGTTCTCCAGGCTCACGAGGGCTCGCCCCGGAGTGGCGGATTCCGGCTGGGCGGCAACCTCGGGTGAGATCCTCAGGCCCAGCTGTTCGAGGAATGTCGCTGCCGCATCGCTTCCTAGCACGGTCTCGATCTGCCGGCTGAACACCGCGCTGAAGCTGAAAGTTGCGCCGGCGAGGGCCGGGTGGTCTTGCGCCGCCTGCTTGACCTTGGCCTCGATGTTAGTGATGATCTTCTGGGCTTGCTCGCCACGCCCCAGTGCCCTGCCGATGAGGTTTGTTCTCTGTTGCCAGGTGTCGCTGTCGACAGCCTCGATATAGGACACAGTGGGAGCGATCTGGGCCAGGCGGGTGTAATTGTCGGTCAGCTCGTAGCTGTCGGTGGCCAGGATCAGGTCCGGGCGCAGGCCGGCGATCTTCTCGAACGGGATCCCGTCCTCGGTGCTCAGGAGTTCCGGCTTCGGGTCCGTCAGCTCCGACTCCACCCACGGTGCGATGAGGTTCGGGAAGACGGAGATTTCGGTCATGGCGATCGGCGTGACACCAAGGGCCAACGCGGTGTCCGTGTCACGCAGGAAGCCCAGGGTGATGACCCGGTGAGGTTCCGCGGGGATCGTCGTCGTGCCTTCCTTGCCCACGAGGGTGAGTGGGAACCCCGCCGAGCCGGTGGTCGGCGGGGTTTCGGTAGTCGAGCCTCCGCCACAGGCAGTCAAGCCCAGCGTGGCGGCACCTACCGTGGTACCGGTGAGGAATAGACGCCGAGTGAGCGGCTTTCCGAGCCGGCCGCGAGCCACTCGACCGACAAGATCATCCACGGTGCCATCGACAGGACTCGTCACGATTCCACTCCCAACGGTCGGTGGTCGGCGACGGCTCCTCGTCGGCCGCCACGGCGGAGCAGGCAGTGCGGCCAGCCAGCGGTGATCAAGACAGTGTTCGGGTCACGGAGGCTAGGCTCACCACAATTAGGTATACCTAACGACACTTTCGAGTCAAGGCTCCGGTGCCGATCTGTGATAATCGACCACGGTAGATCCTTCTCCTCAGGAGATTGGCCTCCCGGTCAGGGGACGACGGTGGGTGTCTAACCATACGTATCGTCACACCGTGTGGTAGCTACCAAGCAGTGACACCGGACTTCCCTGCGTGACGACAATCCTGTTAGCCGACCTAAATGTGGGTAGCCTTCCTTGGTTAAGGTGCGACGAAGTGTGATCGCGGTGACCTCTGTGCGTCCCGACATCCCCGACCCGGGTGGTGCGCACGGAGTCGTGTCCCGCGGTGGGGCGCTCCGGCGCCGCCGCTTGCTGACGGTGGCCGGGCTCCTGGGCCTTCTTGCGGTTGTGATGCTGGCGAGCCTCGCGGTCGGCGCGAAGTCGATCCCGATCGCCGCGGTGTGGGACGCGTTGTAGTCGCCGACCGGAACCGAGACCGACATCATCGTTCGCTAGCTTCGCGTGCCCCGCACGCTGCTGGGCGTTCTGGTGGGAGCTCTCCGGTGGGCAGCGGCAGCGGGTGTGGATCTCGATGGCGCTCGCCCAGGGCACCAGCCTGCTGCTGCTCGATGAACCAACGACCTTCCTCGACCTCGCCCATCAAGTCGACGTGCTCGACCTCGTCGAGCGGCTGCACCACGACGCCGGGCGCACCGTGGTCCTGGTGCTGCACGACCTCAACCTCGCCGCCCGCTATGCCAGCCGCCTGATCGCCATGCGCAATGGCCGCATCGTCGCCCAGGGCACCCAATCCGAGGTGCTCACCGAGGACATGCTGCGCGACGTCTTCGAACTCGACGCGCAGGTGGTCACCGACCCGGTCGCGGCCACTCCGCTCGTCATCCCCATCGGCCGACGCCACCGCCGAACACCCGCCACCCCCATCGCCACCACCCGCCACACCAACCAGCCGCTGCCTATTGACCACCGACAGGAAGAATCCGAGTCGGCCACGGCGCGGGGCAGGGGCGTGCGGCACCGGCGACGAGCCTCGACCGAGCTCCCAGCCGCCCGTGCGAGTGGACCTGCGTAGTCAGGCTGATGAGGGCAGTATCGTGCTCATGGCTGGGTTTCCTTGGCGTAGACGGTCGGCCGAACATCGACGGGTCGGACCTGAGCCGTATCAGGTGTCTGCGCGCTTGGCGGAAACCGCTCAGCCACAGCGTGTGTCTCTTGGCAGGTATGACGTGGATTGGCCGATCGCGCGTCGGCTGGTAGCGGCCTCGGTCCCGGCAGCTGTCGCGTTGGTCGGCCTGCGCAAACGCCTCGGCGTGCCGGCAGCGGTGACGGTTCCGGTCGCGTCGCTCACCCCGCTGGCCGTCGCTGCGGTCACACCGTTGGGCAAGTGGCGCTACATCGCCGTGGGGGCGGCTTACATGTGGGCGTTCAGAGCGACCTGGGCGTTGCCTGCCGACGACCCCGAGCGGCAGCGACGGTCTCTGCAAGTCCGCTATCCGATCCGCATCGACGCTGTGCTCGGCGCCGGAGTGCCGCCTACCCTGCGCCTGCAGCGCGCCCTGCGTGACCACGCATGCGTGACCCCACTCGACAGGACCGTGGCTGTCGTCTACGCCTCGTGGTTCGTCCCGCACCTGATATTGGCCTGGATCCTGCTGCGCCACGAGGAGCTTCTTCCCCGGGCGGCCGGGCGGCTCGCCGCCGCCTACCACCTCACGACGCCGTTCTACTGGCTGCTGCCGACCGCGCCGCCGTGGTGGGCTTCGGAGTCGGCAGGGGAGATGAACGGTGAGGTCGAGCGCGTGCTGCGGCACGTGATCCGAGATCTGCGCAACAAGCCGAAGCGAAACATCGATCAGTCCTCGGGAAATCCCTGGGGGTCCATGCCGTCGGATCACATCGCCGCGGCGGCGATCACCGCGATGGCCCTGGCGGAGTTCGGTGTCGGGTACGGCACGCTGGGATGGACCTACGTAGTGCTCGCCAGCTTCGCGGTCGTTTACCTCGGCGAGCACTATCTGGTGGACGTCCTCGCTGGGCTTGCGGTGGCCGAAGCGGTCCGCCGCGGCGAGCCGTTGGTGAGCCCCTTCGCGCGCCAGGTGGCCCACTTCCTCCACCGGTTTGCGCCCTGAAGCTGCACGTCGCGGCGCCGTCGCGTCCATCTCAGTGCTCCAATCTCTATTCTCAGCCGGCGTGGTCGCGCAGCGCCGCCAGGAACGCCCGGAGATCGGCGGGCCCGCTCGTCGCCGCGGTGTGTACCCGGCGCAAGTCGGGCTCGGCGTAAGCGTGCACGACCAGATCCAGAGGTGCAGGACAACTGCGTCGGTCTGGGTGCTCAGTGGCTGCAGGTCCCCGGCGTGGCGGGGCAGGTGCTCGGCGACCCGGCGCAGATGGCGGTCCACCGCCGCAGCGCGCTCGGCGAGCAGCTCACGGTCGATCACGACGCTCATCCGAGCGCGGCCAGAACGTCGTCGTGCGCGCTCCGGATGACGGTCTCGGTGTCGCACCAGAACCGAACGGCCTCAAGCTGGAAGCGCTGGAACTCACCCGATGGACGTTCCAGCAAGGGGATGCCGTCGCGAGCCGCGCGGTAGCGCAGCAGCGCACTCGTCCGGCTGAGGTCGACCACGTCGACCTGCTCGGTGCCCAGGATCTCGGTGAACGTCGCCGACAGCGCAGGCAGGTCCGGGGGATCGTCGGCGAGCACGCCGATATCCCAGTCGGACCCCTCGGTCGCGTCCGCACGCGCTCGGGAACCGTGCAATACAGCAAGCCGCAGCGCCGCGGCCGCGGGATCCATCGACAGCCTTTCGCGCAGCTCCGCCGGGGTCACGATCACCAGCGTACGGCGGGCCGCTACCGCCGTTATGCGGCCTGCGATCACGGAGTGGGCCGAGGGGTCCTGCCCGCCCTCGGCGCCGAGCCGACGAGCAACCGTCGCCGCTGAGCAGCCCGAGCAGCTCGGGCGGGATCCAGCGGCTGGCGTCGGGTCGGCGGCGGTGCCAGCGCACTGACCAGGCCGGCGACGGCCAGCCCGGCGAGGAGTGCTACTTTTATCCTCTAGCCCCAGCAGGGCAATAACCAGTATCGAGCAGTGGTGAGAGCTCGGCGGTTGAAGGTCGTTGTGGCCTGGGGCTGGGACACCACTGACGAGAAGTTTGTGGTCACCGTGATCGTGGACGATGACGATGGCAGCTGATATGGCGGTGTCCATGAAGATTGACACCGAGGCTGGTGCTGCCTATCTTCGCCTGGGTCGTGGCCAAGTCGGACGCACCGTCGAGTTCGATGAGGTTATCTACGTCGACCTTGATCAGTTCAGCGTCATTATCGGCATCGAGTTGCTGGACTTGGACACCTTCCTGCCGCTCGATGAACGGGGCGCCCGGTTCCACATCAACGCCAGCGCGCTCGACGTTCTGATGAAGCCGATCCAGTGGGGCGCTCCTCGACGGAACGTCACCTCTTGAAGCCCCTCAGGCCGGGGCGTGCCGCGTTCAGTGATCGTCCTGCTCCACAGTCTCCGGTGATCGCGACTGTCGGGACTGAAGCCAGGTCAGCACGTCCATGATTGCCGAGGCCTGCTGCTTGGCAAGCGGCTCGCCTTCCCCGCCGTCGACGATCCCTGATCCCAAGGACGGTTTCGAGCTCCTCACGCCGCTGCGGCGTGGGGCCGTGCTGTCGGCGAGTCGATGTTTGGGTCTGATGTCGTCAATCACGGTCAGCTAATGTTCTCTGCAGCTCCTCTGCTACCGGGACTTCCCCTGCGGAGATCGTCGAGAAGGGTCGGGATGAGGGCTTCTTCGAAAGCGCTCGAGCCGGTTTCTTGCATAGCTCGCGCAAGGCTCGGGTCCCACGCTGAATCAAGCTGCTCCGGCTGTGCGAGGGGAATCCGATCATGCAGACCCAGCGCCGCGATGTAGTCCTCGGCGCTCATCCGCCATGGGGTTGCCGTAGGCGCGGCCTGGATCAGTGCCTGCATGTGGCGAAGCCCAGCTTCGTCGAAGTCGGCACGCACGGCAAGGCTCCAGCCAACGGCTGTCAGTCGTGCGATCGCCTCGGTCTCGAGGCGGGATGGTGTACCTGACGTGCAGAGGATGCGCGGTGTCACGCCAGCGAAGGCGAGGCCTCGCGCTGCGGTCAGTACAGACGGGTTCTCTGTAACGAACACCCATGATCCGGGCGTCGGGGAGGGTGGCCAGGTGCAGTCGGCGAGCTCGATCGGGGGGACTGTGGTGATTGCCGTCGTTGGGAGATGCCAGCCTACGGGATGGATCCCCAGCGAGCTGATGCCGCCGCTGAGCTCGTCCCAATCGACACCGACGGAGGACCAGACATCACGAGCACGGCCACCGGGTTGGGCGAGGCCAACAGCAACGATGATTGCCCGTGAGAGGAGCTCCGCGGTTCTGCCCTCGTCAAGCCCGTGAGGGTGGGAGAGAGCTCGCTCGGCCAGGATCCGACGGTCGACGCGTGACCCGGTTGGGGGGATTGCTGCGACGACGCGGGTAGCCCCGTCGATCACGGCAACGGGATCGGGGTCGTGCAACAGCCGCGCCAGAATGCCGCTGTGTCGAATTGTCTCCACCGTTGTCGCGTGGTCGACGCCAGCCAGTCGAAGCTCGGAGGTCAGGCGTTGCTGCAAGTGGTTCCCGAAGTCGCGTAGCGCGACTGCGCGTTCGGCCTGTTCAAGGGCGCGTACAGCAAGGCGGCGGTCGACTGCGTGAGCAGCAACAGCGCCTGGAGTGAGCTGAGCGCCGCGGCGACGAATCTTGTCGGTCAGTGGTAGGAGCGAAACCATGCGACGCTGTCCTGCGCGGGAAAGTCCACCGAGAAGTCCGATGGCCGCCGCCCGTTCGGCGGGGTCAGCCGGTGCCCGGACCCCGATATCGGGTCCCTCGACGAGGTCCGGATCTCCACGGCGATCCGCTGCCGCAGCGAGTGCGTGCCAGAACCACCGAAGTTCGTGGGACAGAAACGCCGTAAGGTCTGTGCCGTGGCACGCTCCGTCGCACAACGGGCAGTCATGCTCACGGGGCATGGGACATCGCTTCGTCGTCCAGCAACCCTCTGACTAGCATGGGGAAGCCCACGACTGTTCCGTCGACGTCCTTCTCCAAGTCGTGGGCGTCGATGCCGTCCCACGCGCCAGGTGCACCGTCCCAGAGATAGCTGGTGCACAGCAGGTCGACGTCGAGTTCGGCGAGGTAGCGAGCCAGCGCTGTGCGACCCTCCTCGTCCACCTCAGCAGGGACCTCGTCGAGTGCGGCCAGTCGCAGTCCGTCGGAGTCTGCTCGGTCGTAGGACGCGGCGATGGCGGCAAGCATGGGGGCGAGGACCACGAGACGTCGTTCACCGCCTGACAGTCCGGTTCGCGATCCCCAACGTTGGGATTTCTGGCCTGGTCGTTCGACTTCGTAGTACACGGAGACCCAGTCCCGGATGTCCACCGCGGCCGCCACGCGTTCCTCCATCGTCGCGCCGGGGGCAGCAGCCAGGAGCGATTGCAGTGCCTGACCGACTTGTTGTTGTTCGGTGAAGCCCCGGTCTGCGTCCGACATCGTGCAGGACAGTTTGTAGGCGACGTGCGCGGCAGGGCTCAGATCGTCCCGTAGGCGTACCCGTACTTGGACTCCCACCCCGCTGGACGCGGTTGCGGTCCGCATCTTCCGGTTGACAAGTGTATTCCAGTCGTGCAGGCGTTGCCATGCCACGCCGATGGCGCTGGGCAGCCGACCGATCACGAAGTCACGCAGCGCGGACTCCTCCGCCGCGGCGAGTGCGCTCTCGGCACGATCCTTCAGGGCGCGTGCGCGGGTCGCGGCTCCGTAGGGCTTGTAGGTCTGGTCCTCGTGGGTGAGGACGTAGGTGTCCAGCTCGTCGTAGCTGTCGCCGGGTTCCAGCGCCCACGTTCCAGCCAGGTCTGCCCTGGCCTGGTCGTACCGTTCGCGAACGGTCTTGCGGGTGTTGGTTCGGCGGCCGATGAGGGCCGTGGCGACCGTGGTGAGCAGCTCCTCGGAGGGAAGGTCGGTGAGGCCGTCGCCGAGACCGAGGCAGACCGGCACGTCGGGCACGTCGAGTACCTTCCGGAGCTGTTCGACGGCGTACGCGGCGGCCGGCCGGGCCGTCGCCTCGTCTTCGACGGCACCCTCGTGCTTGTCGGTCGCGGTCGTCAGCTTGTTGGACAGGTCGCGTGCGACCCGGCTGGCCTCGGCAGCCTCCAGTTTCAACTGTTGTTCCGCCGTCTGCGCCTCGGCGTGCTCGCGCAGCGCCTGCTTGGCCGACGCGCCGGCGGTGAGCTGGAGGTGATGGAGTTCGGCCTCCGTGCCGACGGCCTCGGCGTGCGCGGCGCGTGCCTGCGTTGCCAGCGTCGGCAGTGCCGCGGCCGCCCGGTTATCGGCTTCTGCGTCGGCGACGAGGTCACGCACTCGTGTGGTGCTGCGCCCCTCCAAGGAGGTGGCCTGGGCCTGCAGGACCGCGGCGCTCCGAGCACCGTTGTCGCGCAGGCGGGTGAGATCGTCGATGACCGTGGGCAACCCCAGCAGGCGGGTGCGCTCGGTCCAGTCCCGGGCCTCTGCCTGATGCTTGCTGCGCAATCGGCGCGCGAGCTGGTCAGCGGCATCAGCGGCGGTCGCTGCCTCCCGTGCGTTTGTTGCCAGGTGCACACGATCTGACTCAGCGGCTGATAGCTGCTTCCGAGGGGGGAACGCGGCGGCCCGTCGTTGGATATCGGCAGCCAGCTCGGAGAGGCGAACGGCCTCCACATCTTCGGCGGCCGCAGCAGCCGTGAGTCCGTCGGCTTCGGCATCGAGCCGATCGGCCTCGGCCAGCGCAGCGGCACGGCGTTGCCGGGCGCCCACGTAGGACGCGGGTGGTACTTGGTCCAGAGCATCCGCTCCGGGAGCTCGACCACGCAGGATCCCGGCCCGGAAGGTGCCGTCCGCACCGATCACCAGTGGCGCTGTGGCCGAGTCGGCACTGAGGCTGGTAGCTGCATACTCGATCTGGCCGAGCACCGCCGTTGCGGTGTCGGCAAGCTGGTGATCCGGGTTGGCGGCGAGCACGGCGTCGAGGCCCCTTCGGGGGCGACCCGTCCCATCGGCCGCCACTGCCCATATCGCGGTGCGTGCGGATCCGTCATCGAGCGTTGCACCCAGCAGCCCGGCGGCTGCCATCGCAGACTCCAGAAGTGCTCGCAGCTGGGGGTCGTCCGTCTCGTTCCGCCACTCCACGGCCGATCCGAACGCGACGTCGTCGTCGCCGTGCCCGGCCCAGGCCGGCCTGGGCAGCGGCAGCAGACGCCCGCTGCGCAGGGCCGTAGCCTGCTTCCGTAGGTCTCCTGCATCCGTCCGTAAGCCGTCCGCGCGTCCGATCGCGTCGTCGGCCTGAGATCGGTATCGGCCTGCGAGTTCCGCGGCTATCCGACCTGCCGATTCCGCCCACTCGTCGGCGGCGGCCAGGGTCGCGGTGGGCTCGGCGCCACGGAGGAGACCGATGTCGTCGGGCCACCACCCCGTCGTCAGGTCGCCGTTCGCGACGGCCCACTGCTCTAGTGCACTGGCCAGTACCCGTGCGGCGTCCTGGGCGATCACCTCCGCCGCCGTGGCTCGTTCGGCCGCGGTTGTTGCGGCCGTGACCTTGCCATCGTGCTCCGACTCGGCCATGGACGCCTTCCGACCGGCGTCCTCAACCGCTCGGTGGTCGGTCACCGCAAGCGTGGCCTTCTCGGCTTGCGAACGATGCCAGCTGCCGAGTTCTCGCCACTGGTTCGCCAGGGCAGCCAGCCGGTCGACGTCGGCGTCGATGCGGACCGCTGGTCCGGGATCGGCCGAGACGTCGGCGACGGTGATGACGGCCCGCGGCACGGTGTGCCAGCTCAGAGGTGGCTGCGCGGGCCGGGCACGGGGATTGGCTCCCGCCGCGGTCTCGACCGTCGCGTCGATGTCGGCGCTCAGCTCCGTCGCACGGCTGATGAGTCGTCGCCCGGCCTGGGCGATGCTGGAGGCGGTGCTGGTCAGCTGCCCGGTCTGGAGCGCGGCGTTGTCGGCTTGGGCCTCCGCCGTCGCTTGCAGATCCTTGATCCGGCCGGCTGCCTTGTACTCCTCGCAGCGCTCAGCAGCGCGAACCCGAGCCTCCGCGTCGGAGTGGTCATCCGCGAGTCTGCCCGCGAGGCTGTCGGCGGCCTCGCTCTGCTCAGCCGCCGTCCGTTGGGCCGCAGCGGCCCGGGTGAGTATGCGCTGCGCGTTCTGGGCCTCCCGACTGCGATTCGCCGCTGTGGCGTGTCGATCGGTGACGACGTTTACGACATGGCCGGCCCAGATCGCGGCGAAGTCGGCGAGGGCATCCGCCGCTCGGGCGTCGCGGGCGAACGCCTCGCGCGTGGAGGCGGACTCCGAGAGCGCCTTGCCCGCGGCGTCGATGACGTCGGGATCGACGCTCGGCAGCGACTCCCGCAGCGAGTCTGCCGCCTCCCGAGGCGTGACCTCGCCCAGCAGACTCGGATTGCGAACCTGGCGCATCCGCTGGGCGAGTAGGCGGATGTCACTCGGGTCGATCTTGAGCACGTGTGAGCCGAGCCTGGTGAGGTAGTCCTCCGGGTCGTCGAAGGTCTCGCCCCCGAGCGTGTCGACCGCAGTCGAGAACTCTTCGGAGGTCAATGGAGCCCGGTGCGGGCCGTGCAGGGCGAGCTCTTGCAGCGGGCGCCCTGGAACGAAGAAGGGGACCACGACGACGGCGGGACTGGAGCCCTGCGAGTACTGCAGCCGGACACCGAACGAGAGGACTTCTCCGCCGCCGGGGCCGGCGAACTCCAGCCACAGGTAGCCGTACTGTCGCTTCCCGGACGCTCCGGTCTCCATCAACGACTTCAGGGTGGTCACGCGGCTCTTGCCCGCGCCCAACCGCCCTTGATTGAGATCGAGGAGGTAGGGACACAGCGCCTCGAGAGCGGTTGTCTTACCGGTGCCGTTGGGTCCGCGCAGGAGCAGCCGGCCCGTCGGGGCGGGAAGCTGCAGGTCGCCGAACAGCCAGACGTTGCTGAGTCCGGCACCGACGAGGTGCCAACGTCGGTCGAAACGCGTGGAGTCCCCACTCGGAGGAGTCATGCCCAAGGCCAGGTCGAGCGGCTCCTGCGTCATTCGCCACCTCCATCGACGGTCAACAGGAGCTGGGAGTCGTCCTTGTCCTGCCGGCGTGGTGCTTGCGTGGCCGGCGGGATGTCCCATCGACCGGTTGCCGGGCTGAACCACCAGGTCTGCGACTCGCCGCCGGCGTCGATGCGGAGCATGCCCAAACCGGAGAGCAGTCGTTCGATGGCGTCGAGGAACGCGTCGATGTCGTCGGTCAGCTCGCCCCGCCAGGTCGCCCCATGAACATCACAGAGCTGCGTCAACTGCACACCAAGAACCTGACGATCGACACCACGCCATCCCGAGCCGGGTCCGCCCTCCTGGACACCATGCTTCTGGACGTGGTCGCACACGAGCAGTGCTGCGTGGGGCACGGTGCCGACCGCGGGAAGCTGCAGCGGACCCAGCTCGTAGGGGTGGCGGAAGGTGTCATCGGGAACCACGAACGCCGCTCCCTCACCACGCCGCTCGAGGTGCAGCCCGAACGCCCTGGCCAGCGGCTCACCATCGTCGCCACGCACCCGACGAGACATCCAATCGGCCTCCGCGTCGTCCAGGTCGGACCCGTGGACCACAGCGTCGTCGACGAGCCTGCGCCGCATCCGGCGCGCCGGATCCGACTCTCGTTCCACTGCCTGCAACCAGCTTTCGGGATCACGGTCGGGATCAGCGGGGCCGACGTTGGCGACCACGTGCATCAGACGGAGATGGTGCACGGCGAACAGAACCTCGGTGGTCTCATCGTGGATGTACTCAGTGACGTCGCCTTCTAGCTGCTCGATGATCCCGCGCCGATCGAGTTCCTTGAGTGCGTTCGCGATGGCTCGGCGTTCCACGATGTCACCCGTGGTGGCGATGCCGGCCTCGGCTGCGGCCGACCGAGCTGAGAGCGCCAGGGACGACAAGCCGGTCCGGGGAGGCAAGGACTCAGCTGCCGCGACCAGAAGGAAGAACCACGAGCATGTCCGCGGGTGCGGGCCGACCGCCGCCCATGCATCGCGGCGAGGCGGCGGAGACTTGCGCAGCCGGATGACGTCCCGCTCGATGACAAGCACCCAGCCAAGTCGGCCAAGGACGTCGCGTATGGCCGCCGTATTGCGTCGGACTGCTCCGATCGCGTCGTCGTGGCGCCCCACAACCAGCCACGGCTGCACCATCAGTTGGCGCAGCACTGCCGCCACCTCGTCGTTGGCTTCGGGAGTCCATGCTCGCCGGGTGTTGCCGACGCCGGTCACGCGACGCCCTCTACCCGAAACAGGACAGTGCCCGAGGACTCGAGTGTCTCCTGATCGGGCAGCTCCGGCGACTGCCCGGGAAGGTGGAAGTACACCAGCCGGCCAGGGAGCAGCACTGTCCACGTCGGGCCCATGACGACACCGGTGTGACATCCGGTATGTACAACTGTGCAGCCCAGGCCATCGGTAGTCGCCCGACGTCGGCCCCGCTGTGGGCGACTGCGCACGGCAGCCATAAGGGATGCGAGAGCAACCCGTGCGGCGGCCTCAGTGAGCCGAGCATCGGGCTCGGCCGACAGGATTTCCCGCAGCGCGGCGTCGTGGGCGCGCAGCCGCGCACTCCGTTGCGTTCGCAGGCGTTCCCGCGCCGCAGTGTCGTCCCGTGCGGCCGACGCGCGCCCCCTTGGTCCACTGCGTCCCGTCTTGGCCAGCTGGTCCGGTATCGGCACCAGCGGACCGGAGCGCCAGGAGGGCACACGAGTCGTATCGGCGTCATCGGCAGTTCCATGAAGCTTGCGCCATGGGTGGTCTCCGACTGCCGCATTGAAGACAGCAGTACCATGGACCGGATCGGAGCATGCCCGGGCGAACGCCAACGCTCGAGCGCGGCCGGTCGCCGTGCCCGTCGTACTGTGCAGTCGCCGCAAGTTGGCGTGCATCCCAGGCAGCGCCCGGACGAGGCGTAACGCGAACCGATGGGACCGGCCGGTCCGCGGATCGAACCAGGCCATCAGACCGGACCAGTCCTCGGGCCGTCCGCCCTTGCTGGCCGTCAACGCACCACGCTCGATCAGCGACTTCGCATCGCTCTGGGCGATCGTCGTGTCGGCCAACTCGACGTAGCGGACCTGCAACCCCAGCAGTGCCTCGTGGGCACGGGCCGAACCTCGTTCGAGCTCCGCAGCCACATGCGTTGCGTAGTCGACCAGCAGCCCCTTCAGATCCGCGGTGCGCTCGTCGTCGAGGTCGAAGCGGTCGGCGAGGGCGGCCAGCGCGTCCTCCGCTCCCACAAGGGCGCTGTCGAGGTCATCGTGACTGGTGAACACCCGCCCGATCTGCTCGGCGATTTGCTCCGGTGGCACGTCCAGCTGCCGACGGAGAGCCTCCAGGCCGTCGACCACGCGCGCCAGACTGGGCAGCGGGATCTCGCGCATGGTCGCGGCGCCGGCGAGCACGGTTCGGTAGAACCGTTGGACCTGCCGCCCTGCGGGAGTGGCGGTGTAGCGCCAGTTCCGGGCGAGCAGCTCGGCACGCGTCTTGATCAGCTTGGCGTCCGTGCGAGCAGATACCGCATCCCATGCCCGCAGCTTGTCGAGACGTCGCTCCACGACCGCTGCGGAAAGTTCAACGCCCTGGGCCTGGAGCGCTCTCGTCACCTCGGTGGGTGTCAGGTCGGTGACCGATGACTCCAGGACGTCCATCATGGCGATGTACTGGTCCGACTCGGCAACCACGAGGTAGGCGACGCAACGGCGGGTGTCGCCGACCTCAAGCCTGAGGATCTCACCCTCACCACTCATGGATGCCCCCATCGTCTGCCCTCCCGGACCGTCCAACGGGAACCCACACTACTGGCGGGGTCCGACACTTGTGGTCGTTCACAGAGGGAAGCGGCCTGATGGTGCGGTTCGCGTTCTACGGGGCGGGTGTCCACGGAAGATCAGCAGGACCCGGAGGCGTCGCGGAACTGGCAGCTGGCCCGGGCGCGTGCGTTGATCGAACGACACGGCACGATCGTGACGGAGTTCTTCGATATCGGACAGTCCCGGTCAATCCCGTGGAAACGCCGCCCCAAGCAGCCTCATTGTTGACCGCGCTCCAAAGCCGCGATCGCGGTTTCGATGCGGTGGTGATCGGGGAGCCGCAGCGGGCGTTCTACGGCAACCAGTACGGGCTGACCTTCCCGGTCTTCGTGCACTACGGCGTGCAGCTGTGGGTTCCCGAGGTCGGGGGAGCGATCGATCCGGAGTCTGAGGCCCACGAGCTAGTGATTTCGGTCTTCGGTGGGATGAGCAAGGGAGAGCGCAACCGGATCAAGATCCGCGTCCGGTCCGCCATGGCCGCCCAAGCCCAGGTCGAAGGCCGCTACCTCGGCGGACGCCCTCCCCACGGCTACCGGTTGGCAGCGGCAGGTCCGCACCAACACCCCACACTCGTCCCGTAGTGGACAGCTCAGGTACAGGCCCAACGCGCCGAGGCTCTCGCGCGCTCACGCCAAGTCAACGGTCGGCGCCGGATGAACAAGGACGAGATCCGGCCCTGGTCGAGGCCCTCGGCAGCAACCGGACCGTGCTCACCGACGCCGACCCGCAGGAAAAGGCCGAGGTCTACCGCCAACTGGGATGCAGCTCACCTACGAGCCGGGCAAACGACTAGTCCGGGCCGAGATCACCCCCGCCGCACTTCCCTCCAGCACCCAGCGATCGGCAAGCGGCCGGTGTCCGTCGGAGGCTCGGGCACAGGTGCACCGCCCGAAAGATCAGCACAGGCGTCGGCTCTGGCGGAATTTGTCCAGCTCGCAGTCTGCTTCGTTGCCCGGCAGGATGGCGTCGATCCCGTCCCACCGGCCCCAACGGGGTGCCCATCCGCCAAGAAGCGATCCGGAGGTTGCTCGATGACCAGCGATAGCACGGTGCGCCGTCTGGTGGAGGGCCTCGGCGACCCCCACCACCTGCTCGGGTTTCACGAGGGCGTAGTGCGGGCCTGGCGCCCGGGCGCCACGGCGATGCGGGTGGTGACCGAGGACGGGGACGTCCTGCCGATGGAGCGGACCGACCCGGCCGGCCTGTTCGAGGTCAAGCTGGCCGAGCCCGGTGAGGGGACCCCGGCCTACCGGCTCGAGGCCGAGTACGAGGACGGGACGACCTACAGTTACGAGGATCCCTACCGGTTCTGGCCCAGCCTGGGCGACATGGACCTCCACCTCATCGGGGAAGGCCGGCACCGGCGCCTGTGGGAGGTCCTCGGGGCCCATGTGCGCACAATCGATGGCATCAAGGGGACCGGGTTCGCGGTGTGGGCCCCCAACGCCCGCTCGGTGCGGGTGGTCGGCGACTTCAACCTGTGGGACGGTCGGGTCCACCCCATGCGCTCCCTGGGGGGCTCGGGCATCTGGGAGCTGTTCGTCCCCGGGGTCGAGTCGGGGGCCCGGTACAAGTACGAGATCCTCACCCAGGACGGCCACCTCACCCTCAAAGCTGATCCCCTCGCCTTCCAGACCGTCCGTCAGCCAGGGACCGACAGCGTGGTGCTCGAGTCACGCCACCAGTGGGGAGACCACGCCTGGGTGGCTCGGCGGGACGAGGCCAACCCCTACCACCGGCCGGTATCGGTGTACGAGGTCCATCTCGGCTCCTGGCGGCGCAACCCCAGCGAGCCCGAGCGTGCCCTCAGCTACCGGGAGCTGGCCGAGCAGCTCCCGGACTACGTCGCCGACATGGGTTTCACCCATGTCGAGTTCATGCCGGTGGCCGAGCATCCCTACGACGGGTCGTGGGGGTACCAGATCTCGTCCTACTACGCCCCCACCGCCCGCTTCGGCTCGCCCGACGACTTCAAGGTGCTGGTGGACGCCCTCCACCAGCGCGACATTGGGGTCATCGTCGACTGGGTCCCCGGCCATTTCCCGAAGGACGAGTGGGCCCTGGCCCGCTTCGACGGTACCCCGCTCTACGAACACGCCGACCCCCGCCAGGGGGAGCACCCGGAATGGGGCACCAATCTGTTCAGCTTCGGCCGCCACGAGGTCCGCAACTTCCTCGTGGCCAACGCCTTGTACTGGGTGGATGAGTACCACGTCGACGGGCTCCGGGTGGACGGGGTGGCCTCCATGCTCTACCTCGACTACGCCCGCGAGGAAGGGGAGTGGGTCCCCAACCAGTTCGGGGGCAACGAGAACCTGGAGGCGGTCGAGTTCCTCAAGGACCTCAATGAGGCTGTGTACGGCGAGTATCCGGGCACGATGATGGTGGCCGAGGAGTCCACGTCCTGGCCGGCCGTCTGCCGGCCCACCTACGTGGGCGGGCTCGGCTTCGGCTTCAAGTGGAACATGGGCTGGATGCACGACACGCTGGAGTACTTCTCGAAGGAGCCCATCCACCGCCGTTACCACCACCACGAGCTCACCTTCGGCCTCCTCTACGCCTTCACCGAGAACTTCGTCCTGCCCCTCTCCCACGATGAGGTGGTGCACGGCAAGAGCTCGCTACTCAACAAGATGCCGGGGGACCGCTGGCAGAAGGCGGCCAACCTGCGTGCCCTGCTGGGCTGGCTGTGGGCCCATCCGGGCAAGCAGCTGTTGTTCATGGGCGGGGAGATCGCCCAGTCCGAGGAGTGGGATTACCAGCACAGCCTCGACTGGCACCTGCTCCAGTACCCCGAGCACAAGGGTGTGCAGAACCTGGTGCGGACCCTCAACCGCCTCTACGCGACCGAGCCGGCCCTCTTCGAACGGGACTTCACCCCCGACGGGTTCCGCTGGATCGACGCCAGCGACGTCGAGTCCAACGTGCTGGCCTTCCTGCGCATCTCCGACCACGGTCGGCTGCTCGCCTGCATCGCCAACCTGTCCCCGGTCCCCCGGCGGGAGTACCGCATCGGACTGCCACGCGGTGGCGTCTGGCAGGAGCTGCTGAACACCGACCTGAACGACTTCGCCGGCAGCGGGGTCGGGAACGGGGGGCGGATCACGGCGAGGGACGAGGGCTGGCACGGTCTGCCCTGCTCGGTGGACCTCACGTTGCCGCCGTTGGCCGTGCTGTGGCTCGTGCCGGCGCAGGAGCCACAGCAGCCGCAGGAGGGCGGAAACCGCCGTTCCGCGTAACGGCGCAGGTCCCGGACGGGCTCCTCGGCGGGGTTCGGCGGCCCGATCGTGGACAGGTGCAGCTCGGTCGCGGCCGCCACCACCGGCCACGGCTGCGGTGCCATGAACATCTCCATGACCATGCCGAAGCCGAACGTGAACGTCAGCAGGGTCGCGCACCGTGATCGCACGCTCGGCGGGGACCGTGTCGTCCGGGGCCCGTCCATCCGGCCTTCAGCTGTCAGTAGGTCAGTCATGGGACCCTTCAGCGCGCCAGGCGGGGTCGCGGCCGGTCAGGCCGAGGAGCCGGCTGAGGAGCGGTGCGTCGTCCGGCACCGGCACCGGCGGCCCGAACAGGCCCGGACTGCCCTGCGGGTTCTGCGCGACCGCCGAATGCACGAACCCGTACGCCGCCTCCAGCAGCTGCGGCTCGCTGCTGAAACTCTGCCCGCTCGCGACGGCGATGTCCCACCCGTGCACGATGACCTCGTCCAGCGCGACGAGGCCGGCGATCTCGGCAGGCAGGTCGAGGCCGCCTGCCTGTGTCATCCCGGTCCACGCGGCCTGCTCGCGCCAGGCGCTCGCCAGCGTCGCCAGCCGCTGTGGGATGCGGGTGCGCCAGTCCGATCCGAGTCGTGACGCGTCAGCCGAGGGACCTTGGCGGTCACCGTCGAGCGGCGTCTTCGTCGCGGCGGCGGTGAAGGCCAATGACAACCCGTCGACGTGGTCGAGCAGGTCGCCGAGACTCGCCTCCGTGCAGGGGGTTGGCGCGTTCAATTGTTCGTCGCGCACGCCGGCGATGAGGCCGGTCAGGACGCGGGTAGCGGGTTCCAGATCAAGCATCTCGCTCCTCGGCTCGGGTGGCTGTCACCTGTATGACCTCAGGAGCACCGCGAAATCATCGCCCAGTCCCCCGCGAACTCGTCGAAGCCGCTTCGACAGTTCTTCGACGTCTGCCCGTCGCGCTGTCGTCAAGGGGTCCGTGGTTTGCTGGCGCTTTTGGGTTGGCGCGGGGCCGGAGCGGCGCCATTTTCGGGATGTAGAGGAGCGTCGGCAGGACAGCGAACACGACCGGCGGTGAGGATGGCTATCGGTTCTGTAATGACCTCGATTTCGTCCAACCCGTAGTTCGGGAAAGCACGATCGGCGGGGGCCTGATATTCGATCGCTGCGACCGTGCCCCCTGCGGCAGCATCGACGGGCGACTGCTCGGAGGTGTTTGGGAGGGACGGATGGCTGCGCCCGAATCACGCGGCGACACGGAGGCGTCGCGCCGTGGTTCGCCCACGCGCAAGACGGCGGTGTTGCTGGCACTGCGCTACTACGGCCGTGAGCTCTCCCGCCACCGACGGGTCGCCCTACCTGCGCTGTTGTTGCCGGCGCTGGGAAACACCTGCCTGTTCTACCTCGCTCCGCTGATCGTTGCCCAGCTCGCGGGCCGCCTCGCCGGCGGTGCGGACACCGCCGCTGCGACGGTGCTGCCCTACGTGCTCGGCTTCGCCGCCCTGATGCTCCTGGCGGAGGTCCTGTGGCGGGTCGGCGTGCACTGCATGAACCGCACGGACGGCCGCGGGATCGAGCACCTGTACGTGGTCGGCATGAACGAGCTGCTGGCCAAGGATGCGGCTTTCTTCCACGACAACTTCGCCGGTTCGTTGACCAAGCGCGTGCTGAGCTTTGCCGCGCGGTTCGAGCTGTTCGTCGACACGCTCGCGTTCTCCGTCGTCGCCAACCTCGTGCCACTGGCGTTCGCGTCGGTGGTCCTCTGGCACTACGAGCCGCTGCTCGTCGTCGTTCTGCTCGGCCTCATCGTGGTCACCGGGCTGGTCATCGCGCCGCTTATCCGTCGCCGCCAGGCACTCGTCGACCAGCGGGAGGCCGCCATCGCACGGGTGTCCGGCCACGTCGCGGACAGCCTGATGAACATGGAGACGGTGCGAGCCTTCGCCGCTGAGGATTGCGAGGCCGCCGAGCACAGGACACGCGTCGCCGAACAGCGGGTTCTCGCCATCCGATCCTGGGACTACGCCAACCTCCGCATCGACACCCTGGTCGCGCCGATGTCCGTGCTCACCAACGCACTCGGCCTGCTTCTCGCCGTCAGCCTCAGCGGCGGACAGCTCGGTGTGGAAGCGATCGTGGTGACCTTCGTTTACTACTCGAACGCGACACGGATCATGTTCGAGTTCAACCAGATCTATCGGCGGTTGGAGAGCTGCCTGACCGAAGCCGCCCAATTCACCGAACTGCTGCTCACCCCGCCGACGGTGCTCGATCCGGTCGCGCCGGAGCCGCTGCGGCCCACGACAGCGGACATCTGCTTCAAGCAGGTGAGCTATGCCCACGCCGGCGCACCGCCGCTGTTCAACAGCCTCGACCTGACCGTCCCGAGCGGCACCAAGATCGGTCTGGTCGGCCGCTCCGGTGGCGGGAAGAGCACCCTCATCCGGCTGATGTTGCGGTTGATGGACATTGACGAAGGCTGCATCCGCGTCGGAGGTCAGGACATTTCCCGGCTGCGCCAGGCAGACCTGCGCAGTCTGATCGCCTACGTGCCACAAGACCCGGCCATGTTCCACCGGACGCTGCGCGACAACATCGCGTTCGCGAGGCCGGGCGCCAGCGACGCAGAGGTCCACCGCGCCGCTCAAGCGGCCCACGTCACCGAGTTCGCCGAGGCCCTGCCCGACGGGTTCGCCACCCTGGTCGGGGAACGGGGGATCAAGCTGTCCGGCGGCCAGCGCCAGCGGGTCGCGCTCGCCCGCGCCATCCTGCGCGATGCGCCGATCCTGCTGCTCGACGAGGCGACCAGCGCGCTGGACTCGGAAAGCGAGATGCTCATCCAACAAGCTCTGTGGCAGCTCATGGACGGCCGGACCGCGCTCGTGGTGGCTCATCGGCTCAGCACTGTCGTGCGAATGGATCAGCTCGTCGTCCTCGACCGCGGCCGGATCGTCGAGCAGGGCACCCACGACGAGCTGCTGCAGATAAAGGGCACCTACGCCACGCTCTGGCGCCACCAGTCAGGCGGATTCCTGGACGACGACGGTGGCACGTCGCCGCCCGAGGCGAAGAGCAAAACCAACGCGTCGGGCGTGTTCTGAGGCCGGCAAGGAAATCCGGCGAAGTCCCTAACCGATCAGTGGTTCAACCGGTGCACCGCGGGCGACTGGAGAAACGTCCGTATACAGATCACCGTTGCACCGCTTCGGCCAGCTCTTCCAGCCCGCTGCAGGGGCTGAGGCGCTGACCGACGACCGATGCCTCCGAGCGTAAAGCGGACGGCTTATCCTGGTCGCGTGGCTAGACCGGATTCTGATGGCACGTCCCGGTTGGGATCCGGGACATCGAGCTGCCGTATTCGCTGGACGAACTACGCGGTCCCACCACCGGCGCGGTGCGGCTGCCCTTGCGGCTGTACTGGAGCGGCCCGAATCCCGAGGTGGTCGAGTGGCGCGTGGACGATGACCGGCGCCGAGCGCGACTGTGTGAAGTCGTGCTCCGTGAGGGCTCGCTCGACGACGTGTGCACGCTGATTGACGGAGCCGCCCTCGTCCGATATGGGATGACCTGTACCTGCCCCCGCACGTACGACGTGCCTGGGAACCGTTTGGTTCACTCCGCCCGGGCGGCCTGATGCCGCTCGGTCTGCTCCAGGAAGATCATCCGTACCGCCCTGGCATTCGGTTGATGATCGTCGTCATCCTCAGGGAGGCTTCTCGGATGCATCTTGTGCTGGCCGGCGTGACGGCGCCCAGTCACGTCTACCCGGGCCTTTGCGCTCATCTCCGAGCTGGTGTCGCGTGGGCATCGCGTCAGCTCCGTCGTCGGTGAACGCCTCGCCGAGCTCGTGGCGCCGACCGGCCGAGGTGGTCGCCCATCCCTCGTTGCTGCCGGACAGTACCGCCAGCTGACCCGACGATATCGGGGCGGCGATGCAGCTGTTCCTCGACGAGGCGATCTCCGTGCTCGGGCCGCTGCTGGATCGTGTCGAGCCCCCCGACGCGGTGCTCTACGACATCGGTGGCTTCGCGGGGCGGGTCGCCGCCGTGCGATGGGGTGTGCCCGCCGTACAGCTGTCCCCGACGTATGTGGCGTGGGAGGGCTGCGAGCAGGACACCGCCTCGTTCGCCCTCATGGTCGCCGGTTTGCTGCTGCTTTCACAAGTTGACGTCAGCAGCAGCGAGACAATCCCCATAATTGCGATGATCGGTATCGGTATCGGTATCGGTATCGGCATCGTATTTCCGATGGCGACGGTGGTTGTGCAGAGCGCGGTTCCCATGTCGATGATGGGCGTGGGCACCAGCCAGGTACAGTTCTGGCGGATGCTTGCCGGCCCAGTGTCGCTGGCCGTGCTGGGTTCGGTCATGTCGCTGCGCGTCGGCGGCGACGTCCAAGCCGGTGGTGGTTCGGTACCGCCTGAGATACTGGTCGGCGCGTTGCAGCAGATGTTCATAGTTGATGCGGTGATCGTGGCGATCGGCCTGGTGGCAACATTGTTCCTTAAGGAGATAGCACCCCGCCATAGCCCCAAGGCGGCCGGCGCCAAGCAGCAGACAGGCGCCGTACAGAAAGAACCAGAAGTCGCGAGGGAGGGAGCCTGACCAACCTGGGCAGCATACGCATGACGTCTCTCGTCGGCGGCAGGGTGCATCGATCGTTGGAGTCGCCGACGAGAGACGTGTCGCACGTCAGAATTCTTTGGCCGCCGTTAGTATCTTGCAAGTCGTGTCGAAGTACCGGGTTGTCGCATCGCGCCCGAGGATTCGCTCCTGAAAGCCCTTGGCTGCGGGAGATTTCCCACCTATCAGGTACCACACCACGAAAGCCTCATATTCGGTTGTGTGCACAATTTCTATGTCGTGCTTCGGCGACCGTAGCGGCAGTTCGAGGTCAGCTCGAATTTTTTTCGTCGTGAATACCACACAGGTCCGCATGTCGGATTTGATCTCAATACCTTTGAATGGGTCGAGCTCGATGATGTGCTCCAGCTCAGAGATCGTCCGCAAGCAGACCGCTATGTCGTAACCCAATGCCTGTCGCAGATGCTTTCTGATCTTGTATGCAAGTGAATCGTGATCGAGGTCCGCAGTTTCGAAGAATACGTTTCCACTCTGGATATAACTACGGACATTGTCGAACCCGAGTTCTGCGAACAGCCCGCGCAGATGTTCCATCTTGACCGATCGGCCCGGCACGTTCATGCCGCGCAGGAAAGCGATATACAGCATCCCCTACACTCCCGTCTTACCTCCCGTGCGACAGGGTGCCGCGCTGTTGTGACAAAAACAGTATCCCAGACCGCGTCGGGGTGACGTCGAAAACCACGAACAGCGGTCAGCCTTTCCATCGGAATCACCCCTCGTTTGCCGACGAGCCTCGGCCCCCGCCGGTGCGGGCCAGGGACGTTCGACCCCCGGCACGGGTCGGTCGCCTACTTCACCCGCGCCCGTCAGGAGTCGGCGCGGGCCGTCTCGCCAACCGAGTGAAGGAGAAGCTATGCCCGCGGCCGATGAGCGCGAGATGAAGGCCAGAGTCGGCAAGATCCTCAACCGCTGGCCCGCCGTCGGTCTGGCGGTGGGGGTGGTGCACAACGGATCCCTCGAAATTCTTCCACGGACACGGTGTCGCTGACCTGCGTCGAACATCCCTGCCACCGAGGATACCGGCTTTCGGATCGCCTCCATCACCCAGACCTTCACGGCGATTGCCGTGATGCAGCTGTGGAGCACGGGCTCATCGACCTCGACGCTCCCGCCAACGACTACCTGCGCGCCTACCGGCTGGTTCCCGCGAAGGCCAGCTTCCGGCCCGCGACCGTGCGACATCTGCTGACCCACACCGCCGGAATCGGCGAGGTGCTGCCCCCTGGGGCCTGCGGCGGTCGGGACTTCGGCGAGAGCGTGCCGGTGGGATCGCCAGTGCCGTCCCTGGCCGAATACTACCGGCGGGGTCTGCGCCCCGACGTCGAGCCGGGTACCCGGTGGACGTACACCAACCACGGGTTCGCCACGCTCGGCCAGATCGTCGAAGACGCCAGTGGGAAGTCCTTCGACCGCTACCTTCGCGAGCACACCTTCGAGTCCCTCGGTATGACCGACACCGACCTCGTCCGATCCGCACTGGTCACGTCACACCTCGCGACGGGATACATCCCTGCGCTCCGGTCGCGCCAGAGAAGCCCCCGACCGCGAGATGGTGACGGCGGGAGCCGCCTGCGCTTACTCCACGCTTACTCCACCACCAATGACATGGCTCGCTACGTCGCGGCCCTGCCGCGGTAGAGGGAGGATCTCGGTGAGTAGTTGGTGGTCGGGTAGCAGGCGCAGGATGAGCTGGGCGTGGCGGATCAGGCGGGCGGGGACACAGATCAGGTGGTATCGCAGGGTGGCGATGATACGCCCCCAACGCACTGGGCAACTTCTGCTTCGAGGTGACGCTGGGTTACCGGCGGGTGGAGGGCACGGGCGAGCGCGGCGATCTACGCCCGGGTGTCCTGGGCCCGGGGAGAAGAAGGACGAGACGATCGCGTCGCAGACCGCGGCGCTGCGCGCCCACGCCGGGCAGCTGGGGGTTGAGCTGCCCGAAGAGTGGGTGTTCGAAGACGAGGGGCACTCGGGAGCCACCCTGGTCCGTCCCGCCTTGGAACGGTTGCGTGACGTAGTCGCCGGGGTCGGTGTCGACGTGGTGCTGTGCTACTCACCGGACCGGCTGGCCCGCAAGTTCGCCTATCAGGGCTTTCTGATCGAGGAGTTCGCCCGGGCCGGCACCCGGGTGGAGTTCATCAAGGGACCGCGCGGCGACAGCCCCGAAGACCAGCTGCTGGTGCAGTTCCAGGGCATGTTCGCCGAATACGAGAAAGCGCAGATCCTGGAACGCTATCGACGCGGCAAGGCCCACCGCGCCCGCACGGGGTCGGTCAACGTACTGTCCGGCGCCCCCTACGGTTACCGGTATGTCCGCAAGAACGACCACGCCGGAGCCGGCTACGAGATCGTCGAGCACGAGGCGACCCTGGTCGCCGAACTGTTCCGCCGCTACGCCGACGACGGCGCCTCCATCGCCGATCTGACCCGCTGGCTCACCGACCAAAGCTGTGGCGACTCGCACCGGCAAATCCCGCTGGGACCGCTCAGTGCTCTGGGGCATGCTGCGCAACCCCGCCTACGCCGGTAAGGCCGTGTTCGGCAAGACCATGGTGATCAACGAGTCGCCGGGACTCAACCGCAGAGCACGACTCGAAGGGCGCAGCACACCCCGGGCGTCCAAGACCGTCGACCGGCCCCGCACCGAGTGGGTCGAGATCGCCGTGCCGGCCATCGTCTCGGTCGAGACATTCGAGCGGGTCGCGGCCCGGCTGGCCGACAACAAGCGTTACGCCTCCCGCAACAGCACGACCCCGTCCCTACTCCAGGGCTTGGCCGCCTGCGCGGGGGTGCGGATACGGCTACTACCGGACCTCGACCCGGACCACGAACAAGAAGATCTACTACTACCGCTGCTTGGGCTCGGATGACTACCGCTATGAAGGCGGGCGGGTCTGCGCCAACAAACCGGTTCGCGCCGACTACCTCGACACCGTGGTCTGGGACCACATCACCGGACTGCTCACCGACCCGACCCTGATCCGCTCCGAGATCGACAAGCGCCTGGAATCCGCGCGCACCACCGACCCCACCACCCGGCAGCGCACCCGCCTGGACACCGCGCTGGCCAAGGCCAGCGCCGGAATCGCCCGCATGATCGAGGCATTCGGCGAACAACTGATCACCATCGACGAACTCCGAGCCAGCCCGCCCGACCTGCGCGCCCGG
>JBOHGM010000003.1:0-112308 GCA_050699435.1 Pseudonocardiaceae bacterium | reverse complement strand
GCTCCGCGAGCCGGGGATGACTCAACCCCTCGGCCTTACGCCGCTTCCTGATCTCCTCCGCCAGCAGCCGGGCAAGACCCACCCACTCAGGCTCGCCGGTTGCCGAGTCCCCTGCCACGACACCTCCTTATGCCCCTATGCAGGGGCGCGATCCACTGAGGGCAAACACACGTCAAATATCCGCCCAGCCCCGTTGCATCCCTTCGGGAGCCTATCGGGCTAGCTGCCTGACGATCAGGTTGGAGGTGGCCGCATCCTCGTTCTTGTTCCGCCGGGTCAGATCGCCCCCTCCGGTGGTGGCCGTGACGTGCACGTCATCTCTCCTCATCTCCCAGATCAGCGGCAACGAGTGTGCCCGTCAGGTGCCCACCGGCGCCATGCGTGCATCGGCCCATTCGCGCGGCGGCCGCCATGCGCTGTTTCCAGGGTTGCGGGTCGTTGTCGGCGATCTCCTTCCAGAGGCGGGCACTGGCGAGCGTGAACGTGTCGAGTGCGCCCGCGGGGGCGGTGTGCCATGCCCAGGTGCGCTGCACCCAGGTCTCGGCCTGGTGGACGGTGTGCCCGGCGGCGATTAAGCGGATGAGCAGACAACAGGGATCGATCCACCCGGCGCCGCGGGTCGGCCACGCCCAGTCGATCAGGCGTGCCGTCCCGTCCGGGGTGATGAGGATGTTCTCCGGGTTGTAGTCGGTGTGTAGCAGCGTGTCGCCCACGAACAACTCGACCGCGGTGGGCTGGTCGAGATAGGACACCCAGCGCTTGCCCGCGTCCTTGACAGGTACGTCAGGGCATGGGATCGCGCCGAGCGCTTGCACGACATCGACCACGATCGGCAGGTCGGCCGCTCCGGGGCCGTAATCGGGGTGACGCCCATCGATGTGCTCGAAGCCGAGGACATTCCACCCAGCGACGTCGTCGAGGTGCCACATGACCGCAGGCGTCAACGTGCGCACGTGCGAGTTGATCGTCATCTCACGCTGTTGGGCGACCACGCCGGGGTGATCAGTACGGATGCCTTTAACGAATACCCGCCCGCATGTGGCGTGCAGAACCGCAGCGAGTGCGGAGTTCGTTCCTTCCGACACGGTGCACGCTTGTTCGATCGGCCCGGTTCGCGCCTGGATCGCGGTGCGGGTGTCCGCAGGCAGGTCTTCCCAGGCGCTGCGCTGCTGCATGAGTCCTCGCGGATAGCGACAGTAGAGGCTGGTCGCGAGGAGGCTACAGACGGGACTGGTGGGCCCGGCGTGCGACACGCCGGGCCCACCAGTCGACCATCACCTAACGCGTAGGTGGTTCGCTGCACTGGATGCATTGCAAGTTTCCTTCCAGAATTGCCGTTCCACACGACAACGACTTCGTCCTCGGCAGCGCATCCGGAGTCGTGCGGGTGTAACCGGGTTACAGACTCACCGCACGATCCGCCCAGACCCCGAGCAGTTCCTCGTCGTGGCTGATCGCCAGCACGCCGAGCCGCCGCTGGGCGACCTCGTCGCGCACCGCACCGACCAGGGCAGCCGTGGTGGAGGCGTCGACCATGGCGGTCATCTCGTCGCAGAGCAGGTAGCGCGGCGCCAGCACCAGTGCCCGGGCCAGGCAGGCCCGCTGCAACTGGCCGTCGCTGACCTCGTGCGGGGCCCGGTCGAGCAGTTCGGGGGTCAGCCCCACCCGCTCGGCAAGCTCGGCGGCAGCGGCGGGCGCCTGGGCGGACCGGCCGGTGGCGTGCAGCGGTTCGGCGATCACCTGGCGCAGCGTGCTGCGCGGGTCCACGGCCAGCCGCGGCTGCTGGAACACCAGGCCGATCGCGGTCCGGGCGGCCACTGGGGCGGCGTAGCGGAACGCGATGACCGGGTGCCCGTCCAGCGATACGGTGCCGCGCCACGGCTCCAGCAGTAGCGCCAGAACCCGGGCCAGGGTGGACTTGCCGCACCCGCTGGGGCCGGCTAGCCCGACCGTCTCACCCGACTCGATCTGCAGGTCGACACCGTCGAGCACTGGTTCGCCACGGCGGTAGCCGACCTCCACCCCGGATGCGCTCAGCACGGCAGCCGCCGGCAGGCCACCAGCCGCTCGCCGTAGCGCACCAGCGTGGGGTCGTCGCGGCACTGGCCGTCGGGGCTCACGACGCAGCGGGGCCGGAAGCCGCATCCGGCGGGCAGCGCGGTGAGTTCCGGAGGGTGCCCGGGTATCGGCCGGAAGCCACCACTGGGCAGGGCACCGATCAACCCAGCGGTGTAGGGGTGCAGGGGCTCGCCGAACACGGCGTCGGCCGGGCCGACCTCGACCAGCCTGCTGGCGTACATCACGACGACGTCGGTGGCGATCCGCCGCGCCGCCCGCAGATCATGGGTGATCATCAGCACCGCACGGCCCTCCGCAGCGGCCAGCCCGGCCAGGAGATCGACGGTCCGGTCCACCAGCGGGCGATCCAGCCCGGTGGTGGGCTCGTCGGCAAGCACCACGGCGGGGTCACCGGCCAGCGCCAGCGCCACCCCGACGCGCTGGGCCATCCCGCCGGAGAGCTCGTGCGGGTAGCGGTCCAACGCGGCAGCCGGCAGGCCGACGCGCTCGGCCAGCCCGGCCACCGCCTCCTCGACGTCGCAGCGTGGCCGCAGCGTCCGCACTACCTCGGTGAGCTGCGCGCCGGCGGTGCGCACGGGGGTGAGGTGGCTGGCCGCGGACTGCGGGACCAGCCCGACCGCCCGGCCCCGCACCCGGCCCGCCAGCTCCCGCTCCGGGGCGGCCAGCAGGTCCCGCTCCGCAGCACCCGGCACGGCCAGCATCGCGCTGCCGCGCACCTGCGCGTTCGAGGGCAGCAGGCCGAGCAGCGCGGAGGCCAGTACCGACTTGCCACACCCGCTCTCCCCACCAGCACCAGGACTCGTCCCGGCCGCAGCACGAGATCCACCTCGGTGACGGCCTGCACGATCCCCCGCCGCCCGCCGCGGCCGAGCAGGAAACGCACCGAGAGCCGCTGCACGTCCAGCACCGGTGACGGCTCGCCCGGCCCTGCAGCTGCTCGGGCAGGCGCCAGCGAGGCCCCGGTCACAGGGCCAGCTCCGAGCGCCGCCGGGGCACCATCCGGTCCCGCCAGGATCCGCCCAGGCCGGCCACCGCCAGCGCCACCGCGACCAGCAGCGCCGAGGGCAGCAGCACGATCCACCAGGAACCGACCAACACCGCGTCCCTCCCGTCGCCGAGGATGTTGCCGATGCTCGCCAGGTGCGCGGGCAGGCCGAGGCCGAGGAAACTCAGCGCGGTCTCGTGCCCCACCGCGTGCAGCAGGATCAGCACCGCACACAGCGCCGCCTGGGGCACCACCGCGGGCAGCAGATGACGGCGCAGCACCCGGCGCCGCCCAGCGCCACCGGATACCGCGGCGTCCACGAACGGGCGGTCCCGCAGCGACAGGACCTCGCCGCGCACGATGCGGGCCACCGACGTCCAGTGGGTGAGCGCGATGGACGCGATCACCGCGAGCACGCTGCCCCGGTACAGCGCGACGATCACGATCCCCAGCAGCAGGTGCGGCACCGCGTTCACCGCGTCCACCAGCCGCATGAGCAGCCGGTCGGTCCAGCCTCCGGCTAGCCCGGACACCGCGCCGAGCACCGTGCCCAACAGGGTCGAGACCACCGCGCAGACCGCCGCCACCAGCAGCGAGATCCGCAGTCCGGCCAGCGAGCGGATCAGCAGATCGCGCCCGGCCTCGTCGGTGCCGAACGGATGCGCGGTGCTGGGCGGGCGCCGGACCGCGGCATAGTCGACAGTGCGGTCGTCCACTCCGGCCAGCCAGGGCACCAGCAGCGCAGCCGCCACCAGCACCACCAACGTGCCCAACGACCCGAACAGCCGCACCCGGCTGCGGGCGACCGCCCCCCGGCCACGCGGGGTGCCTGCCCGGTCCAGCCAGCCACCCTGGCGCCAGGCGGTGCAGCATGATCGTCCGGTAGTCCGCACTGCGGTGGCTGATCACCGAGTAGCCGTCGCGGCCGTCGAAGGTATGGGCCAGCCCGGGTGGCAGCACGGTGCCGTCGAACTCGCCTGCGGTCATCCGCTGCGCGCGGGTGTTGTCGTCGGTGGCGAACACGATCGTGATCCGGCTGATCTCCGGTGCACCGTCCCAGTAGGACTCGTTGGCCTCGAACACCAGCCGCTCGCCCTTACGCCATTCACTCACCCGATAGGGGCCGGTGCCGATCGGCGCGCTGTTCAACGCGGACTTCTCGGCGGGTCCCGGCTCGGCCAGCGCCTCGCTGGGCAACACGCCGAGGGTCAAGCGGTGCGGGAACGCGGCATAGGGGAACGCGAGGTCGAAGCGCACCGTGCGCGGGTCGACCTCCCGCACCCCGGCGACCATCGAGAAGGTGGTCGTCTCGGTGGACGCGGTGGCCGGATCGAGCAGCGCGCGGTACGTGGCGACCACGTCGGCGGCCTCGAAGCTCGACCCATCGTGAAACGTCACCCCGTCTCGTAGCCGCACCGTCCAGGACCGGCCATCGGCCGAGGGACGGGGCACCTCGCTGGCCAGCGCGGGTTGCAGCCGCCGGTCGGCGTCGTGTGCGACCAGGCCGTCGAAGATCCTCGACGCGCCCTCGGTGCCGTAGCCGAGCAGCGGATGCAGACTTTCCGGCTCGTAGCCGTCGGCGAGCACCAGCTCATCGGCCGGCGCCGCCGACGTGCTCGACGGTGCACTGCAGGCAACCAACGCCGCGAGTGCACAGACCGCGACGGGGACGCTCCGAGGAGTGAACGGTGACATAGGGCAACTTTAGGCACAGTCGCAAAATAGAGGCAATAGCCAGTTAGTGGACCCAGCTGCGCGCACGGAAGGTCCCTTGCCAACGCCGCACTGCACAGCCAGGATGCAGCAGGTCGTGCTCGAACGAGGGGGAGTCCCAATGCCCGTACGCCGTGTCGCCGTGATCGCCGCGCTGGCGATGGTTGCGCTCGCTGTCCCGCTCTCCGCGACCGCGGCCGCGCCGCTGCAGCCCGGACCCGAGCCCGAAACGGAGTCGGTCTACCGGGTGGAAGGGCTGGACACCCCCGCTGCGCGCACCGCGGTGGCACGTCAGGGCGTGGACGTGCTCGGTGGCGGGCCCGACTATCTCGAGGTCCGCGCGACACCCGAGGAGGCCGATCGGCTGCGGGCCAGCGGGGTGCAGCTGATCCCGCTCCCGCTGCCCACGCTGCCGCGGTCGCAGCCGGGCGACTTCCCACCCGGGTTCACCGGCTACCGCACCTACGACGAGCTCACCGCCGAGCTGAGCACGCTCGCGCAGCAGCACCCCGATGTGGTGTCCCTCTCCAGCTACGGCCAGTCCTTCGAGGGCCGCACGCTGCCGCTGGTGAAGATCAGCGACGCGGTGCGCACCGACGAGGACGAACCGGAAGTGCTGTTCACCTGCGCGCAGCACGCCCGCGAGCACCTCACCGTCGAGATGTGCCTGCACATCGTGCAGCGGCTGGCCGATGGCTATGGCACGGATCCGGCGGTCACCGAACTGCTGGACTCCCGGGAGATCTGGGTGATGCCGATGACCAATCCGGACGGCGCCGAGTACGACATCGCCAGCGGCGCCTTCGCGTTCTGGCGCAAGAACCGGCAGCCGAACCCGGGAACCAGCGAGATCGGCACCGACCTCAACCGCAACTGGGGCACCGAATGGGGCTGCTGTGGCGGGTCCAGTGCCGACCCTGCCTCCGACATCTATCGCGGTAACGCCCCGTTCTCCGCGCCCGAGACCGCGCAGCTGCGGGACTGGGTGAACAGCCGGATGGTCGGTGGCGAGCAGCAGATCACCGCGCACATCGACTTCCACACCTTCTCCGAGCTGGTGCTCTGGCCCTACGGCTACACCACCGGCGACACCGACCCGGGCCTCGACGCCGCCGACGCGGCAGCATTCCGCTCGCTGGGCGAGGCGATGGCCGCCACCAACGACTACACCCCCCAGCAGTCCAGCGACCTCTACATCGCCGACGGTTTGATCAGCGACTGGATGTGGGCGGAGCACCGCATCTGGTCCTTCACCTTCGAGATGTACCCGGCCAGCGAGCTGCAGGGCGGCTTCTACCCGCCGGACACCGAGGTCAAGCGCGAGACCGAACGCAACGACGCCGCGGTGGACCTGCTACTGCGCTCCGCAGACTGCGTGCCGTGTGTCACGCTCCCCTAAGGGAGCTCTCGCCGAGCAGCGCTGACCGGACTGTCCAAGATCAGCTCCCACCGTGAATACCCTGGTCAAGTGGGATCTGTTCCGCACGCGGGTCCTTGGTACTGCTCTCCTGCCTCCGAAGCTGCCGAGCTGCTGCGCACCTCCGTTGAGGCTGCACGATTCGCGGTGGTCTCGTAGGGTTGGGCAGCAGATTCGTTTCTCAAGGTAATTGGGGGTGCATGATGAGCGAAGCACAATCATTGGGGATCAAGCACCAGACTCAGGTGTCTCCCACCGCGATTTTTCAGCTCGGGTTGGGGTTCTGGGGCTCAAAGACATTACTAAGCGCCGTCGAGCTGGGGGTCTTCTCTGAGCTAGCGAGCGCTGGCACGCTCGATGGCGAGACGCTGCGCGAGCGCTTGGGTCTGCACCGGCGGAGCGCGACGGACTTCTTTGACGCGCTGGTCGCGCTGGGCATGCTCGAGCGCGAGGGCGGCCGCTACGCCAACACCCCTGAGACCGAGGCGTTCCTCGACCGGGCCAAGCCATCCTACATCGGCGGCTTGCTGGAGATGATGAACGCGCGTGAATACGGCCTCTGGGGGTCGCTGACGGAGGCTCTGCGAACCGGTCAGCAGCAAAATGAGGTCAAGGACGGCGAAGACCTCTTCGAGGTACTCTATAGCGACCCCGCGAAGCTGGCACAGTTGGCACGCGCGATGAGCGGGATCAGCGCCGAGACCGCGCGGGCGATTGCGGCCAAGTTTCCCTGGCAGGAGCACAGCAGTCTGATCGACATCGGCTGCGCCGAAGGGGCCTTGCCGGTGCAGATCGCGCTGGCACACGAGCACATCACGGGCAGCGGCTTCGACCTGCCCCCGATGGGACCGGTCTTCGATACTTACGTCGCGAACTTCGGGCTCGCTGAGCGGCTGAGCTTCACCGCCGGTGACTTCTTCACCGATCCACTGCCCACGGCGGATGTGCTCGTCATGGGGCATGTTCTGCACGACTGGGATATCAATCAAAAGCGCCTGTTGCTGCAAAAGGCATACGATGCCCTGCCCGAGGGCGGCGCGCTGATCGTCTACGAGGCGATCATCGACGACGAACGGCGCAGCAACGCGTTCGGCCTGCTGATGAGCCTCAATATGCTGATCGAGACGCCCGGAGGATTTGACTACACGGGTGCCGATTGCCGTGCCTGGATGCAGGAGGCGGGCTTTCGCGAAAGCTACGTCGAGCATCTCGTGGGGCCCGACTCGATGGTTGTCGGAATCAAGTAGATGATCGGTAGGCACAGGGACACTCAACGAAAGTCCAGCCCGAGGTCAAGGGCAGGAGCGGAATGGGTGAGGGCACCCACCGCGAGATAACACACGCCGGTCTGCGCATACTCCCGGGCGACGTCGAGCGTCAAGCCTCCGGACGCCTCCAGCTCGGTGCCCGAGCCTGCGGCGCGGCGGACGGCTTCGGCGCACTGCGGCACCGTCATGTTGTCCAGCAGCACCAGCGGTACGCCGGCGGCCAGCGCCTCGTCCAGCTCGTCGAGGGTGCCGACCTCCACCTCGCACGGCAGCTGGGGGGCGCGGGCCCGGACGGCCGCGATGGCCGCCGTCACAGATCCGGCGGCAGCCACGTGGTTGTCCTTGACCAGCACAGCGTCCCCGAGACCCATCCGGTGGTTGACCCCCCCGCCGCAGCGCACCGCGTACTTCTGCAGCGCCCGCAAACCAGGCAGGGTTTTACGGGAATCCCGGATCACCGCGCCGGTACCGGCCACCGCATCCACCCACGCAGCGGTGGCGGTGGCCACCCCGGACAGGTGGCAGAGCAGGTTGAGCGCGGTGCGCTCGGCGGTGAGCAGGCCAGCCACCGGGACGCGCACGGCGAGCGCGACATCGCCAGCAGCAAGCCGCGCACCGTCCTCGCGCCGGGCGATGACCTCGTACCCGCCAGCCCCGAGCACCTCGTCGAGCACGCCGAGGAATACCGGTAACCCAGCCAACGTACCGGAACTGCGTGGTGAGACCGTGGCGACCGCGACGGCGCCAGCCGGGACGCAGGCCGCAGTGGTGGCATCCGGGCCATAGCGCAGGTCCTCCTCCAGCGCGGTCATGATGACCCGGTGGACCTCGCCGGGATCGAGGCCCGCGGCGGACAGCTCCGCCCCCACCGCCGCAGAGGTCACGCGGCTCCCCCGACTCGCACCAGCTCAGCAGGAACCGGGGTGCCCGCGTCGTTGAGCGTCACGGTGATGCTGCGTCGCCACTCCGGCGAGCTGCGCGGATAGTCGGTGCGCAGGTGGCAGCCGCGGGTCTCGGTACGGGCCGCGGCTGCGGTGAGTAGCGCTGCCGCGGCCAGTGTGAGCCCGGCATTCTCGGCGTCGGCCGCGGTGCGCAACGGCTGCCGGGTGGTGGCGCCCGCGACCGCCGCTGCGGCGGCCAGCCCGTCGGCATCCCGGCCGAGGCTGGCGTGGGTGCTCATCGCCCGCTGCAGCGCGCCCCGATCGGCCACCGGACGCAGCTGGCAGGTAGGTAGTGGCGGGCCCGGCGGCAGAGCCGTCACGAGGTCCGCGGCCACTGCCTCGGCGGCTCGCGAGCCCATCACGAGGCCCTCCAGGAGGCTGTTCGAGGCCAGCCGGTTGGCCCCGTGCAAGCCGGTCCGGGCCACCTCACCTGCGGCGTAGAGCCCGGGCACGGTGGTCCGGCCGCAGCCGTCGGTGACCACCCCACCGCACAGGTAGTGCGCCGCCGGGGCCACCGGGATCGGCTGGCGGCCCGGGTCCACTCCGGCGACCATGCAGGCCCGGTGCACCGTCGGGAAGCGACGGCGGAATCCTGCGCTGCCGAGGTGGGTGGCGTCGAGCAGCACGTGATCGGCACCTGTTGCGGCCAGCCGGCGGGTGATCGCGGCGGCTACCGCGTCCCGCGGGGCGAGATCGCCGAGGGGGTGCGCGCCTGCCATCACCGGCCGGCCGGTGATGTCCAGCAGCACTGCGCCCTCCCCACGGACCGCTTCGGTGACCAGTGGCCGTCGGCCCCGCGAGCCCACGCCGGCGTGCAGCGCCGTCGGGTGGAACTGCACGAACTCCAGGTCGGCGGCGACCGCGCCGGCACGCAACGCCAGTGCCAGCCCATCACCGGTGGCGACCTCGGGGTTGGTGCTCACGGCGTAGAGCTGGCCGATCCCGCCGGTGGCCAGCAGCACCGCCCTGGTGCGCAGCACACTGCGGCCGTCACCGCCGAGCAGCGCCAACCCGGCCACCCGGCCGGTCTCATCGGACAGCACATCGATGACCGAGTGGCGCTCCAGCAACGGCAGCCGCCCGCCCCGGGCCGCCGCGGCCAGCACCCGCTCGATCTCCGCCCCGGTGGCGTCACCACCAGCGTGGATCACCCGGAACGCACGGTGCCCGCCCTCCCGGCTGCGTTCCAGGCGGCCACGTCCGGCATCGAAGACCGCACCCCGCTCGCGCAACGCCCGGACCGCGGCCGGGCCGGCGGCCAGGATGCGGTGGGTGGCGACCTCGTCGCAGAGCCCGGCGCCGGCGGCCAGCGTGTCGGCTACATGTGCCTCCACGCTGTCGCCGGTGCTCGGCAGCACCACGGCCACCCCACCCTGCGCCCACCGGGTGTTGCCGTCCTCGACCGCGGCCTTGGTCACTACCACCACCCGCAGGCCGAGCTCAGCGGCGCGCAGGGCGGCGGTCAGCCCGGCGACTCCGGTACCGACCACGGCCAGATCGGCGGTGACCTCCCGGTCCGTCATTCGCCGCCGCCCGGGCGGCCGATCGCGATCATGCGCTGCACCGCGCCGCGGGCCCGCTCGGCGATCTCGGTGGGCACGGTCACCTCATCGACGCCATCGCGCAGCGAGCGCAGCAGCGCCCTCGGAGTGATCATCTTCATATAGCGGCAGGAGGCGCGGTCGTTCACTGCGCGGAAGTCGACCGCGGGGGCGGCGCGGCGCAGCTGGTGCAGCATGCCGACCTCGGTGGCGACCAGCACCTCACGGGCTCCGTCCGGCCGGGCGGCGGCCTCCCGGGCGGCGTCGAGCATCCCGCCGGTGGACAGGATCCGGACCCGCTCGGCGGGTACCGCACCCTCGCCCGCCAGGTACAGCGCGCTGGTGGCGCAGCCGCATTCGGGGTGGATGTAGAGCTCGGCGTCGGGGGCGGCGGCAGCCTTGGCGGCCAGCTCGGGACCGTTGATGCCGGCGTGCACATGGCATTCGCCTGCCCAGACGTGCAGGTTCGCCCGTCCGGTGACGCGCTGCACATGCGCGCCGAGGAACTGGTCGGGCAGGAACAGCACCGCACGGTCCGCCGGGATCGAGTGGACCACGTCGACGGCGTTGGACGAGGTGCAGCAGATGTCGGTCTCGGCCTTCACCTCGGCGGTGGTGTTCACATAGGACACTACGACCGCGCCCGGATGCTCGCTCTTCCAGGCCCGCAGCTGATCGGCGTCGATCGAGTCGGCCAGTGAGCAGCCAGCCCGCTCGTCCGGGATGAGCACGGTCTTGTCCGGCGCCAGGATCTTCGCGGTCTCGGCCATGAAGTGCACACCGCAGAACACGATGGTGCGCGCGGCGCAGTCCGCGGCGATCCGGGACAGCGCCAGCGAGTCACCCACGTGGTCGGCGACGTCCTGAATCTCGGGTACCTGGTAGTTGTGCGCGAGCAGCACGGCATCTCGCTCCCGGGCGAGCTCGCGGACCTGCGCCCACCAGGCTGCGTTCGGTTCCGGTTTCAGCTCCGGCCCGGGATGGCCGGCGAAGGTCCGCTCCGGTACCGCAGTAGCGGCCATGTCGCCTCCTCATCGTCCGCCAGCACCCGCCTCACAGTGCTAGCCACTGCCCCAGGTTTTCGCCTTATAATCGAAAACGTGAATGATAGCAGCGCCGGACGCGCGGTGCACGAAGTGCTGGCCGCCGTGCTGCAGGTCCGCGACCGACAGCTCCAGGTGTTGCTGTGGCGGCGCGGCCTCGAGCCGGAGGCAGGGCGCTGGGCACTGCCCGGCGGCCGGCTCGGCGACGCCGAGGACGTGCAGGCCTCGGTACTGCGCCAGCTCGCCGAGAAGGTCGACCTGCGCGAGGTGGCTCATGTCGAGCAGCTGGAAGTATTCAGCGCACCGGACCGGATGCCCGGCCGGCGCACGGTGGCCACCGCGTTCCTGGGGCTGGTGCCGTGCGGGGCTGATCCCTCGCTGCCCGGCGACACCGCCTGGCATCCGGTGGCTGGTGCCCTGCAGGAGGCACCAAGCACCGCCTTCGATCACGGCCCGATCGTGCGCCGGGCCCGCAACCGGCTGCGCGCCAAGCTCTCGTACACCAACCTCGGCTTCGCGCTGGCCCCACCCGAGTTCACCGTGTCCGGATTGCGGGAGCTGTACTCCGCGGCACTGGGGCATCGGGTGTCGGCGACCAACCTGCAGCGGGTGCTGACCCGGCGGGGAGTGCTGATCCCCACCGGTGGCACCGCCGCGCCGGGGCCGTCCGGTGGGCGGCCTGCCGCCCTGTACCGCTTCGCCGAGCGTGACATCCGGGTCACCGACCCGTTCGCCGTGCTGCGGCCGCCCGAAGTAAGACAAGCTCCAGCTGCGGCCCTGCAGGTGCGCACCGTAGGTGAACCACTTCAGCCAGCGGATCCTCCAGGCTCGTCGTAGCGTGGTGTCGTGGCCGAGACGCTCCCGCTCTTTCCGCTGAGCACCGTGCTACTTCCGGGCGCGTCACTGCCGCTGCACATCTTCGAGCCGCGCTATCGCCAGCTGACCGTCGACCTGGTGACCGGTGCGGTGCCCGGCCGCAGCTTCGGCGTGATCGCGCTGCGGCAGGGCCACCAGGAGAGTGCGGACTCGGAACAGCAGCTCCACGAGATCGGCTGCACCGCGGTGCTGCGAGAAGCCCGCCGGCTGCCCGATGGCCGCTTCGACATCATCACCCGTGGCCAGAAGCGGTTCCGGCTGCTCGACATCAACGAGACCTCGGCGCCCTATCTGGTCGGCAGCGTTGAGTGGGTACCGGACGACGACCCGCCCATCGAGCAGCGGACGATGCTGCCGATGCTGGCCCACTCCGCCCGGCAAGCCCACCGGCAGTACTGCGCAACGGCCTGGCAACACGGGGATTGGGACGAGCCGGCCGAGGATGTCGCGGCCGCCGCGTTGCCGCACCTGCTCGCCTCGGACTGCCTACTCACCCTGGAAGACCGGCAAGCCCTGCTGGAGCGGCGCTGCCCGGCCGACCGGCTACGTCTGGTGCGTAGCCTGCTGGTGCGGGAGACGGCGTTTCTCCGGGCACTGCGTGCGGTGCCAGTGCCGCTGAGCCAGTTCACCGTGGAGACCTCACGCAACTGAGCTGCGCCACTCACGGGGAGCTTCGCTCCAGGTCCTCGGTGCCGTTCCAGGCCACCACCAGGCTGTAGGCGATCGCGACGCCGAAGGGCTGCACGACGATCACCCAGGCCGACTCCAGCACCGGCGCCCGGGCCAGCACATCCCCTGGCTGCGGGTCGGCCAGCGGGTAGCCCCAGTCGGCCAGCCACAACCCGAAGCGCGTCGCGAGCCACGCAGCAATCAGCGAGCCGAGCACCGCGGCGACCAGCACCACGGGGCCGCGCCGCTGCCGCAGCAGCCACAGCGCTGCCCCGGTGAGCACCCCGGCGGCCATCCCGAGCAACACGAAGGTCGCCATCGCGTCGAAGCGGTGCTCACTCTCCCCGAGCAGCGGCACCAACCCGATCTGACCGGCACTGGGGTCCGCGACCACGGAGACGATCTCCGGCGGGGCGAGCCGGGACCATAACCACCCGAGCGGCAGGCCCAGCACAGCCACCACGCACAGCACGCGCAACGCGGGCAGCAGGTCGGCGCGGACCACCACGCGAGGTGGGGACAACGGGGGCGATACGCCCCGGTCGGCAGCGTGGTGGACATCGACCTGCGCAGCGCTCATACCAGCTCCGAGTTACGGTCCGCCGCGCCGTGCCCTGACCTTCGCTGCACAACACCGTGTGCGCTGCACCGCGCCGACCAACCCGACGGGGTCACCTGCACAACCATCCGGCGCCCGCAATGCGGGCAGTAGCGGGGCGGTTCCATCTCACGACGGCGGGCGCAGGTGAGGTGCTGTGGCTCCTCGGCCTGCCCCTCCCCCACCGGGCGCCCACAGCCGTCGCAGAAGGCTGCACTCATCATGTCTCGCCGTTCACAACGTCGCTCCCAGGGCCTTGATCGGCATCTGCAGCTCGCCCAGCATCTGGATGTCGCGCTCCGCTGGGCGCCCGAGGGTCGTCAGGTAGTTGCCGACGATGATCGCGTTGATGCCACCCAGCATGCCCTGCCGGGCGCCCAGATCGCCCAGGGTGATCTCCCGGCCGCCCGCGAAGCGCAGGATCGTGCGCGGCAACGCCAGCCGGAAGGCCGCGACGGTCGTGAGCGCCTCGGCGCCCTCCAGCACAGTCTGCTCTTCCAGTGGAGTGCCCGGCCGCGGGTTGAGGAAGTTCATCGGGACCTCGTCGGGCTCCAGCGCGGCGAGTTGCGCGGCGAACTCGGCACGCTGCTCGACCGACTCCCCCATCCCGATGATGCCGCCGCAGCAGACCTCCATCCCGGCCGCCCGCACCATCTGCAGCGTCTCGAAGCGCTCCTCCCAAGTGTGGGTAGTGACCACATTCGGGAAGTGTGAGCGCGCGGTCTCCAGGTTGTGGTTGTAGCGGTGCACGCCCATCGCGGCCAACTCGTCCACCTGCGCCTGGGTGAGCATGCCCAGCGAGCAGGCGATGTTGATCTCCGCGGTCGCCGGCTCGGCCCGGATGGCCTCGATGCCTGCGCGCACCTGGTTCAGCAGCCGCTGGTCCGGTCCGCGTACCGCAGCAACGATGCAGAACTCGGTCGCGCCGGTGGCGGCAGTCTGCTTGGCGGCCTCCACCAGCCCAGGGATGTCTAGCCAGACCGAGCGCACCGGGGAGCTGAACTGCCCGGACTGCGAGCAGAAGTGGCAGTCCTCCGGGCAGCCTCCGGTCTTGACGCTGACGATGCCCTCGACCTCGACCTCCGGGCCGCACCAGCGCATCCGCACCTGGTGCGCCAGCGCCAGCAGCTCCTCCAGTCGGTCCTCGCCCAGCCGCAGAACATCGAGCACCTGCGCTTGCGACAGTCCCGCACCACGCTCAAGCACCTGCTCGCGCGCGACGGCTAGCACGTCGGACTGCTGTCGGGTCCCCTGCTCGACCGAGACGGTCACGGTCTACTCCTCTCGACGGCGGTGCCCGGCCAGTCTGTCACCTACCCCATCCGTCGATCGCCAGTACTGGAAACCCCGGCCACGCACCGAGCGCGGCCCGCTGCGGGGGCGGTCCCGTTCTCAGTCAGAGGCCTCTTTGCCAAGACGCCAACGCACGGGCCAAGTCGGTGCGAAGCCAGCCAGCGAAACGCTCTCGCACGGTTCCAGGATCTTCTCTGCTCGTCGCGGTGAAGGGCTCTTGGCTCACCACCTGCACCGGCCGCCGATCGGAACTTTCTTCCCCGTTCGAAGAGACCTCCCACGCCCCAACGACGGCAGCGAGGGCCCCAGTGTTGCGGCCAACACCAGTGAATGAGAGCAGCACGTCGAATCGGCTGTCTAGGTCGATCTTCAGCCGGACCCAATGGTTGTACCGGGTGAAGTCAGCGAAATAGGAGAACTCCCTGGCGAGGTCGATTCGCTGGCTCCGATACCACATCGCCGTCTCGGCAGCATTGGCATCCACGAATACTCGTCCCGGTACGCCGCGCACTTTGAGCACCGATCGCAGCTCATCCTGTACCTCTGTCATCAAGTTCTGTGCATCGTCCCGGAGATCGACGGCCAGCCGCTCAAGCTCGCTGCTAGTGACCTCTTCTCGGGCAGCCAATCGATCCCGGATCGCACTGAGCACGACCTCGAGTTCGTCCTGCTCCTGTGTCACCTGTGCAGCGACGCTGAGTGCCTGCATGAAACCGGCTCGTTGCAGCGTGTCGAAGAGTTCCACTAATGGCAGAAGCTCACCCTCGTCGGCAGCTTCGAGCGTGTTCAGGTAACGCACACGGTCGTCCCGACGCACTACGAGTGGCAGCCATTCAGCCCGGATGAAGATCAGCGTGGCAAGCAGCCGCGCGACCCTGCCGTTGCCATCCTGGAAGGGATGGATCTGCGTGAACCGGTGGTGAACCCACGCCCCGAGCACGTCCGGACGTACACCCTGCGCGAGATAGCGCTCCTGCAACGCAATTAACCGCTCCATCTCGGGCTGCACGTGCTCCGGTGGGCAATATTCATGGACCATGCCGTCCGCGCGCGTGGGATTGTTAGGCAGCGCCTTCCAGTCCCCTCGGCGCAGTTCGACCTCGAAAGTCTGCCCGAACTGGTCTACGGCCGTCGTGGTGAGCTGAGACTGGGTCAGCAGAGCATGAACCTCCTTGACGAATGAAAGGCTAAGGTCGCGCTTTTGGACGACGACATCAAACACGAGATCAACGGCGCTCCGCTGATCCCGAAGCAGGTTCACTACGACTGTGGGATCCCGGTCTGTGGAATTATTTGGGATCAGCGCGGCATCGAATCCTTGCTCGATCAGGGTCTCGGTGACACCGGTGTCAATGGAGTACAGACCCTCCAGGACGCCCGTCTCCACGGCCAGCCTGTTCTTCCAACGCTCGAGAAACGCTCGCTCCACCTCGAGCTCCTGCATGGATTCCCGTTCCTCTTTCCATGCCTGAGCCAGGCCTTCGAGAGACGGCACACGGCGCGCCAACAGCGCAGTGTCGAGCTCCGTGATCGGATGCCACTGGTGCCAGCTTCGGTTCACGCCCATCCCTCCAGAACGGTCGCCATCGAGGTCACTAGCTTGCCAGCTGTGCCGAGCGAGGAGCTGAACAGGGCCGCTGCGTGTCGGACGACGCTCCCGAGCAGATGCGCGGGTGGCCAGCGCGAGGCCGAGGTCGACCAGTAGCCCCTCGTTGGATCACCAGCCGCTACGCTCCGGCGCGCATCGACACGAGGAGGGGCGATGGACCCGCAGCAGTGGCTGCGCGACTACCAGGCTCGGGGCGAGGCCATGGTGCGCCGCTCCCAGGAGTTCCAGGAGCAGTTGCAGGCGGTCAGCGAGACCGCCACCAGCCGCGACGGCGCCGTGACGGTCACGGTGGGCCCCAGCGGCGCGCTGCAGAACCTGGCGTTCGCACCCCGCAGTCGCCAGTTGTCCGAGGCGGAGCTGGCGCAGCTGACGTTGCAGACGACACGGGAGGCGCAGAACCGGGTGGCCCACCGGATCGCCGCGCTCGTCGAACCGGTGAGCGGCGACGGGGCGGCGCTGGCCTTCCTGCGCGGTCAGCTCCCACCGCTGGACGACGACCAGCCCGCCGACCGGGATCGCAGCGGAGAACGGCACGACGATGACGACGACCGCAGAACGTTTCTGAGGTGACGCGATGACTGATGGTTTTGCGGTCTACCCGCCGGACCTGCAGGCCCACGCGGACGCACTCGACCGCCAACGGGACCGGATCGGCACCGTACGGTCCGCGGCCGACAGCGCCAGCCTGGGTATCGAGAGCTTCGGGATCCTCTGCCAGTTCTTCGCTGCGGATACCCACGGGCACGCCGAGACGGCGAAGGGCACCCTCGACGCGCTGCTTGACGCGGTCGGTCAGATGGCGGACGGGGTCCGGGACACCGCCAAGGTGTACGACCGCGTGGATGAGGCCAACCGGGCGATCTTCGAGGGCGGTGAGGCATGACCGCACCGAACCCGCTGGTCACGGCGCCCGAGGACGCCTCGTCGCGCGACGGCGCAGGCATCGTCGACAGCATGTGGCAGACCTGGGACGAGTTCGGTGGCGCCGACGCACCCGGGACCGTCGTCCAGGGTGCCGGTGCCTCGCTCGATTCGCTGGGCGCGATCGTGGACCCACTGGGCACGCTGGCTGCCGCGGGTGTCGGGTGGCTCATCGAGCACTGCGAGCCACTGCGCTGGCCGTTGGACCAGCTCGCCGGTGACCCGCAGGCGATCGAGGCGGTCAGCCAGACCTGGCACAACATCGCCGCCGAGATGCGCGACATCGGCTTCGACATCGGCGCCGCGGCGACCAACGACACCGCCGGATGGCACGGTCAGGCCGCTGATGCCTACCGGCACAAGGCGGCCGAGCTCGCCGCCGAGATCGGCGCCATGGACGCCGGGGCCTCCGGGGTCGCCGGTGCGGTCGCGACCGGCGGTGTGCTGGTCGGAGTCTTCCGGGGGCTGATCCGCGACCTCGTCGCCGAGTGCATCGGCCAGCTGATCTCCAAGGCACTCATCGCAGCCGCATCGTCGGTGGTCACCCTCGGTGGGTCGGTCGGGGCGTTCATCGCCTGGGCCGTCGGCAAGATCGGAATCACCATCGGAAAGATCGCAGCAAAGATCAGCGAACTGCTCGCCACGCTCGGTGAACTGCTGGGCAAGCTGGGCAAGCTCGGCGGCCAGCTGGGCGAACTCGCCACGCACGCCGCCCGGTACGCCAACGTCCGGGCAGTCAAGATGGACGACCTCGCCTCCGCACCCGGCCAGTGGGTGGCTTCGGGAGGCCCGGAAAGGTTGGGGGACCTAGCCCAGCAAAGCTACGGCACGCTCAGCCGGAGGGATGAGGCCGTAAGCCCAACCGAGCTTCGGTTACTCGACGACGCGGGCACGTGGAAGCCCCGTCTCGACACCAATCATCTCGGTGACGACATCAAGGCTGGCCTGGAGGCCGCCAAAGGCGCCGAGAAGGCCGAGGACGACTACGAGCGCCAACGGCGGCAGGCCAGGGAGGGATTCGGTGACTGAACGCCCCAAGCAGCCAATCGGGATCGGCAGACGGCTCCGAAGATTCGCACTCATCGTCATCTGGGCGGTGCCGCTCGCCTATCTCAGTGGATTCATCGGAATGGCCACAAGTGCTGGTCCAGAAGGGTTTAACGAACAAGAGTTCGGCACCGCCGTTGTGGAGCGGTGCAGCCCCGACGGGCCGCTCGGCATGCCCTTCTGGCACTCATGTGAAGTGCAGGTCCGCTGGGATGACGGCGATCAGAGCCGGGAACTCGTGCCACCACCGGACCTTGAGCCCGCCGACATCGGCACGCGCGTGCCGGTTGTGTACTTGGACGCGACGAACCGCTCCGAGGTCCGAGTGGACGAAGACCGGCCATGGTGGTGGGTGTGGTGGCTGACCGGGGCACCGGCCCTCGGACTTGCCTGCCTACTGGTTCTCATCGGGTTCATGGTGCTGTTCCACGGAACACGGCTGGACATCACTCGGATGAAGCGGCGGCCCTACCGCCGCCTCCCGTCCTGAGGATGCGCAACCACCAGCTCGTCCTCGCCGCACAACCCTCCGAGCTGGCCCTGCCCGGCCCGGTCGCGGGCTGGACTCCAGCGCAAGCGTGACCCGATGGGCCCACGCCACCGCCGAGGTCAGCGGCCAGACCGCGTCGGGTTGCCGCCAGAAACTCCACCCGAGCGAGGTCCCCCGCGCCCTCGGGCAGGGTGCCGAGCAGCGGGACACCGGTCACCGCGGGCAAGTCGGCCAGGTTGCACCGCGCGGCGAGGTCGGGCTCAGCGGGCCAGGCACCGATCACCACCCCCACGCAGCACAGGCCGCGAGCAACCAGCGCCTCGACCGTGAGCGCGGTGTGGTTCAGCGTGCCCAGCCCGGCAGCAGCGACCACGAGCACGGGTGCGCCGAGACTCATCGCGGCGTCGGCCAGCGTGCCCCCGGCGGAGTCGAGGCGGACCAGCAGACCGCCGGCACCTTCCACGAGCACGAGGTCGTGGCCGGCGGCAAGCTCACGAGCAGCGGCAACGACGGCAGCGGGCGTCACGGGTGCTATGCCGGCACGCCGGGCGGCGGTAGCCGGCGCCAGCGGATCGGGGTAGCGCGCGAGTTCCCGGCAGGTCACCGAGGCGCCGACGAGGCGGCGCACCTCGTCGACGTCACCGGGCTCACCAGGGCCGACCCCGGTCTGCGCAGCTTTGAGCACGGCGACCCGACCGCCCGCGGCGACGGCGAGCGCGGCGAGCGCGGCAGTGACCACCGTCTTGCCCACCCCGGTGCCGGTGCCGGTCACCACGAGGATCATGTCCGCGCCCCGGAGAGCACCTCGCCGAGCACCTGCCGCACCTGCGCCAGGTCGGCATCGCTCAGCGCGGCGTGCGCCGTGAGCCGCAGCCGGCTGGTGCCCGCGGGGACCGAGGGCGGCCGGAAGCACCCCACCCGGACACCCCGGCGCAGGCACTCCGCGGCCGCATCGACGGCCCGCTGCGGCTCGCCGAGGATCACTGAGACCACCGCCGAGGTAGGTGCGGGCACCCCGGCGGCAGCGGCGATGGCAGCCCCGACGCTGAGCACGCGGCCCGGCAGCGCGGGCTCGGCGCGCAACACCCGCAGCGCGGCGAGCGCCCCGCCGACCGCGGCCGGAGCCAGGCCGGTGTCGAAGATGAAGCTGCGCGCCGTATCCACCAGATGGTCGACCACGGCGCGCGAACCCAGCACGGCACCGCCCTGGCTGCCCAGCGACTTCGACAGCGTCACCGTGGCCACCACATCGGGCTCCCCGGCCAGGCCGCATTCGGCGAGCAGCCCGCGCCCGGCCGGCCCACGCACACCGAGGCCGTGCGCCTCGTCGGCCAGCAGCACCGCGGCACGCGCCCGGCACACCGCATGGAGCCCGGCCAACGGCGCGAGAGCACCATCCACGCTGCCCACCGAGTCGGTAACGACCAACGCGCGCCGTTCGGACCGAGCGGCCAGCACGGCGTCCACCGCAGCGACGTCGGCATGCGGCGTCACCACAACCCGAGCCCGGGACAGTCGGCAGGCGTCGACGAGCGACGCGTGGCTGGCGGCGTCGGACACGACCAGGGCGCCCGGGCCGGACAGCGCGCTCACCGCCCCGAGGTTGGCGGTGTAGCCGGAGGAGAACACCAGGGCCGCCGCGGTGCCACAGCAGGCGGCGAGCTCGGTCTCCAACTCCTCGTGTAGCTCGGTGGAGCCGGTGACCAGCCGGGATCCGGTGGATCCCGCGCCCCAGGTGCGCGCCGCGTCGACCGCTGCCTCGACGACCCGGGGATCGCGGGCCAGGCCCAGGTAGTCGTTGGAGGCCAGGTCGATCACCGGCTCGACCGCCGGACGCGGCCGTAGGCTACGCCGCAACCCTTCGGCTCGGCGCGCCGCGGCCCGATCCTCCAGCCAGTCCAGGGCTCCACTCACGACCAGCGAGCGTACGGCGAGGCCCCTTCCGTGGCTGACGCTGCCACCGCTGGATTGCCCCGCCAGCACGCATCCGGCGTGATCTCCTCGCCCTTCATGAGGAAGGAGTCGGCGTCGAGTATCGCGCCGTCCCCTATCCGCACGCCGTAGTGGACGAACGCGTTGACCCCGACGGTGCAGCCGGCACCGATGGTGATGTGGTCGGACTTGAACGTGCCGTCCTCCAGCGAGTGGCTCTGAATGGTGCTCCCCGCGTTGAGCGTGCAGCCGTCGCCGACGGTGACGAGGCCTCGCTCCGTCATCCAGCACCCGTCGTCGAAAACCCGGCGCCCGATCCGAACCCCCAGCAGCCGCCAGATCGTGGTCTTGAACGGGGTGCCGTTGAACATCTGGACGTACGCCATCGCGGGCACCTTCCAGAAACGTTCGTGCTGCCAGAATTGGCGATCGTAGATCGAGCAGAACCGTGGCCGCAAGGAACGGAACATCGTGACCGCGCGGTCGACGAGCACGAAGTAGACGACGCTGAACCCGGAGATGAGGACGACGGTTGCCATCACCGCCCACACCCCGAGCGCGTCGAAAAGGTCCACGGCCACCAGAGCGAGCACCGTGCTGACGAAGGAGAAGATCCATCGCACGAGCAGATACAAACCGATGGTGACGGCGTTGTGCCGATTCTTCGCAGCGAGTCTACTGCGCAGCTCATCCCCGCTCTTGAGGGCATCGAACCTGTTGTCACGCTGGACCGATCTCGGAATTTCGAAGCACGGCGAACCGAGGAGCCCGACATTCTCCCGGACCTCCTCCTCCACCGGGACCATGACCTTGGTGGCGAGCAGGCAATTGTCACCTGTCCTGCCCTGCGCAGGGTAGGCGATGTTGTTCCCGAGGAAGTTGCGCGGTCCGATCGACGCCCGCGACACGCGGAAGGACGTGCTGGAGAAGTCGGCATTGATGAACGACAATCCGTCGGAGACCATCGTGCCGGTGCCGACAGAACTCAGGTACGGGGTCTCGTGCTTCACCGCCATGCCGAAGTTCGACCCGGTCTGCTCGACCCGGGACAGGTCGTACCCCAGCGCTCGCAGGTAGTGGACGATAGCGGAGCTGTCACCGAAGAGGAAGGTGAGGAACTTCCTGTTGGTGGTGCGCGCGATCATCCGCTGGATGGTGTAGTGCAGGCCGTACAAGGGATAGGTCCGGTCCGGTGTGAGAACGCGGTTCAGCATGCGTGGCAGGCTGATCACGAAAGCAAGGCCGGCGAGCGTGCCCCCGAAGAAAAGCACGACCGAGAGGACCAGCGCGTCGCGATAGAACGTCCACTCGGCGAAAGCCCCGTGCCCGGGGCTCATGAGCTCGGCGAGCAGCGGGAACTCGGCGAACAGGGTCACCGCCACGGCCATCACCAGTGGCGCGATGACGAACAGCGCGTTCGCCACCTGCCCGGAGCTGTACAGCGCCCTCCTCAGGGTGCCGCAACCCACCGGCCCGACCACGCGGTAGTCCGCCTCGGCGGGTTGCGCCGGGGATCCGTGCCAGCACTGATCGTCGGGCACAGCTTGGCCGGCGTGCAGGGAGGAGGTGTGGCCGAGCTGGGCTCGGTCGCCCAGCTCGGTGTCGATGTCGAGCACCGTCAGCTCCCCGACGACCACGTTCTTCCCGAGCGTGACCGGGCCGGTCTGGATCAGTCCGCGCTCGGCCCGGTAGCAGGCGAAGAACGAGTCCTTACGGATGACCGAGCCCTCGCCGATGGTGAGCAGGTCCGTGCACACGGGCATGGTGCGCGAGAAGATCGCGACACCGCGGCCGATCTTCGCCCCCAACGCCCGCAGGTAGAGCACGTAGAGCGGTGAGCCGACGAACAGCATCAAGGGACTCGACCGGACCAGCATCTTGACGGTCCAGAAGCGGACGTACGCCAGGCTCCAGACCGGGATCTCCGTGCGTGTCCAGCGACCGATGAGCAGCCATTTCGCCAGAATCGGAGCACTGCACAGGACGAGCAAGCTCGCGGTGCCGAAGGCCACCGAACGGCCGTAGACGTCGAGCAGCCCATCGCCAGCGGAGACCCACTCATAGCCTCGTTCGACGAGAACTCCGCTGAGACCGGCGAACCCGAGGAACACCAGGAGTTGCAACGCCCCACAGAGCAGGTAGCTGGCCAGGCCAGCGGCGGTCGCCACCTGCTCGGGTGCCTGCACCCGCGGTTCGGCCGGCTCGAGCGCCTGCTCGGGCCGCGCAGCGGCGAGGCTCCTGATCGTCGGGCGCAGGTAGACGTCCTTCATCGACACCGGTGCCAGGTCCGATCGTTTCCTGATCCGCGCGCAGAACCGCGCCATCAGCAACGAATCGGCCCCCAGGTCATCGAAGAAGTGGCTGTCGACCGACACCTGCTCGAGGCGCAGAGACTCGGCCAGCGCCTCGGCAAGGAGCCGTTCAGTGTCGTTCGCCGGGCCGACGTTGCGATGTTGGGAGGCCAGGCTCCGCTGGCCGGCCGGCGGGGGAAGGCTCTTGCGGTCGGCCTTGTCGCTCGGGAGCATCGGGATGACCGCGAGCTCCTCCAGGTACGCCGGGATCATGTATCGCGGGAGCAGCTGACGCAGCTGCGCATAGAGCTGTTTCTGGTCGACGCTCGCGGTGTCGGCGCGCCGGGTGTAGTAGGCGACCAGCTCCACGGCGCCGGACTCCGGCGCGTAGGTGTCCACCACCGCCTGCGCGATCCCCGGCACCTGCAGGAGCACTGACTCGATCTCGGTCAGCTCGATGCGATAGCCCCGGATCTTGACCTGGGTGTCGATCCGGCCGTGATACTCGATCTCACCGTCGTCATTGATGCGACCCAGGTCCCCGGTGCGGTAGATCCGGCCCGATGGATTGTTGCCGAGCCCGAGAAAGTCGGGGACGAACGCCCGATCCGTGAGGTCCGCACGGTTGAGGTAACCGCTCGCCAGGCCGATCCCGGCGATGCCGATCTCACCCACCTCGCCGTAGTGCAGCGCCCGCTTCCCGGCCGGATCGAGAATCACCGCGGAATAGGTCGGCAGCGGGACACCGATCGTCACCGGACGGTCCGGGTGGACAGGCGTCCAGGTCGCGGTGACGGTGGCCTCGGTCGGTCCGTAGACGTTGAGGAACCGGCGGTCCGGCCGGTACCACCGGGCGATGAGGTCCTGCGGGCACGCCTCGCCGGACACCAGCAGGAAGCGCAGGCCGGGAAGGTCCTCATCGAGGGTCGCCAGCAGGGTCGGGACGCAGCACAGCGCGGTGATCGTGTTCGCCTGCAGGAACTCCCGGAGTTCTTGGCCGAGCAGGTTGGCGCCGCCCGGCTTGGGAACCAGGGTGGCCCCGGCCATCAGCGGCACCCAGATCTCCTCGACCGAGAAGTCGAACGCGATCGTCATGCCCTGGTAGACGCGGTCGGATGGGCGGATCCCGTAGACCTCGGCCGCGACCCGGACGAAGTTGCAGATGCTGGCGTGCTCAATCGGTACGCCCTTGGGCCGGCCCGTCGAGCCCGAGGTGTAGATGATGTAACAGAGCTCGTCGACCGGGTCGCCCTTCTCGGCGGCGGTGAGCCGGTGGGCGTCCTCGGCCGCGACCAGCGCCGCGATCTCGTCGACGCAGACGAGGCTGGCGGGCACGGCGCGGAAGCGGTCACGCAAATGCGAGAGCGAGAGCACCATGCGCACGCCGGCATCGTGCACGATGTAGCCCAACCGGTCGGCGGGGAAGCTGACGTCGAGCGGCACATACGCCGCGTTGATCTTGAGCACGGCCAGCATGCCGACGTAGGAGTGCACGGCGTGGTCGAACAGCAGCCCGATCCGGTCGCCCGGCCCGGCGCCCCGGGCGACCAGGTGGCGAGCGAGCTGGTTGGCCCGCGCGTCCAGCTCGTGATAGGTCAGAACGACGTCGCCGGTGTCCACGGCTAGCTGGCCGCGGGAGCCGTTGTGGTGCATCCGGTCGCACCGGTCTTCGACGAGGTGGTCCAGGCGTTCGCCGGGCCGCCAGCGGACGGTGTGCTCGTACCCGGCACAGACCAGCACGCGGTCGATCAGCGCAACCCCGCCGTCGGCGGGACCAGCGAGATCCTCGATGTCCCTTAAGTCAGGCACCGTGTTCAGGTTCCGGCCCGGCTAGCTGATGGACAGCAGCGGAGCGGGTGACATCGGCGCCGATGGGCAACACTCCTCGAGGACGTCGAGCAGAATGGTGCAGGCGGTGTCCACGACCTCCGCGGTGACGTTGAGCGGGGGGAGCATGCGGACCACGCAGTCGTGCCGGCCGCCGAGTTCGACGATCAACCCACGACGCAGCGCCCGGGTCTGGATCCGAGCTGCCAGCTCGCCTGCGGGCCGGCCGTCCAGCGGGTCAGCAAGCTCGATTCCCCACATGAGCCCCCGGCCGCGAACCTCACGGACCCAGGGTTGATGTCGGAGACTGTCCAACGCCTGAGCGATCTGCTCGCCGCGGCGGCGCACATTGCCCAGCACGTCGTCGCGGTGGAAGATCCGGATCGTCTCCGTTCCGGCCGCGAAGGCCAGCTGGTTTCCCCGGAAGGTGCCGGTGTGCGCGCCCGGAGCCCAGGTGTCTAGCCGCTCGTCGTACATGATGATCGCGACCGGGGCGCCGATTCCGCTCAGTGCCTTCGATGCGACGATGACGTCGGGCTCGATGCCGTATTGCTCGAACGCGAACCAGGTGCCGGTGCGCCCGCAGCCGGTCTGAACCTCGTCCACCACCAGGGGGATATCAAGGGTGCGGGTCAGCGCACGCAGTCGCTGGACGAAGTCCGGATGGGCGGGCACCACACCACCCTCGCCTTGCACGATCTCCAGCACGACCGCGGCCGGCCGCGGTATCCCGCCATTGGGATCCTGCAGCGCGCGCTCGAGGTAGTGCACACAGTTGGTCGTGCAGGTGCCTGGCGTCAGGCCAACCGGGCACCTGGTGCAGGAGGAGTAGGGGAAGAAGTGCACGCCTGGCACGCCATTGTGGACAGGCGCCTTGTTCGACACCAGTCCGGACAGCGCCATCGCGGCGTGACTGGTGCCGTGGAAGCCGCCCTGGAAGGCAATCACGTCACCGCGCCCGGTCGCCGTTTTGCAGAGTTTCAGTGCCGCATCGACCGCGTCAGCTCCACTGGGCCCACAGAAATGCACTTTCACCCGACTCCGCATAGCCGGCGCGAGCATGGACAGCTGCGCCTCGGTGAAGGCATCTTTCGCCGGGGTCGGGAAATCGAGACCGTGGGTGAGCAGGCCGAGCTGCTCGATCACGGCGTGGACCAGCTCCGGATGGTTATGTCCCAGCGGCAGTACGCCGGCACCGTTGAGGAAGTCGATGAAGACATTGCCGTCGAGATCGCGAACGAAGCTACCGGCAGCCTCCGCGATCGCGATCGGGAAGTGCCGCGGGTAGAGCCTGGCGTTCGACTCTCTGCGGCTCTGCTTGGCGAGGAGTTCGGCCGAGCGTGGCCCCGGGAGGTCGCCGTGGACAGCCGGACGTTGCACCGTGTCGTGCTGGATGGATATCGGGCTCACTCCGCCACGGTGGTCCGGTGCACGCCGGATGTCGTCACGCCGGGGTAGGAGAACCCGCTACCGCGAGGGCACGACAACCAGTACTGCATGGGCACGACAGCAGCGCCGCACCGGGTGCGTGCACGGGCACCCGGTCCCTTCAACGCTGCGTCACGACAAGCGAGCGTAGGGCGAGCCCCTCCCGCCCGGGGCCGCCTGGGTGGCAAGCGAGTAGCGCACGGCGAGCGACGCCGCCTCGAGCCGGGAGTGCACGCCGAGCTTGGTCAGCAGCCGCTGCGAGTGCGTGCGCACCGTGGTGTGCGAAACCCCCAGGCGCTTGGCCATCGCATCAGTGCCGAGTCCTTCGACGATCAAGCCGAGGCATTCGCGCTCACGCGCTGTGAGTGACGAGGCGAGCCGGCGTGCGTCGGCCAGCTCCGGCGACCCAGACGAGGCATGCTGGCCAGGAACCTCCACCACCACGCCATCGTCCTTGAGGATTCGGTCGATCGCGTCCGCGAGTACCGCGAAGGTGGACGACTTGTGCACATAACCCTGAGCGCCTGCCTGCAGCGCGCGCACCATGCCGTCCATGTCGTGACCGGCAGTCAGCATCACCACCCTGGTGCAGGCACTGGCGCGGCGGATGTCGCCGATCGCGTCGACGCCGTCCCCCTCGACGAAATACCGGTCCAGCAGACACACATCGGGCTGGTGTTCTCGCACAGCCGCGAGCACGTCTGAGATATTCTGGACAACCGCACGCACGACGAACCCGTGCGTCATCAGGAGAGCGGCCAGCGCCTCCCCGAAGATGACGTGGTCGTCACCGAGCACCAGATCCGTCATCGCTCACGATCCCTTCGGCTGTCGCTACGCCCAATCCCGCGTACATGAGCCGGACGCGGGTACCCAGCGGTTCTGTCGATCGCACCTGAAGGCTGCCGCCGCAGGCCTTCGCGAGTTCGGCGACGATGCCCAGTCCCAGCGAAGCGCTGCCATCGGACGCATTACCGAATCCGGGACCGTCGTCGGTCACCTCGATAACCACGTCCGGACCTCCGGCTACGGTCACCTGGACATGTCCGCGCGGTCCGGCGGCGCGAATGGCGTTATCGAGGACGTTTCCGACCATTCGCCGCAAGAACGATCCGTCGATCCGCATCCGCACGTCGTCGCCAGCTACCAGGCAGACCTGCGTATCGTTCGGAATCGTGGCGAGCGAGATGATCTGCTCGAGTATCGGGCGAACCGAGAGGATTTCAGGTTCAGGCTCCTTCACGACCTCGTCCCGGACCAGTTCGGTAAGCCGCTTCATCTCGAGCTCGATCAAACCGACCCGGTGACGAGTGGTGTCGTCCAGATCGGGACTACCACGAACCAGTTCGACGAGATAGGAGATTGCGGCGAGGTCCCGACCGAGATCGTGTAATAACCCCCGCATCGCGACGGACGTCTCACGGTCAGGGCAGTGGCACTCCGTGCCGCGTCGACGATCTGGTGCCGCTCCCATTGCTAGCGCTGCTGGTTGGATGGGGCAGGAACACCTCGTGATCGCCCTCTGCCAGCCACACAGTGTTGCCGTTCCACTGTGTTAGGTCCTCCTTGCCCTGACGCGTGCGCGTGTTTCAACGATGTTACCTCTGGATCTCGCGGGGATATAGCCATATCGCCACAGTGAGGGGTTGCGTTACGGCACATCACGCCGCCAGCCACCGCGGCCCGATCGAGTTAACTTTATGTCATTAATTCGGGGAAGATTCGATCACATTGAGTGGGTGCAACGGCCCTGCTGGTCGAAAGCTCAGTCTGTCCTCGACCGTTTGGACTACCTGGGAACCTCGAGGAGAAGACGCTGCGTAGGCTGTGGCACCTGCGGACTTGGCTCTCACCAAGGCATGCCTAACCATACCAAATGGACGGCGTGGCATTTCGGCGTCTGCCACTGGCGTCACGCTCGTGCACGGCATTGACTGGAAACGCTGCTCGTGGTGCTCGTCGCGCTGCTGCTCGGCCTGCTCACGGCCGGCGCGACGATCAACGGGGCAGCGCGATCTCGGCCACCACGGCTCGATGGTCGCCGCGCGGCAGCGGGAGGGTCTCGAACGACCGCACCAGACAGCTCCGCGGCACGAGAACATGGTCGATGGCCGCAACGGGACCGATGGGAGTGTCGGCGGGCCAGGTAGCCCACAGACCCCGGCCCACCGCGTCGGCCGCATCCCGGTAACCGGTTGCGAGCAGGGCACGGAGCGGCCGGTGGTCCAGGGTGGCGTTGAAGTCACCGGCCAGTACCCGGGTGGTGCGCCCCACCAGCGGCGGGGGCAGGTCGGCGAGCTCTGCCCGCCACTCGGCGGGCCGGATCCGGCCGACCGGTGCGACCGTGTGCACGGCAACCACCTCGACGTCCCCCGTGCCCGGGAGATCGACGAGGGCGGCGGGCTGCCAATGGTACGAATGCCGGATAGACGTCCGCTCCTGGAGCGGGAAGCGGGCGACCAGCCCAGTCCCGGCGGCCCGCGGTTCGGGCCGCAGGATGCGGTACGGCAGCAGCTCGCGCAGTCCGGCGGCGTCGAGCGCGGCGACGGCCTGTGGAGTCAGCTCCTGCAGGCTCAGCACGTCCACGGCGCGGGACCGGACCAGGTCCACCACCGCTCGCGGGTCGACCCGCCCGTAGTACAGGTTCGCGCTGGCCACCGTCAGCGTCGCTCCGGTGGCTTCCGGCTGCGCGTCGGCGACCGCGCGCGGCATCACCCCGACGCCGAGTACGGCGACCGCGAGCGCCGCACCCGCGCAGATCCTCCAGCGCCGGGTGGCAAGCCCGAGCAACACCAGGACGCCGGCACCGCCTAGCGCGTACGGGGTGAACGACAGCGCCGCGAACGTCCACCGCGAGGAGCCGACGCCGAACACCCGCAGCAGCGCCGCACCGACCGCGACGGCGAGTCCTGCCGCGAGGAGCAGGGTGAGCAGCGTGCCGCCCAATGCCCTGCGGCGCTCGCTGCCCACATCGTCGCTCACCGGAGCTGGATGATACGAGGTGACTGCGAAAGGCGGATTTGTGAACCGGGTTGAGATAGCGGAGGCAGCGTGCACGGAACCGCCCGGTGGCCCCCGTACGGTGACGGTGTGAGCGCACCCGATACCCGTGGGGAAGCCGCACACAGCACTCCGTCTCGCGCCGATCCGGCCGGGGTGACCTCGGCACTGCGGCGGGCCGCGGACTACGGGCCCTTCTTCGAGGTGGACCTCCCGGTGCCCGGCCGTCGTCTGCGGGGCACCCCGCTGGCGGATCTCTACCGACCTGCTGGGCGGTCCGATCTGGAGGAGCTGATCGACCACCATGCCCGGCGGCTGCACACCACCGAGCGCCGGGTGGCCGTCTCGCTGCTCTTCCAGGGCATCGCGGCCCGGCTGTGGTCACCGGTCATCGGTTGTGCCCCGGCCGGGGTGGTGCCCGATCTCGACCCTGCGCACCTGCACTGGTGGCGCGCGTCCCCGCTCGGGCTGGGCACCGACCGGCCAGCCGGCTGGGCAGCCGCCGGAACAGCGCAGCACGCCGAGCTCGCCGCGCGCACCGTGGTGCAGGCCAACCTGGGCCCGCTGGCCGTTGCGCTGCGCCGTAGTGTGCGCATCTCCGAGGGCCTGCTGTGGGGCAACGCGGCGTCCGCCCTTGTCGGCGCCGTGAAGGTGGTCGGCGGCGGTGACGTCACGCGCGCACTGGCAGTAGAGCTGCTGAACCGGGAGCCCCTGCGGGGCACCACGACCGCGATCCCCACCGGAGGACCGCTGGCGATTCGGCGGCGCAGCTGTTGCCTGTACTACCGGGTACCTGGGGGCGGCATGTGCGGAGACTGCGCGCTGCACGACGGATAGGGGTCGACCCGCCGATCCGCCGATCCGGGACAGGGCCGGTCGACCGCCGACGAGCTGTGGCGCTGAGGGGTGCCGCTGGTCCAGGGCCAGGAATCCGGTTCGGATCAGCCCGTCGAATGCATCAGCGAGATAGTCGGCGACCGGCCGACCGTAATTGAGATAGGTATTAGCCTGCTTGGTCATGCCGCCCTCATGCGCCCGATGCAGTGCAAGCCAGTCAGTCACCTCGGGGGTCATTGGGCCGCCCACTGCGCACAGGACCGGCAGTGTTTGCCTTCGGGAGTAGTGAGACTCGCGGCCAACACCTCAACGCCGCACACCGCGAGATAGCGACCGGCACGGCGCCCCGCGTCCACCGCATCATCCGTGACCAGATGGACATCCCCACTGCGCCCGTCAACCAGCGCGAGAACGCCACGAGTCCCGGCCAGAGTGCCCAGTGAACGACCACCAAACGCAGCATTCGCTCCCGACGACGCCTGTCCCGCTCGTCTGGCCCGGCTACGTCTCATGCTTGCACTCCCCTTGCACACGATGAATGAGTGGCTCCGGAACGGATCTGGTGCCTCGGCTCCGGATCACGGCCCTGCTGGGTGACAGTGCCGCGATCGCTACGGACGTGGAGCCGACGATCACCGGCGGCGACCGGACTTTTCCCGGACATCTGCGCCGTGAGCCTGCCCGAACATGCCCAGCACCGACCGGGCTCCATACTGTGGACAGCGTTGAACGATCAATCCCTCCTGGAGGTGAAGAAGATGGCCGGTGCCGGCCCGCTCCCGCGGACGCGGCTGGACCAGCTCGTGCGCCAGTCACGCCGGACCAAGGTCGAGTTTCGGCATGACTTTGCGCGCACGTCGGCTCAACTCGGTGGAAGCTCATCGTGTCGGAGCGGCAGGCGGGACGGTGGATGGCCGGCAAGCTCGATGGTCTCCCGCATCCGGCCGTGTGCCGGGTCCTGGAGCAGATGTTCGGCGAATGCGCTGAACGGCTGTTCGGACCCGCTGACCCAGCCCGCGTCGAGGTGACCACCACCGCGGTACGCGAACCGGCGTTGGCCGTCAGCCAGCCCAGCCAGCCGGTCGAGAACCTGGCAGTACAGAAGGAGGTGGCCATGGCCGCCGCCGAGTCTGCCCACTTCGGGCAGTTCGCCGAACAGTCCAACGTCGGCCCGCACACCCTGGAGCAGTTCCGCGCGGACCTCGCCCGGATCGTGACCATCTACCCCAACCGGCCCGTCTACCCCACGTTCGTCGAGTTGCGCGCGTTGCGGAACCGGGCATTTGAGTTGCTGGAAGGCCGCCAACACCCCGAGCAGGGTCGCGAGCTCTACCTCATAGCTGGTGCGCTGTGCGGGGTCCTCGCCAACGCTTCCTTCGACCTGGGCTGGCTGCAGGCCGCCGAGACGCAAGCCCGCACCGCATTTCTCTGCGCTGAGCTGGCCGGGAACAATGCGCTACGCGCCTGGGTGCGGGGTACCCAGAGTCTCATCGCCTACTGGGACGACCGGCCCCGCTCCGCCGTAGAACTCGCCGCCGACGGGTGGCGTTACGTCCCGGAAACCGGCACTGCCCGGGTCCGGCTGGCCGCCATCGAGGCCCGCGCCCACGGACAGCTGCGCGACCACCGCGCTGCCGAGGACGCCCTCGCCCGCGCGGAGCAAGCCCGCGTAGAGGTTCAAGGCGCGGATCCAAGCCGATCCTCCCGAGCAGCGCCGTCTCGGTGAGCTGTGTCTCGCGTTGCTGGACTTGGCTGCCGCCCGTCTTGGCCGCGACGATCTCGACGGAACCGCAGAAGGAGTCCAGGAGGTCCTCACCGTCGCAGCCCAGCGCCGCACCGACAGCGTCGCACGCCGACTCAACCAGGTTGCCCGCGCCTTGCAGCGGCCGAAGTACCAGACCTCCGCGCTCGCGCTGAATCTGCATGACCAGATCCACAGCTTTACCCACATCTCCGCTCTCCCTGTACTGCCTGGAGCGGGCGGGTGAGCGGTTCAGTCACGGTAGGGCTGCTCCACCCGGGCCGAATGGGATCCGCCATCGCCGCGCAGGTAACCACCCATGGCCACACCGTCCTGTGGTGCCCGGACGGCCGCAGCGAAGCCACACACCGCCGAGCGAAAGACGCGAATCTTCAACCAGCCGCGCTCAGGGACCTTCTCGCGGACAGTGAGATCGTCCTGTCCATCTGCCCGCCCGCCGTGGCCGAGGAGATCGCTACCGCGGTTGCTGACATCGGGTACAGCGGAATCTATGTCGACGCGAACGCCATCAGCCCTGGGCGCATGCACAGGATCACAGCCCGGCTCACCGGAACGGGTGCAACTGTCGTCGATGGTTGCATCTTCGGTGCGCCTCCCGGCGGGCGACCACCCGCCCGGCTCTACCTCGCCGGAGCGGAAACCGCTAGCCGCCGGGTAGTGGACCTGTTCACCGGGACGTTGGCAGAATGTGCCCATCTCGGGGAGCAATCGGGACAAGCCAGCGCTCTGAAGATGGCCTTTGCCTCATACCAGAGGACAAGCCGAACGGTCGCTGCCCTCGCCCACGCCCTGGCCGACGATCACGGCGTCACCAATGCCCTGCTGACCGAGGCTGAGCGCATGCCCCGCGACATTCTCACCGACCGCGATTACCTACCCAGCGTCGCCGCCCGAGCCTGGCGCTGGGCTCCGGAAATGCGCGAGGTCGCTGACACGCTCAGCGCGCAACACCTACCCCCAGACCTTGCACTCGCCACCGCCGCAGTCTTCCAACACTGGGCCGACGCCACGACCGATCAGCCAGCGGACACAGCCACCGTCCTGCAGCAGCTACACGCCCACCCTCCGACCACACCATGAGGCATGGCGAGGAGTGAAGTGCCCCTTTGTTCCTGTCGGCGGGGGCGGATATCGCCGACAATCTCGGGGCAGGACCTCGATCCGGAGGTGGCCTCATGCGCACGACCCACGGCACCGCTGCGACGGCCCACCGGCGGACCTTCACTCAGCCGCGTCCGAAGACGACCGATCCGCTGCACCTCCAACGAGTGGCAGGCAACCGGGCGGTGGCGACTCTGCTGTCCGAGACTGCGCCAGCGCGGCCATGCACTCGGCCCGGACGGCATTGTCGGTCCCCGGACCTGGGCCTCACTGGAGGGCCCCACCACGATCGGGGGGAGCGGCGGCCAGGTGCCCGGTGGTCAGGTAGGGCCGCCGCCAGGGCAGGTGTTGCGGTACGACACCACCGCGTACACCGTCACGCCTCCCGCACCGCTCACCGGGACGACCCCCGCTGCGAGGAGCAGGGAGACCCAGCAACGGATGGCCGACTTCACCCGGGAGGTTCAGCGGAAGCAGGCAGCGAAGCCGCCGGAGCTGGGACCCACGGTGACCGTGGCCGGGGTGAACCGCGGCTCGACCGAGGAGCTGTTCCTGTGGAACGTGCTCGTGCAACTCGGTACCAACAACCGTTGGGGGACCGAGGTCGACCTGGTCACCGACATCGGATGGGCCCCCGCAGCCGCTCAGCGGGCACCGGTCGGTCGGGTGACCCTGCGCATCGACGGGCAAGGAAACGCCACCGCGACCCTGCTCGCAGCCGGGCCGGTGCCCGCCGTGCTGGCGTTCCCGGATCTGAACACCGCGATCGCGGCCCTGCGGCAGACGTTCGGATTCGCCTCGGTGCGGGACGGCTCGGCGAGATGGATACCCGCAGACCTGGCCAAGGTGCACGCGGCGCTGTCCCGGATGCCGGCTGCGGACCGGTCCGCGCTCGACGGCGTGGACCTGGTGCGGGAGCGTCAGCTCACCGTGCGTGGCGAGGCTGCGGCCGGCCTCTTCGAGCATCAAGCCAGCCTTACCCCGGGTGCCACCACCGCGACCCGTTCGGCGGCGCTCAAGATCGCGGACCTGGCCTTCGCCGGTGACAACGTCTCGTTCATCGGGGACGCCGCGACCGGCGGACCGGCCAGCTTCCACACCATCGTGCACGAGGCCGGGCATGCCGTGGAGACCAAGGCACTGCGCGACGCCCAGTTCGCCAGGCTGCAGGAACAGGGCCGGCTCAATGGCGCCATCGCCGACCAGAATGCGGCCGTTACCCGGTTCAACACCGTCAGTCAGGCGGCTTTCGTCACCGCCAGAACGTACCCGGCCGCCCAGCAGCGGCAAGCCGCCGGGTTCCTTCGGGCGATCAACAGGGCCACCACGGCGATCCAAGCAATGTCCACCAACGACACCCCAGCCCGGAACGACGCACTGGACAATGCCGCGTCCAGCGCGCTGGCCCGACGCGACCGCGCCCGCACCAGCCTCGCCACCGCCGCCGCGACCCACCCGGCGTTGACCGACTTCGCGGCCACCCTGACCAATCAGAACAACTGGCACGCGGCGGCGCGCATCCGCGCCCAGGTAAACGCTGCGGTACACCAGCGCCAAGCCGAGGAACGCGCGGTCTCCGGTGCGGCGGGCGGGTCACGGCGGCTGGAGAACTTCGTGAACGTGGTCAACACGAACCAGATCCCGCCGCTGACCGCCTACGCCCGGCGGAACTGGCCCGCCAACCCGGATGAGTTCTTCGCCGAGGCGTACTCGCTGTGGCGCAACGACCGTCCCTACCTGCAAGCCAACGCCCCGGCGCTGGTGACCTGGTTCGACTCGGGAGGGCACCTGAGATGAGCCTGCCCTTCACACTCCATCCGCTGACGCCGCCGGTGGGATCACGGGCGGTGCCGGCGGAGTTCGACGAAGCCGCTGCGATCTTCGCCCGCGCTCAGGCCGCTTATGAGCGGGGCGCCTACCGCGAGGCCGCCGGGCTGTTCCTGTCCACAGCCGGGGCGCTGCACGTCGAGGGGGACTACGCCGAGGCGTGCACGGCAGGACGCACCGTGTCGTACTGGAATGCGATCCTGGCGACCCTGGCCGCAGGCGATGCCGACGGGGCGCGCCAGGTAGCCACGTCGGTGGCCCAGCACGACCCGGAGTGCACGCGGCCGGTCGCCGAACTGCTGGGTCGGCTCGAATCGGAACGTTGACCACACCTTTCCGCCACACCGTCGGACTCGTTGGTCCCCCCGCTGGAACTGGAAGCCCACCACCGCGATCCGCATCACCGGCGTCAGGGCCTGAAGCCGAGGAGGTGGCCTGGGTCGACTCATCAGTCACCAGGTGCGTCGTGCCACCCACATCGGTCACCGCGCGGAGCGCCACCCGTCCGATGCGCTGTGTTGTCCCTCGCCATGTGGGTGACCGTGGCCGGGTGACAACAGCACGAGGTCGCTCAGAAGAGACCGCATCTGTCGCTCAGGAGAGACACCCACGGGGGACTACACGAGCAGACGCGCCCGGCGGGCCATGCCCCGCAGCTCCGGGTCCGCCGGGGAGCCCCGGCGCGAGTGCCTGAGCAGCACGGCCAGGGTGTCGCGGACGACCTGGTTGCGCAGCAACTTGGTCGGATAGATGCGCTCCGCCGTGCGCAGCGCCCGCACCGCGTCCTCGTGACGGCCCCCCAACTTGGCCAGTGCGCAGCCGTAGTGCAGCCAGTACTGGGCCTGGCCCACCGTGAAGGGATGGCGTTCGGGGTGCGGCCCCGAACCGCTGGGCCAGCTCCGCGGCGGTATCCAGCGCCGGGGCCGCGTCATCCGGCCGCTCCTGCCGCACGGCGGCCAGAGCGTGCATGGTCGTGAGCGCACACACCACACCGGCGGTGCCGGCGGTAGTCGGCGGCAGGGTCAGCGAGTCGAGCGCGGCTCGCCCCGGCATGACCGCCCCACCGGCGAGCAGCGTATTGACCAGGCCAAGCCCGGCCACGGCGAGCGTGGTGACCTCCTCACGCTCCTGGGCCAGGCGATGTGCCAGGAAGACGACCCGGCGCTGCAGGTGGGCGGGCGCGGCCGCGTTGCCGAGCCATATGCGGGTGACGTGCACATGCAGGTACACGGCCAACTCGAGCAGCTCGCCGTGGTCGGTGCCGACGTTCAGGCTGGTGTGCACGTTCCGAATCAAGGCAGGTAGCTCGGTGGCCACCTCGCTGAACCGGCACGCCCGGCGCTGCCGGTGCAGGTGGCGCACCTGGTCCTGCAGCTCTGCCACGGGCAGGACCAGTCCGGCCGACTGGCCGCACTCGATCGCGCGAGCTTCCTCAGTGTCCATAGGGGACACCACTCCTTTACCGGGAGTAGGCCCCCCACCGATGCCCCGGGGCCGTCGCCACGGGGCGGAACACTCCGGTGAGGGGTGCGAGCGCCAGGTTACGTGCTTCACTCTCCCGGGTTGCCCGCTGGGCACCCGCACACTGTGGACTCACGAACCCGGACGGCGCCGTCGAGCTGCTCGCCGCGATCCTGACCGGCACCCCGTCCCTGCCCCCGTGGCACGCACCGGTCCCCGCGCCCGAGCGGGAGACCACGACGTCGGCCAGGGCAAGGACGTCCGGTAGTTCGGCACCGACGTGATTGACCAGATCGCCCAGGTGCACCTTGGACAGCAACCGCCCGGCGCCAGCAGCGTTCTCGCCGAACCTACCGAGGTAGCCCTCGGTTGCCGCGTCGAGGAATGAGCTGGCCCGGTTCCAGGCAGGCGAGCCGATCAACTTCGTCGACTGGCTCTCCCGAGTGGCCACACAGTACCCACCGCCGCGCCCCCTAGCGCACTACTACTGCATCGAGGGCTATACAAGCGGAGGTCTATCGTGCGCACATCAACCAGAGCGGTTTACGTATCCACGACATCTTTTCTCAGGCCGAGATTCGAGCAAGACATGGCCTGGCCCCCGACGTCCGAGCGGGGGACGGCTATGACAACACGGTCAAGGTGTTCGTGCTACAGAGAACGGATGCGCAATGAGCGGGGTTCGCACCTTCAGCGCGCTGTGATCGCCGAGCGCTTGACTACTCAACTTTGGATAGACCTGCTCGAGGGCAGGATCGGCATTCTTCGCCTGCCCCACTTCATCTCTCGTCGGCGATGCACCGCAGCCCTCGACGAACTCAACGATGATCGCTTCGTGGTCTACGACCCCATCGAAGAGTTTGGCGGCGGCGACCCGCTCAGCCATAGTCAGATCCGGTCCGATTACCTTGCCGGAAGCTGTCCGGACGAGCCGCCAGTGAGTCGCCGCTTGGGTCGCACGCTCTACGAGCACGCGGCCACCTGGGCGTGTATGCAGGCGGTGGCATCGTCTGCTGGTCGTAACAACACGAGGGCTATGACGTGCAGCGATGTAGTCTCGCGTTAACGGCCTGAGGCGGCTGGCCACGCCAGGCGACCAGGAGAGAGCTGGTAGTCTGTCGCAATGGCATCCACTCCGGTGGGTCCTTTCGCCCTGAGCCAGCTTGAGGAGCGAGTGCTCGCGCGGTGGGACCAGATTGACCTTCCTCGTGCCGTGGAAGCGCAGCGGGTCTCGGCGCCACGATGGAGTTTTTACGAGGGCCCTCCTACCGCTAACGGCCGTCCCGGCGTTCACCATGTGTGGGCTCGCGGCTTCAAGGATCTCTACATGAGATTCCGCACCATGCAGGGATACCAGGTACCACGCAAAGGAGGTTGGGACTGCCACGGCCTGCCCGTCGAGATCGAGGTTGAAAAAGAACTCGGCCTCAGATCCAAAGGCGAGATTGAAGCATTCGGTGTCCAAGAGTTCAACAAACATTGTCGACTCTCCGTTCAGCGTTATGTCGATGACTGGAAAGCCCTCACGAAGCGTGCGGGAATCTGGATTGACATGGATTCTGCGTACTGGACCATGGCCAACGAGTACATCGAGTCCGTGTGGTGGTTGCTGAGCGACCTGGCTGCGCGGGGCCTGATGTACGAGGGGCACCGCGTCGTCCCCTACTGCGGTCGCTGCGGTACCGCGCTGTCGTCTCATGAGCTGGGCCAGCCTGAGGTGTACAAGGACGTCGACGAGGCCGCTGTGAGGGTACGTCTCCCGGTCCTGGCCGAAGACGGGCCGTTGGCCGGAGCAGACCTCGTCGTCTGGACCACGACCCCGTGGACTCTCGTCTCCAACGTCGCGGTCGCTGTCAACCCCGCGCTCACCTACGTCCGCGTGCCCTCCACCGCGCTCGGTTACGGGCCAGGTCGGGACATCGTCGTTGCTGAGAGCACGCTGCCTGATGACGGTCACGCAGCCGTGCTCGAGCGGGCCAGCGGGAACCAGTTGGTCGGCCTGCGGTACCGGCGTCCCTTCGAGGACCTCCCGCTGGCGCGGGGCAGCGAGAAGGCTTGGCACGTATATCCGGCATCCTTTGTCGAAGCGCAGGAGGGGACTGGTCTCGTCCACATCGCCCCCGCCTTCGGCGAAACCGATGCCGAACTGGCACGGGAGTTCGGGCTGCCCCTGCTCAACCCGGTCGACAGCACCGCCTCCTTCGGACCGGACCTGCCACGGTGGAAAGACCTGTTCGTCAAGGAAGCCGATCCCGTCATCATCGATGCTCTTCGTGCGGCTGGGCTCCTGCTCGAAGTCCATCAGCACACACACAGCTACCCCCACTGCTGGCGCTGCCAGACACCGCTCATCTACTGGGCCAAGGAATCCTGGTTCCTTCGCACCTCGCAGCGGCGAGACACCCTCGTCAGTGAGAACCAGAAGATCGAATGGCATCCCCCGTCCATCAAACAAGGGCGCTTCGGCAACTGGCTCGCCAACAACGTTGACTGGGCGCTCTCTCGCGACCGCTACTGGGGGACACCCTTGCCCGTGTGGCGGTGCTCACAATGCCTGACGGACACCTGGGTCAGCTCCCTCGATGAACTGCGCAAGCTCTCGGGGCGTGAGCTGGAGAACCTCGATCTCCACCGGCCCGCGATCGATGGCGTGCGCATCATCTGCCCTGGCTGTGGTGGTGCGGCCCTTCGGCTACCACCGGTTGTTGACGCATGGTTCGACTCAGGTGCGATGCCGTCAGCGCAGTTCCACTATCCATTCGAGAACAAGGAAGAGTTCGAAAGATCATATCCTGCGGACTTCATCTGTGAAGGCATCGACCAGACACGCGGGTGGTTCTATTCCCTGCTGGCCGTCAACGGCCTGAAGTTCGGTACGACACCTTACCGAAACGTCGTATGTCTAGCCTTGGTAGTGGACGAGCACGGGCGCAAGATGTCGAAATCGCGTGGTAACGCGCTTGACGCACACACTATCTTCGGGAAATCTGGAGCCGACGCCCTAAGGTGGTTCTTCTTCTCACAAGGGCAACCCTGGAGCCCTCGACGCATTTCCGAGGAAGCGATCAGGACCTCTTCCGCTGAGACGCTGGGAACGCTCTGGAACGTGTTCTCATTCTACCGGACCTACGCAGAACTTGAGGGCTGGACACCCCAAGACAATGTGCACTGTCGAGGTCAGAACGTCCTGGGCAGGTGGATTTTGTCGCAACTTGACGACACGGTCGCAACGGTGACACATTCGCTTGAGCACTTCGACTCCTATGCCGCAGCGCGCGGGCTCATGGGTTTCATCGATGATCTATCAAACTGGTACCTTCGACGCTCGCGTCCGCGATACTGGAAAGGGAAGGATGAGGATGCTTTCGGTACGTTGTACGAATGCTTAGTGACCACTGCGACTCTCCTTGCGCCTTTCTGTCCCATGCTTTCGGATGAACTCTACGTAGAGCTCACGGGCGGGTCTTCAGTCCACCTCGCTGACTGGCCGAAAGACCACGGCAGGTCCGATCCGGAACTCGCCCACGCTATGGATCAGGGTCGGCGCCTCGTCGCGTTGGGGCGGGCAGCGCGTGCGGAAGCCAGCATCAAGACGCGGCAGCCCTTGAAGCGTGCGTTGCTCATCTACACCGGCCAGGCGCTCGGTAACGATGTGCTCGACGAGATAGCAGCTGAGCTGAATGTCAAGACAACCGAGCGCCTCGACACGGTGTCCGCGGTGACTGAGTGGCTTTGTGTGCCGAACTTCCGGGCGCTCGGCCCTCGAGTTGGGGCGCGCATGCCCGAGCTTAAACAAGCGCTGGCCGTAGCCGACGGTTCGGCGTTGAAGACTCAAATGGACGTCGCGGGAAGCCTGGAAGTGGCGGGTATCCGTTTAGAACCCCAAGACGTGGAATTCCGGCCGGTACGCAGAGAAGGGTACGCCCTGGCCGCCGAGGGTGAATGGGCGGTTGCGCTCGATCTTGAGCTTTCCGGCGAGCTTATTGCCGAGGGTAAGGCGCGCGAGCTGATTCGTGCGCTCAATGACCTGCGTAAGAGCTTGGACTTTGCCATCACGGACCGTGTCATTGTCGATCTAGAGGCGCTCCCGTCGACCCAGGCCCAACTGCGAGCGCATCTTGAGTGGATCGCCGAAGAAGTGCTGGCTACACGTGTCGGCTTCGGGGCAGGCACGCACGAGGTGGACCTCAACGGAGAGAAAATCAACGTGAGCCTGGCACAATCGTGCTAACTCGACTCGGTGTAGGTAAGCGCGATGCACGAGCCAGGTGGCGCGTCCACGTCGGCGGTGAGATCGCTCAGTGCCCACGCGGGAAGGTCTGCGGACAGGTCGTAACGCCACAATGCATTCCCCGCAGCGCCGTCAATGTCGCGATGAGTTTGTTCGTCGCGCTGGCTGTCCGCGTAAGGCTGCCCGGTAAGCCGCTCGACCGGGATCTTCAGCGCCCGCACCACCGCCGTCATGAGGGCAGCCCGGCCCCCGCACTCGACCTTGCTCAGCAGGCTTTACCGAGACGCTCGCCCGAGCAGCAAGCTGAGACTGGGTCAGCCCACCGCTGTGGCGGCCGCCCGCACGGCAGCGGTGATTTGCGCTAGGTCGTTGTCGCTGGTGATGTAGGGCGGCATGGTGTACACGAGATCGCGGAAGGGACGTAGCCACACTCCCTGCGAGACCGCAGCAGCGGTGGCGGCGGGGACGTCGACGTCGTGGTCGAGCTGGACCACTCCGACCGCCCCGAGCACCCGGACATCAACGACCCCCTGCAGCTCGGCTGCGGGAGCCAGCCCGGCGCGCAGCCCGGCCTCGATCCGCCGGACCTCGGCCCGCCAGTCCTGGCCGAGCAGCAGGTCGATCGAGGTGCACGCCACTGCCGCGGCCAGCGGGTTGGCCATGAACGTCGGCCCGTGCGCGAGCACCGGGACCGCACCGCACGAGATGCCTTCGGCCACCCGCGAAGTGCACAGCGCGGCTGCCATCGTCAGGTAGCCGCCGGTGAGTGCCTTGCCCACGCACATCACGTCGGGGCTGATGCCGGCGTGGTCGGCGGCGAACAGCTCCCCGGTGCGTCCGAAGCCGGTGGCGATCTCGTCGAAGACCAGCAGCACGTCGTTGGCCAGCGTGATCTCCCGCAGCACGGGCAGGTAGCGCGGGTCGTGAAAGCGCATCCCGCCGGCGCCCTGCACGACCGGCTCGACGATCACCGCAGCCAGCTCGTGGGCGTGCTCGGCAATGGTGCCGGCCAGCAGCTGCACATACGCCGGGTCCAGTTCGGCAGGCGGTGGCGGGACGAAGACCTGCTGGGGCAGCACGTCGGCCCACAGCGCGTGCATCCCCCCGTCGGGATCGCAGACGCTCATCGCGCCGAAGGTGTCGCCGTGGTAGCCGCCCCGCCAGGTGAGCAGCCGGTGCTTGCCTGGCCGGCCCAGCGAACGCCAGTATTGCAGGCACATCTTGATCGCGACCTCCACCGACACCGAGCCGGAATCGGCGAGGAACACGTGCTGCAGGGGTTCGGGGGTGATCTCCACCAGTCGCCGGACCAGCCGGATCGCGGGCTCGTGGGTGAGCCCGCCGAACATCACGTGACTCATCCGGCCGAGCTGGTCGCGCGCGGCCGCGTCGAGCACCGGGTGGGCATAACCGTGGATGGCCGACCACCACGACGACATCCCGTCCACCAGTTCCGTGCCGTCCGCGAGGTGCAGCCGGACCCCGGATGCGGAGCGGACCACCAACGGATCGGCCCGCCCCGGCATCGGCCCATAGGGGTGCCATACGTGCGCCCGGTCCGCGGCCAGCAACTCCCGCACGGTGCTCACGACCGGCGAGCCTACGGTCACGCCGATAGGGTTAAGAGCCGACGCGCACCTGCTCCCCTGTCCGCCGGGGGGTATGCCTGATCAGCGGGGCACCGGCCGGTCATCGGGGACCGGGCCCGCCACGTCGTGCTGCTCGGGTAGCAGCGGCGCCACCGCCAGTCCCTGGCGCGAGGTACCGGGGCTGGCCGCGTGCACGGCGCGTACGCCGGGCCGGTCGGCCAGTGCCCGCAGTACGTCGCCGTCGGCCCGCACCAGCAAGGCCAGCACGCAAGCGCAACCGGCCCGCAGCCGGGCCGCCTCGGCTGCGGCCACGGCCGAGTGCCGGCTTCCGGGGGGAGCCTGCGCGGCCGCGCGGGCCCGGTCCTGCCCGGCAGCCCGCACCGCGGACGCCAGCTCCGCGGCAGGGCGTTGACCTGGCAGGTCCCGGAAGACCAGGGCGGTCTGCACGCCGGGCAGCGGTACTCGCAGCACCACGCCGGACAGCCGCACGCTGTTCTCCACGCCGCTGTTCTCCACGCCGCTGTTCTCCACGCCGCTGTTCTCCACGCCGCTGTTCTCCACGCCGCTGTTCTCCACGCCGCTGTTCTCGACACCGCCGGGGACCAGCGCCGCCGCGGCCGCCGGGTCGAGGTAGCCCGAGAGCTGCACCAAAGCCCACATTTCGCCCGCCCACACCTCGTCGCCACCGGCAGGCGGCAGTGACCCGCCCGCCCGGCGCAGGTAGTCCGCGACCGGCTCGCCGGACTCGGGCCCGAGCCGCTCCACCCCGGCGACCGGCGGCGGCTCGGCTCGCTGCCCGGCCACCACGACCGCGATGGTGAACGCGGCGAGCAGTGCGGCGAGCAGCACCCACCGGGTCCCCGGTGTCATAAGCGACGGTGGCATCGGTCAGGTCTCGGCGGCCAGCACGTCCAGCGCGGCGCGCAGGTCGGCCGGATCCGGACTGGTGAACTCCAGCCAGCAGTCGTCGGCGGGATGCGGGAAGCCCAGCCGCGCGGCGTGCAGCCACTGCCTGGTCAGCCCGAGCCGGGCCGCGAGCTTCGGGTCCGCACCGTAGGTGAGATCGCCGCAGCAGGGATGCGCCACCGCGGCGAAATGCACCCGGATCTGGTGGGTGCGGCCGGTCTCCAGGGTGACGTCGCACAGCGACGCCGCCGGGAACGCCTCGATCACCTCGTAGTGCGTCACCGACGGTTTCCCACCCGCCACTACCGCGAAGCGCCAGTCGTGCTTGGGATGCCGGTCGATCGGGGCGTCGATGGTGCCACGGGTGGGATCCGGGTGCCCCTGCACCAGCGCCCGGTAGTGCTTGGCCACGGTGCGCTCCCGGAACGCCCGCTTCAGCGCGCAGTACCCGCGCTCGGAGGTGGCGACCACCATCAACCCACTGGTGCCCACATCCAGCCGCTGCACCACGCCTTGGCGCTCCGCCGCGCCCGAGGTGCTCACCCGCAGGCCCGCCGCGGCCAGACCGCCGAGCACGGTGGGGCCAGCCCAGCCCGGGCTGGGATGCGCGGCCACCCCCACCGGCTTGTCCACCACCACCAGGTCGGCATCGTCGTACAGCACCCGCAGTCCAGCCACCGCCTCCATGCTCGGAACGGCAGGCCGCTGCGGCTCAGGCAGGGTGACCTCCAGCCAGGCGCCGGCCGTCAGCCGGTCGGACTTGCCCGCCGGGCTGCCGTTCACCAGCACCGAGCCCGCCTCGGTTAGCCCAGCGACCGCGGTGCGGGACAGCCCCAGCAGCCGCGCCAGCCCGGCGTCGACCCGCATCCCCTCGAGCCCATCGGGCACCGGCAACGTCCGGATATCGCTCATCTCTCAGCTCCCGCGGGGCGTCGGCTGCGGCTGCCGTCGAACTCCCGCCCGGCGGCGGCCAGCAGCACCAGCAACACACCCCCGCAGACGATCGCGGAGTCCGCCAGGTTGAACACCGGCCAGACGCTGCCGTCCGGCGCCAGCAGCGACAGGAAGTCGACCACGTGGCCGCGCAGCGGTCCGGGGGCACGGAACATCCGGTCCACCAGGTTTCCCAGGGCGCCGCCCAGCACCAGCCCGAGCCCCACCGCCCAGCCGGCCGAGCGCAGCCGAGGGGTCAGCCGGATGATCACCACGACCACCCCGAGCGCGATCAGCGACAACAGCCAGGTCAGTCCGGTGGCCAGCGAGAACGCCGCACCCGGGTTGCGGTAGAGGACGAGGTAGAGCCCGCCACCGAGCACCCGCACGGGTGCCTGGCCCGACAAGGTCGCGACCGCGACCACCTTGCTCACCACGTCCAGCAGCAGCACGACGCCCGCGGTGGCGATCAGCAGTCCGGTCCGGCGACGTGCCAGGTCGGTGCCCGGTTCGTCGGCGGCCGCTCCCTGAATGTGCTGCGGTGGGGTCACCTCGCCATTGTGGCCGACCATCGGACCGACGCCGGTCAGCGGGCCGTGGGTGGTGTGTCGCTCAGGCACCGGTCTCCCCGCGCCAGCGGGCCAGCCGGCCCGCCCGGTGTACTGCCCGGATCCGCTGCTCGGCCTTATCCCGGCTCTGCGCTGTGGTGACCACCAGCAGTTGGTCCCCCTCCTCCAGCCGGGTGGTCGTCTGCGGGGTGAACCCCTCCCCGTTGCGCACCACCAGGCTGACCACCGCCCCGGTGGGCAACCGCAGCTCGTACAGGTACACGCCGTGCAGCCGGGAGGGCCGGGGGACCCGCACCTGCAGCAGGTCGGCGCTCATCTCGTCCAGCGGTGCCGCGTCGACCTCGATCTCCCTGCCCTGCTCGGGGCGGGCCAGCCCCAGCCGCCGGGCGACCGAGGGCAGTGTGACGCCTTGCACCACGGTGAGCACGACCACCAGCACGAAGACCGCGTCCACCAGCTGCTGGGCATCCGGGACACCCTCGGTGAGCGGGATCAGCGCCAGCACGATGGGGACGGCGCCGCGCAGCCCAGCCCACGACAGGAACGCCTGCTCCCGCCAGGGCATCCGGAACGGGGCCGTGGCGAGCAGCACCGATATCGGGCGGGCCAGCAGGACCAGCACCGCGCCCGCGATCAACGCCGGGATCAGCACGTCGGGCAGCCGCGGCGGCGAGGCGAAGAGACCCAGCAGCACGAACAGCCCGATCTGAGCCAGCCACCCGAGCCCCTCGGCGAAGGAGCGGGTGTCGCCCCGGTGCGGCAGATGCGAGTTGCCGAGCACCACACCGGCCACGTAGGTCGCCAGGAAGCCCGAGGCATGCACGCCTTGCGCGGCGGCGAAGGCCAGCACACAGACCGCGACAGTGGCCAGCGGGTAGAGGCCGGTGGCGGGCAGGGCTGCCCGGCGCAGCGCCCAGGCGCCCGCAACCCCCAGTGCCACCCCCAGCAGCCCGCCGACCAGCAGTTCGTAGCCGACAAGCAGGATCGACCACCAGTGCAGCGAATCCGTCGACGCGAGCAGCACCACCGCGATGAAGACCGGCGCGTCGTTGATGCCCGATTCCAGCTCAAGCGCACCCGCCAGCCGGGGCGACACGTTCAGCGTCCGAAGCACGCTGAACACGGCCGCCGCGTCGGTCGAGGACAGCACCGCGCCCCACAGCAGCGCGGTGCGCCAGTCCAGCCCCAGCAGCAGGTGCAGCGCCCAGCCGGTGATCGCGATGCTCACCGCGACCGCCACGGTGGCCAGCGCGATCCCCGGACCGAGCGTCGGACGGATCACCGTCCACCGGGTGCTCAGACCACCCTCGGCCAGGATCAGTACCAGCCCGGCGATACCCAGCGCCGCAGTGAGCGGCGCGTCGTCGAACTGGAACCCCAGTCCGGACTCACCGATCAGCAGGCCGATGGCCAGGTAAAGCAGCAACGAGGGCAACCCGAGCCGGGTGGATACCCGCACCGCCAGGACGGCGAGCAGCAGCACCGCCGCCCCCGCCCCGAGCACGACCTCCACGCCGTTCACGCCCGGATTGTCCCGTGCACCCCGAGCCAATGATCGACCGGCCAGGAGGGCCGCTGCAGTCTGGATGCGAACTGCACCAAACAGGTCCCGGATTACTGCAGTCTGCATCCAGACTGCGGTCGGGACGGACCGAGGCTAGAGGACTGGGAGGTAGGTGCGGAGCTCGTAGGGGGTGACGTGGCGACGGTAGTTGTCCCATTCGGTGCGCTTGTTGCGCAGGAAGAAGTCGAACACGTGCTCACCGAGCGTCTCAGCGACCAGTTCGGAGTTCTCCATCTCGGCCAGCGCCTCGGAGAGGTTCTGCGGCAGCGTGGCGTAGCCGGCCGCGCGGCGTTCCCGCTCCGAGAGCAGCCACACGTCGTCCTCGGCCGCCGCAGGCAGTTCGTATCCCTCGCGGACGCCACGCAATCCCGCGGCGAGGATCACCGCGTAGGCCAGGTAGGGGTTGCACGCCGAGTCCGGGGTGCGGATCTCCACCCGCCTGCTGCTAGCCCTTCCCGGCGAGTACATCGGCACCCGCACCAGTGCCGAGCGGTTCGCGTGGCCCCAGCACACCGCGGTGGGGGCCTCCCCGCCAATGATCAAACGCTTGTAGGAGTTCACCCACTGATTGGTCACTGCGGTGATCTCACGGGCGTGCAGCAGCACGCCGGCGACGAAGGCCTTGCCGGTATCGGAGAGCTCGTAGGGGTCGCCCTCGTCGTGGAAGGCGTTGCGGTCACCCTCGAACAGGCTCATGTGGGTGTGCATCGCTGAGCCCGGGTGGGCGGTGAAGGGCTTGGGCATGAACGAGGCCCGCACTTGCTGAGTGAGCGCGACCTCCTTCACCACGTACCGGAAGGTCATGATGTTGTCGGCCATGGTGAGCGCGTCGGCGTAGCGCAGATCGATCTCCTGCTGGCCGGGAGCGCCCTCGTGATGACTGAATTCGACCGAGATGCCCATCTGTTCGAGTGCCTCGATCGCGTGGCGGCGGAAATGCGGCGCGGCATCGTGGCTGGCCTGATCGAAGTACCCGCCGGTATCGGCCGCCTCGGGCTCCGAGCCGTCGGCGGGCAGGTTGCGCAGCAGGTAGAACTCGATCTCCGGGTGCACGTAGCAGATGAACCCGGCTTCCGCCGCCCTGGACAGCCCGCGGCGCAACACATGCCGAGGGTCGGCCCAGGACGGCGAGCCATCCGGCATCGCGATGTCGCAGAACATCCGGGCCGAGTAATGCTCGCCGCTGGGGTTCTCCCACGGCAGCACCTGGAAGGTGGACGGGTCGGGCCTGGCGATCATGTCGGACTCGTAGGCTCGCGCGAAGCCCTCGATGGCCGACCCGTCGAAGCCGATGCCGTCGGCGAACGCCCCCTCGAGCTCAGCCGGCGCGACGGCCACCGATTTGAGGTAGCCCAGCACGTCGGTGAACCACAACCGGACGAACCGGATGTCGCGTTCTTCCAGTGTGCGCAGGACGAACTCCTGCTGACGATCCATGGGCGCAGGGTAGAGGAAAAGTCCGTTCCCTCTACGATGCCGCCATGCCGCGCCGACACTTGCGACTTCTTGCACTGCTCGCCGCACTGGTCACCACGCTGCTCACGTCCTGCGGCGGGGCAGCCGAAGAAAGAGAAGCACCACCACCCGCCCTACCCGATGGGGCTGGACTGCTGGCCGACTCCGCGGAGGCGATGCGGACGGTGACGACCACCAGGGTCGGCATCGACGTCCAGGGCAACCTGCCGGGGCTCCCCATCCAGGCGGCCCAGGGGCAGCTGACCCGGGAGGGTGCGGCGAAGGGCACCGCGACGGTAGAGCAGTCCGGGCAGCTCGTCGAGCTGGATTTCGTGATCATCAAGGACAGGCTCTACCTGCGCGGCCCGACCGGCGGCTTCCGGGTGTTGCCCGCCTCCACGGCCGGCCTGGTGTACGACCCTTCGATGATCCTGGACCCGGATCGGGGCGTTGCCGCAGTCCTGGCCAGCGGCACCGCCGCCAAGACCGAGGCCCGCGAACAGGTCGGCGGGGTGGACAGCTACCGGGTGCGAGCGCGCTTCTCCGGGCAGTCGCTCGGCAGGCTGGTGCCCGGGCTCACCCAGGATTCGACCGGCCAGGTCTGGATCGCCGCCGAAGGCTTCCGGCTGGTGCAGGCCAGGTTCCCGACTACCGGCGGCGCGGTCACCTTCCGGTTCACCGACTTCGACGCCCCCGCTGACATCATCGCGCCCAGCTAGTTCGCGATCGATGAGCACGGCTGGTCCGATGAGCACGGCCGTCCCGATCCGCCGCCGCGGCTTGGCGCTGGGCACCGGCGGTCTGGTCACCTTGCTGGCGGCGCTGGACGCCTACGTGGTCGTGAGCCTGCTCGTCGACATCATCCGCGACCTGCAGGTGCCGCTGAACCGCCTGGAGCGGGCCACCCCGATCGTCACCGGCTTCCTGCTGGGATACGTGGCGGCGATGCCGCTGCTGGGACAGGCCTCCGACCGCTTCGGCCGGCGGGCGCTGTTGCAGGTATGCCTGGTCGTGTTCGCGGCCGGATCGGTGCTCACCGCGGTCGCCAGCACATTGCCCCTGCTGGTGGCCGGGCGAGTGCTGCAAGGTGTCGCCGGGGGCGCCTTGCTGCCGGTGTCGATGGCGCTGGCTGCCGACCTGTGGCCGGATCGCGGCCGGTCCACCGCACTGGGTGCGCTGGGCGCCGCCCAGGAACTGGGCAGCGTGCTGGGCCCGCTCTACGGCGTGGCGGTGGCCGCGCTGGCCGGCTGGCGCGGCGTGTTCTGGGTGAACGTGCCGGTCGCGCTCGCCGCCATGGTGGCGGTACAGCTTGCGGTGCCGTCCGGCGCGGCGCGGCCAGGGGAGCGGGTCCGGCTGGATGTCGTCGGCGGTGGCCTGCTCGCGGTGACGCTGGGACTCCTGGTGGCCGGGCTGTACAACCCGGACCCGGCACGTGGGGTGCTGCCGCCGTGGGGATGGCCGGTCCTGGGTGCGGCCGCGCTGGCCGCCGTGGGGTTCGTGCTGTGGGAGCGGCGAGCGACGGTGCGACTACTCGATCCGGCAGGCGTGCAGTGGCGGGTGTTCGTCGGCTCGCTGGCGGTCAGCATGGCGGCCGGGGCGGCTCTGCTGGTGACCCTGGTCGACATCCAGCTCTACGCGCAGACCTTGCTGGACCGGGACAGCGCTGCCGCGACCGCGCTGCTGGCCCGGTTCCTGGTGGCACTGCCGGTGGGCGCGCTGATCGGGGGGGTACTGGCGGGCCGGGTGGGGGATCCGGCCGTGACCGTCGCGGGCATGCTGCTGGCCACCACTGGCTTCCTGCAGGTGGCCGGCTGGCCTGCCGACGTGCTCGCCGCCGGCTACCAGCTCGGCGTGCTGGCCCTGCCGCGGTGGGACACCGATCTGGCCCTGGCCGGTTTCGGCCTCGGCCTGGTGATCGCCCCACTGTCCGCGGCGGCGCTGCGCGCCACGCCGGCCGATCGGCACGGGGTGGCCGCTGCCGCTGTGGTGGTGGCCCGGATGACGGGCATGCTCGTCGGGGTCGCCGCGCTGTCGGCATGGGGGCTGCACCGCTTCCGCGACCTCACCGCCGAGCTGGACATCCCGCTGCCCTTCGGCCTGCCCGAGCAGGACTACCAGCAGCAACTCACCGCCTACCAGCTGGCCCTGGACGCCGCCTTGCGCACCCAGTACCGGGAGATCTTCCTGCTCACCGCGGCGGTCTGCCTGCTCGGCGCCGCAGCGGCCCTGCTGCTCGGCCGCGGGTCAGCGCCAAGCAGTGACCTCGGCCGGAAACTCAGCCAGAGCAGTGCTCCTGATCGGGCAGTTCGAGCCGCAACAAGTAGTTCGAGACCACCTCGTCCACGCACTTGACCCCCTGCAGGGCGACGGTGTGCTGGTTGCCGTGGAAGCTGAGCAGCTGGGCATCGAGCTGCCGGGCCAGTTCGACGCCCGCCTCGTAGGGGGTCGCCGGATCACCGGTAGTCGAGATCACCAACACCCGGGTCAGTCCCGCCACCTCTGGCACCCCCGGCTCGCTGGTCGGCGGCACCGGCCAGAACGCGCACGCATCACGTGCCGCCGAAGGGGGGTTGCCGTCGTCGAGGAACGGCGCGACCTCCCGGTAGCGCCGGTCAGCCTCCCGGACCACCGCCGGATCGGTCACCGGCGGGTCGTCCAGGCAGCGGACCGCGATGAACGCGTCCTCACTACCGGAATAGCCGCTCTCGTCACGCTGGTAGTAGAGGTCGGCCAGGGTCAGCAGGGTGGCGCCGTCACCGGCAGCCAGCTGGGTGAGGCCCAGATCCAGCAGTGGCCACAGCTGGTCGGAGTACAACGCCTGGATCGCACCGGTGGTGGCGTCGGTGTAGGACAGCTTGCGGTCCCCGACCGGCAGCGCCGCAGTGGTCAGCGGCCGCAGCACCTCCTGGAACCGGCTGCTGGCCTGCTCGGCCGGAGTGTCACCGAGCCAGCAGTTCGGCTGCTCCAGGCACCACGTGACGAACGCGTCGAACGACTTCTGGAACCCCGCGCCCTGGTTCACCACGCTTTCCACCAACTCCTCGTCCGGGTCCAGCGCACCGTCGAGCACCAGGGCCCGCACGTTGCGCGGGAACTGCGTGGCGTACTCGGTGCCGATCCGGGTGCCGTAGGAGTAGCCGAGGTAGCTGAGCTTCTTGTCCCCCAGCACGGCACGCAGGACGTCCATGTCCCGGGCGACATCCCGGGTTCCGCTGTTGGCGAGCACCCCGTTGCCTACCCGCTGGGAGCACAACGCCGCGTACTCCCGCTCCTCAGCTTCGGTCTGCGCGATCCCCGCTGGCGAGGTGTCCAGATCCAGGTCGAGCCGTTCGGCATCCTGCTCCTGGGTGGTCCGGCAGGCGATCTTCGGTTCGCTGGCGCCGATGCCGCGGGGGTCGAAGCCGACCAGGTCGAACCGGCGACCTAGCTCAGTGCCTGTCACGGCGCCGCTCAGCGCGGCTGCGGCGCTCATCCCAGAAGCCCCGGGACCACCGGGGTTGACCAGTAGTGCGCCGATCCGCTCGGCAGGCTCCCCGGCGGGGCGGCGCAGCACGCCGAGCTGCGCGGTGCGCCCGGCCGGGATGGCGTAGTCCAGGGGCACCTCCACCCGCGTGCACTCCAGCCCGGCGGTCTCGAAGGCCACGGTGTCGGCGTCGGTCGTGGCGAACTCCGCGCATGCGCCCCAGCTGAGCTGCTGGGCGTAGAAGCGCTCGAGCTCCGGGGGCACCGCACCGGGAGCGGCGGTGTCCTGCAGCTCGGCACCTGGACCGGTGGGCGTGACGACGGGGACCTGGGGGGAGTCCCCGGGGTCGAGGGTGCAGCCGGCGAGAGCGAGCATGGCGAGCGCAGCAGCGGTCCGCCGAAAGGGGCGCGAGGGGAACGGCACCGGGCCGAGTCTAGCGAGCGGGCCTGCGCAGTCCTTACTGGATGATGGAGGGCATGCCGCAGCTTCGTCTAGCCCTGGCACAGGTGAACCCCTGCGTCGGCGACCTCGAGGGCAACGCGACGCTCATCGCCGGTCGCTGCCTGCAGGCCGCCGCTGCCGGTGCGCACCTGGTGGTGTTCGGGGAGATGGCCCTGACCGGCTACCCAGTGGAGGATCTTGCGCTGCGCGAGTCCTTCGCCGTCGGGTCGGTGCGCGCCGTAGCGGCCCTGGCCGGGCAGCTCGCCGAGGACGGCTGCGGTGAGCTGGCCGCCGTCGTCGGCTATCTGGACCGGGATGCTCAGGGTCCGCGCAATGCGGTCGCGGTGCTGCATCGCGGGCACGTGGTGGCCCGCCAGTTCAAGCACCACCTGCCCAACTACGGGGTATTCGACGAGCGACGCTACTTCCTGCCCGGCACCAGCCTGACGGTCATCAGACTGCACGGCCTGGAGATCGGGATGGTGATCTGCGAGGACATCTGGCAGGACGGCGGCCCGATCGCGGCGCTGGCCGAAGCCGGGGTGGACCTGGTGGTCGCCCCCAACGCCTCCCCCTACGAGCAGGACAAGGACGACACCCGCTTCGCGCTGGTGGCCCGCCGCGCCACCGAGGTGGGCGTACCGCTGGGCTACGCCAATCTCGTCGGTGGGCAGGACGAGCTCGTCTTCGACGGCGACTCGATGGTGGTCGACGGGCGCGGGCAGCTCCTGGTGCGGGCGCCGCGGTTCGGCGAGCAGCTCGTGGTGCTCGATCTCGACCTGCCCGGTGGGGCAGTTCCGCAGGAGGGCCGGTACGCCGGGCTGGAGGTCCGCCGGGTGGTGCTGAGCGAGGATCCGTTGCCCGGCTACCCGCCCGCCCCTGCTCTCCCGCCTGCCGAGCCGCTGTCCGCCGCGGCCGAGGTGTGGGGCGCGCTGGTCAGCGGCCTGGGCGACTACGTGCGCAAGAACGGTTTCCGTTCGGTGGTGCTCGGCTTGTCCGGCGGGGTCGACTCGGCGGTGTGCGCCGCGCTGGCCGTGGCCGCAGTGGGGGCTGATGCCGTGCACGGGGTGGCGATGCCCTCGTCGTACTCCTCTGCGCACTCCCTGTCCGACGCCGCTGACCTCGCCGCCCGCACCGGGCTGCACTACCAGGTGCAGCCGATCGGGGAGATGGTCGACGTGTTCGTCCGCAGGCTCGGACTCACCGGGCTCGCCGAGGAGAATGTGCAGGCCCGCTGCCGCGGCGTGACGCTGATGGGGCTGTCCAACCAGCACGGTCACCTCGTGCTCGCCACTGGGAACAAGTCCGAGCTCGCGGTGGGCTACTCGACGATCTACGGCGACGCCGTCGGCGGGTTCGCCCCGATCAAGGACCTGCCCAAGACCGCCGTGTGGGCGCTGGCCCGATGGCGCAACACCGAGGCATGCAAGCGCGGTGAGACAGCGCCGATCCCGCCGAGCTCGATCAGCAAACCACCGTCGGCCGAGTTACGTCCCGGCCAGCTCGACGCCGATTCACTGCCCGATTACCTGCTGCTCGACGACGTGCTGGACGACTACGTGGAGGGCGACCGGGGCTTCGGGGACCTGGTGTCCGCCGGGTTCGAGCCCGAACTGGTCGAGCGCGTCGTGCGGATGGTGGACGCCGCGGAGTACAAGCGCAGGCAGTACCCGCCCGGCACGAAAATCACCCTCAAGGCATTCGGAAGAGATAGGCGGCTGCCGATCACCAACCGCTGGCGCGAACGGTCCCCGCACTGAGGCACCCCTTTTTGTGAGTCTTGTCGCAGGGTAATGCCAGGAACTCGGATCGGTGCCAGGCTCGGAGTATCAGCTTTCCGGCACGACCCGGGGACCGGCGACGAACTGGCCGGCTTCGAGGGAGGACGGTCAATGATGACCGCAGCTGCTGTCGAACCCACCTTGTACGGCGGACCGCTCGACCCGGACCAGAAGGTCAAGCGAGTCCGGGTCCACGACCTTCTCGCGGCCAAACACCGGGGGGAGAAGTGGGCGATGCTCACCGCCTACGACTACTCCACGGCGACGCTACTCGACGCCGCGGGCATTCCGGTGCTGCTGATCGGTGACTCGGCGGCCAACGTCGTCTACGGCTACGAGACGACCGTGCCAGTGACCGTAGATGAACTGGTCCCGCTGGTGCGCGGTGTGGTCCGCGGGGCTCGCCGGGCGCTCGTCGTCGCCGACCTGCCCTTCGGTTCCTACCAGTCCTCCCCCGCCCAGGCGCTGGAGACCGCGGCACGTTTCCTCAAGGAGTCCTGCGCGCACGCGGTCAAGCTGGAGGGCGGCCGTCGGGTGCTGCCCCAGGTCGAGGCGCTCACCGAGGCGGGCGTACCGGTGATGGCCCACCTCGGACTCACTCCGCAGTCGGTGCACGCCCTGGGCGGCTACTCGGTGCAGGGACGCGGCGAGCAGGGCGAACGGTTGCTGGAGGAAGCCAAGGCACTCGAAGCTGCGGGCGTGTTCGCCATCGTCCTGGAGGTGGTTCCCGCTGAGCTCGCCGCCCGGGTCACTGCGGCCACCAGCGTGCCCACGATCGGAATCGGGGCCGGACCGGACTGTGACGCGCAGGTCATGGTGTGGCAGGACATGGCGGCCTTCCGCGCTCCCGGTGGCCGCACGCCGAAGTTCGTCAAGGCCTACGCCAGGCTGGGCGACGAGCTGCGCGAGGCCGCGAGCCACTTCGCTGAGGAGGTCCGCTCGGGCACCTATCCCGGTCCCGAGCACACCTACCACTGATTCGTCAGCGGGGAGGGCCGTCAGCTGGGCGGCCGGCCGTCGCCGAACGGGCGGCCACCCAGCGCGTCGCGGTCGTGTGGGGTAGCCCAGCCGGACAGATCGGGACCAGCCGGGATGATGCCGGTCGGGTTGATCTGCTGGTGCGTGCCGTAGTAATGCCGCTTGATGTGCCCGAAATCGACGGTGTCCCCGAAACCGGGAGTTTGATAGAGGTCCCGAGCATAGGCCCACAGCACCGGCTGCTCAGTGAGCTTGTGCCGGTTGCACTTGAAGTGGCCGTGGTAAACGGCGTCGAAGCGGACCAGCGTGGTGAACAGCCGGACGTCGGCCTCGGTGATCGTGTCACCCACCAGGTAGCGGCGGTCGGCCAGCCGTTCGGACAACACGTCAAGACGACCGAACAGCGCCGTGAAGGCTTCCTCGTAGGACTCCTGGGAGGTGGCGAATCCGCAGCGGTACACGCCGTTGTTGACGTCGCGGTAGATCTCCGCGTTGATCGCGTCGATCTCCTCGCGCAGCTGTTCTGGATACAGCCGGGGCGCGCCGCCGCGGTGATACACCGCCCATTCGGTGGATAGGTCCAGGCTGATCTGCGGGTAGTCGTTGGTCACCACGCGCCCGGTGCGCACGTCCAGCACCGAAGGAACCGTGACCCGTCCGGTGTAGTCCGGGTCGGTGGCACGGTAAGCCTCGGGGAGGAAGCCGATGCCCAGCACCGGGTCACGCCCACCCGGATCCAGCGTGAAGCGCCAGCCGCGCTCGTCCCTGATCGGGTCCACTACGGCGAGTGAGATCGCCTCCTCCAGGCCGAGCAGCCGGCGCACGATCACCGAACGGTGCGCCCACGGGCAGGCCAGGCTCACCACGAGCCGGTAGCGACCTGGCTCTACAGGCCACTTCGAGTTGCCGTCTGCGGTGATCCGATCGGTGAACCGGTTGCCCTGCCGGACCCAGTCACCGCGGGTCGAGGTCTCGGACGAAAACTGCGCCGTCGCCATGCGCTCAACGGTACCGGCAACTCGCGGTCAGGCACCCGATGCCACCTGGCGCTCACCTGCCCGAGCCCGCAGTGGAGATCACGCCTCCGGTTCTCGGTGACGCGACAGCGGTGCCGCCGCCGTGGCTGCGCACCCTCGATGCGATTCACCTGGCCACTGCGTTGGACCTCGGCGCCTCCGTGGACATCCTCCTCACCTACGACAAGCTCCTCATCGAGGCCGCCCGCACCAAAGGTCTCACCGTGGCATTCCCGGGCGCGTCGTATTGACACCGGCTCCGGCCCGTCCCACACCGCCGCTCGTGCATACTGTCGGCGCCCCATCAGGGGGTCATCAGGGGGTCTCCCGCTCTGCGCGCGCAGCGAGGACGTCCGCATGGCAGGTCTGCGGCGCGCACCAACATCCCAATGCCCGCCCGGTCAGCTCCCCGACCCGAATCCGGTCCAGCAGCTCTGGCTGCTGGACGAGCCAATCAGCGTAGCGACGCACCATCCCCTCGCGGTCGTTGCGAGCCTGCCGCACGAAAGGGTTGGCAAAGTCGGAAGCTGGCCAGGAGTGCCGCGGGCCAGCGTGGCCGACGTAGCTGAGCAGTGCCTGATCCGCCAGCCAGGGCACGAGGTGGCGATGCGGCCCGCCGCGACGCACGTTGACCACGACGGTCCGCCCTCGAAGTACCTGAAGAGCAAGCTCGCGCTCGGCGGCAGTCCAGCGCTGCGCCTCGTCGGGCAGTTCGGAGGTCACAAACGTATTACACTCAGGCGGTTCTGGCGCTGGCGATGGTTCGGGCGGCGCGGGCGAGGTCCCGATGATCGCTGCCCGGCCGGGATTCGAGTGCGGTGATGAGTGGGTGCAGCCGTTCGCGAGCCCGGGTGGAGTGCAGCGGCGCTACGGCGTCGATCGCGGTTTTCGCCATGGGAAGCCCGCGTGGTTCCCCCGCTTGCACGTGGATGGTGGCGCGCAGGACGCTGGCAAAGACTCCGACCGGGCGTATTCGGCCGGCGCCGTTCACTGTTGACGCGAACAGTTCCGCGGTTTCTGCGTGACCCAGGACGGCGTGGACGAGCGCAGTCTGATAGCTTTGGTCGGCTCGTTCAAAAGCGTGCGACAGCTGCCAGCCCTCTTGAGCCATCTTGAGTCGATCACTGGCATTAGGATGCCCCGTCTCAGCTAACGAATAAGCTGAGACGGCGTGCAGCCACGCCATCAGATCAGAATCACCACTACCCTTTGCACTCAGAAGTAGCTGGGCGAGGTCGAATTGCTTGAGCGCGTCGTCGGGACGGTCACGCAGACTATCAATTATGCCCGCGAAGCGCAGTGCGCTCGCAATTCGGTAGTTGTCGCCCACCTGGTGGGCGAGGTCGATCGCCTCCCGGTAGTGCCACCGGGCGTGCCGGTCGGAACCGCCATCGAAACAACACCATCCGGCCAGCTCGTTCAGTTCCGCGAGCTGGGAGAACAGTTTGGGTATGACGGCGTCACTCGCGGGCACGCTGGTCAGTCGGCCGTACTGCACGGCGGTCGCACTGACCGCGCGGGCCTGCCCGCCCAGCGTGCGGGCCGCGACACGGAACTGCTCGGTGGTGTGCTTGATCTCGGCTACGTCGGCCAGGCCGACCTGGGAGGGCAGCGCGAGGTCACCCGGCCCGGCCGATGAGGTCAGGAGCTTGCCGAGCACCGCGGCCCCGGTCAGCGCGATGGACCCCTTCGCGATCGCGTCACGGCGCAGCATGTCGTCGTCGACCTCCTCTGCGTCCCCCGAGGGTGATGCGTCTTCATGGTAGGTGTCGCTGGCCTTGGCAGGGAGCCGGATGTAGCTGCGTGGGATACCGAGCCCGTCCGCGATGCGTTCGAGTACGATCACGTTCAGCACCGTGCGGCCCTTGATGATCTCGGATACCTCGGACTGGTTCTGCCCGGTCAGTTTCGCGATGCGGTGCTGACTGACCCCGCGGCTGGTCAGCGCGCGGTACAGCGCGGTGATATCCCGGTCGTCCAGGATGGCGCGTATCGGGGGATCGTCCCAGATTGCGGGGTCGGGGCGCGGTGGTTCTGGCCGACCGGTAGTGGGGTCGCGGGGGATGGTGCTGCCGGGTTCGGCGAGCAGTTTGTCAGCGTGGCCGTAGCTCATGGTCAGCACTTCCCCTTCGTGACGCGATGAGATCGGCAGGCTACACCATCGGCAGTGTGCGACTCCTGTCCGACACCGGAGCCATCAGGTGTCGTTCACTCAGCCCTTCCAGCCGTGCCAGAATGGCGTGCGGTCGTTAGTGGCGGCCAGCAGCGCGTGTTTCAGCGGGCCTGGTCGCACATCGGTGTCAGCAAGATGGTCGAGCGGTAGCCAGCGGAACTCCAGGTGGTCTTCCTGGCTAACCAGCTCGGTGTCGGGGATGGCGACGTCGAACACCAGATTGAGTTCGTGGTGGGCAGCGCCGTCTTCGACGTAGCCGTACTCGACTACGCCAACAAACCCGGCGATCTCGGCTTCGGCGCCGAGTTCTTCGGCAATCTCGCGGATCAGAGCGACCTCGACAGGCTCGCCTGGCTCGACGTGGCCGCCAGGCAGGAACGACCACGACGTCGAGCGTTGCCGGGCGAGGAGGAGCTCACCGCACCGACGGATGACAGCCCTCGCGATGATCTCCGTGAATGCTGCGGTCATGCTACCCTTCAGGCGAGTCCACTAGGGAGGCCAGCGCAGTCGATTCCGGGCTCGGCAGCGGTCAGCACAGCTGCACGCCGACCCCACATGCGTCCCGTCCGTCCTCCTAGAGGCTCAGATGCCGTCCTCTGTGTCATCGTCGGTCAGCCGAGCAACCCGGCCTACGCGCGCCCGCCTTGAGGTGCGATCACTGGGCGTCATCTATGATGATACGACTTGCTGAACAAGTGGCGGTAACCCGCACGCGGCGCCGTTCGAGGATATGCAGGCGTTGATCCGGCAGCAACTCGGCTGGTAGACGGGGAGATCAGACGTCGGTGATCCGGATGCCGGCGTGCGCTTTGTACCGTTTGTTGATCGCGATCAGGTTGGCGGCGAGCGCCTCCACCTGACCGGCGTTGCGCAGCCGCCCGCCGTAGCGGCCGCGGATGCCGGGGATGGCGTCGGCCAGCGCACGCACCAGATCGGTGGCCTCCCGGTCGTCGCCCAGCACCAGCACGTCGGTGTCCAGAGTGCTCACCTCGGGGTCGTCCAGCAGCACGGCGGAGACATGGTGGAAAGCCGCAGTGACCCGGGACTCGGGTAGCAGCGCCTGCGCCTGCTGGGCGGCGCTGCCCTCCGGCACCGGCTTGACGTACGGGCCGAACTGGTCGAATCCGAGCGGGTTCACACAGTCGATCACTGTCTTGGCGGCCAACGGTTGGCGCAGCGACTCGAGCAACGGAGCGTGGCCGTCGAAGGGCACCGCAACGAGCACGAGGTCCGACTCCGCCGCGCAGCCGACGTTGTCCGCCCCGCGCACCCGGTCCGAGCCGGAACGCTCCCGCAGCGCAGCGGCGGCCAGGTCGGCCCGCCCGGCGTCCCGCGAGCCGATCAGCACCGACAGCCCCGCGACTGCCCACCGATAGGCCAGCCCACGACCTTGCGGACCGGTGCCGCCCAGCACCCCGATCGTGAGCTCGGAAAGGTCCGGCTGGGACTCGGAGCGGCCGATCGGAACGGGCACAGCGGGCGACCCTACCCGGCGCCGGGACTGGTGCTCAGAGCTGCGGTGCCGGGCCAGGTCCCGCGGGCGGCGGGGGGTAGCGTGGTATCGGGTCCAGACAGGACACCAGGACCTCGCGGGACTGTGGGTCGGATACCACCGCATCGTCCCGGTCGCGATAGACGAACTCGCCCTCAGCGTCGATCTCCAGCAGGTACCCGGCGTCGGCGAGCTGGCCCTCGTCCAGGTCGACGAGGCGCTCGGTGCGGCACGGCACCACCTGGTAAAGCGGCCACGGAAGGTCACCGTAGGTCTGGTGCAGCTCGCCGATGAGGTAGGCCATCTGCTGTTGCCAGGGCAGTGGCATCGACTCGGCCAGCGAACGGGGCAGCACCACGTAGCCCTCGTTGACCCCGAGCTCGGTCAGCGCGAGATGGTCCCGTAATGGGGTGGCCGAGGCCGGCGGACCGGCCGGCCGGGGGATCGGTTCCGACGTGTACACCCTTCACCTCCGCAATCCTGGCTCGACCCTGGCAAGCAGGTCTCGCGTACTCATGCGCTCACGTCCGACACCCCTGGCCGGACAGCGAGCGGCATCAACTCGTTCTCATCGAAGCTCACAGCTCGTTGCCGTAGCGGCACGCTGGGATTGGCCGCCTCGACCATCTGGCCGTTGCCCAGGTACATCGCGACATGGTGAATCGTGTCCGGGTCCGAGGTGTTATAACCCCAGAACATCAGGTCCCCGGGCTGCGCCTCGCGCACCGGCAGCTGAGTGCCTGCCCAGTACTGCTGCCGGGACGTCCGGGGCAGCGTGACCCCGGCGGCCTCGTAGGCTCGCATCATGAGCCCGGAGCAGTCGTAGGAGTGCGGGCCTTCGGCGCCCCAGACGTAAGGCTTGCCGACCTCGCCGAGCGCGTAGTCGATCGCGCGGCTGGCGACCTCCGACGGCGGCACCGCCGGGAACTCCTCCGGGCAGAACGCCTCGGTGAACGCCTCGACGTCCCCGCCGTAGGTATTGATCAGATCGACGGCGAGGGTTTCCCATTGGTGGTACCGGCCGGGGAAGGCCGACCGCTCGACGGCCTGCGCGGAGTCCCCGGGCCGCCGGGTCTCCCAGCCGGGCACCTCCAGCAGCACGTCGTAGAACTTGTGCACCTGATAGACCGGATCAGTGACCTGGGCGACGATGCCCCAGCCCTGGGAGGGGCGCATCTGGAAGATGCCCAGGGAGTCCCGGTCGCCGTAGTTCAGGTTGCGTAGTCGCGACTCGGTCATTCCCGCCTGGATGGCGATCTGCCAGGCCCGCGGCGGCAGCCCGCGCTGCTTGCCGATCGCGATGATGAGTTCCACGTTGCGCCGTTGCTCGGCATCGAGGTCGTCGGCGCGCACGACGATCCGCGGCGCGTCGCGCGGATCGGCGGCGGCCAGCACCGTGCCACACGGCTCCCCCGGCACCCCGCCGCTGGTCAGCCCACCGAGTAGGGTGGAGATCGCGCTCACCGCGATGAGGCCGCCGAACGCCGCGACGACCAGGAGCCCGACCACCCACCGCCGCATGACTCAGCCCGCCTGTTCGAAGCCGGCCACCCGCCACCCGGCGGGCGTGGGGACGAGCAGCAGCCGCACCACCACTGCCGTGGTGGGCACGTCCACCTCCGCCTTGCCCGCGCCCGAGCTGACGGTTCGCGGCGTGCCGATGACCTGCGCTTCGGGGATGTTCGCTGGGTCGACCGAGTGCAGGACGGGGAGGATCTCCTCGGTGGTGTAGGGCCGCATCTGCTCGGCCCACTGCGCCGAGCTGATGCCGTCCGGAGCGGTCAGGAACGCCCGTACCCAGGCGTCGGCCACCGCCAGCGCCTCAGCGGGGGCCTCGGTGCCGCGCGAGGGCCACGGGCTGCCGGGGCTGGGCTCGCCAGGGCGGGCCCCGGGCAGCTGCGCCCGGGAGGCCGGATCGAACGGATTTTCCCGCACGCTGCTCGACGGCGCCGCTGTGGTCGGGCCGTTCCCATCGCCGGGCAGCGCCAACGCCACCCCCGCCGCGATCGCGATGACCACCAGCCCGGCACCTGCCAGATGCTTCGGGGAACGCAGTGGCCAGCCCCAGAGCGTGCGGTAGACCGCGGCGCGCCCACGATGGGTCCGGATCGGCACTGCGCTCCCCCGCTCAGTCCGTGGTCCGGGCGCTGTCACCGCTGTTGACCTCCAGCCCGGCCGAGGGCCGGTACACCACCCACACCGGGCGCCCGGCAACCTCTTCCAGTTCGGCCCGACGCGGTGTGCCGCGCGACGTCGTGGACCGGGACGGCACGTATACCGGCTCGTCGTCGGGTCGGTCCCAGCTCGCCTCTACCACCGGCGGAATCTCCATCACCCGGCTCCGACCGCTTGCCGTTGAACTGAACCCGGGCGGCAGCGCAGGCGCCTGATCCGTACCGGAGCCGGACCTGCTCGACGCGGAGCCTTTCGACCCGGGGTGCTGGGAACCAGGATGCTGGGAACCAGGTAGCGCCGCGCCACTGTGTCCGGGTCTGGGTCCACCAGGGCCGCTCGGGCCGAGTGCACTGGGCGTCGGGGCGGCCGACGGGTCACCACCGGTGCGGTCCAACCGGACGGCAGTGGCCGAGACCGGGACGCCCCCCTCCGGGCGTCCGCGGCCGGTCGGCCTGGTGTCCCCGGCGTGTCCGGCCCGGTCGGGATCGCTGTCGCGGGTCTCCTCCCAGAACCGCTCCGACGCGGTGGGTTCGGCACCTGCCCTTCGTCGCCGCAACCGGGCCAGCACGCCCGGCGGGGCGGCAGGCACCGCACCACCCACCGCGCCGGCCGAGAGCTCCACCATCTGCCACATCCGCCGGACCGGACGGGCCACCATCAGCAGCACGACGGTGATCAGCCCGGCGAGCAGCATCTGTGCCAGCACCGACATGCCGTGCGCGGGGTCGAACACCCACACCATGACCAGGGTGTGCAGTGCGGTCAGCGCGGCGAGCACGACGACGTTGAGCAGCGCGGCACCGACCGCACGACCGACGCTGCGCAGCAGGTCGTGGTAGAGGATCGCGATCAGACCGATCACCGGGCCGAGCAGGATGACCACCCGCAGCACGATCTGGGCGAGCAGCAACGCCGCTTGGGCGAGCAGCTGGAACAGCGCGAACATCGCCGACTGCAGCGTGGCCAGGAACCCGACCCCGATCCGACTGCCGTCCACCCCCTGGAAGTAGCCGTAAGCGCTGCCGGTGCGGGCGGCGATGGCCTCGTACTCCTGCTTCTTGCGGTCGGCGACACCGGAGCTCGGGTCGTCCGCTCCTGCGGCGATCTCCTCCTTGGTGTAGGCCTGCGCGCGCACCAGGTCGCGGCCCAACTGCTGGGCCTGCGGCCCATCCGGCGAGCCGAACTCCCCGCGCAGCCAGTTGCGGTAGACGATCTGCTCGTGCAGCAGGGTCGGCAACGCGTCCCGCTGCTCGACACCGACCTCCTCCAGGAACCCGGTGCGGACCTGGTTGCTGCCGTCGACCAGCACGTCATCGAGCACCTGGGTGTACAGCACCGGCGTGAGGTAGGTCGCCGCGGCCAGCCAGATCCCGGCCAATGCCCAGGCGGCCCGTTTGCTCACGGTGGCGAGATCGCCCCGCCAGATCGACCGGAACAGCACGATCGCCAGCAGCACCGCGATCAGCCCGAACCAGGGGGCATACACGCTGTCGTAGAGCGCCGCGGTGCCGGACACGATCAGGCCATCCAGCGGGGCGAGCAGGCCCCCGTCGATCAGCGCGTAGTGCAGCCCGTTGGAGGCACCGACGATCACCTTGCCGACGTTGAAGAGCAGGTTCCCGGTCCAAGTGTCGATCACCGCCTCCGGGTTGCGCACCCCCGAGGGACCACAGCCCAGGTCGTAGGGGTGCCACACCAGCCCGGCGTAGCCGACCTCCCGGTAGACGCTGTCCGGGGCACCGGCTTGCATGGGAGTCGGATCCAGCGCGCCGACCATGCCGGACCCCGGCCGTTCCGGGTTAGGTGGCTCCTTGCAGTCCTCGACCCCGGGAACCTGTGCCAGCGCGGGGACCGCCAGCAGGGTCTGCGCGCCGAGCAATGCGAGGACCACCATGAGCACAACCCGGCCGGCACGCAGCCGCCGACCGTCCCTCGCCGAGGGACGGCAGAGCGCACAGAGCGCCGCAGCTGCCCCCCCGAGCAGCACCAGGACGATCACGCGTTCGCCCTGGCGGTCGGATCTGCCTCCGGGGGAACACGTGGATCGGCGGGCTGAGCCGACTCCCCCCAGTTAAGGGCGAAGCGGTTTATCAGCATCCAGCCGTGGGTGAAGATGGTCAGGTCTGTGGGTTCCCACGCGACAGTCCCCGCCGCAAGCCGATTGCGCGGCGCGGACAGGCCCAACGAGCATAACCGGTGCATCAGCCGACCTCTCCTCCGCAGTAACCGGCCTGCTCCCAGCCCGGACGTCCCCAATCACCCCGACATGCTCGATCAAATGTTCACTACCGAGCGGCGCTCCGCAGCTCACTGAAAAGACAAGTTAGCAGTACCTATGCGAGCCCACCACGCGACAGCTCGTGATCTTTACGGATGGGCACCGGCACGGTGACCATGTGTCATCACCCGCTAGGCTCGTCCCTGCGCTGACAGCATCCTTACTGGCTCCACATGGAGCTGTCCGAGCGTCGGACCTGCGCACATCACGTCCAGTAATCCGCCCAGTTGGCGCAGCGTTCATCCACGCCTGAGCGGTCACTAGCCCTGCACAGCGTCAGCTCACCAGCCCATGGCGCTCACCCGTGCCATTGACGTCGCGGCCGACCTTCTCGTCGATGGAGGATTCAAGCAACTGCCCTGCAGGCGTGGGCTGCGCACCAGACCGACGAGCAGGAGCCGAACCGGCCAAGCGAACAAGATGACCAATTCAACAATGACGAGGTCCAGCGTGCTCACAGGGCACACCCTGCCATGCGAGGACATGCGCTCCATAGCAGCGGTGGCGCCGTAGCCGTGCCTCCGAGCAGCACCAGAATTGTCACGCGTTCGCCCTGGCGCTCGGTTCTTCCGCCGCAACGGGAACACCGGCCTCGGTGGGATTGACCGCCTCCGCCAACCCCAGTTCGGCGTCCGCCACAGCGTCTCGGCGCTGGTCGTCCCGGCGCTGGGCATCGGGGGTGGTGTCCAGCACGGCGCAGAGATGCTGCAGGTGCTCGCCGGAAAAGTCCACCCGGATCCGCTCCACCCCGCTGGCGCCGTCACCGAAGATGAACTGCCGTGGCGCCCGGTCCCGTTCGGTGGCCAGCCGGTCGCCACCGGGACGACGACCCAGCGAAGCCACCACCTGCTCGTAGCCCGCATCGACAGGCACCTTGAGCAACCGCAGCGCATCGGCCTGCGCGGGTTCGTCGTCCAACCGCCCGACGAACACCGAGTCCAGCAGCGACACAAAGCCCTGGATCTTGAGGAAGTCCGCCGGGATCTGCGACGACAGCAGCACCCGCACGTTCCACTTCCGCGAATCCCGGGCGAACCGGTTCATCAGTACCCGGCCAGTGGGGACCTCGGAAAGAAAAAACGCCTCGTCGATCCACACCCCCTTGCGCTGGTCCCGGGGCCGTTCGTAGATCGACCGCTGGGTCAGCCAGGCCGCCAGGTTGAGCAGCTCCACGCCGAGCGACTCGGCATCAGTCCAGTGCTCGCGGCCCACCCCGTCCTTGGGCAGGTTCAGCCCGGTCATCGTCAGCACGGTGAGCCGGTCGTCGCGCACCTCGGTGTAGGGATCCGCGCCCTCGTCGGGAATGAGCAGCGACATCCGCTCACGCATCTCGTCGAGGAAGTCGGCCACCACGACGGAGTGTTCGTGGTGCTCGGAGGGATCCCTGCGCAGCATCTCGAAGACCTGCCCGGGATGTGCGTCGGCCCGCCCGCCCACCGCACGGACCGCGCGCAACAGCACGATGCGGGTCTGCGCCATCCGGGCGACCTCGAAAGGCAGTACTCCGCTGAGCACATCGAGGACCAGCCGGCGCCGGGTCGCTGCGGTGAGTGCCTTCTCCCGGCGCCAGGCCCGCTCCGGATCCTCCTCGTCGAGGAAGTGGTGCAGTTCGGGCTCGGCGACGACGCGGTAGGGGTTGAGAATGCCGGGCTGGGCGTTGAGCAGGTTGATCGGGCGGGCGTAGGGCCGCAGCTCGGGCAGCGCGCACAGCTTCGTCAACGGGCCCGACGGGTCCAGCAGGGTCCAGTACGCACCAGCCCGCAGCGTCTTATACACGATCCCGCCGCCGAGGAACGACTTACCGCCGCCGAGCCCGGCGACCATCGCGGTAAGCCCGGAGGAGTCCCGGATCTCCTGGGCCATCCAGGGGTCCCAGGCGACTGGGCGCCGGGTGGCGGTGCAGGTCTCGCCGAGCAGGACGCCGCGCCGGTCCCCCACCTCCGCAGTGGCGGTGGGTACCGCTGAGGCCGCCCAGATCACTGAACCGCGGCGCAGATAGGCGCCCGAAGACAGCGGCTCGCCCGGGATGAACTCGCGTGCCAGCGCGTACTGCGCCTCCGGGTGCTCGATGGCGACCTTGGGCTTATACAGATCCAGCAGCTGCTGCGCCAGCCGCAACGCATCCCGGTCGGTGGGTCCCGAGACGGCGAGGCGCCACCAGGAGCGCACCCGGGTGCCCAGCGCGGTGAAGCCGGACGTCATCTCGTCGTCGATCTCCAGCACCCGCGAGGCCTGCCGGGCCAGGCTCTGCGGCGGCTCGAGCTCATGCTCATCGGTGTAGTGCCGCACCTGGGAGCGGACCTTGTTCATCTGCCGCTGCAACTCACCTGCGACATCCTCGGGGCGGCGCACGTAGATCCGGGCCGACCACTCGACTCCGGCGGGCAGCCGATCCGAACGCTGTACCCACGGATCGTCGATCTCCGGGATCGCCAGCCCGTGCATCTGCCCCACGGTCAGCACCGCCACATGCCGGGTGGTCCCGGCATTGGACCCGGTCCGGCCCCGGACCGTGAGCGTGGGCGCATACGGCTCGGCATGGAAGTCCGCGGCGTCGGTGAAGCTGGCCAGATCCTCCGGCTCCCAGCCCGCCCCGGGCGCCGCTGGCAGGTTGCGCGGGGCGGGCAGACCCAGTGAGCACGACCGGTGCATCAGCCAGGACATCTCCTCCGCGGTCACCGGCCGCCCCTCCAGCCCGGCGGCGCCGATCACCCCGTCGAGATGCTCCACCTCAGCGTCCAGCGCGACCAGTTCGGCGTCCACCGCCGTCGGGAACACCCGGCGCAGCACCGGGGCCGCCCGCTCCACGGCCCGGTCGACCATGGTGCGGGTCTGCACCTGCACCCCGAGGTAGACCTCCTTCTCGGCCATCGACCGGCCCAGCAACTGCTGCTGCTCGCCCACCATGTAGTCGTCGAAGGACAGCGCACTACCGACGTCGGGCAACCGGTTCACCGCATTGCGCGTATGCGCCTCGGCCCACATCCGGATCGGGTATGGCCGCGTGGTCACCCGCAGGTGCATCCACCGGCCCTGCAGCTCGGCGTACTGGCCCGCGATGGCATGGATCAGGTCCTGACGTTGCGAGTCCGAGCGAAACGACCAGCGCTGCGGCGCCAGCCGATACCAGGCGTAGACCTCGTGTGCGGTACGCACCAGGTGCCCGTCGATGGAGCGCAACGCGATGGAGGGGGTGTAGGTGGGAGCCACGGCCTCCCCTGGCAGCTTGTGGCTGCGCCGGTTCGACCCGCCACGGCCCGGGGGCGTGGCGGGCCAGGAGCGCTCACCGCTACTCGCCGGATGCGGTGGGGGTCTGCGCCGACGTCCGATCCCGAACACCTCTGCCCTCCTTCCTGGCCCGGCCCCAGCGACGTGACGACCGCTGGCCCGGTGTGGGACGAGTCCGCTGCACGCGGATCTTCGCCGCACTCGCCGCCCCACCCTGGGCAGCAGTGCTCTCCCGGGGGGTGACGAGTTCGTGGGTACACATCGCGGCCACCGCCGTCAGCGGACGTTCGTGGGTGATCCGGGAACCGATCAGCCGGGTGATCAGGATGGTGATGAGCAGTGCCCAGGCAGTCGAGAAGAAGCCGAAGCCGATGCCAACCTGACGCTCGATGCCGAGCACGACCATGAACGTCACCATTCCCACGCCCCAGGACACGTACCGGGTGCGCCACGGGAACGTCGCCTTGGGCGGACCGAGCCAGACCGAGTCGACTCGGTAAACCTCGTCATCGGTGCGGATACGCAACGGGTGCTCACCCCCCGATCAGCCGCTGAACAGGCCGGCGATCCACGTCCCGAGGTCCACCCCGGCGCCGGACACCGCAAGCCCGATGACCCCCAGCGCGATGATCACACCCCCAACCCGCCGCATCACCCCAGCGTTGTCACCCTTGCCGCCGCCCAACCACAGCAGCAGCACCGCCACCGCCAGCAGCAGCAGCGGGATGATGTTGTCCAGCATCCACGCGCGCAGGTTGTTCGTGCCCAACTCCGCCTGGGCGACCACGGTCAGCGCGTTCACGGCAACCCCCGGGGGTTTCGATCATGGATCAGCGGCCGGGCGACGCCCGGCAACCTAGTGAGTACAACACGTCAGGGTGGCTAACGGTACCCACAAACGCGCCCCCTCATGGTCACCCCCACGGCCGCACGAGCGGCCATGACGATCAGGTATGCTGCCCTTGGCCTTCACCCTCTGGAGTTATCGCCACACCGAACGATACTACCCTGGGTCTTCACTGCTCCATCAGTGACTGACGGTGCCCATACGGGAGACGTGCCGTAATGCGCCCGGTTGGCGCAGCGTTCACGACTCCGAGCTGGATCATCGGTATCGGCGCCTATTATCGGCATCGGGCGCACTGGCGAACCCGCTCGCCGACGATCAAGGCAGGCACGTCCATGGCCGTTGAGCTGAACCACACCATCGTCATGGCCCGAGACAAGAAGGTCGCCGCGACCTTTCTGACCGGGATGCTGGGCTTACCTGCGCCAACGCAGTGGGGACCGTTCGAGGGGGTAGCGCTGGCCAACGGTGTTGCGCTGGACTACCTCGACACCGACGGGGACATCCATCCGCAGCATTACGCGTTCCTGGTCACCGATGCCGAGTTCGACGAGGTACTTGATCGGCTGCAGGCGCTGAACCTCGCCTACTACGCCGATCCCGGCCACGAACGCCCCGGTGAGATCAACCACGGCGACGGCGGACGCGGGCTCTACTTCGACGATCCCAACGGGCACAACCTGGAGATCATGACCCGCCCCTACGGCAGTGGGCAGTAATCCGCGCTGAGCACGCTCTCTCTACTGCCCGCGTGGGGCTGGCTGCGGCGAAGCCGCACGGCAGCGCCGGCGGCGCCCCCGGGTGATGGTCACCTTCCCTCACCTGCGATGCCACGGTCCTGCCAACATGAGACATGCGTCGAGACCCGATCAAGATCGTGGCCTACGATCCGGAGTGGCCGAAGTTGTTCGCCAGGGAACGGGACCGCCTCGAGTCGATACTCTCGCCCTGGTTGGTCGAGCCGATCGAACACATCGGCAGCACCGCGGTCCCCGGCCTACCCGCCAAGCCGATCATCGACATGGTCGCTCCGATCGCCGACTACGCAACGTTCCACTCGGCACTGCCGGCCCTGGACCAGCTGGGTTGGGTCCAGGCCTCGGAGCCAGGCGACGAGGCAGCCCGGAAGTGGTCGATCTGCTTCCCCGAGGTCGGCTGGCGAACCCACCACCTGCACGTCGTCGAGCATCGATCGGCATACTGGCGCGACTGGCTGGCGTTTCGCGACCACCTCAGGGCCGATTCCGACACCGCCGCCGAGTACGGCGAGATCAAGGCCGAACTCGCCAGTCGCGACCACCATGACCGGACTGCCTATCGAGCCGGCAAGGCCCCGTTCATCTGCGGCGTGCTCGACCAGCTCCGGCAACCGCCCCACTGACCGACCGGCCGGATCACGGGGTCGCAGGGCCGCGAGCGTAGAAACCGTCTCCTCCGGCGGGCCTCTCCGCCCTCCCCTGTCCCTGTCGAGGGCGACCAAGCCCGTACTATTCGCATAAACGACGGCCCTCCCGATCAGGAGAAGGGCCGCCGTGGACGTCCGTGCGATTAGCGTGTTATTACGCCACCGGGACCAGCGCCGATGTGATTATTGCAGACTATTCTACCCTCCTTCCCGTCGATAACGCATCCCGCACCGTCGTTACGTGCGTGACCGCTCCGCTCTGATCCTGGTCGCGATCTCTTCCGCGCGGTGCCGCTCCCGGTGCGCCCAATACAGGGCCTCCAGGTCGTGACCCGGATCAATCTCCGCGATCTGCTCATACAGCGTCGCCGAGTGCTGGTAATACGCAAGCCACGCCGCCAACGACGCATCCCCGTTCGGCCGGATACGCACCAACTCCTCATGAGCCTGCATCAATGTCCTCGGTCGCTGTTTAACGGTCTCCTTCACGACCCTCACCTCCCGGGATCTGCGCCTCAATCTCCCTTGCGCTGTTCTGCGCCTGCTCCGCCATAGACAGCGCCTCGTGATGGTGACCCCGATCAATCTCGGCGATCTCCGCATACAACGCCGCCGACCGCTGGTAATATGCACGCCACACCTCAAGCGGCGCCTCCCGACCCGGCCGAATACGCGCCAACGCCCCGTGAGCCTCCAGTAACGTCCGCGGCGGCGGACCAGGCTTGGCCGCTTCATCCCTGGTCATCACGCCCGGCCTTCTCTGTTCGTCTCGGCTTCGCTGGGGGCGTGCAACTCGTCCCGGCCAGCGACGAGTGCCCCGATGAGTGGGTCCAGGGTGTCCCGGTCGATGATCAACGCTGCCGGGAACGCCATACCGAAGCGCACTTCGAGCCGATTCGCGAACGGCAGCGCCTGAGCCCGAATCGGCACAGCGGCCGTGATGTGTACCTGCATGATGTCGCGCATTACCCAGCTCCAGCGCTCACGCAGCGGACTTGTCGGCTACCGGTGGAGCCGTTGGCGGCTTGTTGTGGCCTTTGACCGCTCCATTCGGCGCCCGCATACCCATCGCCCGGAATACATCAGCCCAGGTACTTAGACTTCTCGCCCAACACCTTGGCCAGCATCGTCGCACTGATCGACTTCTCCCGATCCTTCACCGCCGAAAGATCGGACACGGTCACCTTCCACTGCAACAACCCGGTGTGTTCATCAATCCGCTGCTTGGGCTGCTTACCCCGCGCCTTGTCCTCGTTGGACACGTACTCCATGTCCGCACTCACGGGCCCGACGATCGCCGCACCCTCCGCAAAGACTTGGTCGTGCTCGACCTCGAATCGTGTACCTCGTGGAACCGCCATCTGTGCTGTGTCCTCCTGTCCCTGGCCGCCCGGTCAAGCGGACCGCTTGACGTCGTCCATATTCGGCAAGCCGCAAGGACAGGAGCACCACACAGCGGGACATCTGTAGACGTCCCGTGTACGCTTAGACGTCCCTACTCGTCCCAGACAGAGCGGAAAGTCGAGATCGGCGGCTCGGAGATCGTGCAGGTATACCCGCATCGCCACTCAGTACCCACCGAATTGTGGAACCGATTGCTGGGCCAGGCCGAGGAACACATCGAGATCCTGCTGTACGCAGGTATGTTCCTGACCGATGATCCCACCCTCATCAAGCGACTGCGAAAGAAAGCCGAGGATGGGACAAAGATCCGCCTGCTGTTAGGTGATCCAACCAGTCCCGAGGTCAACCGTCGAAGCATCGAAGAGGGCATCGGCAAAGGAACAATAGCCGCCAAGGTCCGCAACGCGCTCGCCTTCTATCGCCCGCTGAACGATACCCCGGGAATCGAGATCCGGTGCCACGGAACCACCCTGTACAACAGCATCTACCGCTTCGACGAGGAGATGCTCGTCAACACGCATGTGTACGGCTTCATGGCAGCTCACGCCCCGCTGCTGCACCTGCGCCGACTCTCCGGTGGCGACCTGTTCGAGACCTATTCGGAGAGCTTCGAGAACGTCTGGAACACAGCGACCCCGGCGAAGTGGTAGACCCATGCCACGTCGCATCGACTATTATCACGACCCGGACGCACCCCCAGCCGACAGCATCGTGGTCGCCGTCACCGCCTTCATCCTCGACGAGGCCAGCCGCCTGCTGATGATCCGACGTACCGACAACGACCTCTACGCCATCCCTGGAGGAGCGCAAGAAGTCGGCGAAACCCTCTCTCAGACCGTCGTACGCGAAGTCAGAGAAGAAACCGGAGTCACTGTCGAGGTCACCGGACAAATCGGCGTGTACTCCGACCCCGAGCACCTCATCGCGTTCTCCGACGGTGAGGTACGGCAAGAGTTCTCCCTCTGCTTTCGCGCCCAGTCCGTCGAGGGTGAACTACGCACGAGCAGCGAGAGCAAAGAAGTCCTCTGGGTAGAACCAGCCAGCCTCGACGATCTCAACATCCACCCATCCATCCGGCTACGCATCCAACACGGATACGAGCACCGCACCGAGTCGTTCTATGCGTGAACAATCCCGGCCGCTTCAAGGCGACGCTCCGTCCGGTCCACCGCCGCTTTAAGATCGTCCCAGGCCCACAGTATGAATTGCGACACCAGATCATCCGGCCCATAGCGGCTCTGGATCTCCGCCACCCGCTCGGCCACGGTCGTTTCGCCACCATCGGGCGTAGTGGTCATGTCAGCCCACCACAGCGCGTCACGAAGAGCGGTCTTCTCGTCCTCGAACTCGACCAGCTCGTCCGACAATCCCCGCAATTCCGCCTCCAACGTCGCGCACGAATGATGCGCAACCAGGTCAACCAACCGACCAGGACCGCCAACGCCTCGCAGGTACCGGGCACCATCGAGCGGGTGGAAGCCGGTGCCGACCAGTTCGGGCGCGTACCCGATGTCATGCAGCAACGCTGCGCCTACAAGTAACTCGCAGTCGTTCACCGAAAACAGCGGTGCTACCGCACGCGCGCGCCTACGCACCCCCTGCACATGCGCCCACCGACGCGGTAGCACCCCCGCGAGCTTCTTACCCGCCAGCCCCAACGCCCAAGCCTCGGTCAGAGCGCCGACCGCCGCCACTCGCTACGCCGGTACGTCGAGACCGTGACGCGAAGCTCTGATGCTGTCAACTCTATACGGACTCTCATGAACTTCCTCGATCACGAGGATTGAATCCTTCATGTTGGGCCAACTACGCGTACCTATTGTAGTCGCCAAAATCGATAGGTTGCCACCCAAGAGGGTTCCTTCAACAACCTCCGACAAGTTACCGTTCTCGTGTTCTTCCACAGCGCAAGGTGAAGCGCTGTGATATCGCTAAACCCTACCAGGTACTTCGGATAGCGTTGACACACTGTCCAATCTATCAAGTCAACTATTCGCTGCGTACCATACCCGCCCCTAAGGCAAAAGATGGCGGTTGTCGAAGGGTCGCTCCAAGCGCCGTGAAGATCTTGGAGCCTAAGATAGTCGGGCCCGCTGAGATAACCGCTTTCTCTGATTACAGATTTACCGATGACGACTACCAGTTTCCAACTGCGTAAGAGTTCGACTGCAGACTCAAGTTGTAGGGGGCTTAGTTGACTTCCAGGGGCCACTACTGCAACCCGGTCCCCAGGCATCACGAGTTGCGGAACGATCTTATCACCATGCACTGGTACAGTATCTCCCCTGATCGGATCATTGTTGCTCCGCTTGTTGAACTGAGACCGCAGACCAACGTACATAAGCGACCGAGAGACACCACATGGTTGTCGAGAGGGCCGTAGTCGTGCAAGCCTTGACCATCGGCTGGGCCTAGGAAGGATGCTGTCTCACGGCACTCCCTGCAGCAGGCTGGGAGCAAGCCCGAGCGTGCCCCACAGGCAGGGGCGTGGCGAGTTCACTCAGCGAGCTGAGCCGGAACTGCCAGATCGGGCGACGCCGCTACGTCGGCCGGTATGCAATCCGGTGGCGCAGGCCACAGCACGATCATCAGCGTCGGCACGATCAACACGTCGGCACGGTCGCGCGCACCGATGGCGAACACTCGACTGGCAGCCGCTGCACCCATAGCGCCGCGGCTGATCAGTGCCCCGACGGTGGCCGGCTCAGGCCTCGAGCTCCCCCTCCAGCTCCAGGTACACGCTGCGCAACCGCTCCAGGACGGTCAGGTCGGGATGACACCACAGGCCCCGGTCGGCGGCTTCGAGTAGCCGCTCGGTCATCCCGCGTAGCGCCCACGGATTGGACTGCCGCAGGAACTGCTGCACCGACTCGTCGAGCACGTAGGACTGGGTGAGCTGGTGGTACATCCAGTCCTCGACCACGCCCGCAGTGGCGTCGAAGCCGAAGAGGTAGTCGACGGTGGCGGCCAGTTCGAAGGCGCCCTTGTAGCCGTGCCGCGCCATGGCGGCGATCCAGCGTGGGTTGACCACCCGGGACCGGAAGACCCGGCGGGTCTCCTCGGCCAGGGACCGGGTCTTCACCGCATGGGGGACGGCGGAGTCCCCGACATAGGCAGCCGGGTCGCGGCCGGTCAACGAGCGCACCATGGCGACCATCCCGCCGTGGTACTGGAAGTAGTCGTCGGAGTCGGCGATGTCGTGCTCGCGGGTGTCGACGTTCTTGGCGGCCACCGCGATCCGGCGGAAGACGTGCTCCATATCGCCCCGCGCGGGCGCGCCGTCCAGCCCACGCCCGTAGGCGTAACCTCCCCAGGTGGCGTAGACCTCGGCGAGGTCGGCGTCGGTACGCCACTCCCGGCTGTCAATCAGCGGCAGCAGACCGGCGCCGTAGGCACCGGGTTTGGAGCCGAAGATCCGCGTGCGGGCCCGGCGGTCATCTCCGTGCGCCGCCAGGTCGGCCCGGTAGTGCGCGGCGACGTAGTTGTCCTCGGCTGACTCATCGAGGCCGGCCACCGTCTGTACCGCGTCGTCGATCAGGGTCACCACATGCGGGAAGGCGTCCCGGAAGAAGCCGGAGATGCGCAGCACGACGTCGATGCGGGGCCTGCCGAGCTCGGCGAGTGGCACCACCTCAAGGCCGGTGACCCGGCGTGAGGCGTCGTCCCAGGTCGGACGCACGCCGAGCAGCGCCAGCACCTCGGCGATGTCGTCGCCCTGGGTCCGCATGGCGCTGGTGCCCCACACGGTAAGGCCCACCGAGGCGGGCCAGCCGCCGGTGTCGGCATGGTGCCTGGCGAGCAGCGAGTCGGCCAGCGCGGCACCGACCTCGAAGGCGTTGCGCGAGGGCACCGCCTTGGGATCGACGGCGTAGAAGTTGCGCCCGGTGGGCAGGACCGAGACCAGCCCGCGGGTGGGTGAGCCGGCGGGACCCGGTTCGATGAAGCGCCCGTCCAGGGCCCGCAGCACATTGGTCACCTCGGCGGGGGTACCGGCCAGCCGGGGTACCAGTTCAGTGCAGCCGAAGCGCAGCACGGCGTCGATCTGGTCGCAATCGCGGACCGCAGCGCTCTCCCAAGCACCCAGACATTCGGTGATGGCTGACTGCACTGCATCCGACGACCACGGCTCGCGTCCCGCTCCCGGATCCGCCAGGTACTCCAGCAAGGAGCGCGCGGTCCCTTCGAGGCGGTCGACGACGTCGCTCGCGCGGACGTCCTGCTCCGTACTCTCCCCAGTCTCACCAGGCCCGGGTGCTTTGATCAGCGCCCCGGGTTCGGCGAGCAGCGCCTGCTCGTCCAGGCCGATCCACTCGGCGAGGGCGGCCCGCAACCCGGGGAGCGCTGCGCCGGAACCGAACACCTGCCGGGCCCGCAGCACCGCGAGCACGTCGTTGACCAGTTCGGCACCCTCGGGCGCGCGGCCCAGCACGTGCAGCCCGTCCCGGATCTGTACGTCCTTGATCTCGCACAGATAGCCATCAAGGTGCAGCACGAAGTCGTCGAAGTCCGCCTCGCCCGGCTGGGCCTGCGCACCCAGGTCCCGGTGCAGCTGGGCGCTCTGGATCAGCGTCCAGATCTGGCCGCGCAGCGTGGGCAGCTTCTCCGGGTCCAGCGCTGCCACCGTGGCGTACTCGTCGAGCAGCTGCTCCAGCCGGGCGAGGTCGCCGTAGCTGTCGGCCCTGGCCATCGGCGGGATCATGTGATCGACGATCGTGGCGTGCGCCCGGCGTTTGGCCTGGGTGCCCTCACCAGGGTCGTTGACGATGAACGGATACACCAGCGGCAGGTTCCCGAGCACGGCATCAGGGGCGTCCTGCGCGGCCAGCCCCAGGCCCTTGCCGGGCAGCCACTCCAGGTTGCCGTGCTTGCCCAGGTGCACTACAGCGTGCGCGCCGAAGGAGCGCTCCAGCCACCGGTACGCCGCCAGGTACTGGTGCGACGGCGCCAGATCGGGGTCGTGGTAGATCGCCACCGGGTTCTCCCCGAACCCGCGCGGGGGCTGGATGAGCAGCACCACATTGCCGAACTGCAGGGAGCCGACGTAGATGGCACCGTCGGATACGTACAGCTGCCCGGGCGGCTCACCCCAGGCGGCCACAACCGACTCGCACAGCGGCGCGGGCAGGGCGGCGAACCACTCGGCGTACTCCGCGGCGGGCACCCGGATCGCCGCGCCCGTCATCTGCTCCTCGGTGAGCCATTCCACGTCGTGCCCACCCGCGGCGATCAGCCGGTGGATCAGTGCGTCGCCCTCCAGCGCGTCCACCTCCAGGCCACCGAGGTCGTAGCCGGCTGCGGCGAGCGCACCCAGCAGCACCACGGCGGACGCCGGGGTGTCCAGCCCCACGGCGTTGCCGATCCGAGAATGCTTGGTCGGGTAGGCGGAGAGCACGATCCCGAGCCGCTTGTCTTTCGCGGGCACCTGCCGCAGCCGGGCCAGCGCCACGGCCGTGCCCGCCACCCGAGCCGCCCGTTCGGGATCGGCGACGTAGACCGGGATTCCATCGCGCCCCGGTTCCTTGAACGAGAACGGCACCGACACCAGCCGCCCGTCGAACTCCGGGATCGCCACCTGCATGGCCGCGTCCATCGGAGACAGCGCCGCGTCGCTGGTCTGCCAGCTCGCCCGGGACGTGGTCAGGCACAGGCCCTGCAGCACCGGGACGTCCAGCGCGGCCAGCGCACCCGCGTCCCAGGACTCCTCCTCGGTGCCTGCGCTGCCGCCCGCAGCGAGCACCGTGGTCACCACCGCGTCGCAGCGCGTCAGCAGCGCGCGAAGGCCCTCGGCCTGCGTGTCGGCCAGACCGCGCAACGAGCCGCAGAACACCGGCAGCGCATTCCCCCCGGCGTCCCGCACAGCGTCGGCCAGGACGTCGACGAAACCGGTGTTCCCGGCCAGCGCATGCGCCCGGTAGAACACGATGCCGACGGTCGGGCACGCGGGGTCCGGTTGGGTCGCGCGATGTACCCCGTACTCCGGAGTGGGGGCGGGCGGCTCGAAGCCCTCCCCGGTGAACAACAGGGTGTCGGACAGGAACCGGGCCAGCTGGGCCAGGTTGGCCGGCCCACCTGCGACGAGATAGCGCAGCGCCTCGGCGACCACGCCCGCCGGGACGGTGGAGGCCGCCATCAGCTCCGCATCCGGAGTCGCCTCACCGCCCAGGCAGACCGTCGGCATCCCGGAACGCAACAGCGCGTCGAGCCCCTGTTCCCAGGCCCGCCGCCCGCCGAGTAGCCGGACCACCGCGATGTCGACGCCGTCGAGCAGCGCCGGCAGCTCGACCGGCTCGGCCCGGGCGGGGTTGGCCACGCGGTAACCGGCGTCGCAGGCCCCGGCGGCGAGCAGATCGGTGTCGGCGGTGGACAGCAGCAGGATCCGCATGGGGGGTCCTCCCTCGGGTGGCGCGCCCCGGTCGGGCCGACGACAGCGGCGGGAGTTCCTGGCTCGACCGGCGCCGGTCTCCTCGTGGGGCCGGCCTCACAGTTGCGCGACAGCCCCGGACTCACACCGGACTCCTCGCGCGCCACCGTCTGGTGCCCGCGATCCTAACCGCCGATGTCGATCACGACGCGGGAGACCACGAGGTTCTGAGCGTGGCGTCAGTCATGTTCAACATGTTCCATCCGTACATGACCACCGCGCAGTCGTCTGACCCTTCCGGCCATGTCGAGGTCACCGTGACCGACGCGCGGGGAAGGCTGCCCGAACTGATCGACACCCAGGTCCGCGAGGGCGGGGTGGTGTACCTCACCCGCTACGGTCGGCGGGTCGGTGCTGTGGTCCCAGCCGAGGTCGCCGAGCAGTTCGAGCAGTGGGAGGACGCCTACTGGTCGCGTCGGGCCGCCGAGGTACTGGACCGCAACGAACCGACTGTGCCCTGGGAGCAGGCCGTCGTCGAACTGGAGACTGGCGACGCGGCAACCGGTACCCGTAGCGCCCGGTGAGCCGATACCAGGTCGAGATCACCCGAGATGCCCTGCGCGCCCTGGGCAAACCGGTCCGCCGCCGCACCCAAGGTTAGGCCGGTGCCGAGTGCTCATGAGTAATCTCGACGACGAGACCGGACCCATTCCTCCAATTGATTCGCCTGGTTGTCATGGCCAAGGGCCCGCAGGTCGAGGGCTAGGTTGCTGGCCGATGTGAGCGTGTGGGGGTGGTCCTCGCCCAGGACCCTACGGCGGCGGGTAAAAGTTTCCTCGTTGAGCTGGCGGGCCGCCTCGTAGTGCTCCTGCGCGTGCAGATCGTTGGCGAGGTTGTGAGCCGAAATCAGGGTGTGGGGGTGGTCCTCGCCCAGGATCCGGCGACGGCGGGTGAGCGTGTCATCGTTGAGCTGGCGGGCCGCCTCATACTGCTCTAGCGCGTGCAGATCTTTGGCGAGGTTGTGGGCCGAAGTCAGGGTGTGGGGGTGGTCCTCGCCGAGGACCCCGCAGCGGCGGGTGAGCGTGTCGTGATTGAGCTGACGGGCCGCCTCGTACTGGCCTAGCTGTCGCAGGTTGTTGGCGAGGTTGCCAGCCGAAATTAGCGTAAGGGGGTGATTCTCGCCGAAGATCCGGCGGCGGCGAGTGAGGGTGTCCTCGTCAAGCTGCCGCGCCTGCTCGTACTGGCCCAGCGCCCCCAGGTTGGCGGCGAGGTTGCTGGCAGAGAGCAGTGTATTGGGATGGTCCTCGCCCAGAACCCGGCGGCGGCGGGTGAGCGTGTCGTGGTTGAGCTGGCGGGCCGCCTCATACTGGCCCAGCGCGTGCAGATCGTTGGCAAGGTTATTGGCCGTTTGTAGGGTGTCAGGAAGATCGTCGCCCAGGACCCGCTGCTGGCGGCTGAGGGTGTCCTCGTCGAGCTGGCGGGCCGCCTCGTACTGCCCTAGCTCTACCAGGTCGGTGGCGAGGTTGCAGGCCGAGGCTAGCGTGGTGGGGTGGTCGTGGCCTAGTGCCCGGCGGCGGCGGGTGAGGGTGTCCTCGTCGAGCTGGCGGGCCGCCTCGTACTCGCCCAGCGCGTACAGGTTGCGGGCGAGGCTGTGGGTGGATTCCAGGGTGTCGGGGTGGTCGTCGCCCAGCAGGGAGCGGCGCAGGCCCAGGGCGCGTTCGTGTAGCGGCCGGGCGGGAGCGGGTTCCCCTCGGGTCACCAGATAGGTAGCGGCGCAGACGAGCAGCCAGGCGACGTCATCCCCGACCGCATCGAGGTTACGGCCATCATCGGTGGCGGCCAAGACGTGTGGGAGCAGTTGGCGCCAGGCTGACCAGGTCGGCGGGTTGTCCCACGGGTCGTCCGGGACGGCGACGCGCAGTAGCTGGACGGCGAGAGTGGGTGGGTCTGGTGGCGGGTGGGGCTGGGTGCGCAGGATGGCGGCAAGCAGCCGGTGCAACTGCATGGTCGCGGGCTCGACGCGGGCCAGTCCGTGCCGGCGCAGCAGCCGGGTCAGCGTGGGGAACGCCAGCGGATCCGCGACCGAAGTCGCGAGGGGGTCGGGCAGGTGAGTGGGATGAGTGGTGAACAGGGTCAGCGGGATCGGCTCCGGTGCCAGATAGGCGGCCAGAGTGAGCAGTTGCAGTCCGGCCTGGGACTGAGCGGTGAGCCGGTCAAGGGCGATCTGGACGCTGGCGGCCAGCGACAGCGGGTAGGTCGCGGGAGCGCCCTGGGCCAGCAGCTCCGTGGTCCGCTCGGCGAGCAGGGTGAGGTAGTCCTCGACGCCGGTGGCGGTGTCGGCCAGGTATGCGGCGGCTTGGGCTAGGGCCAAAGGCAGGTCTCCCAGGGCCTCTGCGATCCGCCCGGCCTGCTCGTCGGTGAGCTGCGGGGCGCGGCGGCGCAGCAGGGTGATCGACTCACCGCGGTCGAATACGTCTACTTCTACCGGGGTCGCCAGGTCGTGCCAGCCGGGGTTGCGGGAGGTAATCACCACCCGCCCGCCACCCCCGGGCAGGTACCGGGCTAACGCAGATGGTTCTTCAGCGTTGTCGAAGATCAGCAGCCACCGGTCCCGATCCCGCAGCGCCCCCAGCAGCCGCGCCACCGCTACCGACACAGGGTCCGCGCCGGTAGCCACATCGAGGGTCTGAGCTAGCTCAGCCAGCCGATCCGGCACAAGCGCTGATTTCTCTGCCGGGACCCACCACACCGTGTCGTACTCGGCTCCGTGGCGGTGGGCGTACTCGACGGCCAGCGCAGTCTTTCCGACCCCGCCCATCCCGTGCAGGGCCTGCACCACCACCGTAGATCGCTCGTCTCGTAATGCAGCCCGCAACGCGGTAAGCAGCTCCTCGCGTCCGGTGAACACCGGGCTCCGGGCGGGCACGTTCCACACCCGCTCGGGCCGGGGCAACTCGGCCAATGCCTGAAACAGTGCCTCGCTGAGTCCCTCCGGCGTGCTGACCGTCGCGACGGTCAGCCCGCTCTCGCTCACCCGGGACCGAAACGCGGCTTGGCAGTGACCATGTTCGGCATCTCGAAACAGGTCATCCGGGCCTTCCGCATCCTCTCCCAGCAGGAACATCAACCGGGGCAGACCCGCCTCCCCAGCAGCCCGGAACTCCAACTCCGTGTAGGACAGTTCCGGCTGATCCCGGACCGGGGAGCCGTACCGGAACCCGATGATGGCCACATAGACATCGGCAGCCTGCGCTGCTTCCCGGCACACCTGCGCGGGCTTGAGGTGGCGCGCGGTGAAGTACTCCATGTCACTGATGGCGTCCCCGGCCCGGGTGACCGCCCGCTCCGCCGCGGCCACGAACGACCGGCGGGCCGGGAACCGCCGCAGCTCCGAGGTATGACTCAAGAACACTCGCCGTGGCCGAGAAGGCACACTCCGCAGTCTCTCACCCTCCAGCGCCGCGCGACTACCACTTCCAGGTCTCGGCTCGTTCGCTACCAACCGCAGCCTCCGGCTCAGGCAAAGTGACGCCGGTATATTCATCAGCGTGTCTTCAGGCACTTGGACTCCCCGGCCAGACCTGCAGCAGACACTCCGGGTCCACGATACTGAGGTCACCGGCCAACGCTCTAGGCACGTTCAGTGGCGCAAGCGTGCGTTCTGTTGCAGTGAGGTACTTCCGCACCGAGGCCCGATCGGACAAGCTGTCACGCGCAGCGAGCAGGCGACTATGGGGGAGGCGATCGGAGGGTGACGGGGTTCCTGCTGCGGCGGCTGGTCAACTATGTGGTTCTGTGCCTGGTCGCTACCTTCCTGGCGTTCGCGCTGGCGTCGTTGACCTTCGAGCCGCTGGCCAACCTGCAGGGTCAGAACCCACCGCCCTCGGCCGCGGCGGTCGAGGCCAAGCGCCTGGAGCTGGGGCTGGACGAGCCGATTCCGCAACGGTTCGTCAGGTGGATGGGCGGGGTGGTGCAGGGTGATTTCGGGACCACCATCACCGGCGTCGAGGTCACCGACGAGTTGGTCACGCGCGTCGGGGTGACCCTGCGGTTGCTGCTGATCGGCACGACGGTCGGCGTCGTGGCCGGGGTGCTGGTGGGTGTGGCCAGCGCCATCCGCCAGTACCGGTTCGGTGACTACGCGGCGACCGTCTTCTCGTTCGTGGTCCTGTCCATCCCTGTTTTCGTGATGGCCCAGCTGCTGAAGTTCGGTGGCTTGCAGCTCAACCAGGCTGCGGGCACCTCCGTGCTGTATACGCAGGGTGAGGTGACCCCGAGTTTTCAGGGCAGTGCCTGGGCCGAGCTGCTCGACCGGGTGCAGCACCTGGTGCTGCCGACGCTGGCCATCGTGCTGGCGCAGATCGCCTTCTACAGCCGGTACCAGCGCAGCGCCATGCTCGACGTGCTCGGCAGCGACTTCCTGCGCACCGCGCGGGCCAAGGGGCTCACCCGCAGGCGTGCGCTGTTCACACACGGCCTGCGGACCGCGCTGATCCCGATGGCGACCCTGTTCGCGTTCGGCTTCGGCCTGCTGCTGACTGGAAGCGTCTTCATCGAGCGGATCTTCGGCTGGTACGGGATGGGCAACTGGTTCGTCGCCGGGGTGGTCGAGCAGGACACCAATATCGTCACGACGGTGACCCTGTTCGCCGCGGTGCTGATCCTGATCTCGGCCTGGCTGTCCGATCTGCTCTACGCCGCCCTCGACCCGCGGATCCGGGTCAGCTGAGGAGGGACGGTAGACGTGGTCGTGTCGCTCACCCCGCCCGGTTCCGACGCCGTCGACAGCGCGCCCGTCGGCGCTGGCACGCAGCCCACCCGAGCGCGGCTGGTGCTGCGCCGCTTCCTGCGCAGCCGCAAGGCCGTCTGCGGGCTCGCCGTGATCGTGCTGCTGTTCCTGTTCGCCTACTTCGGCCCGTTGCTGACCCCCTGGGGTTACGCCGAGGTGGACTACGACGCCTACCTGAAGCCGCCCTCGGCCGAGCACTGGTTCGGTACCACTCAGATCGGCCTGGACGTCTTTGCCCAGACGATGCGCGGCCTGCAGAAGTCGCTGGTCATCGGGTTGCTGGTCGGTGTGATCTCCACCGGGTTGGCCTCGATCGTGGGGGCGGCCGCCGGGTACTTCGGCGGCTGGACCGACCGCATCCTGATGTGGCTGGTCGACCTGATGCTGGTGCTACCAGCCCTCCTGATCATCGCGATCCTGTCCCCCACGTTCCAGGGCAGGACCTGGCTGATCTTCGCCCTGACGCTGGCCGCGTTCGCCTGGATGATCATGGCGCGGATCGTCCGGGGTATGACGCTGTCCCTGCGGGAACGCGAGTTCGTCACGGCGGCCCGCTTCATGGGCGTACCAGCGTGGAAGATCATCTTTAGGCATATCCTGCCGAACATGGCCTCGTTGCTGATCATCGACGCCACCCTCACCGTAGGGGGCGCGATCCTGGCCGAGACCGGGCTGTCCTTCCTCGGTTTCGGTGTGCAGCGGCCGGACGTGTCGCTCGGCTCGCTGATCGCCAGTGGTCAGGACTCGGCCTTCACGTTCCCCTGGTTGTTCCTGTTCGCCGCGGGCTTTCTCATCGTCGCCGTGCTCTCGGTCAACCTCGTCGGCGACGGGCTGCGCGACGCGCTCGACTCGTCGTCCCGGCCGGGGCGCGATCGGCCCACCGTGGACACCAGGACGGCTGAGCCGTGAGCACCCTCGATCCGCTGGCCAAGCCGGGTGCACCCGGCGCCGTCGCACCCGTACTCGACATCCGCGACCTCGAGGTGTCCTTCCCGTCCGAGGCGGGCCGGGTCGGTGCCGTCCGCGGTCTGAGCTACCGCGTCGACGCCGGCGAGGTGCTCGGCATCGTGGGCGAGTCCGGTTGCGGCAAGTCGGTGTCCTCGCTGGCCGTCATGGGGTTGCTGCCCCCGCAGGCGAAGGTGTCCGGCTCGATCCGCTTTTGCGGCACTGAGCTCCTCGGCAAACCCGACCGCGAGCTCTCCCGCATCCGCGGCCGGCGCATCGCCATGGTCTTCCAGGACCCACTCTCCGCGCTGACCCCCGTCTACACCGTGGGTGCCCAGGTCGCCGAGGCACTGCTGGTGCACGGCAGGGGCGCGGTGTCGAAAGCCGACGCGGCGAAGCAGGCGGTCGAGTTGCTCGATCTCGTCGGTATCCCGAACGCGGCGGCGCGCGCTAAGGCGTTCCCCCACGAGTTCTCCGGGGGGATGCGCCAGCGCGTGGTCATCGCGATGGCGATCGCCAACGATCCGGAGCTGATCATCGCCGACGAGCCGACCACTGCTTTGGATGTCACCGTCCAGGCGCAGGTGCTCGACGTGCTGGGGACCGCCCGGGAGATGACCGGCGCAAGCGTCGTCCTGATCACCCACGACCTCGGCGTGGTTGCCGGTGTCGCGGACCGGGTGATGGTGATGTACGCCGGGCGTGCGGTGGAGACCGGCGCGGTGGACGAGATCTATGCGCACCCGCGGATGCCCTACACGCTCGGCCTGCTCGGCTCGATCCCTCGGCTGGATGCCGCCGAGCGGCAGCCGCTGGTCCCCATCGAGGGTCAGCCACCGTCGCTGACGGCGCTGCCACCCGGCTGCCCGTTCACACCCCGGTGCCCGGTGGCCGGGGACAGCTGCCGGGAGGTCGAGCCGGACCTGCTGCCGGTCGACGGGCTCACCGGGCACCGCGCGGCCTGCCATTACAGCTTCGTTCTTGCCTCGCGCGACGGCGACGCGGCCGCGGTGTACGGCACGCCGACCACGCCCACCTCCGCCTTCACCACACCGCGGGACGAGCGAGCCATGGTGTTGCGGGTCGAGGACCTGGTCAAGCACTACCCGATCACCCGGGGCAGGCTGCTGCGACGCCGGGTGGGCACCGTGCACGCCGTCGACGGCATCTCCTTCGACATCGCCCAGGGCGAGACGCTGGGCATGGTCGGTGAGTCCGGCTGTGGGAAGACCACCAGCCTGATGGAGATCCTCGGCCTGGCGCCGCCATCGAGTGGCACGATCGAGGTGTTCGGTCGCGACGTGCGTTCGCTGGACCGCACGGCGCGAAAGAACATGCGCCGCGACATCCAGGTGGTCTTCCAGGACCCGATCGCCTCGCTGGACCCGAGGATGCCGGTCTCCGACATCCTGGCCGAGCCGATGACCACCCACGATGTCGGACGCGTGAAGATCCAGCGACGGATCCCCGAGCTGCTGGAGCTGGTCGGGCTGCGGCCCGAGCACGCGAGCAGGTATCCCGCCGAGTTCTCCGGCGGGCAGCGTCAGCGCATCGGTATCGCCCGAGCGCTCGCCCTCGAACCCACGTTGCTGGTACTCGACGAGCCGGTGTCGGCGCTGGACGTGTCCATCCAGGCGGGAGTGCTCAACCTGCTCGGGGAGCTCAAGGCCCGGCTCGGGCTGGCCTACCTGTTCGTCGCACACGACCTGTCCGTGGTGCGCCACATCGCCGACCGGGTCGCCGTGATGTACCTGGGCCGGATCGTGGAGATCGGCGAGGTCGCCGAGATCTTCCACGCACCGCAGCACCCCTACACCCAGGCGTTGCTGTCCGCGGTGCCGGTGCCGGACCCGGCGAAGGAGCGCCGCCGCAAGCGGATCCTGCTCCCTGGTGACCTGCCCAGTCCCGCCGATCCCCCGTCGGGATGCCGCTTCCGCACCCGCTGCCCCCGTTATCAAGCAGTGACAACGCCGCAGCAACTGCGGTGCGAGCAGCACGAGCCACCCCGCGAGCGACACCCCGGCGGTTCGCATGATCACGAAACAGCCTGCCACTACGCACAAACCGTGCCTGTGCCGGCGCCCAGCATCCCGTTGAGAGAGGACACCGGATCATGAGAACTCGTCGCAGGTACGGCCTGGCGGCCATCGCGACAGCAGCGGCACTCGCCCTCGGGCTGACCAGCTGCGGCAACGGCAACGGCGGTGACGGCGGGGTGGTGGGCGCCGACCAGGTGAGGGTGGGTGTCAACGACATCAACCCGGTACCCCGCGACCAGCTGCGTGACGGGGGCGACCTGAGCTGGCCGCTGGACCAGATCCCGGACAACTTCAACGCCCTGCACATCGACGGCACCCTGCTGGAGAACTCCGAGGTGATGGGTGCCCTGATGCCGGGTGCCTTCATCGTGCAGCCCGACGCGTCGGTCGAGGTGAACGAGGACTACTTCACCTCGATCGAGCTGACCAGCCAGGACCCGCAGCAGGTCACCTACACGATCAGCCCCGACGCCACCTGGAACGACGGCACCCCGCTGACCTGGCGGGACCTGCAGTCGCAATGGCAGGCCCTCAACGGCACCAACGACGCGTTCCTGGCCGCCAGCACCACCGGCTATGAGGACATCGAATCGGTGCAGCGCGGGGAGAACGACAAGCAGGCCGTGGTGACCTTCGCCCGGAACTTCGGCGAGTGGCGCAGCCTGTTCAACATCATCTACCCGGTGTCGACCACGTCCGATCCGGCGACGTTCAACGAGGGCTGGATCAACCAGATACCCACCACCGCCGGGCCCTTCACACTGCAAACCCTCGACCAGACCGGCCTGACCATCACCCTGGTGCCCAACGAGCAGTGGTGGGGCGAGCCGGCGAAGCTGGACCGGATCATCTTCCGGGTCACCGAGCGCGCCGCACTGGCCGACTCGCTGGCCAACGAGGAGATCGACTTCTACGCCATCGGGTCGGACGTCAACCTCTTCCAGCGCGCCCGCGGGATCGGAGGCGTCGACATCCGCCAAGCGACCGAGCCGCAGTACAACCACATCACGATCAACGGCGGTGAAGGTTCGATCCTCGCCGACCCCGAGCTGCGCAAGGCCGTCGTCCGCGGCATCAACCGGCAAGCCATCGCCGACGCACTGATCGGCCAGATCGTCCCCAACACCACCCCCCTCGGCAACTACCTCTACGTCCAAGGCTCAGAAAACTACGTCGACCACTCCCAGAACGTCTCCTACGACCCCGCGGCGGCACGTGCCGCGCTGGACGAGTTGGGCTGGACCCAGCAGGGAAACGTACGCAGCAAGAACGGCGAGCAGCTCACCATCGACCTGGTCAGCACCGCGAACAACCCGATCAGCGAGCGCATCTCGCAGCTGACGACGGCACAGCTGGCCGAGATCGGTGTCCAGGCGAACCTCAGGCCGGCCCCGGTGGCGGCCTTCTTCACCGACTACGTCACACCCGGCAACTTCGAGATGATCGGCTTCGGGTGGTCCGGCACCCCGTTCCCGGTCACCTCGACACGCAACATCTACACCACCAACGGTGAGCAGAACTACGGCAGCATCGGCAGCGAGGAGATCGACCGGCTCTACGAACAGGCCATCCGCACCCTCGACGACCAGCGCCGCATCGAACTCGGCCAGCAGATCGACCAGGCCATCTGGGACCTGATGCCACAACTACCGCTCTACCAATCCACCGGCGCCTACGCCGTACGCACCACCCTGGCCAACTTCGGCGCCAGCGGCTTCGCCGACGTCATCTACGAGGACATCGGCTACACCAGGTGACGGTCAATCTCCGTTGCCGGCGTTCGGCGCTTGGTCGAGCGCGGTCAGGTGGGCGCGGACGTCGCCGGCTTCGGGGACACCCAGGTCGTTGTAGCGGATCAGGGCCTTCCCCCAGTGGTGGCGGGCCTGATCGGGGTCGCCGGTAACTACGCGGGCATGATCGGCACGTCGTAGGCCACGAATTGGCGATCAGCTGTGACAAGCGTGAGCCCCTCGCACCGGGCCTGGGCGATGAGTAGCCGGTCGAAGGGATCCCGGTGGTGCAAGGGCAGGTCGCGAGCGGCCAGCGCGTGCTCACCGAGGACCGGGAGTTCGGCGAAGCACTGCCGCACCAGATGCTCGCGCAAGTCTCCGTCCACGGTGAGCTTGCCGAGCGACTGCTTGATCGAGAGTTCCCACAGCGAGGCCACTGAGACGTCGACGGTGTTCGAAGGGTCCATGATCGCGGTGACTGTCTCAGCTGACAACCGCTCCGGCCGGTGCAGGGACCAGAGCACCACCTGGCTGTCGAGCAGCAGTCTCACAGTCGGTCGGCCTCATCAGGGAAGATCGGCCCGTTCTCCATGAGGTCGATCAGTTCTTCGTCCGCTTCATCGAAGTCCGGCGCCATCCAGATCTTCCCCCGTAACGAACCCAGCCGCCTCGGCACGGCAGTGCGCTGCAGCGGCACCAGACGCGCCACGGGCTTGCCGTGGCGGGCGATGACGATCTCGTCGCCGGCCTCCACCTGTTCCAGCAGCTTGGAGAGCTGGGTCTTGGCCTCGTAGACGTTCACCTGCTTGGCCACGAGTCCAGACTATCTGGTCAAGTCTGGTCAGACCAAGGCTGGGCGCCGGGAGGGATGGAGGGCAGGCCGGGTGGGGCGCCCCGTTCGATCAGATCGACCAGCGCGGCGGTGTCGAGGTGCTGCAAGACCAGGTCGCCGAGCAGATCGAGCTGCGCAGCCCGCACCGCGGCGAAGCTGATGCCGGGCGCGGGTCGGAACCCGGGACGACCGGCCAGACACGCCACCCGCCGCAACAGGGCACGGCGGAAGCCGTCGTTCTCGAACAGCCCATGCCAGTGGGTGCCCAGCACCTGCCCGCCATCGGAGCCCTCGTCGGCGCCGACGATCAATGGCGGCTCGACACGGTGCACCACCCGGCCGTGGTGGATCTCGTAGCCGGTGACGGGCTCGCCGAGAGCGGTTCCGGCCGCCCGGCCCAGGTGCTTGACGGGATCGAAGACCACGTCGAGATCGAGCAGCCCCAGACCGGCCACCTCACCGCCGCCGGATTCGATGTCATCAATGATCCGCCGCCCGAGCATCTGGTAGCCGCCGCAGATCCCGAACACCACTCCCCCGCCGGCGGCGTGCGCAGCCAGCGCCGTGGCCAACCCGGTGCGCCGCAGCCAGTCCAGATCGGCGACGGTGGACTTCGAACCGGGCAGCACGACCAGATCGGCGTCGGCCAGCCGGGAGGGCTCGGTGACGTAACGGACCGCGACGCCGGGCTCGCAGGCCAGCGCGTCGACGTCGGTTCCGTTGGAGATCCGGGGCAGCCGCACGGCGGCCACCCGCAGCCACTGGGTACCGAGCGGCGCGGCAGCCCGCCCGACCACCCCGTCCGCTGCGTGCGCCAGCGAGTCCTCGGCGTCCAGCCACAAGGCGTCACTGAACGGCAGGACCCCATAGCTGCGCCGCCCGGTCAGCGCCCGCAGCTGGGCCAGGCCAGGGGCGAGCAGGTCTGGATCACCGCGGAACTTGTTGATCACGAATCCGGCCACCAGCGCCTGGTCGGCGGAGTCGAGCAGGGCGAGCGTGCCGAACAGGTGCGCGAGCACTCCCCCTCGGTCGATGTCACCGACGACGAGTACCGGCAGGCCCGCCGCCCGCGCCAGCCCCATATTGGCGATGTCGCTGCCACGCAGATTGATCTCGGTGGGCGATCCGGCGCCCTCGCAGACCACCACGTCATACTCGGCGCGCAGCTGCGCGAGCGCGCCCACCGCAACGTCGAGTAGTTCGGCCTTGCGATCTCGGTAGGACTTCGCGGACACGGTGCCGTTCGCCTGACCCAGCACGACGACCTGCGCCGAGCGGTCACTGCCCGGCTTGAGCAGCACCGGGTTGAGCCGCACCCCCGGTTCGATGCCGCATGCCGCGGCCTGCACCGCCTGGGCCCGGCCGATCTCACCGCCGTCCGGGGTCACCACCGAGTTGTTCGACATGTTCTGCGCCTTGAACGGCGCCACCGACACCCCGCGCCGCGCCAGCCAGCGGCAGATCCCGGTGACCAGCACGCTCTTGCCCGCATCGGAGGTGGTGCCTGCGATGAGCAGGGCTCCTCGCATTCGATCAGGCCGCATTTGATCAGGGCGCACCGCGTCCCTCGGAGCGATCACGGCAGGGTCAGGATCTCGGCCCCGTCTGCAGTGACCACCAGGGTGTGCTCGAACTGCGCGGTGCGTTGCTTGTCCTTCGTGGTCACCGTCCACCCGTCGGACCAGATGTCGTAGTCGATGCCGCCCAGGGTGATCATCGGCTCGATGGTGAAGGTCATCCCGGGCTCCAGGACGGTGCTCACCCCTGGCTCGTCGTAGTGCAGCACGACCAGCCCGCTGTGAAAGGAACGGCCGATGCCGTGCCCAGTGAAGTCGCGGACCACGCCGTAGCCGAAACGTTTGGCGTGGGACTCGATGACCCGGCCCACCACGTTGAGCTGGCGCCCCGGCCGGACTGCGCGGATCCCTCGCATCATCGCCTCGTGGGTGCGCTCAACGAGCAGCCGGTCCTCCTCGGAGACGTCCCCGGCCAGGAAGGTGGCGTTGGTGTCGCCGTGCACCCCGCCGATGAAGGCGGTGACGTCGATATTGACGATGTCGCCGCCCTCGATCACCGTCGAGTCCGGGATGCCGTGGCAGATCACCTCGTTCAGCGAGGTGCAGCAGGACTTCGGAAATCCCCGATAACCCAGCGTCGACGGGTAAGCGTAGTGGTCGAGCAGGAACTCGTGCACGACGCGGTCGACCTCGTCGGTGGTCACGCCGGGGGCAACTGCCTTGCCACCCTCAGCAAGCGCCTGCGCGGCGATCCGCCCAGCCACCCGCATCGCCTCGATCACCTCAGGCGGTTGCACCCATGGATCGGTGCTGGGGGTGGGCGCCGGCTTTCCGACATACTCCGGTCGAAGGATCTCTGCGGGGACCGGCCGTAGCGGCGTCTGCCTGCCGGGGCGCAGCGGGGTTCGCACGGGCATGCCCCCACTCTATGCGGACCGGGTGGGGTGTCGATCCACCGACGGCCACCACGGGCGTGTCACATCGGGCCCGTTGCGGACAGGAAACGCCCGGAGATCTCCAGGGCCGGGCCGGATGAGCCCGCGTCGACGACCAGCGTGGCGAAGACCAGGTCACCACGGAACCCCACGAACCAGCCGTGCGCCCCGCCGCTGTACTCCGCGGTCCCGGTCTTGCCGTGCAGCTCACCCTGGCCAGCAAGGGCCTGTCCGGTACCCTGAGTCACTACCTCCCGCATCATCGACCGCAGTCCACCGGCCACCTCGCCGGGCACCGGCTGGGCGGTGCGGGTGGTCATCTCGGTGGGCATCCCCCTGATCAATGCCGGGGTGGGGACCTGCCCGCCTGCGGCGACCGTCGAGGCCACCAGCGCCATGCCGAACGGGGTGGTCAGCACCCGTCCCTGCCCGAACCCGTTCTCGGCGCGCTGCACGGTCGACTCCGCTGGCGCCACCTCTCCGGTGAGAGTGGTGATGCCCGCGATGTCATAGTCCCTCCCGATGCCCATCCGGTAAGCCGCATCGGTGAGTTGCCCGGGTGTGAAGCGGGCCGCCAGCTGCGCGAACGTGGTGTTGCAGGAGCGGGCGAACGCGGTATGCAACGGCACGGTGCCCAGCTCGAAGCGGTCGATATTGGGGATCAGCCTGCCCTCGATGGTCGTCGTCCCGGGACAGGGCACCGGGGAATCCACCGTCAGTTCGCCGGACTGCAGCGCGGCCCCCGCCGTGACGATCTTGAAGGTGGAGCCCGGCGGGTAGCGGCCGACCAGCGAGAGCGCGCCCTGTGCGTCGGCGGCGGCATTCTGCGCGACGGCGAGGATCTCCCCGGTGGAAGGCTGCATCGCGACGATCACCGCCGGGTTGGCCACCCCCTCCAGCGCATCCTCAGCGGAGGCCTGCACGCCGCGGTCGACCGTGGTGCTCACCGCCGGGACGGACCGCGGCTGCTGCCCGGCGAGCTCGGCGACCTCGGCGCCCACCGCATCGACGGTGATGAGGCGCCAGCCGGCGGCGCCCGCGAGCTGCTTCTCGACGACGTCGCGGATACCGGGTATCAGCTGGGAGGCAAAGTCCCGATCGGGTCCGAGCAACCGCTGCTGGGTGGGGAAGCTCACACCGGGCAACTCGTAGATCCGGTCCCGCACCGAGAGGTAGTCCTCCTGACGCAGCACCGCCACCACACTCGGCTGTCCGGTCGGCGCCGCGCTAGCCCCTTCGATAATCGACTGCTCGGTGATCCGGGAGTCGAAGGGCCGCAGTGCTGCGGCCAGCGCGGCAGCCACCCCGGGCAGATCCGGAGCCTGCTTGCGGTCCAGCGCCACCGTGACCACGGTCTGTGGGGTGAGCAGCGGCGTCCCGGTTCGATCGGCCACCGGCGCAGGCTCAGGTTGCACCGCGCGCAGCTCCACCCGTTGCTGCGCGCCGAGCTGAGGGTGCAGCACCGCAGGGCTCCATCGCACCAGCCAGCCCTCCTCGTTGTCCGCGGGGGCAAGGTCGAAGCTGCCCTGGTAGCGCCAGTGCCTGTTCTTGCCCAGGTTCCAGTCAGCGGAGAAGAATGCCGAGGCGGTGTCCTCGCCGTTCTCGCCGGTGCGGGTTCGGTCCAGGGTCAGCGCCACCCGCTGGGGCTGCAGTTCGTCGCGGAGTTGCCGGATCAACTCGGTGGCGGCGGCCGGATCGTCGGTCAGCCGCCCGGCCGCTTGGGCGTCCCCGCTGGCCACCGCGGTCAGGAACGCCGTGGCGGCATCGCGCGGATCGGAGCCGAAGACACCGCAACCTGTCAGTGACCCGATCAGCAGAGCGGCTACCAGAAGCAGTCGTGCGCGCACGCCCGCGAGTATGCCTGCCGCCACTGACGAGTTCGGGCGCCGTGTTTCAGAACAGCACGGTGATTCAGAACAGCACGGTGATTCAGAACAGCACGGTGGCGAAGGAGCCGACCTGGGTGAAGCCGACCCGCTGGTACGCGGCGCGGGCGGGGAGATTGTGGGCGTTGACGTACAGGCTCGCGATCCGGCCCATCCGCTGCAGCCGCTCCACCACTGCGGCGCTCCCGGCCGAGGCGAGGCCCTGCCCGCGGCGGTCCGGGTGCACCCACACCCCCTGGATCTGGCCCGCCATGGCCGACAACGCCCCGATCTCCGCCTTGAACACCACCTCGGCACCCTCGAATCGGGCGAATGCCCGCCCGGCCGCGATCAGCTCAGCGACCCGGGCCCGGTAGCCGGCGCCACCGTCGGGCAGCCGGGGGTCCACCCCCACCTCCTCGGTGAACATCGCTATCGCGGCAGGCAGGTAGCGGTCCAGCTCGTCGGGCCGCACCGGCCGTACCAAGGGGTCGGCGGGCACCCGGGGCTGCTCGGCGAGCGCCATCAGCGGCTGATGAGGGCGCTCCTCGCGGGCCGGCCCCCACGGCCCGCGCAACTGCGACCACAGTTCGAGCACCTGATCGGCCGGTCCCACCATCGACGAGCAGGATCGGGCCCGGCCCGCGGCCCGGTCGGCGAAGGCACGGATCGCCGAGCGTCCCCCGCGCAGCGGGACCAGGTTGGGGCCGGAGAAGCACAGCCCGTCCAGCCGGTCGCCGAAACCCCACAGCTCCCCGCCGAGGCGCCACGGGTCCAGCCCGGTGGTCTCGACCCGGGCGGCGACCATGCAGGAGATCACCGGATCGGCAGCGAGAGCTGCCCGCACGTCATGCGCGTCGCGGTCGTCCAGCAGCCGTGCGCCCGCCAGCTTCAGCACACGCCCTAGCCTGCCAGAACGCCTGGTGAGTGGTGAGGGTGCTAGAGCACCGAATGCCTGCTGACGCTGGTCTCACACGCTATGACGAGTCGTACGCCGACATCACCGGTCTGCAGCCTGCCGCGAGAGGGCGCTTCCTGTGGCGGCGCGGAATCCTCACACGGAACGAACTCTCGCGTGTGGAGGACCAAATCCGCCTCTACCTGGGCCGGTAGCGTGCCGACCACGAGGAGTCACTTGAGGTGACCTAGCAGCGTCGATCGCTCAACCGACCTTGAACTGTTCGTCACCGAAGTTGGCGACGATCTCGAGGAGACCCCCGAGGGCAGCGACGTAGCGGTCGAGCACATCGATCCCGGCAAGTTCGCCGTTCTCGATCTGACTGACCCGCCCGACGGTGACCCCCATCTGCTGGGCAACCTGCCGCTGGGTCAAGCCGCGCCGCTTACGCATGTCCGCCAAACGGTGCGCCCGCACCCGAGCCAGCACCCCCGCTTTGCCATGCTCAACGTCTTCGGCGCCGATCGTGTCAAGGTGCTTGTCACGGATGTCCGCCCAACGCACGTGGCGCATGACGTTCCCTCCTCCTCGGTGGCCCGCTGCTTGAGGTAGACCTCGTAGAGCTGTTCCGCGCGGGGTATGGCCTGCCGGTACCAACCCGACCAGTTCCCCGCTTTGTCTCCCGCGACCAGCAGGATCGCGCTACGCCAGGGGTCGAAGACGAACAGGACACGCACCTCGGTCGCTCCGACCGAACCTGGTCGTAGTTCCTTGAGGTTGTGGACGGTCGACCCCTTGATCCGGTCGGCCAGCGGCCGACCGAGGTTGGGACCAGCCTCGGCCAGCGCCTCGATGGCCTAGACGACCTGCCGGTAGCTGCCCTCGTCCGTTGCTGCCAAGCCGTCGAGCCATTCGTTGACCTCATCGGTGAGGTAGACCTCCCACGACACCCTGGCCCTCCACGCACGCCAGCTAGTTTAGCTCATCCTAAACCATCCCTTACGCGATCGTCGTTGGCCCACACGGTTCGGGCGCACCTGACCGGTCGGCCGCCGTCGAAGCGCTCCAGACCGGTGGCCGTACGCCTGGAGATTGATCGCGGGTGGCTGGGACGTGGCGAAAGGCAGCAGTGGCCATCAGCCCAACTCGCGCGCACGAACGTTCAGGGCCAGTACTACAGCTGCACTTTCACGCTGAGTGACCGGCGGTTGTCTCGGCGATCATGAATGGTGGCTGAGCACCCACGGCCGTTTCAAGATCGCTTTGTCGTGCTGGGACCTGCATGAGCATCCATGAGACGGTTCCCGTGCCCGCGAAAATCTGCACAAGCATCCATCAGACGCGCAGGAGCGCGGCACGCTATCGGGGCAGTACCGTCTGCTGGGCGCGGGACAGCGGCGACGATCGCGTGGTGGGCCAGCACCGGCGGGCCCGCGGGCAGGGCCATCAGGGTGCCCTGGCCATCCCGCTGGTCACCCGCAGCGGGGTGACCGCCAAATGGAACCCTGTGCAGCTCCAGTGCCCCCGCTGGCCGCCAAATGGAACCCTGTGCAGCCGCCGAGATCCCCGGCCTACCCACGCGATCTTGAAACGACCGTGGCTGCACACCGCCACGACTCAGGCACGGGCCCCTGCCAGTCCCCGCGCAGGCAGTACACCGTCCACCCGGCCGGGTGATCGTCGTTTGGGAAGAATCAGCCGCGGTGACCGCGGCTGAATCTTCCCAAACGACGATCACCTTCCCACCAGTCCGGTCCCCGGTGCCCCCGAAAGCTCGCCCAGTGCCCCAGCAGGGGCTAGCCAAGAGGAAGCAGTCGCGCCACTCACCCGCAATATCGCTGTCGGTGATTGGAGCTCACCCAGAGTGAAAAGTGCGACTGTAGTACTACTCGCATCGGCCGAGCACGGCTTGAGGTTGGCGGTCGGTGTTCGCGGTGAGGGGTGTCGGTGGGATCGGAAATGCCCTGAGAGGGCGGCTCGGCCTCGCTCAAGAGACGCAGGGCGGCGGCGAGGTTGTTGGCCGCCTTCCGGGTGCGGGGATGGTCCTCCCCGACCAAGTGCCGCGACCGGGCGAGGGTGTCCTCACCGAGCTGGCGAGCTTGGCTGTAGGGCCCGACAGCGCAGAGGACAGGGACGAGGATTAGAGCGATCCGCAGGGCGTGCCGGTCGTCTGCTCCGAGGAGTTCACGCCACCGCTAGTGGAGATGCTCGGCCACGTCACGGGCCGGGTGAACATCACCTCGGCTATAGAGGTACCGGGCGGCCTGGCAGGCCAGGTCCCGCAGTTCAGGGCTGGGGCTGGTGGCCGGATCGGTGGCCAGCAGGTAGGGCAGGATCCGTGCCCAGCCCGGCCAGCAGGCCGGGTCTGCTCGGTCACCTGGATCCGCCGCGACCAGCAGCGCCTGGGCATAGGCACGATAAGCGGCAGTGTCCTCGGCGCCGAGTTGGGCGCGGAGGCGACGATGCGGGCTAGGCCGTAGCTGCCGACCCGGCCGAGGCTGCGGTGTGCCGCGACCGGACTGGTCACGGCGACGGTCAGCGCCTCCAGTTCCGGCGGCAGACGGTCGCCGGTCGTGGGGACGGGCCGGCTCAGTACGTCGGCGGGGATAGGTTCCGGGGCGAGGAACGCGCCGACCCGCACCAGCGCGAGCGCGTCCGGGTCGACCTCAGCGAGGCGCTCGGTGGACACCCGGATGGCCGCGGCCAGCGAGTGGCGCTCACCGGAGGCATTCCCCACGAGCCAGGCAAAGGCTGATCGACGAGTTCACCCGGGCGAGCGGCCACGCTGTCCTGGTCAGCCAGATCGATGCGGGCGGCATCGGGCTGAACATCCAGGCTGCATTTTGGTCGTGATCCTCACCGAGCCGCAGAGAAAGCCCCGGCGATCGCCCGTCGCCACCGGATGGGCCAGGCGCGCAAAGGTGTACGTGCACCATCTTCTGGCGCAGGCCAGTGTCGACCAGCGGATGCGCGAAACGCTCCACCGCAAATCGGCGCTGTTCGACGAGTTCGCCAGGCGCAGTGGCGCCAAGGATGCCAGCCCCATGCGACGGCCATCTCGGACCTCGGGGAGGCGGACCGCATGTCGGTGGTCGAGACCAAGCGGCAGATCGTGCAGGCCGAGCGCGCACGGCTGGTTCTCACGGGGGTTGAGCCCGAGCTGCGTTCGGCCTACGGTCGGCTCTCTCCCAGCAAGGCAGCCTCAAGATCGTTGAGCACTGCATGGACTGGGCCCCAGCACATCATCACCGTGTCGCGGTCGGGTGTGAGCTCCCGCTCAAGCTGCTGGCGCGGGTGCACGAAGTTCCGGTAATCCCGCACCGTATTGAGGAAATCCCTGGCGTCGACCTGGACCCAGCCTTTGCCGTGGGCGAGGTCGATAAGCTCGTTCAAGCTCACCCTGCTCATCGGCAGTCGCTTGCCATTGGCACGGGCGACGCCGTGATCGCGCAGCTCGACGTCACGCTCGATCAGCACCGAGTAGAGCAGTCCCTCGATGAAGCTGCCGATGCCGATCACGGCGAACACGTAGGCACCGTTGCTCTCACAGATCTCCGTCTCGGCTGCCCGGGCCAGTAGCAGTTCCACGGCCTTATGGTCCTGCACGAGCTGTGAGAGCCTGCGCTCCAGGTCGCTCGGAGGCGCACTGGCACGCCTGATCAACAACCCGAAGCCCGTCACCGGAGAAACTCATCACCATCATCGAACGCCGGACGAACCCACCCGTCGTCATCCCTGACCAGCCGGCGGCCTGCGCCCACTGCGACGCCCGGTCAATCCACCACATCGCGGCCGATAAATCACCTGTCTCCTCGCTCAACCAGCTCAGCGATTCCGCGTAGTGGGCCTGTAGCGTGCTGTAACGGCGCCGGTCCTCGCCGGTAACGCGGCGCCGCAACCCATCCAGAATCGCCACATTACCCGTCATTCCGTCGATAAGCTGGGCAGGCGGCAATATCCGGGTGGCCTCTTTGAAACCATCAAACGAATCCTGAAAAAACTGTAGGACATCACCGTCGAGCTTGATACCGTCCAGGGCCCGTTCGAACTGGCCTTGCAGCCCGCCGCTGACGATTCCGAGACCGAGAGCCGCCAGCACCTCACGCCGAGACAGGAGCATCGCGACACCTCCTTGCGGCAACAACACAACAAACACATCTGAGCGGGGTAGTACCCCGGCGCCAGGGCTCTCCTGCGGCGTGGCGCCAGTTTCCCGCGCAAGGCATGCAACCACGCTACCCGTCCGGTAGATCCGATCCAGCTCTTCAGCCAGCCACGAGTGCAGCTGACGATGCCCCGACTCCACATACGAGACCAGTGACTCCGCACATCCGGCCTGCCGGGCCACCGCAGCCTGCGTCAACCCGCGCGCCTCCCGCAGCTCCCGCAGTACCGCTCCGAGCCGGACATCCCCTAGCACCAGGCCACCCCCTGACGGTTCCTCACAGCCACCTGCGGCCGCTCGACTGCCGACAGTGAAACACACCACGCTGACAGCCAAGGCCCCAGCGCCGGGCTGAGCACAAGCCGGCAATCCCCGCGGACGGCCCGCCCGTCCGGCCGGTCCTACCGCCCCCGGCGCTGGGCGCCTCCCACCCGAGACGAGGACGAAACGGGCAAACGAGCACGTGAGTAAAGCAGGTACAAACACAGGAACCTGGCGTCACAGCGACGGCAGAGGTGACCTCACCCACAGCATCCGTCCAGGCGTGCCGTGCCCCGAGACAGTGCTGGCAGAACTGCTGAGCGACGGCAGCTATCTGCTTGCGCCTGTCAGCGCCGACAGCCGCATGCCCCGTATCGGCGAGGCGCAGCCGTGATCCCGGAAGACCGTGAGCTGTTGGCTGAGCTGGCCCGGATCAACACTGATATGGCTGCACTCGGAATGCGCATCATGGAGGGCAGCGCCAGTGCCGCTGAGCAGCAGCACTATGCGCAGCGGCTGATTGCGGCTGGCGGGCGGTTGTGGCGGCGAGCCGATAGCATGGGCGGAACGGTCATTGAAGGGGAGATTCTTCCCAACGGACCGATTACGCTCCCCGCCTATAGAGTGGAGCTTGACTGGGAGCCATGAGCAATGTATGGGGGACCCGATATAGGCTACTTCTCGAACAGCTCGAGAAGATGGCTGACCAACTCAGCAGCGACCAGCCGCCAGAATCAGCGGCAGTGACCGAGCACACCGTAAGACTGCTCACGTTCGCCTCTATTCTGCTTCGACAGCATCATATTAACAAGCGGGGACAGTGCAAATTCTGTGGCTGGTCACAATGGAAGTGGCGATTCTGGCATCGGCGACCGCGATGCACGGTGTATCGCGCCCTGGTCTTCGTTGTGAGCGACCGGTTGGACGTGGTGTGGTGGTCGTTGTCCGAGAGCATGGGCAACCAGCGGAGCCTGGTGCAGGTGCGGGAGTGGATGCGGCAACGGGATCAGGAAGCTACTCCGGAAGGGTAGCTCAGCCGACGGTCACGCTCGGTGCACCTGTTGACTCGCCCATCTGCTCGGCGAGGCGCATCGCCTCGTCGATGAGGGTCTCGACGATCTGCGCCTCGGGCACCGTCTTGATCACCTCACCGCGAACGAAGATCTGCCCCTTGCCGTTGCCCGAAGCGACACCGAGGTCGGCTTCCCGGGCTTCACCGGGCCCGTTGACCACGCAGCCCATCACCGCCACCCGCAGCGGCACCTCCATGCCCTCCAGACCCGCGGTCACCTCGTCGGCGAGCTTGTAGACGTCCACCTGAGCCCGCCCGCAAGAGGGGCAGGAGACGATTTCCAGGCGGCGCTGCCGCAGGTTCAGTGACTCCAGGATCTGCAGTCCGACCTTGACCTCCTCCACCGGGGGCGCGGACAGCGAGACCCGGATGGTGTCGCCGATGCCCTGGCTCAGCAGCGCTCCGAAGGCGGTGGCCGACTTGATGGTGCCCTGGAAGGCGGGCCCTGCCTCGGTGACCCCGAGGTGCAGGGGATAGTCGCACTGCTGGGCGAGCAACTCGTAGGCCCGCACCATGACGACCGGGTCGTGGTGTTTGACCGAGATCTTGACGTCGTGAAAGTCGTGCTCGGCGAACAGGCTCGCCTCCCACAGCGCCGACTCGACCAGCGCCTCCGGGGTGGCCTTGCCGTACTTCTCCATCAGCCGCTTGTCCAGCGAGCCCGCATTGACGCCGATCCGGATCGGGGTCCCCGCAGCTTTCGCGGCCTTGGCGATCTCACCCACCCGGTCGTCGAACTTCTTGATGTTGCCGGGATTCACCCGCACCGCGGCGCAGCCCGCCTCGATGGCGGCGAAGACGTACTTGGGCTGGAAGTGGATGTCGGCGATCACCGGGATCTGCGACTTGCGGGCGATGGCAGGCAGCGCCTCGGCGTCGTCCGCGCTGGGGCAGGCCACCCGGACGATGTCACAGCCCGCCGCGGTGAGCTCGGCGATCTGCTGCAGCGTGGCGTTGACGTCGGCGGTGAGCGTGGTGGTCATGGACTGCACGGATACCGGGTGGTCGCTGCCCACGCCGACCCGGCCGACCTGCAACTGCCGGGTCTTGCGGCGTTCGGCGAGCACCGGTGGCGGCAACGCAGGCATGCCGAGCGCGACACCGCTTACTTCAGACACGGTCATCTCTCCTGAAAACTCACGGTTACTAGCGGCCGAGGCGAATCGGGTTGACGATGTCGGCGGTGATGGTCAGCGCGAACACGCCGATGAATACCAGCATCACCACGTAGGTGAGCGGGAGCAGCCGGGTGTAGTCCACCGGTGGACCATCCGAGCGGCCGCGGGCCCTGCGTACGACATTGCGGACCCGTTCGTAGACGTTGACCGCGATGTGGCCGCCGTCCAGCGGGAGGATCGGGAGCAGGTTGAACACCCCGACGAAGAGGTTGAAGGCGGCGAGCAGGTACAGGAAGAAGACCCAGGCGCCGATCTCGACCGCATCGCCGCCGAGCACGCTAGCCCCGATCACGCTGATCGGAGTGTCGTTGCGCTCCTCACCGGCAATCCGGTTGAGCAGCAACGGAATCTTCTCGGGGAGTTGCTTGAGCCCCTCCCAGGTCTGGGCGAACATCGTGCCGGTGAACGTGAAGGTAGCCCCCACCGCGTCGAGCGGGCCGTACTGCAGCGTCCGGTCGACAGCTTGCGAGCTCACCCCGATCGCCCCGACGGGGTTCCCGCCCTGGCCGCCGAGCGCCGAGGCCGGGACCTGGGCGACGTCGACCGTCCGAGTGAGCTGCCGACCGCCGCGCTCGAGCCGGAACTCGGTCGGCCCGGAGCGGTTCTGCGTGGCGGCGGTCAGCTCGGTCCAGTTCTTTACCGGAGTGCCTGCCACGGCCAGCACCCGGTCGCCTGACTTCAGGTCCGCATCCCTGGCCGGCGCCGGGGCACCCGGCGGGCAGGAGCCGTCGTCGTTGCGGTTGACGCATTGGTCGACCGTGCCCACCACCGCGGGGGTCGGGGCCGGGGTGAGGTTCGGCAGGCCGGTGGACACCGCCATCACGTAGACCAGCACGAGGCCCAGGGCGAAGTGGGCCAGCGAACCCGCGGACAGCACCACCACCCGCTTCCAGGTGGGGTAGCGGAAAAAGGCACGCCTGCGGTCTCGCGGGTCGGGCAGCTCCTCCAGGGCCGTCATCCCCACGATGTCGCAGAAACCCCCACCCGGGATCGCCTTGAGCCCGTACTCGGTCTCTCCCCGGCGGAAGGAGAGCACGGTGGGGCCGAAGCCGATGAAGTAGCGGCGCACCTTCATCCCGAAGGCCTTCGCGCTGTACATGTGACCGGCCTCGTGCAAAGCGATGGAGAAGCCGATGCCCAGTGCGAACAGCGCCACACCCAGCGCAAAGGTCACGCTTCACTCCTCCCGGCCTGGGCGAGTCGGCCGCCCAGTAGCTCCCTGGCCCTGCTCCGAGCCCAGTCCTCGGCAGCCAGCACGTCCTCCACCGTAGTCGGGTCGCCGCGCCACCCCTGCGCCTCACCCAGCACCGCATCCAGGGTGCCGACGATCCTGCGGAAGGTGATGCGGCCATCGAGGAAGGCGGACACGGCCTCCTCGTTGGCGGCATTGAACACCGCGGGCACGCAACCACCGACACCACCCGCCGCTCTGGCCAGCTCGACAGCGGGGAACGTCTCGGTGTCCACCGGCTCGAACGTCCAGCTCGTGGGAGCGGAGAAGTCACAGGCCGGCCCTGCGTCGGCGACCCGGTCCGGCCAGCCCAGCGCCAGCGCGATCGGCAACCGCATGTCCGGCGGGCTGGCCTGCGCCACCGTGGAACCGTCGGTGAAAGTGACCATCGAGTGGACCACCGACTGCGGGTGCACCACCACGTCGATCCGGTCGTAGGGAACGCCGAAGAGCAGGTGCGTCTCGATGAGCTCCAGGCCCTTGTTGACCAGGGTGGCTGAGTTCACCGTCACCACCGGCCCCATCTGCCAGGTGGGGTGCGCCAGGGCCTGCTCCGCGGTGACCCCGTCGAGCTCGTCGCGACGCCGCCCGCGGAACGGCCCCCCGGAGGCGGTGAGTACCAGCCGGGCCACCTCCCCTGCGCTGCCCGCCCGCAGGCACTGGGCGAGCGCGGAGTGCTCGGAGTCCACCGGCACGATCTGGCCGGGCGCGGCGGCGCTGGTGACCAGGGCGCCCCCGGCCACCAGGGACTCCTTGTTGGCCAGGGCGAGCGTGGCACCGCTGCGCAGCGCGGCCAGAGTCGGCGCCAGGCCGCGGGAACCGGTCACGCCGTTGAGCACCACGTCGGCGGGTTCGGTGGCGACCAGCTCGACCAGGGCCTGCGGACCGGCCAGAATCCGCGGCATCCGGTACTCGCCCCGGTCATACCCGCGTCGCTGCGCCTCGGCGAACAGTGCCAGCTGCAGGTCCTGCGCGGACCGGCCCCGAGCGACCGCGACGGCACCGGCACCGGTCTGGAGCACCTGAGCGGCCAGCGTCTGCGGGTCGGCCCCACCCGCAGCCAGCCCGACCACGCGGAACCGCTGCGGGTTGCGATGGATGACGTCGAGGGCCTGCACGCCGATGGAACCCGTACTGCCCAGCAGCAGCACGGAACGTGAACGATGCGACAGGTCCATCTAGGTCATTCTCCCCGACGAGGGGTCCGTGCGGATGCGCGGCAGGTTCATGAGCATCACACTGCCCTGTGCGGTACCGGTACGCTGCGCATCCTTACCGGTCAAGCAGATTCGGCGCGGCAAGTCACTCACACGTGACGGAAGGAGTAGGGCATGGGCATCATCGGGTGGATCGTGTTGGGCCTGATCGCCGGGGCCATCGCGAAGGCGATCATGCCGGGCGATGACCCCGGCGGGATCATCCTCACCTTGCTGCTGGGCGTAGTCGGAGCACTGCTGGGAGGTTTCCTCGGCAGCCGGATCTTCGGCGTGGGGCTCGAGGAGTTCTGGAGCATCCAGACCTGGCTCGTGGCGATCATCGGGTCGATCATCATTCTCGCGATCTACCGGCTCATCGCCGGACGCAGAGCCGTCCGCGGCTGACCACCCTGCTGGGGCAGGCGGGACGGCATATCGCAGGTCCCGCCTGCCCGCCTCGCTGGGCTATGCGACCATAACGGGCGTGGCCGCGACCGATCAGCACCCCACCGACGAGCACTCGACCGCCATGGTGCCCCGTGACAACGCGGCGCCGTTTGACGACACCGCACAGGAGCCATCAGCCGAATGGGGCTGGCACGGCACGTTCCCCCGGGCGACCGCTATCGCGGGGTGGATCACCGCCGCCGCACTGTTCCTGATGCTCATCGGGAACCACGAGAACTACGTCGAGAACGTCTGGTTGGTCGGCCTCGGAACCCTCCTCGTGATCATGCTGATCGGCGGTTCGGTGAACCGCCGTCGGTCCAGGCGGCGCTGAATCATCCGGGGCCGGGCCATCCGGGGCGGGGTCCTCCGGGGCGGGGTCAGGCGTGGCGGCCGGGCGTAGCTCCCCGGCCGTCGAGCTGGAGGTCGGCCACCGAACCGTCCGGATCACCAACCCGGACCGGGTCTACTTCCCGGCCCGCGGCGAGACCAAGCTCGACCTCGCCCGCTACTACCTCTCGGTCGGTGACGGCATCGTCCGCGCGCTGCGCGAGCGGCCGTGCATGCTGCACCGGTTCCCCACCGGGGTGACCGGGGAGAAGGTGCACCAGAAGCGGCTGCCCGGCGGCGCCCCGCCGTGGGTACACACCGTTCGGGTCGGCTTCCCCTCCGGCCGCAGCGCCGATGAGCTGTGCGTCACCGATCTCGCCGAAGTGATCTGGGCGGTGCAGATGAGCACCGTGGAGTTCCATCCATGGAACTCACGGAGCACGAACGTCGAACTCCCCGATGAGTGGCGGATCGACCTGGACCCGCAGCCCGGTACCGGGTTCACCGAGGCCCGCCAGGTCGCCGCGGTGGTGCGGGAGGTACTCACCGAGGTCGGCGCGGTGGGCTGGCCGAAGACCTCCGGGGGCCGCGGGATGCACGTCTACGTCCGGATCGAGCCACGCTGGGGTTTCGCCGAGGTGCGCCGGGCGGCCCGCGCCTTCGCCCGGGAAGTGGAACGGCGCGCACCGGATCTGGTCACCACGGCCTGGTGGAAGCGGGACCGGATCGCCGCAGTCTTCGTGGACTGGAACCAGAACACCCGCGACCACACCATCCGCAGTGCCTACTCGGTGCGCGGCGTGCCCGAGGCGGTCGTGTCCACCCCGCTGACCTGGGAGGAAGTACCCGACGCCGAGCCCGGTGACTTCACCCTGGCCACTGTGCCCGAGCGGTTCGCCCGCCTGGGCGACGTGCATGCCGGCATCGACGATGCGGTGTTCTCCCTGGAACCGCTGCTGCAGTGGGCGGACCGCGACGATCAGGATGACCACGACGGGTAGGGCGTGGCGCACACTAGGGCGGTGCACCTTCCCGTGATGCCCCCCATCGCGCCGATGCTGGCCAAGCCGGTGCCAGAGATCCCCGTCGACCAGCACTACGAACCGAAATGGGACGGCTTCAGATCGATCATCTTCCGGGACGGCGCCGAGGTTGAGATCGGCAGCCGCAAGACCCGGCCGATGACCCGCTACTTCCCCGAGGTCGTCGACGCCGTGCAGGCCAGCCTGCCCGAGCGCTGTGTGGTCGACGGTGAGATCGTGATCGCCAGCACCGCGACGCAGGGCCTGGACTTCGAAGCGCTGCAGCAACGCATCCACCCCGCCGCCTCTCGGGTCCGGCTGCTCGCCGAGCAGACCCCGGCCAGCTTCATCGCCTTCGACCTGCTCGCCCTCGACGACACCGACCTGCGCGAGCAGCCACTCGTGCAGCGTCGCCGTACCCTGGAGCAGGCGCTGGCCTCGGCGCAGGCCCCGATTCATCTGACCCCCGCCACCCGCGATCTGGACCTGGCCCGGCAGTGGTTCGAGCTGTTCGAAGGTGCCGGGCTGGACGGGATTCTCGCCAAGCCGCTCGACCTGCGCTATCAGCCGGACAAGCGGGTGATGAGCAAGATCAAGCACGAGCGCACCGCAGACTGCGTCGTCGCCGGCTACCGGGTGCACACCTCGGGCCCCGACGCGGTCGGCTCACTGCTGCTCGGGCTCTACGACGACACCGGCACGCTGGCTTCAGTGGGCGTCGTCGGGGCCTTCCCCCTGGCCCGGCGCCGCGAGCTGTTCACCGAGGTCCAGCCACTTGTCACGGACTTCGACGAGCACCCATGGGCCTGGGCCGCTCAGGAAGCCGGGACCCGCACGCCCCGCAAAGGTGAGACCAGCCGCTGGAACGCCGGGAAGGACCTGTCGTTCGTGCCGCTTCGCCCTGAGCGGGTCGTCGAGGTGCGCTACGACTACATGGAGGGCCCCCGGTTCCGGCACACCACCCAGTTCGTCCGCTGGCGCCCCGATCGAGATCCACGCAGTTGCACCTACGCCCAGCTTGAGCGGCCCGTGCGGTTCACCCTGGACGAGATCCTCGGCTCCTGAGCCGCCCCTCGTCTCGTCCTGGCCAACCTCACACCAGGGCAACTCACACCAGGGCAACTCACACCAGGGCAACTCACACCAACGAGCGGACCTGCAGGTCGGGCAGGCACGCCGCGATCAAGTCGAAGTCGCGGTGGCGGTGCACCAGGGTCGCACCAGTGCGCACCGCGACCATTGGCATGACGACGAGGCGAGAGGTGGGGGATTCGCTCATGAGGAGGAGCCGGGAACGACAAGACCGGTTTCGTAGGCGAGGACGACCAGCTGGGAGCGGTCGCGGGCGCCGAGCTTGGTGAGCAATCGGCTGACGTGGGTGCGTGCGGTGGCCGGGCTGATGAACAGCCGGGCGGCGATCTCGTCGTTCGATCGACCGGCCCCGACCTCGGCGAGGACATCGCGTTCCCGGTCGGTCAGGACAGCAAGTCGGTCTTCGGCCAGCCGGGGTCTGGTTGCGGCGGCCTGCATGACCCGGCGGGTGATGGCCGGGGCGAGCAGAGCGTCCCCGCTGGCCACCACCCGCACGGCGCGCCGCAGGTCGTCCGGGGTGGTGTCCTTGAGCAGAAAGCCTGCTGCACCGCTGCGGATCGCCTCGAACACGTGCTCATCGGCGTCGAACGTGGTCAGCACGACGACCTGGACAGCTCGCAACCGGTCGTCGGCGAGGATCCGCCGGGTGGCCTCGAGGCCGTCCATGCCGGGCATCCGGATGTCCATGAGAACGACATCGGGGCGTTGCACGGCGACGAGGGCGAGTCCGGACGCGCCGTCCGCGGCCTCGCCGACGATGGTGATGTCCTCCGCCCGGTCGAGCAGCGCACGCAGGCCGGCCCGGACGAGGGGCTGGTCATCGACGAGGGCTACCCGGATCATGCGCTGGGCGCCAACGGGAAGGACGCCAGTGGGAAGGACGCCTCGACCACGAAGCCGCCGTCGGGCCGGTTTCCGGTGTGCAGCACTCCGCCGAGCAGGGCGACCCGCTCACGCATCCCCGCGATGCCGTATCCCTGGTCCGAGGAGCCGGCCGGCCCGCCGTGGCCGTCGTCGGCGACCCGGACGGTCAGGGTGTCGGGGGCGTAGTGCAGCTCGATGGTCGCGGTGTGCGCGCCGGCATGGCGCAGCACATTGGTGATCGACTCCTGCACGATGCGGTGTGCGGTGGCATCGACCACGGCGGGCAGCGGCACTGCCTCACCTGCGAGGTGCAGCTCCACGGTGACCCCGCCTTCGGTCGCCGCCCGCACCAGGTCGTCGAGCGCCGCGAGACCGGCGGGTGGTTCGCGGCCTGCGGCCGCGCCGGGCTCGCGCAACAGCTTCAGCGTCGAGCGCAACTCGCGGGATGCATCGTTGCTGGCAGCTCGGACGGCGAGCAGCGCGGTCTCGGCCGCTGCCGGGTCGTCGCGCAACGCCTCCCTGGCCACGTCGCTGTGCAGCGAGACGATCGAGATGGTGTGCGCGAGGATGTCGTGCAGGTCCCGCGCGATGCGCAGCCGCTCCTGCTCGACGCGCCGCGCCGCTTCCTGTTCCCGCTCCGTCTCGGCGGCACGGGCCTGCCGGCGCAACTCCGCCCGCCAGCGCCGGCGGGACCGGACGCTGTCGCCCAGCGCGATGACCGCCGCCATCAGCGTCGCGGTAACGGCGAACTCGTAGCCCAGCAGATAGGCCAGGTCGTCGCCCTCTCGGATCCGGAAGAAGGTCGACACGGCGACCAGGCCGACGGCCGTCCCGATGGCCCAGCGCAGCAGGCCGGCTTCGGCGGTGGAGTACAGCGCCGCGGCCACCGGCACCGCAAGGCCCACCGGTGGGTAGTTCAGTGCGTAGTAGCCGAGCAGGGCGGCTGCCGTCACCAGCAGGGTGCCGATCGGCCACCGCCGCCGCACCAGCATCAGGGCGCCGAGACCCACCGCGAATCCGTAAGCCGCTGCGGGAGGCGGCCGGCTCGTCCCGAGGCCGGCGGTGATGGCGGTGGCCATGGCGGCGAAGACGAGCGCGCCGAGAACGACGTCGACCACGGCGCCGGGCACCCGCTGCCTGCGCTCGACCTGCTGCACATCGGCCAGCCTAATGAGATCGCGTCGGTCCGCGATCGGTTCGCGATCGGTTCGCGAACAGATACGACATCCGACGTACCTGCGCCGACGGAGGTTACGTCGACAAGCGCGTCGAAGATCCGCTTGCAGACCGACGCCGCACGCTGCACGGGCTCCTAGCATCCCGGCTCATGACCACCACGACGTCGCCGGCGGCTGCCCGGTCCGCGCCGCGAACGCGCCCGGGCACCTCCGCGTGGGCCAAGCATGTGCTGGTCTTCCTGCATGTACTGACCTCACTCGGCTGGTGGGCGATGGGACTGGCGCAGCTCTCCTTCATCGCGGTCGCGCTGGGCACCACCGGTGCCGGCAGGCTGGCCGCGTTGGAGGCGGCCCAGCATCTCGATCACACCCTGCTGATCTATTTCGCGAACGCCGCCGCCTACACCGGCATCATGCTCGCCGCCCTCACGCCATGGGGCTTCTTCCGTTATTGGTGGGTCGCGGTCAAGTTCGCGCTCACGGTGGTGCTCACCATCGTCGGAATAGCGCTGCTGGGGCAGTGGCGGCAGGGCATGATCGACGCCACCCGCAGTGGCACGCCCAGTCCGGACCCGCTGCTGGTCGTCGGGGGCGTAGCCGCGACGGTCGGCGCACTGGTCTTCCTCACCTGGGTGTCGGTGGCCAAACCCTGGGGACGCCTCCGCACCGGTACCAGGCGCTCACCACAACCACCGGCCCGGACTTTCCTGCTGGCCTGCGCACCACCGCTGGTCGACTACGCCGTGAGCCTGGCCCTCGGCTTCCCCAGCCCACTACTGCAACTGCTCACCGTGCTCATCTACCCGGCCTGGCGTGCGCGACCTGGCGGGCCATCCGAGCCAGCTCCCGGGCATCGCCGCCGGGCCGCGCTTCCAGCGCAGCGGTGAGCGGGGTCAACCAGTAGTTCCGCGCAGCAACGGACTGCAGCGCAGTCACGTCCTCGATAGCCTTCGCGGCCAGGCCCGTCCCGCGAGGCTCCCCGGCTCGGACGTGCACTTCCGCCAGGGTGATCTCGGCGAGCACCCCACCTCGGTGGTTCGCTTCGCCGAAGGCATTGATCGCCGCCGTCGCGAACTGCTGCGCGGTGTCGAGGCGGCCGAGGTCGGCCAGGATTCGCGCCGTGTTGAGATCCTTGTCCGCCCGCTCAAAAGCATCGCGGGGCACCCAGATGTCCCTTGCCTGGTATAGGTACCGCTTGGCCTGGTCGGGGTCGCCCAGCAGGGCGTAAGCAGCCGCAGAGCTGATGTCCAAGCGCGCGGTGATGCTCGGTATCCGGGGATCATCGGGGCGCACGGTGGCCGGGGTGGCCTTGCCGATCCGGAAGCCACTGAGCCGCAGGCCGCCGAGCTGGAAACATTTGAGTGCGTCGTCGGGGTATCCGCTGCGCACCAACGTCGCCCCGGCGTGCCAGGCCGCATTGACGATCCCGAAGCCGTCCCCGGCGTGATCGGCCACCGTCAGGGCACGGGTGAAGTAACCGTGCCCGGGCAGGCCGGAATCGTAGGCGCACCACCCGGCCTCGGTGAGCAGCTCGGCCAGCGCAGCGGCTAGCCGCGCCTTGAGCACGTCGCTCCCGGGCACACCCAGCCACGACAGGTACTGCCGCGCGACGGCACCGAACAAGTCGGCCTGCCCGCCGAACCGGCGCGCCACGGCGCGCAACTGCGCGGTGACCGTCTCCACCGTCTGCACGTGCGCCATGGTCAGCCGTGACGGCAGCGGCTCCCCGGTCGGCAGGGCCAGCTCGGTCAGCTCACCCAGCCCGCCAAGCGCATGGCCGAGCGCCGCGCCCGAGGTGGCACCGATCAGGACGCGGCGTTTCATCTCCTCGGCTACCTCCTGCCCGGCGGCGTCCTCTCCGGCGACTTCCTCTCCGGCCGGTGGGGAATCCGGGCCGGTGTCGTCACCGTAGCCCAAGCCCATCATCCCCCGGCGTATCCCGAAGCCCTCGGCGATGCGTACCAGCAGGTCATAGGAGATCACCCGGCGGCCCTTGAGAATCTCCGACACCTCCGACTGGGACTGCCCGGTCCGCCGCGCGATCTGCCGCTGTGACACTCCGGCGTGCTTGAGGGCCCGGTAGAAGGTGGCGATATCCCGCACGGCCAGGGCGGCCTGCACGTCCGCACGGCCAATCAACGCGGGATCAAAGGCGCCGAGCGACCCGGCGGGCTCGTCGGCAGGTTCGTAGCTCATCGCGAACGACCGCTCCCCTCGGAAGTGTGTGGCGACGCAGCGTAGCGCCTACGGCTGAGCGTGTCGCTGCTCGTGGGCGATTCGGGTGAGCATATCGCGGGCCTCGTCGCCGAAGACGCATGACTCGCGGAGCAGTTCGAGTTGCTTGCGGTAGATCGCGACATCCGCAGGATCGCTCACGATTAGACCGGCGTGCGCGGTCTCCATCGCCACGAAGGGTGTCTGATCGTCGGCGCGGTCTTCGTAGAGGGTGAACCCGCACCAGGGCACCGCCCGCATCTGGGCGTCGGCGGGAATCAGTCCGAGAGTGACGTTGTCCAGGGTTGAGGCGGAGCGGATGTGGTCGAGCTGGGCGGCGAGCAGGCGCGGGGGTCCGGGCCGCCAGCGCAACGCGGCCTCGGTGATGAGGAACTCGAACTGGTGGGCCGGGTCGTAGAGGATCTGCTGGCGCTGCATCCGTTCCGCGACTGCGGCCGCGTAGTCACTGTCGCCGAGCACGTCGACCAGCTCGAACACTCGCCGGGCGTACTCCGCAGTCTGCAACAACCCAGGCACGATCGTCGGCAAGACTTTCCGCAAGGTTGCGGCAGTGGCCTCTAGTTGGCGCACATCGGCCTGCATGCCAGGCAGGCCGGCCCGGAGCCGGGACCGCCAGGTCTCCACCTCGTTGAGCGCAGCCTCGACCAGGGTGGTCAGCAGCGCACGGGTCTCCGACGTGGCGCCGACCGCGTCGGCCCAGGCGTTCACCTCGGGCAGCGACGGGACCTGTTGGGCGTTCTCGATTCGGGACACGCTGGCGTGCCCGATCCCGAGCCGCCGGGCGACCTCCCGCCCGGACAGCCCGGCCAGCAGCCGAAGCCGACGCAGCTCAGCGCCGAGGCGGGCCCGCTGGACCCGAGGCTGTCCGTCCGTCATCCGCCCTGCGATACCTCCTCGGCAGCGGCGAGGTAGATATTCAAGCTGACCGCGTGCTTGAGCGCGAGGTCGCGTTGGGCTCGGCAGCGATCCAAGGTATCCGGATCGTTGGTGTGGTCGTAACCGAGGAAGTGCCCCTCCTCGTCGTAGCCCATGAGCAGCGCGTACGCCCGGTCCGTGTCGGCGTCGAACAGCCAGAAGTCTTCATTCAGCTTCGCAAGATCGGGGTGCGCGGCCCGGTCGGCGATCCGGATGTCCTCACCCGTGGCGGCGGACTCGACGTAGCTCACCAATTCGTACCGCAGGTACTCCGTGAGCGGGCTCAATGAGCGGGGATTTGCCGAGCACCGATCGGTTCTTCGTCGGCTGTTTCGGGCCGACGCCACACCTCGTGCCGGTCGGGGCACGTCTGGTCTGGCCAGGCCGTCATCCGCTGTGGACGGTCGGTGAGTGGGCCTCCAGTGACATAACGGCCCGTGGCCTGGGCGAGGCACGGCTGGCGCTGTTCGGGTGCTGTCTGGCCACCGACGCCGAACTTGACGCAGCGTTGACCCGGGCGGTCCGGACCGAGAACCCTGCCGTACTCGCGGGGCTACCCGGCTCGTTCGCCGCGGTACTGGACCTCGGCACCCTGATCCACGTGGTCACCGATCTCGCCGGAGGCCACCCCATGTTTCACACCGAGCACCGCCGCACCCGGTGGTTCGCTTCGTCGGCGCTGCCGCTGGCCGCACTGGGCGGGCCGCTGGACCTGACGGCAGTGGACCAGGGCGCCCTGGCCACCCGACTGTTCTGCGCTGGGTGGGACAATGCCGTACACCCCACGAGCTTGTTCACCGGAGTCCAGCGGGTTTGCGGTGGGCATGTGCTCACCGTGCGCGACGCGCTCCCCGTCGTGCGCCCACTGCCCGCCCCGCCGCGCGTCACACTGCGCGAGGGGGCCGAGAAGCTGTCCGGAGCTCTCGCCGTGGGGGTGCAGCGGCGCCTTGGTCGCTCGCACAACCCGACGGCGGACCTGTCCGGAGGGCTCGACTCCTCATCCATCGTCGCGCTCGCGGCCGTGACCGGTGCCCGCCTGGTCACGGTGACCTACGCGGGCAACGCCGATGACGTACACGCAGCACGTCGGGTTCTCGGTGCTCTGTCCGGACTCGACCAGGTCATCGTGCGCGCCAACGCCGAAAGCCTGCCCTTCGCCGGGCTCGATGATGCTCCGCTCACCGACGAGCCGAGCCTGGAGGTCCTGATCGCCGCACGGACCCAGCGACGGATCAGCCCTGCGCGTGCAGGCGACCTGCACCTCACCGGCGACGGCGGAGACGCCGTGCTCATCGGCGACCTCACCTACCTCGGCGACCTCGCCCGGGCACTCCGACTCCGGCGACTGCGACGCGAGGCGACCGGATGGGCGCGGCTGCGACACCAACCGGCAGCGCCTTTGCTTCGAGCTGCGTGTCAGCTCGCCCGTACCAACTGGGACCAGGCCCTGCACCGGGCCGCCGACCGCCTCATCGCCGGCCAGGGTGGCGGCTTACTGCCCCTCGAACGGCACATGGCGTGGGCAGCTGTCTCACCGGTAGCCGCATGGGGTTCATCGAGAGCACGCGGCGACGTCGCCGCCCGGTTGCAAAGCCGAACCGCGGCCGTTGATCCGTCGGCCGCCAGCGGGGACGCCGCGGCCCGTCGTGCTGTTCTCTGGCATGGCGCCTTAATCCGCGACTTCCGGCGATTCGCGCGGCGCTGCGGGGTCGATGCGCACTCACCGTTCATGGACAACCAGGTCGTCGCCGCCTGCCTCGCCGTGCCGGTCTGCGAACGCACCACCGTCACCGTCGCGAAGCCACTGCTACGTGCCGCGCTCTGTCGGCACGTTCCGGCCGGTGTGCTCGACCGCAGTACCAAGGGGGACTACACCGCCTACGAATACCAGGGCCTGCGGACGGGTGCACGTGAGCTACGCGCGCTTCTGCGCAACCCGTTGCTGGCCGAGCTTGGCGTGATCGACCCGGTCCGGCCTCGCCGCGCTCTGGAAACGGGTATCGCTGGCGGCGCGATCCCGCTCGGCGCATTGGGCGACGTCATCGCCGCCGAGGTCTGGTTGCGGGCACTCGACGAAACCAGGCACTGCTGGTGGGAGCACCAGCCCGCCGCCGAACCTGCCACCATGAAGGGAGCACATCGTGAACGGGCTTAGCGTCCCCGACGGGATCAAGTCGGTTATGTCGCCTGAAGGTGCAGTGCTGCTCGACGCCAGGGTCGGGCGTTTGGTGGGACTCAACCCAACCGGTGCCGTGATCTGGGACCGGTTGCGAGCGGGCGCAGATACCGAGCAGATCGCCGGTGAGCTGGACCGCGCCCGTGACCTGCTGGCAGCGGCGAGGCTGGGGCAGGTGAGCGTGCACTGCGGCGACGGCGTTGCGGGCGCCGTGTCCGATGCGCCGTTCGACCGAATCGTCGCCTGGACCACCGCACCCGAGCTACCCGTATCGTGGATCGACCAGCTCGCTCCCGACGGGCTGCTCGTCGCGCCGGTTGCGCTGACCCCCCTGAGCAAAACCGGAGCCAGCGTCGTCGTGGCACTCGATGGGCGCGAGCCGCAGGGACGTGTGCTGTTCGAGGCCGGCTACGTCGAGATGCACGGCCAGGTGCTGACCCAGTGGGACGTGCCGCCCTATGGCGCCGACGCCACCCGGCTCGACCCGCGGGGCCGCTGGTGGTGGCTGTCCGCCGAGCACCTCCGTGACACCGACTCCGCCGTCGGCGCCGGGCTGCTCGATACGCTCATCAGCGACGCCCACTACGTCAACGGTCCACTGCAGACCGACGAATCCATATCGGACTTCCGGAACTGGCTGCTCGCCACCAGCCCGGCCGGGCTCACCACGGCCGCACTCGGCACGCCTCTGTGGCGGATCGGGTACTCCGACCCCGCGGGCGCCGCCCTGTTGAACACCATTGACGGTGCCGACATGATTACCTCCGGAGGTGCCCACCAGCAGGTCGTCACTGCCTGGGTCGAGGATTGGCGCCGCATGGGACGGCCAGGACTCGACGACTTGCAGCCATACCTGGTGCGCACGACCACCGGCTGGCTCGCCCGCGCCCGCGAGTGTCCTCGTCGGACACGTTAGGGGGCTGGGGCGGAGCCCCGGTAATACCAGAGTCGTGCTTTCACGCTGGGTGACCTCCAATCACCCACAGCGATATAGCCTGTGAGTGACACGGCTGCTTCCTCCTGGCTGGCCCTGCAGCGGCACTGGGCGAGCTTCGGGGCACCGGGGGACCGGACTGGTGAAAAGTGATCGTCGTTTGGGAAGAATCAGCCGCGGTCGCCGCGGCTGATTCTTCCCAAACGACGATCAC
>JBOHGM010000002.1:0-122591 GCA_050699435.1 Pseudonocardiaceae bacterium | reverse complement strand
CGGATACAGGACCCAGCACCCGCCCACCTCGTGCACCACCAGCAACGTGCACGTCGTGCCGTCGTCGGTGCGCTTGCCGTCCGCGGTCATCCGGCTGTGTTCGATCTCGTGCTGCATCACTGTGCCCGTTCCTCTCGCCCCATAGAGGTCACCCCGACCGGGAGCAGAGCATGGCCCGGTGATGACAGCGGGGTTCCCACGGCCGGGAAGATCCCCCGAACGGGCTACACGTTCAGACCAGCGCGGTAGGCCATGCCGCGCAGCTCCCGGCCGACCGCGTCCCGCTGGGCGCGAGCCAGCAGCTCGGCGAGCACCTCACGGACGATCGGGTCCCGCTGCACCCGCACGGGCAATAGTTCCTCTGCGGTCCGAAACGCTCTGACGGCGTCGTCCTGCCGTCCTGGAACCTGGGCCGACGCCCGCCCATAACGCACCCAGTAGGAGGAGGCCTGACGGCTCGCGAAGGGCAGCCGACGCGGTTGAATCGTTCGGGCAATACTTATGGCACGCTCGGGCTCCCCCGATTCCAATGCCAGCTCCATGCGCCGCATCCCGACGTTGGTCGGACCGAAACCGAACCCCAGCGGGTCACTCTCGCCGAGTTCACCGAACCGCGCAGCCAGCTCCGCAGCCGACTCCATCGACGCTTCCACATCACCGGGCCGCTTGGCCACCGCAGCGACAAGCGACCGCGTCATCATGAGCCCGCCCGCCAGACCGACGGTCTCCGCGGTGGTCGCGGGCAACGTCACGGCGTCCAGCTCACCCTGCGCAAGATCGAGCATCCCCTCGGCCAGCAATGCGTAAACGGTGCCGAACGCGGCCACGCCCAGTGTGGCCACCTCGCCGTGCTGCTGCGCCAGACCACGTGCCACAAGCGCGACCTGGCGCCGCAGGTCCACTGTGGCCCCTGCGTCATCAAGCCACATTCGGGTAACGTGCACGTGCAAAATCACGGCTAACGGGAGCAGCTCCCCGAGATCGCGGCCACTGGCAATGCTGGTGTGCAGGTCCCGGATGAGGCCGGGCAAAGCGCCGCCCACCTCACGGAACCGGCACCGGCGCCGCGCCTCCAACAGACGGAACACCCTGCCCCGTAGGTGCTCGATCGGCACCAGTTGCCCGCCCGGACTGCCGAGTTCAACCGCGACCAGCGCGTGACGTACCGCTATCACGGCGCTGTCGGTGCCCCCATTGCCCGGTGCGGGCACCGGCAGCCTCATCAGCTCACTAGGCGCGACCTGCAGCGCGTTCGCAAGGGGCACGATCTCCGAAAGCTTGTCCAGGGCGACCTCACCGCGCTCGATCCGGTCCAGCTGCGACTTGCTCATCCCGGCAAGACCGGCGATCACCACCAACGACTTGCGGCGGGACTTGCGGATCATGCGCAACCGCCGGCCGATCGTGCGCGCTTCCTCAGCGTCCATTCAGGACCTCTCCTCGCCGTCCCCTCGCCGATGCCCCGGGGAGCTACCCCGGGGCCGGACACCTCGGCGAGGAGGTGACGCCAGGCTACGTGCTCACCTGATCGAGCAACCGGCGGTACCCGGTGCCCACCGGTTCCCATGCGGCCGCCGAGTAGGTCGCGGCCTGGAGCGGGTTGTCCGGGTACCGCTGCTCGCCGTGCGGCGCCAGCGCGGCCGCCGAGTCGATCAGGTGCAGCAACGTGACCAGGTGCTCACGCTGCTCGGGGACAGCTCACCGTCGCGGACCGCCGCAGCGAGGGTGTAGACGGGATCGGTGCTCATAGGGCCGGACCTCCGCGTCAAGGCCCGTCGTCCGGGCCGCTGCAGACCCGTGGTCACGGGCTCTGAGCGGACGACACCCTTGCTGCCTGCACTCACTTAGGGCTGATTCGGCTCCGAACAGCGGTCTCCGGGTGCCCAAGACCGCGATTCGGCTCCGAATGGCTGTCCAGCCTCGCCTCCAGACTGCGATTCGGCTCCGAATGGTGCTCGCCTGCGCTGAGCGGGGCGTTCAGGCGCCGCCTCGTTCCACGGCTTGCTACCTGGCGTCACGAGTTCAACATAATCAGTGATCTTGACGTGGCCCTGGGTGGGGCCAGTGCCGGATCGCGTCGAGACGTCTGGCCCGATCACGCGAACGTGCCCACTATCAGGAAAGCGATCGTCATTGCTCCTCGCCCCTCGTCGTCGGATGCACAGCAGGTGCGGATGGACCATGTCCGATTTGGCGCACCAGGGGCGACGACGAACCGAGCACATTTCGCACACCTGATCCACCAGGCGGTGATCGCGGCGTTACGGTCAGTGCGTTCTGTTCACGGCGGATTTGCCAGGGTGCACGGGGCACCGTGCCGACCACCCGGTCCAAGCTTCTGCTGCGTTTGCCAGGGAAGCCTGGCTGCGCTGCGGAGGACTGGCCTGGCGATCAGGCTGACCAGGGAGAGCGACGAACCGCGCACTGTGCACACTTGATCGTCGGACGGTACCTGTGGCATTACTCTCGGTTCGTTCCATTCACACGGAACGCCGGAGGTGCTGGGCTGGCCGGCGGCCCGGGGGTTGCTCTATGTCCCGGCTGATGACGGGTTGGATCAGAGCTGGGATGGCGCTGGGGCGCTGGCGGCGCTGGATGAGGTTATGGATGCTGACAGCATGGAACGACGGCACTTCATGGCGATGACCGGGTTGACGCTGACCGCGGTGGCACATCAGTGGTTGTTCGACCGGCCCGGGTAGCGGCCTCAGTGCTGGGCAAGCGGGTGGACCACGCGGTGGTGGAGGATCTGGAGCGGGTGGTCGAGGCCCGGCGGCGGCTGGACGACGCCCTGGGCGGGGGCAGCCTGTTGCCAGCAACCCGCGAGGACCTGCGGCTGGTGGTGGCGCTGCTCAAGAACTCCTCCTACACCGAGGAGGTCGGTCAGCGGCTGCATGCGGTGGCCGCCGAGTTCGCCAGGCTGGCGGGATGGCTGGCCTACGACTCCAATCAGCACGCGCTGGCCCAGCGCTATTTCATGGCCGCGTTGCGCGCCGCACATGTCAGCGGGGACCGTGCGGTGGGCGCCAACATCCTTGGTTTCATGAGTTATCAATCCGCCCGAATCGGTGATCCACGGGACGCGCTCGCGCTCGCAGAGTCGGCTATTGCGGGAGCGCAGACCGTCACTCCTGCTGTCATGGCGTCGCTGGAGGCGCGTCGGGCGCTCGGTAGCGCGCACACCGGGAAGCTGTCGGCTTTCTTCCAAGCCCAGGACCGGACCTTCGAGCTGTTGGCGACGTCGTCCCGTTCCAAGGAGCCGCCGTGGATTTACTGGTTCACTGAGTCCGACGCTCATGGGATGGCGGGGCAGGCGCTTCTGGCATTGAATCGCCCCAGGGACGCAGCGGACCACCTTCGGCAAGCAGTTAAACTTATCGACCCCGCATTCGTCCGGGATAGAGCCCTGTGGCTGAGTCAACTTGCCGCAGCTCGGGTGCTCGATGGCCGTCTTGAGCAGGGCTGCACGACGGCGAGCGAGGCCGCAGCGCTCCTGCGCAGGCTGGACTCCACGCGGGTAACAGAGCAACTCGCTGACTTCCGCCGCGCCGCCAACCCCTACGCCAGCTCCGCCGCCGTCCGAGAGTTCGACGCCAAGTACCGTGACCTGATTATGAGAACGACATCTGCGTGACCAACAATGTATCGGAACCGCGCCTGTGCATGGGTTGCGCAGACCCGGCCGGGTGGTCAGGTGCTTGGTCCGGGAGGCCATCGACGCAACCTTTCCCGACGACGGGCCGGACCGCTCCGAAGCGGCTCGTCGGGTACTCGACGCCGCACCGATCCAGGTGTCCGACTGGTCGCTGATGAAGGATGAGATCGATCAGATGTACGAACCGGCCGCCGGGTGATGCGGTTTCTCTACGACACGTCGGTCTTCGTGTACGCCCGCGGCACCGAGCACGAGTACCGGGAGCCGTGCCGGGCCGTGATCCGGCTAGCTGAGCAGGGCGCGCTGGCCGGTGAAGCGAGCGTGGAGTTGGTGCAGGAGTACGCACACATTCTGGGTAGGCGCGGCCTGAGCGGGACCGACGTTCGCGAGCAGGCCCGCGACGTCGCCGCGCTGTGCCTGCTCCACGACTTCGCGGAGGAAGACCTTCGGCTCGCCCTCAACCTCGTGGCGACCCATCCGGTGCTCCGGGTGCGAGACGCTGTTCATACGGCGACGGCGCTGCGGCGCGGCATATCCGTGATCCTTTCCGCCGACCGCGACTTCGACGGGATCGCCGGGCTGGAGCGCCTCGATCCGCACGACGCCATACGACGGCTGGTTCCCGGCTCGCGTGAAGTGCATTGACAACCGATTCGGCGACCTCTCCACCATGCCGTGCGCGCCATCCGTGAGGAGCTTCCCGCGACGTCCTCTTGTGGGCCGCCTACCTCCACGCCGGTGCCTGAGCTGGTCACGTGATCCTGGAGCGGATCACGACGGGTTGGGGTGACGAGAAGACCGAGGAGGGCGAATCGTCCCGCGCTACTGAGGGAGGACTGGCCCGCGTGATCGTGCTGGAAAGCGCTGACCTCAGCGCCTTCACCAGCCTGCACAGCTCCGTGAACCGGACGTTGCGGAGGTCACCACCTGCCGGTCGATCGGGAAACTGGTGATCGTTCACGTCCCGGACGCTAACGGTGCGCGGTGACAGCAGCGGGGTGACCAAGGCTGGCACAGGGTACGCTAGCTCCGCAGCCATCCGGGTGTTCGACGTCAGGTACCGCGACCTGGTCCGCAGAACCTTGGCCTGCGCGCAGATCCGGCTGGTCGGCTACACCTGGTACAGCCGGAGCCGGACCTTCGTGGCGGCGGCGAGCCGCTGCAGGTCGTCAGGGTCCGAGGTGAGCACCGCGGCTCGATACCGCAGTGCGGTGAGCACGACGTGTGCGTCGACCACGTCGCAGGTACCGGCATCGCGGAGCAGACGGCCGATCGCGCGCCCGGCGTTCTCATCGAAAGGCTCGATGACGCAGCCCGGCAGCAAGCGGGAGAGCTGGGGCTGCGGTCCACCTCGCCAGGCCTGCCCCAGCACGACGGCCGGGACCACGGCCAGACCGGCAAGGTCGAGACCGCGACGATGCAGTGCCCACATGCTCCGGTCGCCACGCTCGGCGGCCAGCAACGCCCCGGTGTCGTAGACGAGGGTCACCACGCAACGGGCCGAACGCCCAGCCCGTCGAGGACCTCGTCGGCGCGGTCGATCTCCTCCTGGGTGAAGGCACCGGCCTCGGACTCGTACTCACGGGCGGCAGCCCGTCCGGCGGCCAGTTTCGCGGCGTGCTGCGCGGCCTGCGACAGCCACGCCGACAGGCTGAGCCCCGCCTCCTCCGCAGCGATGCGTGCGGCGGCGAGTGTCTCGTCCTCCAACGACACTGAGATCTTGGTGACGGTCATGCGCCCAGGCTAGCAGGCGGTGCTACTCTTGGTACGAAGATTCGTGCAGCAGCCGTTGGTGGCGCGGCCGGGCTGGGCCGAAGCCATCCCGAGCGCCCGCGCTGGGGTCGCCGGCCGGGAGTGGGATGACCATCGTGGAGTCCGGGTCGGTCAGCGGGTCCGCGGCGTTCACCAGCGTCCGCGGAATCTGCACCGTGTTGATCTGATCCATCGGGGAGGTCGCCGAATCCGGTGTGACGACGTCCGCCCGACGAGCTTGCGCGCGCGCCAGCGTCTGGTCGGCGCGATCCAGGGCATTCACCCGCGGCGCCTCCTTCGGTTTGTGCGGCCCCGGCGGGGGAGGCTCCCGACGGGCGGACCCATCGCGAGACGCTGCACTCCTTCATGGCAAGGTCGCCACCGCCCGGCTGCAGCGCCGCGACATCCGGTGCACAGACTAGCCGCCCAGGGTACTTGTGTGGTGAACGTTCGAGGAGGGCATAGCCGTGGTTTCGCGTTCCCCCATCGAGCCGCCTGAGGAGCCGGCGGGGCTGTCAGGTGTCGAGGCGGTGGTACTGGTGGGAGGCATGGGCACCCGGATGCGCCCGCTGACGCTGTCCGCGCCCAAGCCGATGCTGCCGACCGCGGGCGTCCCGTTCCTCACCCACCTGCTGGCCCGGATCCGGGCCGCGGGCGTGCGGCATGTGGTGCTGGGCAGCTCGTATCGGGCTGAGGTGTTCACCGAGCACTTCGGTGACGGGTCCGCGCTGGGCCTGACGTTGGAGTACGTCGTGGAGGACGAGCCGCTGGGCACCGGGGGCGGGATCCGCAACGTGGCGCCGAAGCTGAGCGAGCCGGACGTGCTGGTGTTCAACGGCGACGTGCTCTCCGGCCTGGACCCGGGCGAGGTGGTGGCGACCCACCGCGCCGCGGCGGCGGACGTGACACTGCACCTGGTCCGGGTCCCCGACCCGCGGGCTTTCGGCTGCGTGCCCACCAGCTACGAAGGGCGGGTGCTCGAGTTCCTGGAGAAGACCGATCACCCCTCGACCGACCAGATCAACGCCGGTTGTTACGTGTTCCGCCGGGAGGTGATCGACTCGATCCCGAGGGGACGGCCGGTGTCGGTGGAGCGCGAGACCTTCCCCGGGCTGCTCGCGTCGGGAGCTCATGTGCAGGCCCATGTGGACGCCTCCTACTGGCTGGACCTGGGCACCCCGGCGGCTTTCGTGCGCGGCTCGGCGGATCTGGTTCGCGGGCTGGCGCCCTCACCCGCACTGCCCGGCCCGGTGGGGGAGGCGCTGCTGTTGCCCGGTGCCCGGGTGCACCCGGAAGCGCGCGTCGAGGGCGGTTCTGTGGTGGGTGCAGGCGCTGTGGTGGAGCGTGGTGCGCGGGTGTTCGGTTCGGTGCTGATGGACTGCTCCCTGGTCGGGCCCGGGGCGGACGTGCAGCGCAGCGCGCTGGGCCGGGAGGCACAGGTGGGTGCGGACGCGGTGGCGCACGACACGGTGCTCGGCGATGGCGCCGTGGTGGGGGCGCGCTGCGAACTGCGCGACGGCGTGCGGATCTGGCCGGGAGTGGTGCTCCCCGACGGTGGGGTCCGCTTCTCCAGCGATGCTTGAACGCGTGAGGTCTGAGCGGTCCTGGACCCCGGAGCGGCCAGTGGACCTGCACGCCTTGCTTGCTCCGCTGCGCCGCGGCCGGGGTGATCCCACGATGCGGGTGGATACCGACGGCACCGTGTGGCGGGCAGGCACCACCCCGGACGGCGCCGCCACCCTGGCGCTGCGTAGTGGTACCGGCGGCACGGTGCACGCGACCGGATGGGGCCCGGGGGCCGGCTGGGCGTTGGACGGGGTGCCCGCGTTGCTCGGAGCCGATGACGACGACAGCGGCTTCGTGGCGCACCACCCGCTGATCGCGCAGGCCCGGCGCCGACTGCCGGGGCTGCGCCTCGGCGCGACCCGCCGGGTGTGGGACGTGCTGGTCCCTGCGGTGCTGGAGCAGAAGGTCACCGGCGGGGAGGCCCGCCGCTCCTGGCGGGAACTGTGCTGGCGCTTCGGGGAGCCCGCGCCCGGGCCGGGCGGGTTGCGGGTGCCGCCTGCTCCCGCGGCGGTGCGGGCGATCCCGGACTGGGAGTGGCACCGCGCCGGGGTGGACCGCTCGCGGCGCCGGGCCCTGCTGGCGGCCGCCGTGGTGGCGCACCGCCTGGAAGATGCGGTGGCCCTGGGCGGCGCGGGCGGGCGGGACCTGCTACGCAAGGTCCCCGGGATCGGGGTGTGGACCGCCGCCGAGGTGGCCCAGCGCGCCTGGGCGGACGCCGATGCGGTCAGCGTCGGTGACTTCCACATCCCGTCCGTCGTCGGGTACGCGCTGCTCGGCGGGCCACTGGACGACGAGGGCATGCTGGCGGTGCTGGCGCCCTACGCTCCGCAGCGGCACCGCGCCGTGCGCTACATCGAGGCGTCCGGGTACCACCGCCCCCGCTTCGGGCCCCGCTACAGCCCCCGCGACTACCGCGCGATCTGAGCATTGTGAGATGCCGATACCTTCTGGCGCATGGGAGGTACGTCGACGAATGCATCGCGCCTGCTGGGCGTGGACGCCACGCGGGGTGTCGCGCTGCTGGGCATGATGGCCGTACATGTGCTGTCGGCCTCCGATTCCGATGGCGGCCCCGCATTGTCGTACTCGGTAGCAGCCGGCCGGTCCGCTGCGACGTTCGCCGTGCTGGCAGGTGTGGGCATCGCCGTTATGACCCGCCGAACTCAGGTGCCCGCAGGTCGTGAGGGGAGGGCTGTCGCGGCGTCGCTGGCAACCCGGGCGCTCGCCATCGGGGCTGTCGGGCTAGGGCTGGGCGACACGGACATGGTCTCAGTGATCTTGCCTCACTATGCCGTGCTCTTCCTGTTGGCGATACCTCTGGTGTTTCTCCCTAGCCGGGCACTGGTCATGGTCGGTCTTGCGGCGGTGGTCGCGGTACCCGTGGTGAGCCACGTCATCCGCGATTACTTACCTGATCCCCTGCCGGGGAACCCATCATTCGGGTACCTTTTCGACGACCCTGGCAGGCTGCTCATCGGGCTGTTGCTGACGGGAATCTATCCGGTGCTGCCGTGGATGGCATACCTCTGCACGGGACTGGTGATCGGACGGTTGCGGCTGTCTTCCGCGCGAGTGGACGCGAGGCTGTTCGGCGCCGGGTTGGTCCTCGCGGTGGCTGCCGCCACCACCTCGTGGGTGCTGCTGGGTCCGCTGGGCGGCGTGGCGCAGATCGAGTCCAGCGCCGTCCAAGACGGGATGTCGGCGGCCGAGGTCTCGGACCTGTTGGCCTTCGGTCCGGATGGAACCACACCGACCTCGACGTGGTGGTGGCTCGCTGTCGACTCCCCACACTCGACCACGCCACTGGACCTCCTGCACACCATCGGCACAGCAGTGGCTCTTCTCGGCGCATTATTGTTGCTCTCGGCCCACGTTACGCTACCGGTTCTGAGAAAGCTGATCGCTGCCGGGCTGATGCCTTTCGCCGCCGTCGGCAGCATGACGCTTACTCTCTACACCACTCACGTTCTCTTCCTGAGTTCTCCGCTCGACGTCTACGATCCGCCCATCGACTACGCCCTGCAAGTCGTCGTGGCAATGCTATTCGCACTGATCTGGCGAACCACGATGAAGCGGGGCCCGCTCGAGGCGCTGGTAGCATGGCTGGCCCAGCGTGCTCGCGGGGAGAAGCCGACGCCGTTGACGCGCTCTGGCGCAGCACCCCCGTACCAATCATGAACGTGACGTCTCTTTCCTAACAGGCACCCACGGGAAGGTCGGTCGCGCCGATACTGCTGCGATGTCGCCACCAGCAGGACCGGTTGTCGCGGGGGTGTTCAGTGCCCGCAGTCGTGGTGTTAGTGGCCGTGGCAGGCAGGTCGTGACGAGCAGGACAGGCCGCACGTTGCCGAGGCGGGGCAAGGTCGGAGATACCAGTGCACGGCCGCTCCACACCAGCACTCAGGCTGGCGATCAGAACGGTCCGCAGCGTTCGGCGGGCTCGCGCCAGGAGGGACTCCGCTGCTCTAAGCCGCACCCCGAGATGGCTAGCTACCTGCTGGACCGTGCAGCCTGCGGCGGTCAGCCGCAGGGCCTGGATCTGGCGGGGAGGCAACAGCTCGGCGGCCTGTGCGGCCATCCAGGCCGCTTCTGAACGCTCACAGACCTCCTCCTCGACGTACTGACCCGGCTGCTGGACCATCGCCAGCGCGGACGCCCGCTCCCAGCGCCTGGCCTCAGCGGCCCTGCGCCGGTGTCCGTCCATGCACAGCCGCATCGTGACCGCACACAGCCATGCCTGAAGTCGGTCGTCGGTGATCTCGGGGTGTTCAGCGGCCCGGAGCATCGCCTCCTGCACGGTGTCCTCAGCATCCTCGGCCAAGGATCCGTACCGGCGGGCTACTCTGATCAGCAGCTCACGCCGCGCCCAGATCCGCACCCACCGCGCCGAGGTGGTTTCCTGCCGCGGCTCTGGAGCGTCCGCGCTCTGGCTCTCCTGACCCTCGTCCATCCCAGCTCCGTCGGTAGCCTGGCAGGTCGGAGGCAAGGTACCCATGCGGGTTACTTCTAAACCCTCAGTGAGCGAATATTGATCACTTCTCGATATGATCGGGTTGACACCACCTAACAGTGTGAAAAGGACAGGTGGCTGGTAGCTACTCCAAGCACCGACGCGAGCGGGTCCTCAGAGCCGCGCTCCGTCGTCCCAGCCCTCCTGCGGTGGACCGCCGCGCAGCCCGAGCACCAGCCAGCCGATCCCGGCGGTGATCGCGAGCAGGCCCAGTGGGGTGCCCACGGACTCGCCCATGCTCAGCAGGCTCGGTCGGATCAGTAGCAACACCCCGATGGCGAGTAGCAGCACACCGCCCAGGGTTCGGGGACGGGGCACCGGCAGCGGCGGCGGCTCCGGCGGCTCGAAGTGGTCCTCGGTGCCGTCATCGATCCTGGGCTCGGAGATCCGCGGCTGCGGGCCCTCCTCGGCCCCGTGCTGGTCAACCCGATCCTGGTCAGCGGGCCAGCGGGGGGCGTCCGGCTCGGTCCGCCAGCCCGCGATGATGCGTGCGAACGCGGCGTCGGTGTCCTCGGAGCCGTCGCGGCGGTCCTGCTCCTCGGGATCGGGGACCGTTACCACCGGGACACCACCCTCGGATTCGGCCGGGCTCGCTGCAGTGGTGACGGTACCTGGCCGGCCCGAGTGTTGCGCGGGACGTGCCCGCCGGAGTCGCTGACCCAACCCGCGGGGCCGCTGTGCGGGACTGTGCCGACGCCTGCGAGACCAGCATGGATCAGGGCCCGTTGTGTCGCAGAGACTGCGCTCCGTAGGCTGGTCGAGGGCGCGGCCAGCGGGGGCGAGGGAAGGATCGGTAGGTGTTCTACTGGCTGCTCAAGCACCTGCTACTCGGGCCGGTAATGCGGTTGACTTGTCGGCCACAGGTCCACGGTGCAGAGCATCTCCCTGCGCATGGTGGCGCCATCCTGGCCAGCAACCACCTCGCGGTCGCTGACTCGTTTTTTCTCTCCCTGGTGGTACAGCGGCGGGTGACATTCCTGGCCAAGGGCGAGTACTTCACCTCCCCGGGGGTGCGGGGGTGGCTCAAGCGGCAGTTCTTCAGCGCGGCCGGCCAGGTCCCGATCGACCGCTCCAGCGCATCGGCCGCCCAGGCTGCCCTCAACACCGGGGTGCGGCTGCTGGCCGAGGGGCACCTTCTCGGTATTTACCCCGAGGGCACCAGATCCCCGGACGGCCGGTTGTACAAGGGCAAGACCGGCGTCGCCCGGCTGGCGCTGGAAGCCAGGGTGCCGGTGATCCCGGTTGCCATGGTCGGTACCGACGAAGTCAACCCGATCGGCTCCAAGATGTGGCGGCCGCATCCGGTGCACGTGCGCTTCGGTGCCCCCCTGGACTTTTCCCGCTATGACGGCCTAGCTGGGGACCGGTTCGTCGAGCGTTCGATGGTTGATGAGATCATGTATTCCTTGATGGAGCTCTCCGGCCAGGAGTACGTCGACATGTACGCCGCCTCCGTCAAGGAGCGCGAGGCCGCCAGTCGGCGCCCGGCGCTCAGTGTGTTCTGATCGAGGGGTCAGGGCATCGAGATGTCAGGGCGCTCGTCGGGGTCAGCGAGGGGGAGGATCACGAGCTGTGCGGTTCTTCTACGACTGCGAGTTCATCGAGGATGGCGCCACTATCGAGCTGATCTCTATCGGCGTGGTGGACGAGCAGGGCCGGGAGTTCTACGCGGTGTCCACCGAGTTCGATCCGGAGCGAGCTGGCGACTGGGTGCGCGCCCATGTGCTGCCCAAGCTGCCGCCACCGGCCGACCCGGCATGGCGCTCCCGGGCCGCCATCCGCGACTCGCTGCTGGATTTCCTCACCGCGTCCGGCAACGGGGTGGAGCTGTGGGCCTGGTTGGCCGCTTACGATCATGTTGCGCTCGCCCAGTTGTGGGGCCCGATGCCAGCGTTGCCCAAGTCGCTGCCCCGCTTCACCCGGGAGTTGCGGCAGCGTTGGGAGGACGCAGGTAAGCCGGCGCTACCCCCGCCGCCCGGCGACGCACACGACGCGCTGGCCGACGCTCGGCATAATCTCACTCGATGGCGGGTAATCGAGCAGCACCGCTCGGCGCGGGCTGGTCACCGCTAAGGCGTTCGCCTTGCTGGACCGATCCAGTCGTGCCACTCTCACGGCTATACCAAAGTTACCCAGCTACTCAGATTCAGTTGCTACAGCGGAGGGAATTTCGACATGCGCATCGGCGTGCTCACTGGCGGCGGTGACTGCCCGGGGCTCAACGCAGTGATCAGGGCGGTGGTCCGCAAGGGCATCGAGGTCCACGGGTACGAAATCATCGGATTCCGGGAGGGCTGGCGGGGGCCGATGGAGGGGCTGATCCAGCCGCTGGGGCTGGACGACGTGGAGGACATCCTCCCGCTCGGCGGCACCATCCTGCGGACCTCTCGCACCAATCCCTACAAGAACGGTGGCGCCGAGCAGGTCAAGCGGACCCTCGCCGAGCACGGAGTGGACGCCCTGGTCGCGATCGGCGGTGAGGACACCCTCGGGGTTGCTCGCAGGCTGACCGAGGACGGTGTCTTCGTGGTCGGCGTGCCGAAGACCATCGACAACGATCTGGGCGCCACGGACTACACGTTCGGCTTCGACACCGCCGTGCATATCGCGACCGAGGCGATCGACCGGCTACGCACCACCGCCGAGTCGCATAAACGCGCGGCGGTCGTCGAGGTGATGGGCAGGCACGCCGGCTGGATCGCATTGCACTCCGGAATGGCCGGCGGGGCCAACGTCATCCTCGTGCCGGAGCAGCCCTTCTCGGTGGAGCGGGTCTGCCACTGGGTCACCCGGTGCTTCGAGCGGGACGTTGCCCCGATCGTCGTGGTGGCCGAGGGCGCAGTACCCGAGGGCGGCGCGGAGCTGCTCGCCACCGGGGAGGTCGACGCCTTCGGCCACCAGCGCCTCGGCGGCGTCGGCATCTGGTTGGCCGACGAGATCGCCAGGCGCACCGGTGCCGAGTCCCGCGCCGTGGTGCTGGGGCATATCCAGCGCGGCGGCACGCCGACCGCCTACGACCGGGTACTGGCTACCCGCTTCGGGGTGCACGCGGTCGATGCGGTGCACGAAGGGGACGCCGGCGTGATGGTCGCGCTGCGCGGCACCGACATCATCCGGGTGAAGCTGGCCGAGGCCACCGCAGCCATCAAGACGGTGCCGGCGGGACGCTATGCGGAGGCCGAGGTCTTCTTCGGCTGACCCACCTCCTCAGGGGCTGGCACCGAGATCCCGGTGGACTGGCCGGGGGCCGCAACGCATACGCTGGGAACCGTGAACTGGACCGTGGACGTTCCGGTGGAGGCACTGCCGGAGCTGCCCCCGCTGCCCGCCGACCTGCGCACTAGGCTGGACGCCGCACTGGCCCTTCCCGCCGCGCAGCAACCCAGCTGGCCCGACCCCGACGCGGTGCGCAAAGTCCGCGCTGTGCTGGAGAGTGTCCCGCCGATCACGGTTCCCGCCGAGGTGGACCAGTTGCGGGACCAACTCGGCGCGGTGGCCCGCGGCGAGGCGTTCCTGCTGCAGGGCGGTGACTGTGCCGAGACCTTCGTCGACAACACCGAGCCGCACCTGCGGGCCAACATCCGTACGCTGCTGCAGATGGCGGTGGTGCTCACCTATGGATCGAGCATGCCGGTGGTCAAGGTCGGCCGGGTGGCCGGGCAGTACGCCAAGCCGAGGTCGGCGGTACTCGACGCGCTGGGGTTGGCGTCCTACCGCGGCGACATGATCAATTCACTGGTCGCCACGCCTGAGGCGCGGGTGCACGAGCCGTCCCGGCTGATCCGGGCCTACGCCAACGCGGCCGCGGCGATGAACCTGGTGCGCGCGCTGACCCTGGCCGGAATGGCTGATCTGCACAAGGTGCACGACTGGAACAAGGACTTCGTGCTGAGGTCCCCTGCCGGGGCCCGCTACGAGGCCCTCGCCGGTGAGATCGACCGTGGCCTGCGGTTCATGTCCGCCTGCGGCGTGAACGACTCGTCGCTGCATTCCACCGAGATCTATGCCAGCCACGAGGCATTGGTGCTCGATTACGAGCGGGCCATGCTGCGCCTGGACAACACCGGTGAGGTTCCGAAGCTTTACGATCTGTCCGCGCATTTCCTCTGGGTGGGGGAGCGGACCCGTGCGCTGGACGGGGCACATATCGCCTTCGCCGAACTGCTGGCCAACCCCATCGGGATCAAACTGGGTCCGAGCACTACGCCCGATCAGGCCGTGGAGTACGTCGAGCGGCTGGACCCGCACGGCATCCCCGGCAGGCTCACGCTGATCTCCCGGATGGGCGCCCTGCGAGTGCGCGACGTGCTGCCGCAGATCGTGGCGAAGGTCACTGCCTCGGGACACCAGGTGATCTGGCAGTGCGACCCGATGCACGGCAACACGATCGAGTCCTCCACCGGCTACAAGACCCGGCATTTCGACTGGGTGGTCGACGAGGTGCAGGGCTTCTTCGAGGTGCACCATTCATTGGGTACCTATCCCGGCGGAATCCACGTGGAACTCACCGGCGAGGATGTCACCGAATGCCTCGGCGGTGCGCAGGACATTTCCGATGCAGACCTGTCCGGTCGCTACGAGACCGCCTGTGACCCCCGATTGAACACCCAGCAGGCGCTGGAGCTCGCCTTCCTGGTCGCCGAGATGCTGCGCGCGTGAGTGGCATTGGGTGCTGAATACCCTCCCCGATGATGTACAAGCGTGTGTCGCATATCACAGGCGAGGAGGACTACATGCCGGATAGTGCCAATACAGCTAGTGCCAGCACAGCGGTGTTGGAGTCGCTGCTGATGAGTCGGTCGCTGAACGACCGGGAACTCATGCAGGCCAGCGATGCCGCGCCCGATTATCGGATTTTGCCCGAGGTCAGCGTCCTCAAGATCGGCGGGCAGAGTCTGATCGACCGGGGCCGGGCGGCGGTCTTTCCGATCGTCGAGGAGCTGGCGGTGCTCAAGCGGAGCCGGCAGATCCTGATCGGCACCGGGGGAGGCACCCGGGCTCGTCACGTGTACTCGGTGGCGGCCGAGCTCGGCCTGCCGACCGGTGTGCTCACCGATGTCGGGAATGCGGTCGCCGGGCAGAACGCCCAGATGCTTGGGTACCTCATGGCCCGCTACGGCGTGCCGGTCGTGGGCCACGAGGCGTTCAGCGCGCTCCCGCTGTATCTCGCCGAGTGCGGCGCCGCGATCTTCCCCGGCATGCCGCCCTACGATATGTGGCAGCACGTCCCGCACGAGGGCGTCATCCCGCCGTACCGAACCGACGCCGGGTGCTACCTGGTCGCGGAGGTTTACGGCTGCCGCACCATGGTCTTCGTCAAGGACGAGGACGGGCTCTTCACGGCCAATCCGAGGAACGACCCGACAGCCACATTGATCCCAGAGATCACTGTCGACGAGCTCATCGCCCTCGATCTGCCCGATCTCATCATCGAGCGTCCCCTCCTGCAGCTCATGCGCCACGCCCGGCACGTGAAGTCCGTGCAGATCATCAATGGGCTACGGCCCGGGCTGATCTCCCGCGCACTCGCAGGCGAGCACGTCGGCACGATCATTGCGGCCGCGTGAGCGCCGTCCGCCAGCCCGCTGGTCCGCACCCCAGGAGAATGCCATGACGCATCCCGATCCCTCCTTCGCGGTCAAGAACGTGCCGTCCGCGCTGGTGCGCCAGACGCTGCTCGACCGCGAACTCGTCCGCCCGATCGATCGTCCGGTGATCCGGCTGCTGCCGTGGTTGAACGTCGTCGCGATCGGTGGGCACTCGATCATCGATCAGGGCCTCGACGCGGTCGGCCCGGTCGTCGACGAACTGCGCGAGGCGCTGGCCGAGCATCGGCTGCTGATCCTCACCGGTCCCGGGGTCCGCGCCCGTCACGTCCTCGGCGTCGGGCTCGATCTCGGCTTGCCGACCGGCGTCCTCGCCGGTCTGGCGTCCGTGGAGGCCGAGCAGAACGGACACCTCGTGGCGGCACTGCTCGCCGCGGAGGGGGTGTCCTATCTGCCGCACACCACGGTCGCCCACCAGCTCGCGGTGCACCTGGCCGCCAGCCGCGCCGTGGTCTCCAACGGATACCCGCCCTACGGGCTCTACGAGTTCCCACCCGAGCTGGGCAAGATCCCACCGCACCGGACGGACACGGGTGCGTTCCTCCTCGCCGACGCCTACGGTGCCGCCAGGACGGTCTACGTCAAGGACGTCGACGGAGTGTTCACCAGCGACCCGGCTACCGCCGAAGAGAGCCGACCCGAGTTGATCCCGCGGGTCGGGGCCACCGAACTACTGGCGAAGAACCTCGACACGCTCCCCGTCGAGGAGTTGCTGCTCCGGCTCATGCCGCACGCCAAGCACGTGAAGGAGATCCAGATCGTCAACGGGCGCACCACCGGAAACATCACCAAGGCGCTGCAGGGAGAACATGTGGGCACGATCATCCACGCTGACTGATCAACGACAGCAACGTTGTCCGATCGAACCGAACTGGCCACCCATCCGAAGGGTAGGGGAGAGGCGACGGTTGCGATCACTGCGGCTGCCGCTGGATGTCGAGCGAAGGAGTACCGAGATGCACGAGTTCCAATGCGGGCACCTGGAGTGCGGCAGCCGGTTTACCGCGTCCGACAAGGATTACCTGATGGCGCAGGTAGCAGAGCATCTGAAGGATGCACACAACGTCGACAAGGCCACCGAGACGTTGATGAAGTACCTCGAGACGACGTGCGTGACGACCCGGCAGTCCTAAGACGCGCCTGACGACGCGCCAGCCTTGAGGGGCTGGCGCTGCTGAGCGCTAGCTCGACGGCAGCCCTACCATTCTGCGGCGGCCAGCCGGAGCACGACTGGATCGTCCAGGGTAGAGGGCTGCCAGGGCTGCGGACGACGGTCCGGCGGAAATACCGCGGCCGCACGAAGTACCGCCGCATCGAGGAACCGCAGGCGTTCGGGGGCGGACAACCGCAGCGGTGGCGTGGCCCCGTCAGCGGCGAGCACGAATCCCCAGGCGCCGAAGCTGGGCACGTCTACGTGATAGGGCACGGCTGCCCATCCGGCCGAGCGCACCGTGGACAGCACACAGCTGAACATGTTGGGCGCGAAGTAGGGCGAGCCCGCCTGCACCGCCATCCGCCCACCCGGGTCGAGCGCGCGGTGGGCCAGCACATAGAACTCGGTGGAGTACAGCTTCGCGGTCGTTGTCGAGTCCGGGTCGGGCAGGTCGACGATGATCGCGTCGTATCCGCCCGCAGTATGCCGCAGCCACTCGAACGCGTCGGCGTGCACCACGCGCACCCGCGGATCATCCAGGGCACCGCCGTTGAGCGCGAGCAGCCGAGGGTCGGTGCGGGCCAGCCGCACCACCGCCGGGTCCAGCTCGACCTCCACTACTTCGCGCACATCCGGGTAGCGAAGTATCTCGCGCAGCGCCAGCCCGTCGCCGCCGCCGAGCACCAGTACCCGCTCCCGCGGTCCGGCCAGCGCCGGGTGCACCAGCGCCTCGTGGTAGCGGTACTCGTCACGCGAGGAGAACTGCAGGTCGCCGCCCAGGAACAGGCGGGTGTCCGGTGGCGCGTGCAGTGGCGCTGACTCGGTCAGCACGATCTGCTGGTAGCGGCTGGTCTCGGCGTGTACCACCGGGTCGGCGTAGAGCTGCGACCGGGCGGTGCGTAGGAACCCGTCGGTGCCGGCGAAGGCGATCCCCAGCATGGCCAGCACGACCAGCGTGGCTCCGCACACCGCCAGCCGGTCGCGTCGGCGCAACCCGGCAGCGAAGAGTCCCAGCACCACCGCCGCACCAGCCACGGCATTGACCATGCCCACCACCAGGGCCCCTCGGGTCTGTCCCAGCAGCGGCAGCAGCGCGAACGGGAACGCCAGTCCGCCGACCAGGGCGCCCACATAGTCGGCGGCGAACAGGTCGGCGGCGGCCGACCCGGCGTCCTGCGCGCGGATCCGTTGCAGCAACGTCATCAGCAGCGGGATCTCGGCGCCGATCAGCGCGCCGATCACCAGTGCGGTGCCGATCAAGCTGGGCCAATACAAGTCCCACCAGGTGAACGCGGCATACAGCCCGAGCACCGAGAGCCCACCGCACAGTGCCAGCGCCGCCTCCACTGCGGCGAAGGAGATCGCGGCGTGGCGCTGCAGCGGCTTGGCCGCCAGCGAACCCATTCCCATCGCGAAGACCATCGTGGCCAGGACCACCGACGCTTGCGTGATCGAGTCGCCGATGAGGTACGAACCTTGGGCGACCAGGGCGAGCTCGTAGACGAGTCCACAGGCGGCACAGACGAACGTGGCGAACAGCAGCCCCGCGCGGGCCGCGCGGGCCCGCCCGGCGCCGGATGAGGAGCGCGACGGCGCGGCGACGGCGGGGGTCACTGGCCGCTGCTCACAGCAGGGCGGCGGACACGATCGCCGCGACGGCCAGATGCGAGGCCCCGGTCACCCACGCCACGGGATGCGGCGTCTCATCGACGAGCAGTGCGCCCAGGTCGCCCGGCGTGAGCAGGTCCACCACCAGGAAGGACAGCCCCATCAGCACCAAGCCCAGCACGCCGTAGACCACGGTCGACACCAAACCTGCGAGCACCGCGTCCGCACTGGCGGCGATGGCGGAGGTGACGATGATGCCCACTCCGAGCAGGTTGGACGCCACCAGCACCGCGGCGTTGCGGTTGCGGTGCAGCCAGATGTGCTCGCGCAGCTTGCCGGGCGTGAGCAGATCGATGAGGACGAAACCCAGCGCCATCAGCGCCAGCCCGACGACGCTGTAAGCGGCGGCGGTGCCCGCCTCGACGGTGATCGAGAACAGCATGTGAGTGGTGCCTCCTCCTCCGGACGTGGCCGGGTCACTGCTGGGGTGGGGGTGGGGTCTGCGGCTGGGCGGAGCCCCCGCGCGAGCGGGAGCGGTACAACGCGAATGCTCCGAACGCGACCCCACCGGCCAGCAGCGCCACGCCCAACGCGAGCAGGCCGCCCGCGCGGCGGAGGTAGTCCGACCCCGGGCTGTCGGCCAGCGAACCGACGTCGGGCGGTGCACTGCTCGCCGGGGTGGCGGCCAATGCGGGGGCGATGCCGGCACGTGCCGCGAGTTGCGGCAGGGCAGCAACCGCCCTGGCCACCGCGACGTCGGGATCATCGCCGATCAGGTCACCCTCCTCGACGAGGCCGAGCCGGTCGAGGTCAGCGGTGCCCGGTCCGCCGCGTGGCCGGCTGGTCACCGACCAGGATGCGGAGTCCTCGAACTCGGAGTACGAGCTCGGGTACGTGATGTCGGCGGTGAACTCCACGCGGTACCGGCACGCGCCGCCCGCGCTGCCCAGGGATCGTCCGGGGCCGAAGTTCGAGCCGGTGCTCTGCGCCCGCGACCCGGCTCCCTGGTCGATGACCCGGACGGTCCAGCCGTAGCAGACGTCCTGTGCCTCGGTGGCGTCGGCGAGCAGGTCGGCCAGGTTCTGGGCGTCCGCTGGCTCGAACACGGGGTCGGCCTGGGCTGCCGCGCTGGGTGCGGCCCCGGTGAGCAAGGCCCAGCCCAGCGCGCCGATCGTCAGTATCACGCCCGCCCGCCGGCTCACTTACCCGACCCCGGTCCGCCGCCGCGGAACGCGTCCCCGGAACCGCGGTAGGTGCCCCAGACCCCGCCGACTATCGGGAACCAGCGGGCGTAGCCGCGGTCCTCGTCGTCGACGTAGATCCGCGAGCCACGCGCATCGGCGGTGACCACGACGATGTCGTCGGAGTAGCGCAGGTAGTACCCCCTGGGCCGGACCAGCGTGTCAGCCGGACGGTGCCGCGAGCGGATCTCCTCGTAGACCGTGGCGGGGCGGCGCGCGGAGGTATAGACCACGCTGTCGCCCTGGCTCGAGACCCGGGTGTAGTTGTCCGCGAGGTAGCTGCGCACGCCGCCGGTGCGGGAGACCGCGACGCCGATCGCGGCCAGCCCGATCACAGCGACCAGCCCGGCCACGATCAGCTTGACGGGCAGGGTCATCGCGCCATCACCACGCTTACCGTCGTCACCAGCTCCCCGGTCTGTGGGTAGACGTGCCACGTGCGCCAGCCCACCCCGCTCTTCCAACCGGCGCGGTCGGCCACCAGCAGCGCAGTGATCGCCAGGGGTGAACCGGGGAAGGTACCCACCAGTGCCCCCGGGTGCCGCTCACATCGTCGGGCGATCGCCCGCACCTGCTCCGCCAGCCGGGCCGGGCCCAGGCGCAGGCAGCTGGCGGTGAACCGCGAGCGCAGGAGGCCGGCGTCCACCTGCTCGTGCGCGGGCAGGCTACCTGGCCGGTCGGGCAGGCAGGCTACGGTCTCGGACCAGCGGGTGCCACCCACCTCCAGCACGACCTGATGGGAGGCCCCGAGCACGCGTAGGTCGATCCGCGCCCCGGCTTGTTCCACCCGGTGAGTGCCCAGCGCGGGAAGCGGCGCCAGGCCGTAGGCCAGGCTCAGATCCGCCGCGCGGGAGTCCGCGAAGGGAGTGGCGATCAGCGCCTTCACGAGCGGGTGCTGCCCGCGGGGTACACGCGCAGGGCGGAGAGCACCACAGCCTCGCCGAGACCGGCTTCCCAGGGTCCGCCGTCGAAGCGCTCGAAGCTCAGCGCGCGCGCACCCTCGCCGCGGTAGTCGACGTACTCGACCGCGCCGGTGGCGGCCACCGTCGTGGTGCCCTCCGAGGTGTACTGGGCGGTGCCGCGCTCGTCGCGCCGGTAGCGCACCCCTTCGACATCCATACTGTCCCCGCCGGGCTCTGCGACGGCCTCGGTGGGCTGCCAGAGCACCACCTCCAGGTCCGGGTCCTCCTCCACCGAGATCCAGCAGCGTTGCCCGCGGGAGTCGTCGAGGAAATGCTCTGCCCAGTGGTAGCCGCCTTCCTTGAGACGCAAGGAGCCGCGGACGAAGAACAGCGTGCCACGGTAGTCGACCATGTCGCCGGCCCGCAGGGTCCGCACATCGGTGATCCCCTCGTGATCGGCCAGCGGGTCCACCGGAACGCCGGCCGGCTGCGGCGGCGCCGCCCGGCGCCGCCGCAGCGCCCACACCACGACGCCGATCAGCGCCAGCACGGCGATCAGCACCAGCACCAGGAACAGTTCCATCGCACTTCCTCAATCGGTTGGCTCAATCGGTTTGGCTCAATCGGTTTGGGCTCAGTGGTTGGGCTTGATCTGAACCTGGGATCAGAAGGTCATCAGCCGGACGGTGGTGCCTGGCTGGACTGCGCGGCCGGCCCCAGGGAACTGTGCGATCACCCGGCTGGAGGAGCCCCCGATGAACCGGCTGACCTCGCTGTCCAGGCCGGCGTCGGCGAGTACCTGCCGGGCCTGGCCGACCGGCATTCCGACCACGTTGGGCACGACCACCCGGGTGCTCAGCCGAACCGTCACCGCGTTGTCCGATGGAGGCACCAGCGAGCCCGCCCTGGGCTGCACGGACAACACGGTCGCGCCCGGCGCTCCGGCGCCGTCGCCCCGCTCCTGCGGCTCGAAGCCAGCCCCCGTCAGGGCGTCCAGCGCCTGCTCGCGGGGCTGACCGACCACCTCGGGCACCACCAGCGCGGTACTCACCAGCAGGGTGACGTCGCTGCCGCGGCTGGTCTCGTCACCGGCCTCCGGGTCGGTGCCGATCGCCTGCCCGCCGGGCACCTCGTCGTCGAACTCGCGCCTCACCTGGGCGGTCAGGCCAGCCTGCCCCAGCGCCGCGATCGCGTCAGCCTCGGGAATGCCCCGCACCTCGGGGACTGTGGTCGGGGCAGGGCCCTTGCTGATCACCAGCGTCACCGGTGCACCGACGGTGAGCACGGTGCCCGATGCCGGTCGCAGGCCGATCACGGCACCCGGCGGGACGGTGTCATGAAACTCCGCCGCAGCGGGGTCGCTTCGCGGGCTCAGGTCTACCTCGTGGAGCATCCGCTCGGCGTCATCGGCGGGCGTGCCCACCGGCAGATCGGGCACCACAGGGCGGCCCAGCGAGAGCCGCACGGTGACGTCGGAGCCGCGCAGCACCCGGTTGCCCGACCCCGGGTCACTGCTGATCACGATGCCGTCCCGGATCGAGTTGTGATGATCCTCGGTGAGCGCTGCTTCGAGGTGGGCCTCGGCCAGCGCGGCCTCCACGGCGGTGCGCTGCAGACCCGTGAGATCGGGCACCGCCGTCCACCGGCCGCTGCCCAGCCACCACGCAGCCACCCCGACCACGCTCGCCAGCAGCAGCACGATCATGATCCAGGCGATGAAGGCCCGCCGGTTGCGGACACGCTCGCGCTGGTAGGGGTCATCGTCGGGAGGGCCACCGGGAGGCTCATACCGGGTCGGAGCCGGTGGCGGCCCGCCGCGGCGGGTACCCGGCCCACCGGTCGGTAGCTGCGTCCTGGCTAGGGCGCGGGTGCCGCGAGGTCCGCCGTGGTCGGCGGGTGGGGAGGCCACCGCAGTTCGTGCTCCTGCAGCGGCCGCCGTCCAGCCCGTCGCGACGCGGGGGTGTGTCGTCGCGGCGCCGGCTAGCGCGGCCGCAGCAGCGGGCAGTGGTACTCCGACCGGAGCGATTCCCAGCTCGGCGCGCACCTGCTGCAGCGCGAACAGGAACGCTGACGCATCCGCCGGACGAGCGGCTGGATCCCGGCGGGTGGCTCGCACGACCAGGTCATCGAGCGGGGCGGGTACCGGCGGGCCTACCGTTCCCGGGGCTGGCGCGTCGTCGTTGACATGCCGGTAGGCGACCGATAACGCCGTCTCCCCGGTGTAGGGCGGTGCCCCGGTGAGCATCTCGAACAGCAGCACCCCGGTGGCATAGACGTCGCTGCGTGGGTCTGCGGTGCCGGTTGCCACCTGCTCGGGCGACAGGTAGGCCACCGTGCCGAGAATGAGATCCCCGGTGTTGTTGCCGGCCTCGGCGGCGGCCCGGACCAGCCCGAAGTCGGCCACCTTCAGCACTCCGCCGGGCCCGATAAGGACGTTCTCGGGTTTGACGTCGCGGTGCACCAGCCCCTCCCGGTGCGCTGCGGCCAGCGCGGAGAGCACCAGGCCGGTCACCGTGAGGGCCAGTGGCACCGGCAGCCTGCCGTGCTCGCGCAGCAGGTCTCGCAGGGTGCCGCCCTCCACCAGTTCCATGACCAGGAACACGTGGCTGGCTGCGCCAGTGGGGTCGGAGGGGCCCCTGGAGTCCATGCCCTGGTCGTAGACCCCGACGATGCCGGGGTGGTGCAGCCGGGCAGCGGCCCGCGCCTCGCGCTCGAAGCGCTGCAGGAAGCTCGGGTCGGCGGCCAACCGGGGATCCATCACCTTGATCGCGACGGGGCGCTCTAGCCGGGTGTCAGTGCCCCGGTACACGGTGGACATACCGCCGCGGGCCAGCACGGGACCGACCCGGTAGCGCCCGTCCAACAGGGTGCCGACCAAGTTCTCGTACCGCCCGGGCACCTGCCGCTCCACAGCACCAGATCCTACGTACTCGCCTCGCCCCGAACGGCGGAAGGGCGCTGAATCGCGGGTATGGCATCGTGACCGCCGTGAGTGACATCCCGATCGCCCCGGACGTGCTCGATCCCGAGGTGGCGGTGTTACCGCTTCCCGACGTCGCCGCGCGGCTGGGACTGCCGGTAACCCGGGTGCACCAGATGCTGCGCGACGGTCAGCTGTTGGGGATGCGCCGCGAGGGCGTGATGGTGGTGCCCGCTGAGTTTCTCAGCGGTGCTGCGGTCGTCAAGGGGCTTCCCGGGACGATTACGCTGCTGCGCGACGCTGGCTACTCCTCCGAAGGGATCCTGCGCTGGCTGTTCACTGCCGAGGATTCGCTACCCGGCACTCCGATCGGCGCATTGCGCTCCGACCGTGGGCGCGAGGTGAAGCGCCGGGCCCAGGCGATGGGCTTCTGACGCCAAGGCCGTAACCTGTACGTGCGAATGCACGAGCATGTGCGAAGCACGTACGCTCACGCATCCAGTGCTGCCACGATGACCGCGACCCTAGGGCCGTCCGGATCACCGGTGACGCAGGACAAGGTCGGGGCCGCCGGTGGTGGCCGCGGCGTCGGGCCAGCCGAAACTCTGGCCGGTCGGCGTCGTGCCTGCCGGGATCGGAGGGTGGTGCAGATGCAGATCAACAACGGTGTGATGGCGTCTGGGCTGCAGGGGGTCGTCTGGCGAAAGAGCCGCTACAGCAACCCGAGTGGCAACTGCGTCGAGTTGGCACAGCTGCCCGACGGTGCGGTTGCCGTCCGCAACTCCCGGCATCCAAGCGGGCCGGTGCTCATCTATACCCGCGACGAGATGGCCGCGTTCCTCAACGGCGCGAAGAGTGGCGAGTTCGGCGGCGTGCTCGACGACTGTTGAGGCGCATCAGGCAGCCCGGATCCTCGACCACCGACAGCCAGTCACCTGGACACCTGGAAGATCACCAATCCGCTGGTAGCCTTTGTGTTGGACTGGGCGAATGAGCTTCGCTCTGCAATATAGCTATGTCAAAGCTCTAGGCAGAATTGGGATTCGACGTGTGCTCGCCTAGCCGTTCGAGGATGGCGTCAAGCAGGGCGTCGGCCACGATCTCGGGCGGATCATCCCGCACCTCGTGCTGGAGCACGGCGTGGCCAGCTTCGGTGAGCTGGTGGGCGACGTTGCGGTACAGCCGATCCTCCACCACTCCCGCTGCTGTGCCGCCTTCGTGGAACCGGCTGTAGGTGCCGCGTTGTTGCGGCTTGTGCACGTGATCGTGCAGGCTGGCCCATCAGGAAGATGGTTAGGTCCGGCTTGTCGGCGTACTGGTTGAGCTGCCACAGGAACGACTCGGCAACGTCGTCCATGCGTTGCAACACGAGCGAAGTAGGCAGGTAGCGGTCGCAAGGACGACGGCGCCGGCGCGGAGCGCTGGGCGTATGTCGTGCTGAAGGTGGTGGTAGCGGTCGGCCGTGACCAGGCACGCCAGCACCAGGCCGCGATAGTCCGCGGTGCCCTGTCGGGCCAGCGTGCCCAGTCGCGAGTCGGACGGCTCCGTCGTGGCGAACACCTGCAGGCCACGGCTGGCGAGCTGCTTGTGCAGCATGGCCGTGACCGTGGTCTTGCCGACGCCGTTCGGACCCTCGATGACGACGAAGAAGCCAGGGCGTTCGCTCATGCCGCCCTGACTCCGCTGCGCTGGTACTACTCGCGAGACAGCTCGGTCAGCCGTTGCCGTACCTCGTCCACGGTGGCTTCTCCGAACTGGATGTTGACCGAGAAGTTGAACTCGTCCCGGCCGCGCATGGCCTCGTCGATGCCGCCGCTGGTGAGGTCCACGGCCGTGTAGTCGAGGAGCTGCTGTGGCTGGTACTGGCCGGTGGCGATGAGCCGCTGCCACTCCGGCGTGCCGGGGTAGGGCCGGAACTCGAAGACACTGGCCCGGAAGCGGCCCGGCTGTCCCTCGGTGAGGTCCCACAGGTCGTAGACCAGGCGGGCCGCGGCGTTCAGTTCCTCGCGCGTCTCGGTCGGGAAGCCGAGGATGAAGTAGCCCTTGACGCTGATCCCGCGTTCGGTCAGTCGCCGGACGACGGAGCGCGTCATCTCAGGTGTGATCCGCTTGCCCATGTACGTGAGCAGCCGTTCGCTGCCGGATTCGATGCCGAGCGCAACCTCGCGGCCGCCGTTGAGCCGCAGTACCTCGAGCAGTTCGTCGCTCATGCGGTGCAGGATGTTGATGCGGCCGGTGGCGTCCCAGACGTAGCGGTAGCCGATCCCGGCCTCGGTGAAGGCGGTCATGCACTTCCTGATGAAGCGCTCGTAGCCGAGGAACAGATCGTCCACGAACCTGAAGGCCGTGACGCCGTAGAGCGCATCGAGCTCGAGCATCTCCTCGATGATGTTCGCGGGTGTGCGGGTGCGGATGGTGATGTCCGGGTTGGCGGAGACGGCCGCGCCGCAGAACGAGCAGTCGTACGGGCAGCCACGCGCGCCGACCATGTTGGCCTCGATCCGGCCGTCGCTGGCCCGGTACGGGTCATCGGACAGGAAACGCCGATCCACGAACGGTAGGTCGTCGATGTCGGGTGCGAGGTGGTGCCCGGCGACCATGCTGCCGCCCGTGACGGGCGTCTTGAGGATGGGATCGAGCCATATCACGCCGGGCAGCTCGGTGCGCTTGCGTTTGTCCTTTAGCAGCTCGACCACCCGCGTCTCGCCTTCCCCGAGGACCAGGGCCTCAAGCCGGGCAAAGCGTGGATCGGTCAGCGTCTCAGTGGGCATGGCCTTGGCCTGGTGCCCGCCGACCATGACATTGATGCCCTTGTCCAAGCCGGCCGCGATCTGCGCGCTGATCTCGTACGTCGGAGCGAGCAGGTTGAAGCCACCCCACCGCGGAGCCAGCTCGTTGACGAGCCTGGTGGTCTCCTCCACCCCGAGCCCCAAGGCTTCCGCGTCGATGACACCGACATTGAAGCCTTGGCGCGCGGCGTAGGTGGCGATGTAGCCCATGCCGAGCACGGGCAGCGTGAAGTCGTTGATCCGAGGACGGAGGCTGTAGTCGCGCAGTGGTGCGTTGACGAATAGTGCGTCGAGTGGTCGGGAAAGGTCCGCGCCAGCTACAGCACGGTTAGCCGATGTCTCCATGTTGACTCCCCCAAGCGAGGGTCAGCAGTGTTAGCGAAGAAAGTTGGTCGCCAGCCAGCGCCCGCCACACTCGGCCAAATGCTGGTTCATCAGCTGGCCAGTCATAGGACGGTGCCGCTCGCTTGGCCCACGTCCGTACCGCGAGATCGGCGTACGGGTAGAGCGCCCAGTCATTGCTCCAGTCGGCAACGGCGGCGTGCGCCGTCCAGGGTCCGATACGTGGCACGACCTGGAGGGCGTCAATCAAGGCCCGTGGCGAGAGTTCCCGCCACGTTGCGCTGTGTTCCAGGTGCGCCTCGGCCGCTGCCTTGAGGGGGCGGCGTTTGAACGCCATGCCGATGGAGCTGAACTGGTTGTCGCTCAAGTCGAGGACGATTTCCGGTGACGGAAAGAGCGCGTAACTACCGCCTATCGGCAGGCTCACGTGTTCGCCGTATGCCTCGCAAAACGCTCGATACAGTTTCTTGGATTGTCCGGCGCGAATGACTTGTCGGATAATCGCTGTACCAATGGCGTCCCACAAGTCGGCATTACGGAAGCGAACAACGGTGCCGAGTTGCTTCAGGGCGATTGCCAGTTCGGGAACCTCGCTGAGCACACCATTCGCCAAGCGGCGTGCTCGATCATCATGAAGTCGAAGGCGTTGCTCATGTTGATGGATGCTCCGAACTATTTGGCATTGCTTGGGTGATTGGATTATCTCATGTCACCACCTCCGGGGTTCCCAGATGCTTTTCTGATGCCCGCCAGCTCTTGAAGGATTGACACGGTTTCGTCGTGCTCGTTCATTACTGGACTGCCCACACCTGCGCGTTGGCCTCGAACTCCAGTCGAGCCAGCATGTGGTGTCGCAACAGCCGGTGCTGCGACAAGTGGTCAAGCGAGAGCACGACGACGTGGTGCGCCTCGGCGCGCTTCAGCTCCTCGGTCAGCTCCGCGAACGCGCCGTGGTAGCCCGGCCGGTACTCGTAGAAGGTGGTGGCGAAGCAGAAGCCCTCGGCCTCAGCCAGCGCCCGCAGTCGCCGCTCCATCTGCTGGATGGCGTCGTCTGGCAGATCGTCGGTGATCCGCAGGTAGCCATACATCAGCGGCTTCATGGCCGGCTCCGGTTGGAGGGCCGGACGGGCGGCGGGTTCGGGGCCCAGCGCCGCCAGTCCGACCAGCTCACGGGTGGCGCTCACAGCACCGCGAGGTTGCGGTCGGCAAGCACCACGCGTTCGCAGGGCCAGGCCGAGCCGCAGATCGCCCAGAGATCGGCGTCGTGATGTGCTCGTTCAGCACCGCCGTGGCGATGCCGTTAAGCAACTCCGGTTCGGGCGGCAAGTGGGCCGCTCGGAGTACGGCGACCGTCGCTCCCTGGCACTCCATCGGGGTGTTCTCCCTGCTTAGGACGTGTGCTCTCGTACGTCCGAGCGTGTTGCCGCTGGCCAGAATTGACCATGACGACCGGGGTATACGCGTCATACATGCCACGTATGCGACCGGACGCTTAGGGTGATCGATCCCGGCTAAACTGCCGGGGTAGGAGCACGTGCCCTCAGGTGCCAAACGACAGGTCAGACCCCATGAACAGGAGTAGCAACCCGCGTCACTGCCGTTGTGGAACGCGCCTCGCTCGCGACAACTCGAGCCATCAGTGCGCCGCGTGCCAGGCCAAGGTGCGCACTCTCGTGATGCAGCCGCCTGACGTGCCCGCAGAGTTCTGGGTCACGGACCACATGCAAGACGCCCTCGCCACCTGGAACATGGGCCGCGTGATCGCTGCGTACCGGAGTCACCCGTACCACGGACGCCCCATGCGGCAGGAGATCGTGGCCGGTTGGGTCGGCATCACCCAAGCCCAGCTCAGCCGGGTCGAGAACGGTCTGCCGATCAAGGACCTGGACAAGCTGATCCAGTGGGTGCGGACTCTCGGTGTGCCAGCTCATCTTCTGTGGTTCAAGCTGCCGGAGCAGCCGCCAGACCAGGCCGACGTGCCGAAGGAGGACCGTGACCTGGCAATCATCTGCTACGGCCAGCAGGAATTCCCGGAGATTGACGATGTGAACCGCCGTGAACTACTCCGCCTGCTGAGCATGGCCCTGCAACGTCCCGACCTGGCTGAAGCGGCGCTCAGCAACGCCCTGAGCCTCAACCTGTCCGCTCGCCGTCGCGGCAGCGTGCTCACCGACCTCGCCATGCTCGGTGTCCAGCGCCGCGACGTGAACGAACTCGTCACCTACGCCAACGCCGCACTGGACACCGCGCGGCAGACCGGCTCCGGTGTCATCGGCCGCAAGCTGCAAGGCCTCCAGCCGCACCTCGCGCTGTTCCTCACTAACCGCCAGGTTCGCCAGCTCAACCGAGAGATCACTACCCTTACTGGGATGCCCGCCTAACGGATACGAGGAGAAGCACGTTGCAGGTCGAACGAGGACGAGTCTTCCGCGAGGCGTGGATTGCAGGCGTCACGAAATATTACCCCGGTGAGCCAAAGCCGGGTTACATCGCGTCGTGGGTGGACACGCCAGACTGGGAGCGTGAGAGCGCGACGGCCGTCTACGACCAAGTGCGTGCATTCATCGACGCCACGGACGGCAGCACGGCCAGACTCACGCGCGAACAAAGATGCCGCTTCGTAGCACTGTGCTGGATAGGCCAAATCTACAAGCACATTCCCGATCCCAAACCTTCCTACGTTGCCGACTGGGACGAATTGCCGGAATGGCAACGGGAAACCGATTGCGATATCTTCGAACGAATCGAGCAAGACGCGAAGGGATAAAGATTGTGCGTTACTGCCGCTCGTGTGGATCGCGCTTGGCGCGCGACAACACGGGCGTGCAGTGTGGCGCCTGCCAGGCCAAGCGCCGTGACGTCATGCTCGCCGCACCAGTCGTACCGCCCGAGTTCTGGGCCGTCGACCAGATGCGTGACGCGCTCGCCTCGTGGCACATGGGCAAGGTCATCGCCGCCTACCGCAACCATCCCCATCACGGCCGCCCGATCTCCCAAGAGGTCGTGGGTGGCTGGGTGAACCTCACGCAGGCGCAACTCAGCCGCATCGAAACCGGCTCACCGATCAAAGACCTCGACCGGCTGGTACAGTGGGCGCGGCTCCTGCGTATCCCACCGCAGTTCCTATGGTTCAGGCTGCCGAGCGGAACGGCGCTCCAACTGCAAGAGCCAGCGACCCCGCCGCCGCCTTGCATACCGGCTCAGCTGTCGGTCGCATTGCCGACTAGCCCGTCCGGCCTCGTGGCTATGGGCAACGGCGCAGTGCTGCATGGGGGCAGCGACGCATCCGCGATGCAGGCGTTCCGAGCCGCTGACAAGCAGGTCGGCGGCGGACATCTCTACGCCACGGTCGTCAAGTATCTGCACACCGAGGTAGCACCTCGCCTCTTCGGCAGCGAGTACGTCCTCGACGATCAGCTCGCCTTCAACGGTGCCGCGGCCCTGACCGAAATGGCTGACTGGATGGCCCACGACGCCGGTCACGACCAGGCTGCGAAGCGCCACTTCAGCCGCGCCCACTACCTGGTGCAGGTCGGTGGCGACCGGCAGCTCGGCGCGCATGTCCTCGCCAGCCTGAGTCACCTGGCCCACCATCTCGACCAGCCGACCGAGGCCGTGCAGTTTGCCTCTCGCGGTCGGTTGGCGCTCAAGGATGGTCCGCCGCAGCCCGAACTCGAGGCTCGTCTGCTCGCCATGCATGCACGCGGCTTTGCAGCGCTCCGGGAGCCCGATGAGTGTGTTCGGCTGCTCGTACAGGCAGAGCAGGCTCTCGGTGATACGCCGACCGAGGAGCCCTCGCCCTGGATCAGCGGATTCGATGAGGCGTCATTGGCCAGTGAAGCTGCGCGATGCATGCGACAGCTTGGCGACCTCAACGAGGCTCAGCGCCAAATGGACCAGAGACATCGGTGGCACCGTTCAGCCCTGACAGTCATGGCTGCCGCGTCGTCACGCACGTCGCCTCGAGGTAGTTCATCAATGCCTCGGTGACCTGGTTGACGTTGTGCACCTCCCTCAAGTGCTCCGCTACCTGGTGCATCAGATAGTCCTTGTCGGACGCTGTAATCCGTCTACCGCACTCCTGGTGACCGCACTGGAACTCGTGCATGTCGTCTACCCTTCCCATCGACATCCGGCGGCAATCGCCCGCGATCGCGACCGTCGCCTCCTCCAGCTCACCTTCGGATGGCGGGTCTGCCCGGTTCGGTCTCTGATCGGCATGGCCAGCCTGGTACGCGTAGCGGGTAGCGCGGAGCTGGAGTCGGTGAGCGTGCCGACGCGCACGCGCGAGGTGGCGCCCTTTCCGGCCGACCCGCCCTGGGGGATCCGCCGGGACGAGGTGACGGGGTGTGCCCTGCGGCGTGGCCGCTCGCAGGTAGGATGGGCGGGCGGCGCCCGAAGGCAGACGTCGATGAGGAGTATGATGGGCGAGCTCATTTCTCACACGTGCTGGATGCGTGACATTCCCGATGAGGCTCCAGTGACGATGCTGAGCATTCCTGGAACCCATAATTCTTGCTCCGTTTACGGTCCCCTCGGATTTGCCAAGACCCAAGATCTGGATCTCTCCGACCAGCTGAATGCAGGGATACGCTTTCTCGACATCAGACTTGCGCACTACCAGAATAACGTTTTCGTCCATCACGATGTTGTGCACATGGGAAAGAATTATGCAGATGTTCTGGCCATCTGCTCCAACTTCCTTAAAAAGTATCCTTCCGAAGCTATCTTAATGTCAGTCAAGAACGAGGGTCGCTTCGATAGCATCCTCGGCAGATTCGCCCCTTCCGCAGGATTGGGAAAATTCAGAGGAGACCCGGCGAACTGGGTGATCCGATCGAGCTCGTTTGAGGACGCATTCGCAGCGAGGACGTGGCAGCATATCGAGAATTCTTCGCTACTCTACAATTTCGCCCCTCCCCTTCCTGGCAGCGGCTCTGTAGGTACCAATCTTGCACTCACATCTGAAACAACATTAGGAGAAGTTCGTGGTAAGATCGTTTTGCTGCGCAGATTCGAATGCAACCAGGACGGCGTTGGACTAGACCTTACCTATTGGCCGGAAAACCAGTGCTTCAGAAGTGCGACAACTCCGATCTACAATGTCGAAGATCGTTATCAGGATCCTGGGGAAGACAACAAGTACAACTTCGTCATCGCCCATATAGAGCAAGCAAGACGCGGCGATCCCAGAGACTTGTACATTACGTTTTCCAGCGCTGTCAACCTGAGGGCGCGTGGCTATTCAAAAAGGATAAACCCGCGCATAAACGACTATCTTGCGGGATTCCTAAAAGGGCGGGTCGGAATTATCGTGATGGACTACTTCGAAGAGCCTCGAGAATTGGTCTCCAATGTGATTAAAATGAACAGAGGAGTTGAGTGATCGGCGATCACGGCGGGCCGGAGCGAAGGCGGCTGTCCTGGCACGGCAACCCCAGCCCGCTGCTACCGAGCTGACCGCCGCATCGTGGTGGCACCTTATCTTGCTGCGGGCGATTGTCGCTGCGCTGCTCGCGCGACGAGCGTGCGGCTCAGCCCAGGCAGCGCGACCGCGAGCCGACGCCGCCGTGGCACGATCACCCGGCGGGTCAGCACGTCGTATCCAGCGGCTTCGATCTCGTCCAGGATGCCGCCGTAGAGGGTGTACGCGGTGGCCACGCAGGCCCGCGACACCGGGGCCAGCATGGGAATGCCCGGCGCGGCCCGGCGGTAGATCGCCCGGGTGTGGGCGACCAGGTAAGCCAACGCGGCGCGCACCCGTCGATCGGACCGTCGGTTTCTGCGGCACCAGCCCAGCAGGGCGCGGTCCACCCCGAAGGCGGCCAGTTCCTCTGCGGGCAGATACACCCGCCCCCGATCAAGGTCCTCGCCGACGTCGCGGAGGAAGTTGGTGATCTGGAAGGCGATACCCAGCGCGGCGGCGGGTGGCTCGGCCTGCTCCCGGGGGACCACGGTGCCCAGCACAGGCAGCACCTGCAACCCGATGACGGCCGCCGAGCCGTGCACGTAGCGGGCCAGTTCTTCGAACGTCTGGTAGCCGCTCACCCCGCCCTGCTCCACCGGGCGGTCCATCCGCATGGCGGCCATGAAGTCGATGAAGTGCTGCGGGTCGATCCGATAGCGGACCGCGGTGTGCACCGACGCGGCCAGTATCGGATGCTGGCAGCGACCCCGCGCGAGCCCTTCGCGCAGTTCGTCGCTCAGCGCGTCCAGTTCCGCGAGCCGCTGCGGCCATGGCCGGGTGTCGGAGAGGTCGTCGACGATCTCGTCGGCGTAGCGGGCCAGCCCGTACAGCGCATGGATCGCAGGTCGGCTCGCCGGCGGCAGTAGCCGGGTGGCCAGGAAGTAGGTGCGGCCGTGCGCCGCGTTCAGCTCCCGGCAGCGAGTGTAGGAGGCGCGCAGCGCGGGCTCGGTGATACCGGCCGCGTCCAGTTCGCGGCTCATGCGGTCCGGACAGCTGACGGGTCGGGCTGCGGCGCGCTGGCGGGGTGCTTGCCGCCGCGCAGCCGCAATGGGTCGCGGTGCAGCAGCGAAGCGGCCGCGACCAGCGAGACCGCCAGCGTCCCGATCAGGTAGGGCCAGGACGTCAGCCCGCTCTCCCCAGTGGGGTAGGTGCACAGCACCAGCCAGGTGGAGGCTGCCACCACCATGGCGAGCGGCCGTGGCCGCCAGGCGATTGCCGCGCCGAGAACCAGACCCCAGGTGAGGTACCAGGGCAACGTGGCCGGCGCCAGTACCGCGGAGCACAGCAGCACGATGGCGGCGCGGCGCACCGCGTCGGTACCGCCGTCCCTGGCCAGCCACCACTGCCAGGCGAGGATGGCCAGGAACAATCCGGCGCCGAACAGCCGGACGACGTCGATGAACGGCTGATAACTCATATCGTGCAACGGTGAGCTCACGAAGTGGGCAAGCTGGCCTGCGCCGGTGGGCAGTGACATCCAGTTGACGATCAGCGAGGGCGCGTCCAGCGCGGGGATCCACCCCAGGCCGACTCCGGCCAGCAGGGTGAGGCCGGTGAACACGGAGCCGAATACCGCCAGAGCGGCAACGCCCGCCTTGACCAGCTGCGTTCCCCGGCTCCCGGGGAGCCGGGCGGCCCAGATCCAGACCAGGAACGGCAACGCGATCCCGGCCGACGCCTTCACCGCCATCGCCGCGGTGACCAGCGCGATGCCCGCGACGTGCCTGCGCTGCAGCACCAGCAGGGTGCCCGCGGCCAGCAGGCCGATCATCAGCAGGTCGTTGTGCGGTCCGCCCACCAGATGCACGACCGTCATCGGGTTGGCGACCACCAGCCACAGCGCGACGGTGCGCTTGCCGCCGAGTTCGTCGGCCAGCCGGGGCAGCACGAAGACGAGCAGACCCAAGCCGACCAGCAGCACCAGCCGCATTCCGATCACGCCGACGATGGCGTCCTCAGCGGTCAGCCAGCTCATGATCTTGGCTAGGTGGATGAACGCCGGGCCGTAGGGGGCCGGGGTGGTCTGCCAGACGTAGTGCACATTGTCCGCGACCGGTCCCGGCGGCAGCTCCGAGGGCCCGACCTCGTACGGGTCCAGCCCGCGCAGCGCCAGCGCGCCCTGCGCGAGGTAGCTGTAGACGTCCCGGGTGAACAGCGGTGGTGAGAACAGCATGGGTGCAGTCCACGTCGCGCTGGCGACCAGTACGTGGCGGGCGGTGGCGGTGCCCGCCAGCACGTCGCGCCCGAGGCGCACCCAGGCCCACACCACCATCCCCACGCCCAGGTACAGCGCCATGGTGGCGAGGTCACGTCCGTGCCCGTAACGGATCCAGGACAGTGGCCCACCGGTGATCAGCGGGTCGGTGATGAGGATGCCGCCCGCCCCCACAGCCATGGTGGCCAACAGCACGGAACCACAGAGGCCGAGCACCACCGTGCCCGACAGCAGCCACCGGGGACGCAGCCGGTCGAGTAGTAGCACATCCTCCTCGCGCTGCCTGCTGACCGCAAGATCAGGGTCGAAGGGTGCGGTGTCCGGCGTGGTGGCAGGAGGCGAAGAGGTTGACGTCATGGCGGCCCGTATGCTCCCACAGCGGCTGGCAGCGGACCCACATCTGTGGCCGGGTCGTGATTGAGTGGTAACCGGTTTGATTCAGCCGCTCACCACGGCGCGCCGAGCAGCCCCGGCGATTCGGGCCGCGGCGAGCTTGCCGGAGATAAGTGCGGTGGGGACCCCCACGCCCGGGGTGGTCCCGCAGCCGGCGAGTACCACGTTGACCCGCCCGCGGACCAGATTGGACGGCCGGAACGGCCCGGTTTGGGCGAAGGTGTGCGCTGCGGAGAACGGTGTCCCGACGGCCAGCCCCTGGGCCGCCCAGTCCGCGGGGGTCACCAGCTGCTCGACCTCGATGCACTCACCGAGATCGGTGATTCCCCGCAGCTCCAGGGTGCGGACCAGCTCGTCACGGTAGGCGGGCCCCAGGGTGGCCCAGTCCAGCGGGGCGGTGCGCAGGTTCGGGCACGGCGCGAGGACGTAGAGCAGCTCGCGTCGGTCAGGTGCCAGCGTCGGGTCGGTGGCGGTGGGTCGGGTGAGCAGCAGGGAAGGATCGCTCATCAGGCACCCGCGATAGATGATCTCGTCGAAGGTGCGCTCCCACTGCGTCCCGAACAGGATCGTGTGATGCGACAGTCCCTGCCAGCCAGGGCCACTACCCGGGCGCACCCCTGCGTGCAGCACCACAGCCGAAGGCGACCAGCGCAGCGGCATCGGTCGTCGCGGAGCCCGGCCGAGTAGGCGGTGCACCACTGGCAGGTCGGGAGTGAGCACCACCGCGTCGGCGGGGACGCGTTCACCGTCGGTGGTGAGCACCGCGGTGACTCGATCCCCGGAGTGCTCCAGAGCGCTCACCGTAGTCCGGTAACGGAACTGTGCGCCCGCGGCGGTGGCGGCGTCGGCCAGCGCCTGGGGCAGCGCCCGCATCCCGCCGCGGGGGAACCAGACACCGGCCACGGTGTCCATGTAGGCGATCACCGCGTAGGCACCCAGGGCGTGTTGCGGCGGTACCCCGGCATACAGCGACTGGAAGGAGAAGAGTCGTTGCAGCCGCTCGTCGCGCACGAACCGGGCGACCTGCCGGCCGAGCCGACCGAAACCACCCAGTGCGGCCAGCGAGGCCAGGTCGCGGATCGCCTCCCGGCCGGCCACGAGGTCGAGCGGGGAGTCGAAGTTGCCGCCGATGAAACGGCCGATCTCCACCTGGTAGAGCCGGGTCAGCCAGCTCCGCAACCGCCGGTAGCCGTCCGCCTCCCGCGGTCCGGCGACTGCGCGGACCTCGGCCTCCATCGCCTCGGCCTCGGTGTGCACGTCGATCACCGAACCGTCGGCGAAACGGGCCCGATAAGCAGGGTGCAGCGGCACCAGGTCGAGCCGCTGCGCGGCCGAATCACCCACTGCGGCCAGTGCTTCGTCGACCAGTTCTGGCATGGTGAGCACGGTCGGGCCGGTGTCCGCGCGGTAGCCGGCGAGATCCATCCGCCCGGCTCTGCCGCCCGGGTGGGGCTGGGCTTCCAGCACGGTGACCCGCCGACCGGCCCCGAGCAGGTGCAGTGTCGCGGACAACCCGGCCAGCCCGGCTCCGACGACTACCACATCGTCGGTGGGTCCCGGCACGGTGCGCACGGTGCGCGAGGCTACCCGGAAGGGGCTGACGGTGTTGCCGCACCCACTGCCATTACCAGGTTCTTCGGGTGGCTTGGGTCGCTAGCTCAGTCAGCCGGGTGACGGCTGGTTCGGCCAGTTCGGCAGCGTGCAGGCTGGTGAGTGCGGAGTCGGTGAGCTCGGTGATGCGGCGCTCGATCTCGGCCACCGCTCCCAGGTCGACCAGCAGCTCGCGGACCGCAGCCACAGTGCTCTGCGCCACGAACGGATCCCCGATCGCGCTGCGCAGCAGGGTGGCGGCCGCCGTGCGGTGCTGTTCATCGGCGGTGCGCAGGCCGTAAGCCAGCAGCAGCGTCCGCTTGCCCTCGCGCAGATCGTCGCCCGCGGGCTTGCCGGTGACCTCGGGGTCACCGAACATCCCCAGCAGGTCGTCACGTAGCTGGAAGGCGACCCCGATATCGGCACCGAACCGGCGGTAGGCGTCCACCAGCGCGGGGTGTGCTGCTCCGATCGCGGCACCCAGGTGCAGCGGGCGCTCCACGGTATAGGCCGCGGTCTTGTATCGGTCGATCCGCAACGCGGCCTCGGGTGCCTCGTCACCGCTGGCCTGGGTCAGCACGTCGAGATACTGCCCGGCGAGCAGCTCGGTGCGCATCGCCTGCCAGACGGTGTGCGCCCGGCGCAGCTGATCCGGCCACAGACCCGCCCCACGCAGCATGTCGTCGGCCCAGGCCAGCGCGATGTCACCGAGCAGGATGGCGACGGCTGAGCCGAACCGCTCCGGCGTGCCGAGCAATCCGGCGCTCCGATGCCGGGCGGCGAAGTTGACGTGCACGGTCGGCGTGCCCCGCCGGGTGGTGGAGTCGTCCATCAGGTCGTCGTGCACCAAAGCGCAGGCGTGCACCAGCTCCAGAGAACTCACCGCGCGCAGCACCGCCCGTGCCTCCGGCCCGTCCGGCGAGCCGCCTGCTCCCCGCCAGCCCCACCAGGCAAAGGTCGGGCGGAGCCGCTTGCCGCCGCCGAGCACGAAGTCGGTCAGCGAGTCGACCAGGGCGACGAACCGCGGATCCACCTGCCCGGCCTCATCAGTTTTGTCCGCGAGGAACGCGGCCAGCTCGCGATGCACCTCGGCGGGGAGGTCCTCATCGAGCTGAGGCACCTGCCGCCCGTCGGCCAGGCGGGCCGCCGTCCGGGTCCGCGTTCGTGGCGTGGCGTACAGCTGCCTCATGAAACCTCCCAGTCCTGACGATAAGGGTGATATCGCCACGCTGCTCACCGACACATGTCCAGGTTCGGCCATCTCAGTGTCCTGGTTCACCCCGCTGCTCTCGCTGCGCCCACCACACGGCCTAGGCTGCGGAGCATGACGGCCGTCATCGATCGGGTCGGAGGCGACCGCCCGGTGTTCTCCGTAGAGTTCTTCCCGCCCAAGGACGACGCCGGCGAGCGTCAGCTGTGGCACGCGGTGCGCGAGTTCGAGCCGCTCGACCCGGCGTTCCTGTCCGTGACCTACGGGGCTGGAGGCTCCAGCCGGGACCGCACGGTGCGGATCACCGGCCGCATCGCGCAGGAGACCACCCTGGTCCCGATGGCGCACCTCACTGCGGTGAACCACTCGGTGGCCGAACTCCGGCACGTGATCGGCAGCTATGCCGCCGCCGGGATCCCCAATGTACTGGCGCTGCGTGGTGACCCGCCGGGGGACCCGCTCGGTGACTGGGTGGCGCACCCGCAGGGCCTGCGCTACGCCGAGGAGCTGGTCGGGCTAATCCGCTCGCTGGGTGACTTCTGCGTCGGCGTGGCCGCGTTCCCGGAGCGCCATCCCCGCTCGCTCGACGACGAAGCCGACGTCCGCTTCCTGGTGGGCAAGCTGCGGGCAGGCGCCCGATTCGCGATCACCCAGATGTTCTTCCGCCCTGAGGACTACCTGCGGCTGCGGGACCGGGTGACCGCCGCCGGCCCCGATGTGGCGGCCGCGCCAATCCTGCCTGGGGTAATGCCGATCACTGCGTTGAGCGGCATTCAGAAGATGGCGGATCTGTCCGGCTGCACTATCCCCGATGCGATTCGGGACCGGGTGGCCGCGGTGGGAGATGATCGGGCCGCGGTGCGCGAGGTCGGGGTGGAGATTGCCAGCGAGCTCTGCGAGCGGCTACTCGCCGAGGGTGCGCCGGGGCTGCACTTCTACACCCTCAACCGGTCCGGCTCCACCCGAGCCGTGCTGGCCCGGCTCGGCATGCTGCCCTCGCACTCCATCACCACCGCCGGGCGCAGCACGTAGGCCAGTCCCAGGAGCGCGGGACAGGAGCAGTGTGCCCAGCAGGGGCACCCCGACCAGGCCCATCCCAACCATGCCGTAGCAGGCCGAAGCAGGCAGGTCCAAGAACACCGCATGGGCCAGCGCGCTGCCCAGCCAGGTCCAGCAGAACAACGCCAGGGGCAGGCCGTCGGTCCCGCGCCGCGGAGTGCCCAGCGCGCGGTCCAGCCGGTGCAGCGCCGCGCAGAGCACCAGCGCTACCAGCAGCCAGCCTGCGTAGTTGCTCAGCGGCACCTCGACAACGCCGGGCAGCCCCGGGCCGGGGTCGGTCCACACCCACCTACCGTCGGCGACCATCTGCGGATCCAGGTAAAGGTCCCAGCTGGCCAGACCCCAGGCGGCGACGAGCACGGTAGCCGCGCCCCGCCCCGGCCCGACGATCGCTTGGGCGGCGCACCACGCCGGGTACGCACCGAACGTCCAGGCCGGGCCGATCAGCAGCGGGACTGACCCGAGTTCCGGGCCGAGTGCACCGTCGGTGGTGTACGCATAGCCGCCGAACGGGACGCCGGTGGTGGTTCCCACGAACTCGGTGAGCAACCCGCCGCCCGCGGTGATCACGACGAGGCCGGTCGCCCAGCGGGCACCGCGGGTGGCCGCGGCGTGGGCCACACAGGCGCCGGCGAGCAGCAGCACCACAGCCACGGTGAGCAGGTCACGAAAGCTCCCGCCGACCTGCGGATAACAGAGCTGCGCGGCCAGGCCCGCCGCACCGAGCCCGACCACCCCCCGGTCGGTCACGGTCCCAGCGGCAGCGTGCGGCCCAGCACGGCGAACGGCCGCGAGTCCCCGGTGAAACGGTAATTGCGGAGCAGGTCGGTGAACCCGGCCCGGCGGTACAGGCGCCATGCCCTGGTAGGGCCTTCGGGGGTGGACAGCAGTACGCGTGCAGCGTCCACTCCGGACAGCAGTTCGGTGAGCAGAGCGTGGCCGACGCCCCTGCCTTGCGCGTCCGGGTGCACATGCAGCTCGGTGAGCTCGAAGTAGTTCGCGAGGCAACGTTGCGCCGTGGCGGGATCGATCAAGGCCAGCCCGCGCCGTACCTCGTCGTGCCACCACTGACCGCTCGCCCCGAGGTAGCCGTAGGCGATGCCGACCAGGGCGTCGCCATCGAACGCCCCCACGCACCGCCAGCCGGCCCGCAGCATGTGTTCCAGCCACATCGGACTCCGATGCTGCGCGGTACCGGGTGGGTAGCGCATCGCGGTGACATAGATCTGCAATGCCTCGTCGAGCCTCGCGCGCAGCTGCGCGACGGTCAGCTCAGCCAGCCTGGCCGGTTCGTGAGCGGCCATCGCTGTCACCGCGGAACTCCGGAGCCTTGCTCAACGACTGAGCCTTGCTCAACGACCGAGTCTCGCCCAACGACCGAGCCTTGCTCAACGACCGAGTCTCGCCCAACGACCGAGTCTCGCCCAACGACCGAGTCTCGCCCAACGACCGAGTCTCGCCCAACGACGGAGTCTCGCCCAACGACGACGCAGGGGGCAGCGGGGGACTGCACAGGTCCATCAGACCACGCCCGGACGTCGCCCGCTGACGTCTCGCAAGCTGAACTTGACGAGACCGGGCTAGGAGGGGTTACCCTTGGTCGGTGTCGAACATGTGTTCGAACACCTAGCCCGGTGGCGGGGCGGGGGAAGCGCCCCGCCACCGGGTGCCGCCGGCTTCCCCACGGCGGAGTCGACGTGTCGCAATCCGTTGCGACTCCGACCAGGAGGCCGACGTGTCAGCTACCGCCCCACTCATCTCACCGTCCGCCCGGCGCTCGCGGCGCCGCGGCCGATCTTTCCACCCGCCCACCGCCGGTACGTTGCTGGACCAGGCACGCCAGGGCCTGCTCGACGCCGAGTACGCCTCGCGTCCAGTAGACCGCTATGCCCAGGCCCACCTGGCGGCGCTGCGGGCGGCGGCGGCCGTACTGGCGGCGCGGGCGCGGCCGCGCCGCCGGGCCCGCCCGACCAGCGTGTGGGTGCTGCTGCCCACGGTTGCGCCGGAACTCGCCGAGTGGTCGGCGTTCTTCGCCGCCACGTCCGCCACCCGGACTGCCGCCGAGGCCGGAGTGAGTCGCCTCGTGTCCACACGCGATGCCGACGACCTGGTCCGGCAAGCCGGCGAGTTCCTCAGCCTCGTTGAACGCGCAGTGTGCGGGCCGTCGACATGACCGCTCCGCGGCCGATGATCGACTATGGCCGGATGCTCGACGTCATCGGTATCGAGGCCGAGTTGATGCTCGGCACGGCGGCCAGGGCGCTGCCGGATGCGGCACAGGCAGAGGTGCCCGGCTGCCCCGGCTTCACACTGAGCGAGACCCTGCGGCACGTCGGCAGTGTGTACCGGGTGACCCAGTTATGGGTAAGGGACGGCCAGCGACCCGAACAGTGGCAACGGTCACCACTCGACGGCGATCTGGTCAGGTTCGTGCGAACCGGCCTGGGCGAATTGCTCACGGAGCTGAACCGGCACGATCCGGCTGACCCCTGTGACACCTGGTGGCCCGCGGACCGCACACACGGCTTCTGGCGGCGTCGGATGGCGCACGAGACCACCGTGCACCGAGTCGACGTGCAGGCTGCCGCAGGTGAGCCGGTACACCCGATCGATCAGGACGTAGCCCTGGACGGCATCGACGAGCTGTTGTTCCTGTGGTTCGGTCACCGGCTCAGCGAGCTGGGGATGTCCTCGCCTCAGCAGGGAGCGGTGGCCTTGGCCGCTGGTGACCGGCGCTGGCTGGCGGTCTTGGAGCTGGGCCGGTGCACCGCGCGACGGGTGGGCGAGGCCGACGCCCGCTCAGCGGACGCCATGGTCAGCGGGGACCCCACCGAGGTCTACCTCTGGTCGTGGGGGCGACTACCCGACCAGTCGGTGCGGATCTCCGGTGACCTGGACGCCGCTGCGCAGCTCTGGACCTTGCTACGGCCGGCCACCCAGTGAGTCCCTGTGCACGCTCTGTCAGGCCCGCAACCGCAGGCCGCGGGGGGTGGCGCGGAACCCGGCTTCCAGGAGTAGCTCGGCCAGCCCCGAACCCAGCGCCACCTCGCCATCAGCACGCTGGACCGACAGTGACCCCAACCAGCCCTGCTGTACGGCGTCGGCGAGGGCGCTCACAGCGGTGCGCAGCGTCCCGGTGTCCTCGGTGAAGGACAGCAGCGACCGGCCGCCGCGCTCGACATACAGCGCAGCGGCACCGTTGACCAGCACGGCTAGCGCACCTGCCTTGCGGCCCGGGCGGTGCCGAGAGTCACTGACGGTGGGCGGCCACGGCAGGGCTGCTCCGTACGGCTGGGCGGGATCGGCGGCGGCGAGCACCACCGCCGCCGATGCGCCGTCATCGGCTGGCTGGCCCACTGCGCGCAGCCGGTCGATAGCGCCTGGGACGGCGAACTGCGCAGCGCCGAGCCCCTCGACGACGTACCCGCGCCGGCACCGGCCGGACTCCTCCATCGCGCGCAGCACTTTGTATACACCAGCGAAGCCACCGGCCACCCGCTCGGTGTCCAGCGCGCCTCTGGTCAGCACTCCGTGGCGCTCCAGAAACGCCTCGGCCCGGGCGTGTGCCCGGCGGGTCGGGTCGGACTCGGGAACAGGTGCCAGCGACCAACGCCCGGCAACGGTCGGCGGGCCGCTGCGTGACGGCGTCGGCGGGCGGCCGGCTCGCATCCGGGCGTACCGCCCGCGCGGAGCGGACCGGCGCGGCCGGTGCGCGGCCGAGCGGCCGGACACCACGGCCCGCAGCGGGGCCAGCGAATCGTTGGTGAGCAGGCCCGCCCACACCAGCTCCCACAGCGCTACGACCAGGTCGGTGTCGCTGGGTACCGGCTCCCCCTCGGTGAGCAGGTGTTCCCCGGCCCGGTCGGCGAGCTGCCGGTAGAACATGGCGCCGCCGCCCGCTGAGCCGCCCGCCGGGTCCCAGCCCAGTGCCCGCAGCAGAGCACGGTGCCGCGGGGTGAGCTCGAGTTGCTCGTCGAGATCCGGGAGCAGCAGATCGGCGACGTCGGCCGGGGCCAGCGCGATCCACCCGTCGTCGCCGGCCAGCGACCCGCAGCCGCTCCAGGTCACCTCACCGGAGGTGGTGAGCTCGTCGAGCAGTGCGGGGGAGTAGCCCGGTAGCCGGGCCGGGAACACCAGCGATTCCAGCGCGCTGGCCGGCACCGGCGCCCCAGCCAGCTGCTCGATTGTGCTGAGCACGTCATCCGGGGTGGGCGCACGGTGCAGGCGGCGCGCCGGGTTGGTTGGCTCCCGGCCGGTCGGCGACCCGCGGCGCGGCAGCCGTATGCCGTGCCAGGCGGGCAGGAACCGCCCCAGCGCGGCTTGCTCGACCGGCTCCACCTCGGCCCGCAACCGGGCCAACGACGCCCGGCGCAGCCGTCGCAGCACCTCGGCATGGCAGTACTCGATACCCCCGCACTCGATACCCCCGCCGCCGGCCTCGACAGGACGAAGCTCCCCTCGGACCATGGCGCCGGACCCGGTCATCCGGTCCAGCACCGCACCCGCCACGGCAACCCCGAGCCCGAAGCGGGCCGCAGCGGCCGCTGCGGTGAACGGCCCTCGGGTGCGGGCGTAGCGCAGCAGCAGGTCGGCGAGCGGGTCGGGAACAGGTTCAGTGAACGCCTCGGGTACCCCCACGGGCAGAGCCGCGCCGAGCGCATCACGCACCCGCCCGGCATCTTCGACGGCGATCCACCGTTGCTCGCCTGCGATCCGCACGGTGATCGCCCGACGGGCCGCGCCGAGTTCGGCGAGCCATTCCGGGGCCACCCCCCGCTGCACGGCCTCCGCCTCGGTGAGGTCGCCCAGCACGCGCAGCAGATCAGCGGTGCCCTCGACGTCGCGGGCATGTCGGTCGGGAGCCAGCCGCTGCAGCTGCGCCTCGACCTCGGCCAGCGCCTCGGGATCGAGCAGCTCACGGATCGCCTCGGAGCCCAGCAGCTCGGCGAGCAGCGTCGAGTCCAACGAGAGCGCGGCGGCCTTGCGTTCGGCGAGCGGGGCGTCGAGCTCGTAGAGGAACATCCCGACATAGCCGAACAGCAGCGACCGGGCGAACGGGGACGGCGACGGGGTGGCGACCTCCACCACCCGCACCCGCCGGGCCCGCACATCCGCCATCAGCTCGCGCAGCCCGGGCAGGTCATAGACGTCCTGCAGGCATTCCCGCATCGCCTCCAGCACGACCGGGAACTGCTCGTACTTCGCGGCGACGGCGAGTAGCTGGGCGGAGCGCTGCCGTTGCTGCCACAGCGGAGTCCGGCGTGTGGGGTCGCGGCGGGGCAGCAGCAGGGAGCGAGCGGCGCACTCCCGGAACCGGGAGGCGAACAGCGCGGAGGTGCCCACCTCGGCGATCACCAGCTGCTCCACCTCTTCCGGGTCGAGCAGGACGTCCTCGGCGGTGGGCAGCACCTCGGCACCGTCGCCGTCCAGTGCGTCCGGCAGCCGAAGCACGATCCCGTCGTCAGCGCTGACCACCTGTGCCTCGACGCCGCGACGCGCCCGCAACCGGGTACCGATCGCCAGCGCCCACGGCCCGTTGACCTGTGCGCCGAACGGCGAGTGCACCACCATCCGCCAGTCGCCCAGCTCGTCGCGGAACCGTTCCACCAGCACCGTGCGGTCGTCGGGAACACGGCCCGCGGCTTCGCGCTGCTCGCGCAGGTAGGTCAGCAGGTTGTCGGTCGCCCACTCGTCGAGCCCGGCGCCTCGGGCCCGTTCGGTGGCCGCTTCCGTTGTCGCCGCGGCCAGCTCGCGGACGAACGCACCCAGCGCCCGTCCGAGTTCCAGCGGTCGGCCGGGCGCGTCCCCCTTCCAGAACGGCATCCGGGCCGGCTCGCCCGGCGCCGGTACGGCGATGACCTGGTCCCGGGTGATGTCCTCGACCCGCCAGGCGCTGGAGCCGAGCAGGAAGGTGTCACCCACTCGGGACTCGTAGACCATCTCCTCGTCGAGCTCGCCGACCCGCGAACCCGCGCCGTCCGCACCGCCCGGGGTCATCACGGTGAACAGCCCCCGGTCCGGGATGGTACCGCCGGAGGTGACCGCCAGGCGTTGCGCCCCAGGCCTGCCGCGCAGTTCATCGCTCCCCCGGTCCCACACGATCCGGGGTCGCAGCTCACCGAACTCCTCCGAGGGGTAGCGCCCGGCGAGCATGTCCAGCACGGCGTGCAGCGCGGAGTCGGGTAGCGCGGCGTACGGGGCGGCGCGGCGGACCAGGGCGGCGAGGTCACCGACGGTCCACATGTCCAGCGCGACCATCGCCACCACCTGCTGGGCGAGCACGTCGAGCGGGTTGCGGGGGTAGCGCAGCGCCTCGATCGCCCCGCTGGCCATCCGCTCGGCGACCACCGCGCAGGAGACCAGGTCGCCACGGAACTTCGGGAAGACCACCCCGCGGGAGACTGCCCCCACCTGGTGCCCTGCCCGGCCGACCCGCTGCAGCCCGGAGGCCACCGTCGGTGGTGCCTCGACCTGCACCACCAGGTCGACGGCGCCCATGTCGATGCCCAGCTCCAGCGACGAGGTGGCCACCACGCAGGGCAACAGGCCGGACTTGAGCTCCTCCTCGACCAGGGTCCGCTGTTCACGGGACATCGAGCCGTGGTGCGCCCTGGCGATCACTTTGCCGGCCCCGGTCGCCACCTCGGACTGCGCCATGATCTGCGCGGGCATCCTTGTTGGCAGCTGTGGTGGCTCCTCTGATGCCAGCTCGTTGAGCCGAGAGGTGAGCCGCTCGGCCAGCCGTCGCGAATTGGCGAACACGATCGTCGAGCGATGCGCACGCACCAGGTCCAGGACGCGCTGCTCGACCGCGGGCCAGATCGAGGCCCGCCGCTGCACACCGGCCGCTGACCCGTCCACCTCGCCGGTGGGCTCGCCCAGCGTGCTCATGTCCTCGACGGGCACCTGCACGGAGACCTCGATGGTCTTGGGTGTAGCCGGCTGCACCACACGCACCGGCCGGCTCCCGGCCAGGAACGCGCTGACCTCGTCGATGGGACGGACGGTGGCGGACAGACCGATCCGCTGCGCCGGTGCGCCCGGGTGTGGGTGACCCGCAGGAGACAGCAGGGCGTCGAGCCGTTCCAGGGACAGCGCCAGATGTGCCCCCCGCTTGGTGCCCGCGACCGCGTGCACCTCGTCAATGATCACGGTCTCGATCCCGCGGAGCGACTCCCGCGCGGCCGAGGTGAGCAGCAGGAACAGTGACTCCGGGGTGGTGACCAGCACATCGGGCGGCGTGCGGGTGAACGCGCGGCGTTGCTCGGCCGGGGTGTCCCCGGTGCGCATGCCCACCTGGATGTTCGGCTGGGGCAGGCCCAGCCGGTGCGCGGCCTGCCGGATACCGGTCAGCGGGGAGCGCAGGTTGCGCTCGACGTCGACCGCCAGGGCCTTGAGCGGGGACACGTAGAGCACCCGGCAGCGTCGGCTCGCGTCGTCCGGCGAGCCTGCGACGGCCAGCCGGTCCAGTGCCCAGAGGAAGGCGGCGAGGGTCTTGCCAGAGCCCGTTGGGGCGACCACCAAGGTGTGCTCGCCCGCCGCAGACGCCCGCCATGCACCCTCCTGCGCGGGGGTAGGCGCGGCGAACGCCCCCGCGAACCAGTCCCGGGTGGCGGGGGAGAACAGGTCGAGCACGTCCACCCGTCCATCATGTCGGGCGGAACCGACAATGTGGGCCGGTCAGACCTCGATGATCGGCAGATCCGCACTGGCCGACCGGAGGAGGCAGGCGATGTCGTCGCGGTCGCTCGTCACCACTGCAGCGGAGCGGGCGAGGCCTGCGGCGACGACCGCCCCATCGACGACGTCGGTGGTGCCGGCGTGGGCGAGAAGCCGGCCGACGCGGTGTGCCGTGTCTTCATCGAGGTCGGTCACGTCGCAGCCACGGAGCAAGCGACGAAGTGGGACTTGACGGGGTGATCGGCTGACCTGGGCGACGACGGCAGCGGGAGCGACCGGAATCGTTCCCTGCTCCAGTCGCACCCGGTGGTCGGCCCAGAACGCACGGTCATTGCGCTCGGCGGCGATCAGCGCTCCGGCGTCGTAGACGACACCGCTCACGCCGACCGACGATCGCTGACAGTGCCGACCCGGTCTCTGGCCTCCGTCAGCTCGGCATCCGTGAGCGGGCCGTGCTCCGCCTCCCACTCGGCGACCGCGGCGAGCCCGTCGCGGACCTTGAGTGCCCGGCGGGCAGCGGCGGTCAGCCAGGAGGATACGGAGACGCCCTCGGCCGCGGCGGCGTCGACAACCTGACGGTGAACGTCCGGGTCGACGGTGATGGCGAGCTTCGGCGACGGGTTCCCTCTGGGCACAGCGGAAGTATACGACCTCCATACTACTGATGTCGACGGTGGGTGTCCGCATGGGTGATGGCGTGCTTGGTGGTCACCGACTGGTTCGGCGCCGCGCGCCACGCCCGTCGACCAGGATCTTGCGCAGCCGACCCACTTCCGCCATGCGTTGCTCGGCCAGGTGATCTGCGGCCACGGCAGGGGGCACCCCGTCCTGCTCGGCCAGCTCGAAGATCGACCGAGTGGTGTGGAAGATCCCGGCGACCCGGGCGCGGGCTCGCTCGAAGTCGAAGCCGCCGATCTCGTCGGCGACCTGGATGACCCCGCCGGAGTTCACCACGTAGTCGGGCGCGTAAAGGATCCCCCGCTCTTCGAGCAGCTTCTCCACGCCGGCGTGTTCCAGCTGGTTGTTCGCCCCACCGCAGACGATCTTGGCAGCCAGCGCCGCGACCGTGGCGTCGTCCAGCGCACAGCCGAGCGCGCACGGGGCGTAGACGTCGATCGGCTCGCGGATCAGCGCTGCGGTGTCGGGTGCCACCGCCACCTCGGGATGGGTCGCACAGGTTCGCGCGATCGCCCGCTCGCTGACCTCGGCCACGATCACCTGCGCGCCGTCGGTGAGCAGGTGATCGACGAGCAGCCGCCCGACCTTGCCGACCCCGGCGACGCCCACCCGACGACCGGCGAGAGTGGGCTCACCCCAGACGTGCTCGGCGGCCGCGCGCATGCCCTGGAACACGCCGAGTGCAGTGAGGATCGAGGAGTCACCTGCGCCGCCCTGGGCTGGGGAGCGTCCGGTGACGAACTCGCACTCGCGGGCGATGACGTCCATGTCCTCGACATAAGTGCCGACGTCGCAGGCGGTGACGTAACGCCCGCTCAGCGACTGCACGAACCGTCCGTAGGCGCGCAGCAGCGCCTCGGTCTTGTGCCGGGTGGGGTCGCCGAGGATGACGGCCTTGCCGCCACCGTGGTCGAGCCCGGCGAGCGCGTTCTTGTAGGACATCGCCCGGGAGAGGTTCAGCACGTCGGCGAGTGCGTCTTCCTCGCTGCAGTAGGGGTGGAACCGGGTGCCGCCGAGCGCAGGCCCCAGTGCCGTGGAGTGGATGGCGACGATGGCACGGAGCCCGGAGGGCTCGTCGCGGCAGAACACGATCTGTTCGTGGTCGCTGGATCCGAATACGTCTGTCACGGTGGTGACTCCCCTCTGCCCGGTGGCGCAGGCTGTGGCCGCAGAGCTACCCCGAGCCTAGGACCCGCCCGCGCGGCAGGCGCCCGCTCCCACTGCGAAAGGGGGATGGCACCATCTAGTCGGGGTATTGGCCGGGTGTGGAGCGGGGCAGGAGAGAACATGCGGGTCACCGGGGTCGGGCACGCCGGGCTGTTCGTCGAGACGCACGCAGGCAGTGTGTTGTGCGATCCATGGGTGAACCCGGCCTTCTTCGGCTCGTGGTTCCCCTTCCCGGACAACAGTGAACTGGACTGGGACGCCCTCGGACAGGCCGACTACCTCTACGTGTCCCATCTGCACCGGGATCACTTCGATGCCGAGCTGCTGCGCCGCCACGTGCGCAAGGACACCACGGTGCTGCTGCCCGACTACCCCACCGACGAGCTGGAACGCGAGCTCGCCGCGCTGGGCTTCACCAACTTCCTGCGCACCTCGAACGGTGCGCCGGTGCAGCGCGACGGGCTACGCATCATGATCACATCGCTGACCGGGCCGAGCGACGGGCCGATCGGCGACTCGGCGCTGTCCTTGGACGACGGCCGCACCGTGATCCTCAACCAGAACGACGCCCACCCGCTGGATGTCGAAGCGTTGCGCGAGTTCGGCGAGGTGCACGGCTACTTCACCCAGTTCTCCGGGGCGATCTGGTGGCCGATGGTCTACGACCTGCCCGAGGCCGCGAAGAAGGAGTTCGCCCGCCGCAAGCGGGCCGGCCAGAGCGACCGGGCGCTGCGCTACATCGACGCCGTCGGCGCCGCGCACGTGTTCCCAACGGCGGGCCCGCCGTGCTTCCTCGACGAGGAGCTTTTCCACGTCAACGGCCTCGGACGCAACGGTGAGAGCATCTTCACCGACCAGGTGGAGTTCCTCGCTGAGCTACGTGACACCCGGCCTGCGGTGTCGGCGCACCTGCTGCTGCCGGGCACCGTCGCCGAGCTGGACGGGCCGCACTGCGAGCTCACCCACCGCCACCCGGAGTCCGAGATCCGGCACATCTTCGAGGAGAAGACGGCCTACCTGCGCGAGTACCAGGCCCGCGCACAGCCTGCCCTGGCCAGGGAACGGGCCAGCCGGGCAGCAGCGCCCGCTGATCTGCTCGAGCAGCTCAAGCAGTGGTGGGAGCCGCTGCTCAAGCGGGCCGAGAACATCTGCACCGGGGTCGGCGGCCCGGTCCGGCTCGACGTCGGGGAGCGCTCGCTGGTGGTCGACTTCACCGCTCGCGAGGTGCGCGAGTTCGCCGGCGAGCACTGCCGCTACCGGCTGTCCACCTCGGCGGATCTGGTCGCCACCAACTTGGCCCGCCGCGAGGTGGACTGGTCGAACAGCCTGTTCCTCTCGCTGCGGTTCCGGGCCAGCCGGGTCGGCCAGTACAACGAGTTCGTCTACATCTTCTTCAAGTGCCTGTCCGAGGAGCGCATCGACTACGTCGAGAACTGGTACGAGGAGCAGAACGACGACGGCGCGGACATCGAGCTCGACGGCTGGCGGGTGCAGCGCCGCTGCCCGCACCTGCGCGCCGACCTGGCCAGGTTCGGATCCGTCGAGGACGGGGTGCTCACCTGCGCGCTGCACGGCTGGCGCTTCGACCTGGCCAAGGGCAGCTGCCTGACCTCGGCCGGACACGAGATACGCGCTTCGCGCCTGTGAGTGGCGATGCGAGTCCTGGCCCGTATGCTCACTGACGGTTTATCCACAGCCGAGGTCCAGCGCCGGGTGGTCCGGACGCTGTCGACCAGCCAGGTGCTCGGCGGCGTCGGGATGGCCACCGGGCTGGCTGTCTCCTCGCTGATCGCCGCGTCGCTCTCCGGTTCGGACACCCTGGGCGGGCTCGCGGTGACCTCGACGGTGGTCGGCGCAGCGCTGATGTCGATCCCGGTGGCCCGGCTGGCAGCCCGGCGCGGTCGTCGAACGGCCTTGCTGGCCGCCTACGCGGTGGCCACCGCAGGCGCCGCCGTCGCCACGGTGGCCACCGTACTGGGCAACGTCACCGTGCTGCTGGTTGGTCTGCTGGCGTTCGGCGGCGCCACCACGGCCGCGCTGGCCGCCCGGTACGCGGCCACCGATCTCGCCGCACCGAGCCACCGCGCCCGAGACCTGGCGCTGGTGGTGTGGGCGACGACCGTGGGCGCGGTAGCCGGCCCCAACCTGACAGCTCCGGCGAACGACGCGGCGACGACCCTGGGGGTGCCGGGGGTAGCCGGGCCGTTCCTGCTGTCCGCAGTGGCCTTCGGGCTGGCGGCGGTGACTGTGGTCATCGGCCTGCGGCCTGACCCACTGCGAGTGCTGTGGGACAGCGCCGAGCCGGACCCGCACTCCACCGCGCATCGGGAGCCCGGCGACCGGGTCGCTGGCTGGCGGGCGCTGCGGTCCTCGTCAGAAGCCCGGTTGGCGCTCGCCGGGATCGTGGTGTGCCACACCGTGATGGTCGGACTGATGGCGATGACCCCGGTGCACATGGACCACGGCGGCGCCTCGCTGCAGGTCGTCGGGCTCGTGATCAGCCTGCACATCGCAGGCATGTTCGCGGTGAGCCCGCTGATCGGCTGGCTTGCCGACCGGATGGGGCGGGTTCCGGTCCTGGCCCTGGGCGCCGTGCTGCTGGTGGTGGCGGCGGGGGTGGCCGGTTTGGTGCCGTCCTCGGACACCGCGTGGTTCTCGGTCGGTTTAGTGCTGCTCGGTCTCGGCTGGTCCTGCGGTCTGGTCGCGGGCTCGGCGCTGCTCACCGAATCGGTCCCGGTGCCGGTGCGACCTGTCGTGCAGGGCATCGGTGATCTCATGATGAATGTGGGCGGGGCGCTGGGCGGGGTGCTGGCCGGGGCAGCGGTGGCGGGGGCCTCATACGGCGCGCTTGCGCTGGCCACCGGCCTGCTGGTGCTGCCGTTCCTAGTAGTCACCGTGGCCGTCGCGGTCCGGGTGGCACCCGGGTGACACCGCGTAAGCGACGGGCCGGCTCAGCGTCCCCGCTGCTGCCACCACCAGCGGATGAGCACCACCAGCGCGGAGAGCAGGCCGAGGAGAATCACCAGCTGTCCCGCGGGAGAGGAGAGCCCGGTCGGGTCGGCCTGGACGAGCACCCCGTTACGATATCGCGGGGCGCGCACTTAACCTGACGCGGTGCGGATTACCCATTTCCGGCAGCGGATGGACGAGGAGTTCGGCCCGGTCCGAGCCGCCGCGCTGGCCCATGACCATGTGTTCGCCGAACTCGGCGGCCGCACGGTGGACGGTGCCCTGGAGGCCGGTCTCGACATCAAGCGGGTCTGGGCTGCCGTGTGCACGGCTTTCGACGTGCCCGAAGAGCGGCGCTGATCACGTCGGACCCAGGCAGGACGAGCGGCAGATCTTACTGTCCGGGCGTGTCGGTCCTAACCTCGAACACGTGTTCGGCTAGGCTGTTGTCCACAGCCGGACCCGTTGTCCACAGATCCGGCGTGCGCTGCCGCGAAGTGTCGGTCCCACGGCCTAGCGTCAGCATCGACCCAGAAGACCCGATCAGTGAGGGTGGACCGTCAGATGGGACCAGCACCGGACCGGGAGAAGGCGCTCGAGCTCGCCTTGGCCCAGATCGACAAGCAGTACGGCAAAGGCTCGGTGATGCGCCTCGGCCAGGAGGGCCGCGCGCCCGTCGAGGTGATCCCCACCGGGTCCATAGCGTTGGACGTGGCACTGGGCATCGGCGGCCTGCCCCGCGGCCGGGTGATCGAGGTATACGGACCGGAGAGCAGCGGGAAGTGCCTCACGGCCGACACCTACGTGTGGACCGATCGTGGCCTGGAGACAGTCGCAGAGCTCTTCGAGCGATGCGGGCAGCGGGCCTCGTGTACGTCCCGGACCACCGACGTCCGGGGGCTCAGTGTGCGGATGGTGAACGAGCGGGGTGAACTGGAGACGCTCGCCGCATTGACGCACAACAACCGGAAGCCGGTCCTGCGCATCACATGCCGCTCTGGCCGCACCGTCTCGGTGACGCAGAACCACCCGCTGCGCGTGATGAACGAGCGTGGGTTCATCGTGTGGCGGAAGGGGAGGGACATCCAGGTCGGCGACACCATCGTCTCGGCCGCCTTCGGTGCCGTCGAGGCCGCTGCGACAGGCGAGCTGAGCGAGGACGAGGCCGTTCTGCTCGGTTATCTCGTCGCTGAAGGCACGCTCAATGACCGGTACCGACTCCGCTTCACGAACTGGGATATCGAGGTCGGGGCGGAGTTCACCACCTTGGCCAAGCACGTCCTCGGCGCCGAGGTGCGGTGCTACTACGACAAGGAATACGACGTTCCGGGCAGGCAGGTCCGTGAGCTCGTGCACAAGCGATACGGCCTCGACTATGTCACGGCGACGGGAAAGACCGTTCCGGCGTGTGTTCGCACCGCCGGGCATAAGGCCCAGCGAGCGTTCCTGTCCGCGCTGTTCGAAGGAGACGGATGGATCGATACGTCGTCGGCCATCGGCCTGGGTACTGCGTCCGAGCAATTGGCCCGTGAGGTCCAGCTCATGCTCTACGGGCTCGGGGTTCCTGCATCAGTGTCCTCGAAGTACGACACGACGTACAACCGTGACTACTGGACCGTGACGATCGATCCCTCGACAGCCGGCGGGTTCCTCTCAGAGGTCGGTTTCCGCTCGCAACGGTGGAGTGCTCAGGTAGCCGCACACTTCCGGAAGTCTCCCAGGGATGCGCAGCTCACCAACATCCCGACGAGCCGGGCCATCGTTGGGCATTCGAGGACGCTTGCCGATACGAGGTACACCTACGAGGCAGTCGTGTCGATCGAAGATGGCGGCCTCCAGCCGACCTTCGACGTCGCGCTGCCCGACACACACAGCTTCATCGCCAACGGTGTGCTGTCGCACAACACCACAATTGCGCTGCATGCAGTGGCCAACGCTCAGCGGTCAGGCGGGATCGCCGCGTTCATCGATGCCGAGCACGCGCTGGATCCCGACTACGCCAAGGCGCTCGGGGTGGACACCGACGCCCTGCTGGTCTCCCAGCCGGACACCGGGGAGCAGGCGCTGGAGATCTCGGACATGCTGATCCGCTCCGGCGCGCTGGACGTGGTGGTCATCGACTCGGTGGCCGCCCTGGTGCCGCGGGCGGAGATCGAGGGCGAGATGGGCGACTCGCATGTTGGCCTGCAGGCCAGGCTGATGAGCCAGGCACTTCGCAAGATCACCGGTGCGTTGAGCAACTCGGGCACCACCGCGATCTTCATCAACCAGCTCCGGGAGAAGGTCGGGGTTTTCTTCGGCTCCCCGGAGACCACTACCGGTGGCAAGGCGCTGAAGTTCTATGCCTCGGTGCGGCTGGACATTCGCCGGATCGAGACGCTCAAGGAGGGCGGAGACGCGGTCGGCAACCGGACTCGCGTCAAGGTGGTGAAGAATAAGTGCGTGGCTGCTGGGACCCGGGTGTTCGACCCGGTGACGGGCCAGACGCACCTGATCGAGAATGTCGTCGACGAACAGCTCCCGGTGCACGTGGTCGCCGCAGACAAGGCGGGGGTGCTGCACAGCCGGCCGGTGGTCTCCTGGTTCGCCCAGGGCGAGCAGGATGTGATGGGTCTGCGGCTGCGTGACGGCACCGAGCTGTGGGTGACGCCGGATCACAAGATCCTCACTGAGGGTGGCTGGCGCCCAGCAGGCCAGCTTGCGGCTGGGGATCGGGTGGCGCGACCCCGGGAATTCCTCGGGTTCGGGGACGCCGAACCGGTCACACCGGAGCACGCTCGTCTGCTCGGCTACCTGATCGGTGATGGCTATGTCGGCTTGGCGCCGGAGAAGCAGGTCCCGCCGCCCTTCTTTACACCTGATGTCTCCGCTGAGGTGGTTTCCAATCTGCTCTTCGGGCTGTTCGAGACCGACGGATACGTGAGCCGTGAGCAGCCCGGCGGGGTTCGGGTGGGATACACGACCACATCGGCCCAGCTCGCTCAGCAAGTGCATTGGCTACTGCTGCGATGGGGGATCGGGAGCACAGTGCGCCGCCGAGACCCCAGCGCGCAACGGAGCAGCATGATCTGCGGTCGTCGGGTCAGCGGAAAGCTGCCCGGCTGGGAGGTGCGGATCGCGGGCGTCGACAACGTCAGCATGTTCGCCGACGCCGTTCCCATGTGGGGGCCACGTGGGAACGTGCTCGTCAGGGAGCTCGCATCACTCGACGGCCGGTGCCGGAGATCCCAGCGGGTCTACCTATCCGCCGAGGTGACTGAGCCGGTGCTCAGCCACCTCGCGAGTCGAGGCGTGACCGTGCAACAGGCAGCGCAGCTGATCAGGGAGCGGGTGGGCGACCCCCAGGGTGGGATGCGGCAGGTGCTGGGGGGGAGCCGGCTCCGCCGGGACCGGATCGTGCGGCTGGCGGACGCCCTCGATGACGCATTTCTTCAGGAGATTATTGCTGAGGAACTGTGTTACTCGCGGGTCGTCGAGGTCCTGCCGTCCCGGCGGTGCCGGACATTCGATATTGAAGTGGATGAACTGCACAACTTCGTCGCGAACGACGTCGTCGTCCACAACTGCGCTCCTCCATTCAAGCAAGCGGAGTTCGACATCCTTTACGGTCACGGGATCAGCAGGGAAGGTTCTCTGATCGATCTGGGCGTGGAGCAGGGCGTCGTTCGCAAGTCGGGTTCCTGGTACACCTACGAGGGCGACCAACTCGGCCAGGGCAAGGAGAATGCGCGTAAGTTCCTTGGTGACAACCCCGACATCGCTGCCGAGATCGAGAAGCGGATCAAGGACAAGCTCGGCATCGGAGCGAAGCTGGACGACGACGGGACCGTACCGGCACCGGTCGACTTCTGATGCTCGGCACCGAGGCGGCGTGCCGGGGGCCGCAATGAACGCGCGGATCCCCGGCGCCCGTCCGGCATCCAGGAATGCCGATTTGCCGGAAGTCGAGACCACTGACCCCGCGATGCAGGCGCGTGGGATCTGTCTGAAATTGCTCGCTGCCCGGCCGCGCAGCCGCGCCGAGCTGGCCGCTGCCCTGCGCCGGCGGGGGATCCCCGAGCACGTTGGCGAGTCCGTGCTCGACAGGCTCGGTGAGGTGGGCCTGGTGGACGACGCCGCGTTCGCCGAGACGGCGGTGCATTCCGGACACGCCTACCGCGGTTTGGGGAGGCGGGCGCTGAGCGCTGAGCTTCGCCGCAGGGGGGTGCCGGATGATGTCGCCCGCGAGGCGGTGGGGGCCGTGCAGCCCGAGGACGAGGAGCAGCGGGCCCGCGAACTGGTCCGGCGCAAGCTGCGCACCACCACAGCGCGGGACCCCGGCACGGTGGCGCGCAGGCTGGCAGGCATGCTGGCGCGTAAGGGCTACTCGGAGGGGCTGGCGTGGCGGGTGGTGCGTGACGAACTCGGGCCGGGCAGTTGGCCCACCGAGCCGGAGTCGGACCCTGGCTGATCGTCTTCGCGTTCCCCGGGCAGGATGAACTCGACGCCGGCCGGGAGATCATCACGAGCGTGCGCCTCACCCAACGAATGCAACAGGGTGTGACGGAACTCCTGGGCGGCTCGGGTCGGGTGCACATCGGTGCGGTGGGCCAGCGCGATCGTGCGGGGCGGGACGGGAGGCACAAAAGGCACACCGCGCAGCTTCGGGCGCCCTGGCAGGACCATGCTGGGGATCACTGCGATCCCCAGCCCGGCCTCCACGAAGCTGAGCACCGCGTCCATTTCGCCACCCTCGATGGCGAACCGAGGCTGGAATCCGGCCCGCTGGCATGCCGTGAGGGTCATCGACCTCAGGTCGTAACCCTCCCGGAACATCACCAGTGGCCGGTCTCGCAGGTCCTCGATCCGAAACGAGTCGAGGTCAGGAGAGGTGTTGCGCGGTACCGCGACGGTGAGCTGCTCGCGCAGGATCGGCACGGTTTCCAGAGTCGGATCTCCTCGGTGCAGCGGTGAGGTGATCACCGCCAGGTCGATGACTCCTTCGGCGACTTGGCGCACCAGATCCCGGGACCCGCTCTCGTCGATGATGAGCTCGATCCCGGGATAGTGGGCGTGGAAGCAGGCGAGCGCGTCCGACAGCAGCCCGGTACACAGGCTTGGCGTGGCACCCAACCGCAGCCTCCCCTGCCGAAGCTCGGCCAGCTCGTTGACCTGCAGCCGGGCCGTCTCGACGTCGGCCAGGATCCGCTTGGCGAAGGGGACCAGCACCTCTCCTGCCGGGGTGAGGCTCACGTTGCCCCGGGCCCGGTGAAACAGCTCACTACCCAGCTCGCGCTCCAGGTTGTGGATCTGTTTGCTCAGCGACGGCTGGGCGACGTGGGCAAGGTCCGCCGCCCGGGTGAAGTGGCGGGTCTCGGCGACCGCAAGGAAGTAAACCAACTGCTGGAGCTGCATGTCGATAGCCTACAACTATCGATACAAGCGCAACCATATCTTTGACCTGTGTCACGGATCCCGCTTACCGTCGGGGCCGTGGCGTGACCGCCCGCTGACTCCCCTTGCTGGGCCGAGCCCTGGCGCCTGCGGTGGCGGGACGCCGACGGACCGGCGGCCAGGCGGGCACCGCCGGAACGACATCGATGAACTGACCACGCCACCGACCCGAATCGACAGCTCATGACCGCAACAGCACCACCTCCACCGTCAGGGGTCGCCAGCCCCGGGCGGGCCGCCGTCCCGGGGCGGAACCTGCGCACCGACCGCTGGTGGCTCTCGCCGCTGGTGACAGCCGTCGTGCTGGGCGCCTTCCTTGCCTACACGGCGGTGCGGATCTTCATGCGGGACCACTACTGGGTGAGCGACTACCACTATCTCACGCCGTTGTACTCGCCGTGTCTGAGCGAATCGTGCGCGCCGGGCTCAGCGCATTTCGGCACTCCGCTACCTGGATTCCCGATGGCACTGCCGTTGCCGATCCTCATCTTCCCGATCCTCCTCGGGTTCCGGGCCACGTGCTACTACTACCGTAAGGCTTCCTACCGGGCTTTCTTCCTTTCCCCGCCCGCATGCTCGGTGGCTGAGCCGAGAGTCAAATACACCGGAGAAACCCATTTCCCGCTGGTGCTGCAGAACCTGCATCGCTACTTCTTCTATCTCGCCAGTGTCCTGCTGCTGATCAACACCTATGACGTGGTGCTGGCATTCTTCCCCGCCGGTGGTGGCTTCGGGGTGGGTCTGGGCTCGCTGATCCTGCTGATCAACGTGACCATGCTGTGGCTGTACTCGCTGTCCTGCCACGCGTGCAGGCATATCTTCGGAGGCCGGCTCAAGCACTTCTCCAAGCACCCCATGCAGTACTGGTTCTGGACGCAGCTGTCCAAGCTCAACGGCAGGCATATGCAGTTCGCCTGGATATCGCTGATCATGGTGATGCTCACGGACTTCTACATGATGGCCGTGTCGGCGGGCTGGATCGCCGACCTGCGCATCTTCAACTGACGAGGACTCGATACCCCATGACCGAGATCGAGCGCCACGAGTACGACGTCGTGGTGATCGGCGCGGGCGGCGCCGGGCTGCGCGCGGCGATCGAGGCCCGCGAGCTGGGCAAGCGCACCGCCGTCATCTGCAAGTCGCTGTTCGGCAAGGCCCATACCGTGATGGCCGAGGGTGGCATCGCGGCGGCGATGGGCAACGTGAATCCGCGGGACGGCTGGCAGGTGCACTTCCGCGACACCATGCGCGGGGGCAAGTTCCTCAACAACTGGCGGATGGCCGAGTTGCACGCCGCCGAAGCACCGCAGCGGGTGTGGGAACTGGAGACCTACGGCGCGCTGTTCGACCGCACCAAGGACGGCAGGATCAGCCAGCGCAACTTCGGCGGGCACGAGTACCCGCGGCTGGCGCACGTCGGTGACCGTACCGGCCTGGAGCTGATTCGCACGCTGCAGCAGAAGATCGTGTCGTTGCAGCAGCAAGACTTCGCCCAGCACGGCGACTACGAAGCGAACCTGAAGGTCTTCGGCGAGTGCACCATCACCGAACTGCTCAAGGACGCGGACGCGGTGGCCGGGGCGTTCGGCTACTGGCGCGAGACCGGCCGCTTCATCCGCTTCGACACCCCGGCGGTGATTCTGGCCACCGGCGGGATCGGCAAGTCCTTCAAAGTCACCAGCAACTCCTGGGAGTACACCGGGGACGGTCACGCGCTCGCGCTGCGCTGCGGTGGCTCCCTGATCAACATGGAGTGCGTCCAGTTCCACCCCACCGGGATGGTATGGCCACCCAGCGTGAAGGGGATCCTGGTCACCGAATCGGTCCGGGGTGACGGCGGGGTGCTGCGCAACTCCGACGGCAAGCGCTTCATGTTCGACTACATCCCCGAGGTCTTCCAAGACAAGTACGCCACCACGGAGCAGGAGGCGGACCGCTGGTACGACGACCCCGACCACAACCGCCGCCCCCCCGAGCTACTGCCCCGTGACGAGGTCGCCCGGGCGATCAACTCCGAGGTCAAGGCGGGGCGTGGGTCGCCGCATGGCGGGGTGTTCCTCGACGTCTCCACTCGCATGCCCGCCGAGGTCATCAGAAAGCGGCTGCCTTCGATGCACCACCAGTTCAAGGAACTGGCCGACGTCGACATCACCGCGGAGGCGATGGAGGTCGGCCCCACCTGCCATTACGTGATGGGAGGTGTGGAGGTCGACCCGGACACTGCCGCGGCAGCGGTGCCGGGGCTGTTCGCGGCGGGTGAGGTCGCAGGCGGGATGCACGGGTCGAACCGGCTGGGCGGCAACTCGCTGTCCGACCTGCTCGTGTTCGGTCGCCGCGCCGGAATCGGCGCAGTGTCGTATGTGGATGCTCTCGGCGGGTCTCGGCCTACGGCGCGCGAGGCGGACGTCGATGCGGCGGCGAAGCGGGCGGTTGCCCCCTTCGGCGAGGGCGCCGGTCCGCAGACTCTGGGCGAGGGCAGTGATACTCCGGAGAACCCGTACACGCTTCAGCAGGAGCTGCAGCAGACCATGAACGATCTCGTCGGCATCATCCGCCGGGCAGACGAGATGGAACTCGCTCTGAAGAAGCTCGACGAGCTGCGCAGGCGGGCTGCGCACATCGTGGTGGAGGGGCACCGGCAGTTCAATCCGGGCTGGCATCTGGCCCTGGATCTGCGCAACATGCTCGCGGTGAGTGAGTGCGTCACCCGGGCCGCGCTGGAGCGAACCGAGAGCCGAGGCGGGCACACCCGCGAGGACTACCCGACTATGGACCCCGAGTGGCGTCGCGTGGTGCTGGTGTGCACGCAAGACGGCAGCAGCGGCGACATCGAACTCGAACGTAAGGAACAGCCACCGATGCGCCCGGATCTGCTCGAGCTTTTCGAGCTCGACGAGCTGAAGAAGTACTTCACCGCTGAGGAGCTCCCGGGAGGGACGGACTGAGATGAGCTACCAGCAGCGATTCCGGGTGTGGCGGGGCGACTCCGACGGCGGGGACTTCGTCGACTTCGACGCGGAGGTCTACGAGGGCGAGGTCGTCCTGGACGTGATCCACCGCCTGCAGGCCACCCAGGCCCCCGACCTCGCGGTGCGCTGGAACTGCAAGGCGGGCAAGTGCGGATCGTGCAGCGCCGAGATCAACGGCCGACCACGCCTGTTGTGCATGACGCGCATGTCCACGCTACCACCCGAGCAGACCGTCACGATTACCCCGATGCGCACCTTCCCCATCATCCGGGACCTGGTCACCGACGTCTCGTACAACTATGAGAAGGCGCGCGAGGTCCGGGCGTTCGTCCCTCCCAAGAGCCTGCAACCTGGCGAGTACCGCATGCAGCAGGTGGACGTGGAACGCTCCCAGGAGTTCCGCAAGTGCATCGAGTGCTTCTTGTGCCAGGACACCTGCCATGTGATCCGCGACCACGAGGAGAACAAGCAGAGCTTCTCCGGGCCGCGTTACCTGATGCGCATCACCGAACTGGAGATGCATCCGCTGGACGCCGCCGCCGAGGAGGGCGTGGACCGGCGCAAAGAGGCGCAGGACGGCCACGGCCTCGGGTTCTGCAATATCACCAAGTGCTGCACCGAGGTCTGCCCGGAGCACATCAAGATCACTGACAACGCGCTCATCCCGATGAAGGAACGAGTGGCCGACCTCCGCTTCGACCCGCTCACCCGGCTATTCCGCCGCAAGCGGGGCTAGCCCGTCAGCGGATCGTCGGTGGGGTGGGTGCCGGGGCGCCGAGGTGCTTCTCGTAGAGGCGCGTCCAGGTGCCGTCTGCGATCGCTGTGCGCAGTGCTTCGTTGACCCGGTCGCGGAGCACTTTGTCGCCCGGCGGCAGGCCGATGCCGTAGTCGGTGCTGCCCAGCGGCGCGCCGACCACTCGCAACTCGTCGCTCGTCCTGGTCAACAGGGCGTTCAGGGCACCCTGGTCTCCGGCGATCGCATCGACGCCACTGCCGAGCAGATTCGCGCAGGCACCGAGGCTGCCCCGGGTGGTGAGCCGTTCGCCCAGCTTGCCTGCCAGCTCGGTGGCCGCGGGGGAGTCTCTGGGCGCGCACACCTCGCCGTCACCGAGCGAGTCCAGGCCGGTTGCCGGGCTGTCCGAGGGCACGGCCAGCCGCAGCGGGCTCACCAGGTAAGGCCCGGCTATACCCACCTCGGCTCGCCGCTGTGCAGTGATCTCGTATCCACCGAGCACGACGTCCGCCTCGCCGCGGTGCAGCGCCGCCTCGCGACTGCTTGCGGGTATCGGCTTGAAGCTGGTGTCCGTGGGATCGGCCCCGAGGTCGCGGGCGAGGAGTTCGAGCAGCGCGATATCAAACCCGGTGTAGTCGTTCGACCCTGGGGAGCGCTCGGCCAGCCCCGGCGCCTCCTGGATGGCCACAATGAGCCGCCCGCGCTGGGCAATCAGGTCGATGGTGGGCGATCCGCTGCTTGGTGAGCTGGTGGTGGTGACCGGCTCGAACGGGCTACCTGCTACCGGATCTTCGCGGAACACTGCGGTGATCGCATTGACGGTTGAGCCCAGCACCCACAGCGCCGCGAACAGCAGCACCACGAGAACGAGCAGCATGCAGCCGATCCGGCGCGGCCGCAGCCACCCGCCCCGGTGAAGCGCACGCATGAACTCCCACGCACGGGTGCCCGGCGACGGTTTAGGCCCCGGCGGCGGGTCCGGCCAGGGAACCAATCCCCGGTCAGCCATTACCCACCGGACTCGCGGTCATCAGCGGTGTGCACACCGTGCCGACCCTAATGCCCATCACGGGTTCTTGGGATCTCCTGGCGTGTCGGTGACCGGCTCGCAGGTGTTCGCCTGGTGGGCTGCCGCTCGGACCACAGTGCGGAGTCCCGGGTCACCCTCCGGCGCGGGTCGTGGTGGCCAGCGTTGCTGGTTCGGCGTCGAGTAGATCGGCTTTGGCCACGGCGAGAACGGTTCGAGTTCTGCTCAGCCGCCGCTCCACCCACACGGCAAGCTTGCTGAGCAGGTAGTTGATCAGGATGAAGATGACGCCGACGGTCAGGTAGAGCTGTAGCGGGTTGCGCAGCTCCGGGAGCTGGATGGCGATCTGCACGAACCGGACCGCCTCGGCGTAGAGGATCACGAAACCGAGCGAGGTGTCCTTGAAGATCACCACTAGCTGGCTGATCAAGGCGGGCAGCATGGCGCGGAAGGCCTGGGGGAGCAGGATCGAGCGCATCGACTGCCCGCGGGTGAGCCCGACTGCTGCCGCGGCTTCGGCCTGGCCCCGAGGTAGCGAGGCGATGCCGGCCCGGACGATCTCGGCGATGATCACCGAGTTGTACGCGGTGAGCCCGATGACGAGGTACCAGAGCAGCGGCAGGTCCACCCCCAGCGTCGGCAGTATGCGGGCGGCGAAGAAGATCGCGATGACGACCGGTAGCCCGCGGAAGAACTCCATCGGGCCCACTACTGCCCAGCGCGCCCAGCGCGGCAGGTTGATCCGGGTGACGGCGAGCATCGTGCCCAGCAGCAGGGAGAATGCCATCGCCAGCACGGCGGCCTGCACATTGCGCAGCAGTGCCTGGCCGAGCCCGGTCCACAGCGCGATGAAGTAGGGGTTGGAAGGGTTGAGCACCGGTCCCCACTTCTCCTCGGTGAGCTGGCCCTGGGCCTGCAGGCGCAGCACCACGAGCACGGCCAGCGCAGCCAGCCCGACGCCGGCGACCACACTGGCCAGCAGAATGCGCCGGCGGGTGCGTGGGCCAGGTCTGTCGAAGAGAGCGGAGGTGCTCACCGCACCACCGCCACCTTTCGCTCGATGACGCCCAGCGCCAGACCCGCCGGGATCGTAATGAGCAGGTAGCCCGCCGCCACCCCGAGCAGCACCGGAATGAGATCGAGACCCTGCGCCGAGGTCAGCCTGGACTGCACGCTGAACAGCTCCCCTCCGACCCCGAAGGCGCCGACGATCGCCGAGTTCTTGACCATTGCGATGATCACACTGCCGAGTGGGGGTACGACGCTGCGCAGCGCCTGCGGCAGCACGATCTCCCGCAGCGACTGGGTGAAGGTCAGCCCCACCGCGCGGGCCGCTTCGACCTGCCCGGCTGGTACGGCGTTGATCCCGCTGCGCACCGCCTCGCACACGAACGCCGACGTGTAGAGCACCAGGCCGCTCACGCCGAACCAGAAGTAGGTGCCGTTGATGCCGAGCTCAGGCAGGCCGAACGCGCAGAAGAACAGCACCACGGTGAGCGGGCAGTTGCGGAACACCGTCACCCAGCTCGTGCCCACGGCGCGCAGCGGCGGGATGGGGGACACCCGGAAGGCGGCGATCACGGTGCCGAGGACCACCGACCCGATCGCGGCGTACAGGCAGATCCGCAGCGTCATGAGCAAGCCATCGCGGTACAGGCTGATGTTGTCGACGATGATGTCCACTCCGGGTCCTTCCACCCAGGCGCGTTGGTGCGGGCACCGGAACCGGTGCCCGCACCAACATCAGCGCCTCAGCTGCAGGGATCGAACTCAGGCAGCGCGGGCGCCGGTCCGGCCACCTTCCCCGCCGTGGACTCCCAGGCGTCGGCGTAAGCTCCCGATTCGGCGGCTTCGGTAAGCGTGTCGTTGATGAACTCGCAGAACGCTACGTCACCCTTGGTGATCCCGATGCCATAGGGCTCCGTGGTGAACTGCTCACCGACCAGTGTGAACTGGCCGTTGCTGTCGTTCACGAACCCCAGCAGGATCGTGTTGTCGGTGGTCACCGCGTCGACCTGGCCGGTGCGCAGCGCGTCGGCGCACTTGGAGTACACGTCGAACAAGGTCTGCTGGGCGCGGTCGATGTAGGGCAGGATGTTGTCCGACGACGCTGAGCCCTGCACCGAGCACACCCGGGCGCCGGTCGCCCGCAGCGACTGCGGCCCAGTGATCTCGGTGTTGTCGGATGTGACCATGAGCGTCTGGCCTGCGGTGTAGTACGGGCCCGCGAAGCTGACCTGCTCACGGCGCTTGTCGTTGATCGTGTAGGTGGCGATCACCATGTCGGCTTTGTCCTGTTCGATCAGCTCCTCGCGCTGCCCCGAGGGTGCCTCCACGAACTGGATCCTGTCCGGCGCTATCCCGAGCGCCCCGGCGATGATCCGGGCGATCTCGGGGTCGAACCCGCTCAGCTGGCCGTCCAGGCCCTGCTGGCCGAACAAGGGCTGGTCGAACTTGGTGCCGACCCGGATGGTCCCGGCCTCGGCGAGCGCGGCCATCGTGGTACCGGGCTCGAACTCGACGGTCTCCGCGACCGGCGGCTCGGCGCCGCCGCCACCCAGATCCTGCTGCTCCCCGCACCCGGTCGCTGCCAAGGCGAACGCCGCCATCGCGACACCTATTCGCAGCACTGGCTTCCAGCGCATGTCCTTGCTCCTCACTTCCACCTGTTGGGGTCCGGCCGGGGGCCCGGACGGTGACTTTCAGTGCGTCAGGATCTTGCCGAGGAAGTCCTTGGCGCGTTCCGAGCGTGGCGCGGTGAAGAACTGGTCGGGCACCGAGTCCTCGACGATCTCCCCGTCGGACATGAACACGACGCGGTGCGCGGCGCGCCGGGCGAAGCCCATCTCGTGGGTGATCACCAGCATGGTCATGCCTTCACTGGCCAGCGACGTCATGACGTCGAGCACCTCCTGGACCATCTCTGGGTCCAGCGCCGAGGTCGGCTCGTCGAAGAGCATCACCTTGGGGCGCATGGCCAGTGCACGCGCGATCGCGGCCCGTTGCTGCTGCCCGCCGGAAAGCTGGGCCGGGTATTTGTCGGCCTGGTCACTGATTCCCACCCGGTCCAGCAGCGCCATCGCAGCCTCGTGCGCCTGCCGCTTGCCGATCCGGCGCACCTTCACCGGGGCGAGTTTCACGTTCTCCGCGATGGTCTTGTGCGAGAAGAGATTGAACTGCTGGAATACCATTCCGACGTCGGCTCTCAGCCGGGCCAGCGGTCGGCCCTCCTCGGGCAGCAGAGTTCCGTCCACCTCGATGGTGCCGCTGTCGATCGGCTCCAGCCGGTTGATCGTGCGACACAGGGTCGACTTGCCGGACCCGGAAGGCCCCAGTACCACCACGACTTCGCCGCGCGCGACCTGCAGGTCGACGTCGCGCAGCACGTGCAATGTCCCGAAATGTTTGTTCACCCGGGCCATCCGGATCATCGGCGGGTCAGCTGCTGGGGGCGGGCTCACGCGGTCCTCCGGCTGGGCGAGGGCGTAGGGGTCATCCCTACCCGACAGGGTGTGACCAAGGGCGGGAAGCAGGTTGCAACTCTGTCACGAATCGGTGGCGGTGGGCAGGGCTTCCGGCCGCATGCTCACCTTCGGTCACGCCAGCCGGGTCGACAACGGGTGTGGGCTCGGCCTTACTCTGAACTGATAAGGGAGGTTGACCTGCAGATGACGAGCACATGACTACTGTGGCCGGCGGCGGGAGCATCGCACAGCGCCCGCGCAGCTACCGCGTGCGCACTTACGGCTGCCAGATGAACGTGCATGACTCGGAACGGCTGGCCGGGTTGCTCGAGTCAGCCGGCTACGTCCCCGCCGGGCGAGACGACACCCCCGACGTCGTCGTGCTCAACACCTGCGCGGTCCGGGAGAATGCCGACAACCGGCTCTACGGCAACCTCGGCCAGCTACGCCCGGTCAAGCGGGAACACCCCGGGATGCAGATCGCCGTCGGTGGCTGCCTGGCCCAGAAGGACCGCGGCGAGATCATCCGCAGGGCGCCCTGGGTCGACGTGGTATTCGGCACGCACAACATCGGCTCACTGCCGGTGCTGTTGGAGCGCGCGCGGCACAACGAGGCCGCCCAGGTCGAGATCGTCGAATCGCTGGAGATGTTCCCCTCCACGCTGCCCGCCAAGCGGGACTCGGCGCACTCCGCGTGGGTGTCGATCTCGGTGGGCTGCAACAACACCTGCACGTTCTGCATCGTGCCCGCGCTGCGTGGCAAGGAGGTCGACCGGCGCCCCGGTGAGGTGCTCGTGGAGGTCGAGGCACTGGTGGCCGAAGGGGTGCTCGAAGTGACCCTGCTCGGGCAGAACGTCAACGCCTACGGGGTGGGGTTCGGCGACCGGGGCGCGTTCGCCGACCTGTTGCGGGCCTGCGGACGCATCGAAGGGCTGGAGCGGGTGCGCTTCACCTCGCCGCATCCGCGGGACTTCACCTCCGATGTCATCGAGGCGATGGCGGCGACCCGCAACATCTGCCACCAGTTGCACATGCCGCTGCAATCCGGCTCGGACGCGGTACTGCGCGCGATGCGCCGCTCCTACCGGGCGCAGCGCTATCTGAAGATCGTCGACGAGGTCCGCGCGGCGATGCCCGATGCGGCGCTGTCGACCGACATCATCGTCGGCTTCCCCGGTGAGACCGAGGCCGACTTCCAGGCCACCCTCGATGTGGTCCGCGCGGCGCGCTTCGCGCAGGCGTTCACCTTCCAGTACTCGCCCCGGCCCGGGACACCGGCCGCGGACCTGCCCGGCCAGGTGCCGAAGGCGGTCGTGCAGCACCGTTACGACCGGCTCGGCGCGCTGCAGGAGGAGATCTCCTGGGAGCTGAACCGGTCCTTGGTCGGCCGGACGGTGGAGGTGCTGGTCTCCGAGGGCGAGGGTCGCAAGGACGCGGTGACCCACCGGATGAGCGGGCGGGCCAGGGACGGCCGGCTGGTGCACTTCGAGCCGGGTACCGCCGAGATCCGGCCCGGGGACGTGGTGCACGCGCAGATCAGCTACGGCGCGCCGCACCACCTGGTGTCTGGCCTGCCCCTGCGGGCGCACCGGCGGACCGCGGCGGGCGAGGCCTGGGCGGCAGGCCGGAAACCGACCACCCCCGGAGTGGCGCTGGGGCTGCCCTCGTTCGGCCGGCCGACATGACCGCCGACGTACTTCCCTCCGCGGAGGCGGCATGACCGACGATTCGGATCGGATGGACCAACTTCGTGCCGAGATCGACGCGGTGGAGCGCTCGGCGCTGCGCCGGGTTGACCCGGGTGCCCGCGCGGTGGTGATCGCCGGCGCGATCATGGTGCTGTTGCTGGCCACCTCACTGCCGTGGGTGGGGGGTGCCAGCGGGTGGGAGGTACTGCGCGGCACCGCCGACCCGGCCGACGGGGTCGGGCTGCTGCCGCGGTTGTTTGCCGCGGTCGCGCTCGGGTTCGGGGTCGGGCTCTCGGCGCTCGCGCTGATCACCCGGCGCTGGGGCCTGGCCTGGGCCAGCGCGCTGGGCTGTGGCTACTGCGTGCTCGACGGGGTGTGGGCGATCTGGTCCCGGCAGACCACAGCCGGCGCCGGCCCCGGAGCCGGGCTGATCCTGGCCGTGCTGGCCGTGGCGGTGCTCGCGGCTCAGTGGTTCCGGCTCGTGGTATCCCGCCGGTAGCCGCTCGGACCGCTCACCGACTGGTGATCGCCCGCTCCGCGGTGGCCAGCCATTCCCGCCACTGATCGGCCTGGGCCTTCGCCGCGTTCGCCCGGCGGTCGTCCCCCGCGGCACGGGCCTTCGCCGCCTGTGCCTCGTACTGCTCGACTCGTTCGCGGAACTGGGCCACTCGGGCTTCCGCCTCGGGGTCGGTCCGCCGCCATTGCGCGTCGGCGGCGGATCGGACCCGTTCCTCGACGGCCCGCAGCCGGGCCTCCAGCGGCCTGATCCGCTCCCTCGGAACTTTGCCCACGGCTTCCCAGAGTTGCTGGATGTCCCGAAGCTGCGTGCGAGCCGCTTCGATGTCCCCCCCTGGGTCGATCTGCTCCGCAGTGGCGACGAGTTCCTCTTTGCGTTGCGCGTTCTCCTCGAACTCTGCGTCGCGCTCGGAGAACGTGGCGGACCGGCGCGCGAAGAATCGGTCCTGGGCGGCACGGAACCGCTGCCACAGCGCCTCGTCGGTCTCCTTCGGGGCGCGGCCCGCCGCTTTCCATTCCGTCATCAGCGTTCGGTAGCGACCGGCAGTAGGCCCCCAGTCGGTGGAGTCGGCCAGTTCCTCGGCCTCGGCGACCAACTCTTCCTTGCGGTGCCGGGCGCTGACGCGTTGCCGATCCAGCTCGGCGAAATGTGCGCCGCGACGCCGCGTGAAGGCGTCCCGGGCCTTGGAGAAGCGGCGCCACAGCGCCTCGTCGGTCTTCCGGTCGACGCCCTTGATCGTCTTCCACTCATCCAAGATGGTGCGCAGCCGGTCGCCGCTGGCCTTCCACTGGGTCGATTCGGCGCCGATCCGCTCGGTCTCCTCCACCAGGGCCTCCTTGCGGGCGATGGCGCGGGCCTTGGCCTCCTCCCGGGCTGCCTTGACGCCGGCCAGGGCCTGCTCGGCGTGGCACTGCAGGTAGTCCAACAGGGCAGCGAGCCCGGCGAGGTCGCCCACCACGGCCGGCTGGGCAAGTTCGTCGCGCAACGTGCCGACCCGGGACAGCGCCTGCTTCGGGTCACCTGCCCCGGACGCCAGCCGGGATTCCAGCAGTTCGGCCTCGGTGAGCAGGTCGTCGAAGCGGCGAGCGAAGTGCGCTAGACCCTCCTCAGGTGTCCCGGCCTGCCAGGAGCCGACCGCCAGCTCGCCATCGGGGCCGTGGGTGTACACGGTCCCGTCCTGGTCGATTCGTCCCCAGCGCTGCGGTTCACGGCTGGCCAGCGTGATCTTGGGGCGGGGGGTGGGTTCGGCAATGCTGGGACGCTCGGTGTCGATCTGCTCGGTGCTGGGGTGCTCGGTCATGCCGGCCTTCCTCGACCTCGTGCCCGCCGCCGCGTCCGGCTGTGGGCGCCCCGGTGGGCCCGGGGCCCTGCGCTTCGACCGTCGTGTCGCGAGTCACTCCGGCCACGGCGGCATTGAAGCAGGTCAGGTGCGCGGGCGGGGGAGCAGGTGCGAAGCGGGCACTAATCTGCAGCAGTGATTGTACGTATGGCGGTGGTTCCTCATCCGCCGATCCCGGCGCCCGACGTGGCTGACGCACCGTGAATCCCCATGCTGTGGCGGTGGTCGGCCCGACCGCCACCGGCAAGTCCGACCTCGCGGTCGAGTTGGCCGCCAGGCTGGGTGGCGAGGTGGTCAACGCCGACGCGATGCAGCTCTACCGGGGGATGGACATCGGCACGGCGAAGCTGCCACCCGCGCGCAGGCGCGGGGTGCCCCACCACCTGCTCGACGTCCTCGATGTCACTGAGCCCGCATCGGTGGCGGTGTACCAGCGCGAGGCTCGGCGCATCGTGGAGGAGTTGCTCGCGGCCGGCCGCGTACCGGTGCTCGCCGGCGGCTCCGGACTCTATGTTCGGGCGGTGCTGGACGACCTGGACTTCCCCGGCACGGACCCGCAGCTGCGAGCCCGGCTCGACGCCGAACTGGCCGAGGGCGGTGCCACCGCGCTCTACCAGCGCCTGCAACGACTCGATCCGATGGCTGCCAGCCGGATACTGCCGAGCAATGGGCGTCGGGTGGTGCGGGCCCTGGAGGTTATCCAGATCACCGGGCGACCGTTCTCGGCGGCGTTGCCACTGGCAGGACCGGCGCGCTACGGCGCGGTGCAGATCGGCCTGGATGCCGACCCGGCTGCACTGGACGCGCGGGTCGAGGCCCGGGTGGACCGGATGTTCACCGGCGGGCTGGTGGCGGAGGTCAGTGATCTGCTGGTGCGGGGCCTGCGGGAGGGGCGGACTGCGTCTCGGGCACTGGGATACCACCAGGTCCTCACCGCGCTGGACGCAGGCGCCGATCCAGCCTCGGCGGCCGCCCCGACCGCCCAGGCGACCCGGCGTTTCGTCCGCAGGCAGCGTTCCTGGTTTCGCCGGGACGACCGGATCCGGTGGCTGGACGCGCAACGCACCGATCTACTCGACGCCGCGCTGTCGCTGACCGGCCACGGTTAGCCCACCGCTAAGCTCGGACCCGATGAATCAGGGCATCGAGTTCGTCAAGGGTCACGGGACGGGGAACGACTTCGTGCTGTTGCCCGATCCGACGGGTGAGGTGCATCTGACGCCATCGCGGGTGCGGGCGCTCTGCGACCGGCACTGCGGACTGGGCGCCGACGGGGTGTTGCGGGTGGTGCCGGGTGCGCTGGTGCCCGACGCGCCGGAGGGAACCGCGCCGGGCGACTGGTTCATGGACTACCGCAACGCGGACGGATCCGTCGCCGAGATGTGCGGCAACGGGGTCCGGGTATTCGCCCGCTACCTGGCTGACGCCGGGCTGGTCGCCGATCCCGAGTTCCGGATCGGCAGCAGGTCCGGTCCGCGGGCGGTCTGGCTGCACGGCGACGGCTCGGTGGCCGTCGCGATGGGGCCCGTGCACCGCGCAGGCACGTGCACCGCAACCGTCGCGGGCGCGGCGTTCACCGGGCTCGCCGTCGATGTCGGCAATCCGCATCTGGCCTGCGTCACCGAGGTCCCGGTGGAGCAGTTGGACCTCACCGTGCCGCCCGGACACGACCCGGGGGCCTTCCCACACGGGGTCAACGTCGAGTTCGTCAATGTACTGGGCGCCGGTCAGTTGCGGATGCGGGTGCATGAGCGGGGGTCGGGGGAGACCCGTTCCTGCGGCACCGGCACAGTCGCCGCGCTCGCCGCCGCGCTCGATGCCGAAGATCGGCGCACCGGCGAGGCCGACGTGCACGTGCCCGGGGGCCAGGTGCATGTGTCGATCACCGAGGACGCCAGCACGCTGACCGGTCCCGCGGTGCTGGTCGCCCGCGGCCGGCTCGACCCTGCCTGGTGGGCGCAGAGGTGACGTTAATTCGGGTGGGCCTGATCCGCTCGACGTGCCACGATGAAGGGTGTATGACGACCTCACCGATCTTCCCGTCCCCCGGTCCCAGGTCTGCGGACCACTGGGCCGATGAGGAGTTGCCCGACCGGTCCGCCGCCTCCCGGGGCGAGCTGGACCTCGAGGAGCGCTCCGCGCTACGCCGCGTGGCAGGCCTGTCCACCGAGCTCATCGACGTCACCGAGGTCGAGTACCGGCGGCTGCGCCTGGAGCGCGTGGTACTCGTCGGGGTGTGGACCGAGGGCTCCGCGGCCCACGCCGATGCGTCGCTTGCCGAGCTGGCCCGGCTCGCCGAGACCGCGGGGTCGCAGGTGCTCGACGGGCTCGTGCAGCGCCGTGAGCGTCCCGACCCGGCCACCTACGTCGGTTCGGGCAAGGTGCTCGAATTGCGCGAGGTGGTGCTCAGCGCCGCGGCCGACACCGTCATCTGCGACGGCGAGCTCACCCCCGGTCAGTTGCGGCAGCTGGAGGCCAAGCTCAAGGTCAAGGTCATCGACCGGACCGCCTTGATCCTGGACATCTTCGCCCAGCACGCCCGCTCCCGGGAGGGCAAGGCCCAGGTCGAGCTGGCCCAGCTCAGCTACTTCCTGCCGCGGCTGCGCGGCTGGGGTGAGTCGCTGTCCCGGCAGGCCGGCGGCCAGGCAGGCGGCCAGGGCGGGGGCGTCGGCACCCGCGGCCCTGGTGAGACCAAGCTGGAGACCGACCGGCGGCGGATCCACCGCCGGATCGCCAAGCTGCGCAGGGAGATCGCCGCGATGCGCACGGTCCGCGACACCAAGCGCGGCCGTAGGCGCGCAAACGAGGTACCCGGCGTGGCGATCGTTGGCTATACCAATGCGGGGAAGTCCAGCCTGCTCAATGCGCTCACCGGAGCCGACGTGCTGGTGCAGGACGCCCTGTTCGCCACCCTGGACCCCACCACTCGCCGGGCCGCCACCCCGGATGGCCGGGACTACACGCTCACCGACACCGTCGGATTCGTCCGGCACCTGCCGCACCAGCTGGTGGAGGCGTTCCGCTCCACCCTGGAAGATGCGGCGGAAGCCGATGTGCTGCTGCACGTGGTGGATGGAGCCGACTCGATGCCCGAGCGGCAGGTGGAGGCGGTGCGCGAGGTGCTCGCCGAGATCACCGAGGGGCGCCAGACCCCGATGCCCCCCGAGCTGCTGGTGGTGAACAAGACCGACGACGCCGATCCGCTCGTGCTGTCTCGGCTGCGTCATCTGCTGCCGACTGCCTCGTTCGTCTCCGCGCACACCGGCGCGGGCCTCTCGGGCCTGGTCGAGCGGATCACCGAGGCGCTGCCCCATCCGGAGGTCGTGGTCGACGCGCTGTTGCCGTGGACCCAGGGGGCTCTGGTAGCGCGGGTGCACGCGGAGGGCGAGGTGCTCGGCACCGACCACACCGAGGACGGCACCCGGCTGCGGGCGCGGGTGCGCCCGGACCTCGCCGGCGCATTGGCCGGGTATCTGGTGCAGGCCTGACCCGGTGTACCGCGGGCCGCGGGCCGCGGTGTCAGCCGTCCTGCCTGCGCTCGGGTCGGCGCTCCTGCTGACCATCCTCACCGCCGGGTCGCAGGCCGACGCGCAGCCCGTGGTACCGGAGCTGTGCACCCCGGTCGACTCGGAGCTGACCTACCCGGACGGGCCGCACGACGCGGAGGCACTGCTGCTGGATCAGGCCGGCGTGCCGTACTTGGTGACCAAGGAACTGGTGGGCATCGCCCGGGTGTACCGGCCTGCCGGGACGCTCGTCGAGCCAGGACCCACGCCGCTGGAGCAGGTCGCCACAGTGCGGATCGAGCCGACCGACACACCGGGTGGTCCGGCAGGCACTATCGGGTCAGTGCTGGTCACCGGGGGAGCGGTCAGCGCCGACGGTCAGGTGATCGCCCTGCGCACCTATGCCGACGCCTACTTGTTCGCGGTGCCGGACGGGAACCTCCTCGCGGCCCTCGCCACGGCGCCGGTGCGGATCCCGCTCCCCCACGAGCCCCAGGGCGAGGCACTGGCGCTGGCACCGGACGGGACCCTGCTGTCGGGGTCCGAAGGGCTGTCCCGCTCCGCGGGCAGGGCTCCGATTCGCGCGGTGCCCGGCGCCGCCGCCCTGGTCGCCCCACCCGTGCCGGTAGGGCGGGAACGCGCAGGTCCGCCTCCCGAACCGGTGGCTGAGACCGGCGCCGAGAGGCATGCACCGTGGCAGCCCGCTGCTGTCGCAGGGGGCCTCGTCGGCGTCCTGGCACTGCTGGCCCTACGGAGACGGCAGCGGGCCCGCTGAGCGGTCAGAGGCGCCGCAGCACAGCCACCACCCGGCCGAGCACGGTTGCTTCGTCCCCGGGGATCGGCTCGTAGGCGGAGTTGTGCGGAAGTAGCCAGATGTGCCCTTCGCGGCGCTTGAACGTCTTCACCGTCGCCTCGCCGTCGATCATGGCGGCGACGATGTCGCCGTTGTCGGCGGTGGGCTGCTGGCGCACGACGACCCAGTCCCCATCGGTGATCGCCGCCTCGACCATGGAGTCACCCGCCACCCGCAGCAGGAACAGTGCTCCCTCACCGACGATCTCCCTGGGCAGCGGGAAGACATCCTCGACGGCCTCCTCGGCGAGCACCGGACCGCCCGCCGCGATCCGGCCGACCACCGGCACGTACGTGGGGCGGGGGCGGGAATGTTCCTCGTCCGCGGGCTCCGGAGCCTCGGGGGCTGCCTCTGCCGGCCGGACGCCGACCGCGCGGGGCCGGTTGGGATCGCGGCGCAGGTATCCCTTGCGTTCCAGGGCGCGCAGTTGGTGCGCGACCGATGAGGTGGAGGTGAGCCCGACCGCTTCACCGATCTCGCGCACGCTGGGTGGGTAGCCGAACCGCTCCACCCAGTCCCTGATCACCTCGAGGACCCGGCGCTGCCGGAGGGTGAGGTCGTCGCCCCTAGGGCTCTCTTCGGGGTCGGGGAAGGCGTGCACCTGCGCGGCAGCCCTGTCACCAGCCCTGTCACCAGCCCTGTCACTGCTCGCGCTCGGCGCCTGTGCTCCCGAATCGGCTGGTTCCGGTTCGCCGCTCCGCTTCTGGTCCACCACTCCTCCTCATGGCCACCGCCTGACCCAGAGCGGACCAGACCTGGCCCGCTCTCGGCGCCGACGCTAGCCAGCGCAGGTCCAGAGATCAAACATCTGTTCGACAACACGCCGCGGATTCGCAGATTCTGTCGGGGCGGCGTGGTACACCTCGCACAGCAGTTCGATCGAACCCGTGTTCGATGGTAGGTGAGTGAGGAGGGCGTCATGACTGCACCGGCAGAGTTGCGCAAGTGGCCCGCTGCGGACGACCCTAGGGTCAGCTCGGCGGACGGTGGTAACGCGGCGGGTCGGTGGCCGGGACGTTCGCTAGTGCGGCCCCAGCCCGCGCGCCGGGCGGCGCCCGCCCGTCCACCTGCGCAGCTGCGTCCGATTTCGACGCCGTCGGCGCGTCGCCCTGGTCCCGTGCCGTCCGCGCGTCGCCTGGGCCGGGTGGAGGCTGGGCGCATCCCGGCAGCCCAGCGGGGCAGGCCGATGCGCCTGCTGGCGGCCGCCGTGGTCACGCTTGCCGTGATCGGTGGTCTGGGCTGGCTGGGTCAGGCGTCCAGTGCGGAGCTCCCGGCCGAGACAGCCTTGATCCGGGTAGGTGCTGGCGAGACCGTATGGGACGTTGCGCAGCGGGTGGCGCCCGAGTCGGACCCGCGCGAGGTGGTGGAACGGATCCGGCAACTGAACGGAATGGCCGACTCGGCCGTGCAACCCGGTCAGCAGTTACAGGTGCCCGCCGGGCGGTAGCGCTGGGCTGTCGCACGTTTCCGGGCGACCGGCCAGGTGGCACGGATGTTGTGTGTCGTGGCGGCTCGACTTACCGCCGACCCCAACATATAGTAGTTACAGCGATGTCGTTCACCCACAGGTTGGGCCTGGTTATCGGCTGACAGCTCGCCACCCTCAGCTTGGGGCTGGCGATCACAGTGGAATCCCTGGTCTCGAGTGGTCAACAACCGTCTGACGTGGGGAAGGGGTGAGAGGTATGCGTTGTCCGTTCTGCCGTCACTGCGACTCGCGCGTCGTTGATTCGCGCGAGGTCGAGGACGGGCAAGCGATCCGCCGGCGGCGGTCCTGCCCGGAGTGCGGTCGACGGTTCACCACGGTGGAGGAGCCGGTGCTCGCCGTGGTAAAGCGTTCCGGTGTCACCGAGCCGTTCAGCCGGGAGAAGGTGGTCCGCGGGGTGCGCAGGGCATGCCAGGGACGTCCGGTGGATGAGGACGCACTGCAGCAACTCGCGCACCGGGTGGAGGAGGTGATCCGGTCCTCGGGTAGCGCCGAGGTGCCCAGCCACGAGGTCGGGTTAGCCATCCTCGGTCCATTGCGAGACCTCGACGAAGTGGCCTACCTGCGCTTTGCCAGCGTGTACCGGTCTTTCTCCTCGATCGAGGACTTCGAGAAGGAGATCCGATGCCTGCGCGAGGTCGACCGCTCCGGACGGAAGATCCCGGACGGGAAGGCATGCACACCATGACAGAGAGGGAGCAGATGACCGAGACCGTCGGGACTCCGACCACTGCCGGGGCGCAGGACGGGGGAGCCGCCCGTGCCGCGCAGCCCAAGCGCGCGCTACGGATGGAGCGGGTCTACACCACCGAGGGCCGCCACCCCTACGACGAAGTCAGCTGGGAACGCCGAGACGTCGTGATGACGAACTGGCGGGACGGCACGGTCAACTTCGAGCAGCGCGGGGTGGAGTTTCCCGACTTCTGGTCGGTCAACGCGGTCAACATCGTCACCAGCAAGTACTTCCGCGGCGCCGCCGGTAGCGAACAGCGCGAGTCGAGCCTTCGCCAGCTGATCGACCGGGTGGTGATGACCTACGCCGACGCCGGGATGCAGCATGGGTACTTCGCCACCGAGACCGACAAGGAGATCTTCTCCCATGAACTGATCTGGATGCTGCTGCACCAGGTGTTCAGCTTCAACTCCCCGGTCTGGTTCAACGTCGGCACCGCCTCGCCCCAGCAGGTCTCGGCGTGCCAACCCTACGATTCGCTGGTCAGCACCCCTGCGGGGATGGTGCCGATCGGCCGCCTGGTCGAGGACGACGCAGTCGGCACGAAGGTCTACGACGCACACGGCCTAACCCGGGTGGTGGCCACCACGGCGAACGGGGTCAAGGAAGTCCTGCGGATCCACACCAAGGTGGGCCATGCACTGGACGTCACAGCCGACCACCTCGTGTGGCGCTCCAGCGATGAAGGCTGTGGGAGGTTCGTACCGGCTGGTGAGCTCCGCCCCGGCGATCAGCTTGAGTGGCACCGCCGCGCGGCGTTCGGGGAACAGGAGATCGATTCTCGAGCGATCGAGATCACCGGGATCGAGCGTCGCGGCACTATGGAGGTCTTTGACATCCAGACGGAGTCGGGAGAGTACCTGTCGGGCAACCTTCGGGTGCACAATTGTTTCATTCTTTCCGTCAACGACACCATGGAGTCGATCCTCAACTGGTACCGCGAAGAGGGGTTGATCTTCAAGGGGGGGTCGGGCGCCGGGCTCAACCTCTCCCGCATCCGTTCTTCCAAGGAACTGTTGTCCTCCGGCGGAACCGCGTCCGGACCGGTGAGTTTCATGCGTGGGGCGGATGCGTCGGCCGGGACCATCAAGTCCGGCGGCGCCACCCGGCGGGCCGCCAAGATGGTGGTGCTCGATGTGGACCACCCCGACATCGGTGAGTTCGTGCAGACCAAGGCTGCGGAGGAGCGCAAGATCCGGGTGCTGCGCGACGCCGGCTACGACATGGACCTCGGCGGCAAGGACATCACCTCGGTCCAGTACCAGAATGCGAACAACTCCGTGCGGGTATCCGACGAGTTCATGCGCGCGGTGGAAACCGACGCTGAGTTCGGGCTGCGCGCCCGTTTGACCGGTGAGGTCATCGAGACGGTGCGTGCTAAGAAGCTCTTCCGCGACATCACCCAGGCTGCCTGGGAGTGCGCCGATCCCGGCCTGCAGTACGACGACACGATCAACGACTGGCACACCTGTCCCGAATCCGGACGGATCACTGCTTCTAATCCGTGTTCCGAGTACCTGCATCTGGATAATTCGAGCTGCAATCTTGCGTCGATCAACCTGATGAAGTTCCTCCGCGAGGACCTCACGTTCGACGCGGAGCTGTTCGCCAGGACCGTCGAGCTTGTCATCACCGCGATGGACATCTCGATCTGCTTTGCGGACTTCCCGACAGCGAAGATCACCGAGGTGACCAGCGCGTTCCGTCAGCTCGGTATCGGGTACGCCAACCTGGGTGCGCTGCTGATGGCCACCGGGCACGCTTACGACTCGGACGGCGGGCGGGCGCTGGCCGCGGCGATCACCTCGCTGATGACGGGTATCGCCTACAAGCGCTCCGCGGAGCTGGCCAGGGTGGTGGGCCCGTACGAGGGCTATGCCCGCAACGCAGAACCTCACCAGCGGGTGATGCGTAAGCACGCGGCGGCCAACGATCTGATCCGCACCTACCACCACAACGACCGGGTGGTGCAGAAAGCCGCGAGCCAGGCGTGGCAGGAGGGCGTTCAGATCGGTAAGCAGAATGGTTGGCGCAATGCGCAAGCCTCGGTGATCGCGCCGACGGGAACTATTGGCTTCATGATGGACTGCGACACGACCGGGATCGAGCCGGACTTCTCGCTGGTGAAGTTCAAGAAGCTGGTCGGCGGCGGGTCGATGCAGATCGTCAACCAGACCGTGCCCAAGGCACTAGCGGCGCTCGGCTATCATGACGAGCAGAGCGAGGCGATCATCGACTACATCGCCGAACACGGTCACGTCATCGACGCCCCGGGTTTGCGCCCGGAGCACTACGAGGTCTTCGACTGCGCGATGGGGGAGCGGGCGATCGCACCGATGGGGCACGTTCGGATGATGGCCTCGACCCAGCCGTTCATTTCCGGCGCTATCTCCAAGACTGTCAATATGCCGGAGAAGGCTACCGTGTCCGACGTCGAGGAAATCTATTTTCAGTCCTGGAAGATGGGGCTCAAGGCGCTGGCAATCTATCGGGACAACTGCAAGGTGGGGCAGCCGTTGTCCTCCGGCAAGACGGCGTTGCTGGCTACCGCGGCGGAGAAGGGGATCGCCGAGGGAAGGCCGGTGCGCAAGCGGCTACCCAAGAAGCGGCCCAGCGAGACCGTCTCGTTCACGGTCGGCGGCGCCGAAGGTTATTTGACGGCGGGGTCCTATCCGGACGATGGGCTCGGCGAGATCTTCGTGAAGATGTCCAAACAGGGCTCCACCTTGGCCGGGGTCATGGACGCTTTCTCGATGGCGATCTCGATAGCGCTGCAGTACGGCGTGCCCCTGGAGACCTACGTCTCCAAGTTCGTCAACATGCGCTTCGACCCGGCTGGCATGACCGATGACCCGGACATCCGGATGGCCACCAGCGTGGTGGACTACCTCTTCCGCCGGATCGCGCTGGACTACCTGCCCAAGCAGAAGCGCGAGCAGCTGGGCATCCTGTCCGCCGAGGAACGCACAGCGCAGGTGTCGGCCGGCTACCGCACCGACCAGGACGGCGGGGTCGACGTCGAGTCACTGCGCACCTCAGTCGATTCCACCGCCCCGCCCACCGCGCGCCAGGCCCGTCCCGCACCGGTGTACGTGGGCAGTTCGACCGAGCTGTGGGAGCTGCAGCAGGGCAAGGCGGCCGACGCGCCGCTTTGCCTGACCTGTGGCACCAAGATGCGCCCAGCCGGTTCCTGCTACGTCTGCGAAGGCTGCGGCTCTACCAGCGGCTGCAGCTAGTCGACTGTCGGCGCATCGCTCTGCACGCGGACAGCGTGGCCCGGCCCGCGACCTGCCCGGGCCACGTGAGAGGACGGGTATGGCAGGTCAGGCGGCCGCAGCCGGATGGAAGGTGTCGACGTACTCCTGCCCGGACAGGGTCCGGATGGCACCCACGATCTCGTCGGTGATCGCGCGCAGCACAGGAATCTGCCGTTCCTTGCCCGAGTATCGGGAGAACTCCAGCGGGCGACCGAATCGAACCGTCACCGGATGTGGCCGGGGAAGGCGGCTACCCACCGGCTGCACCCGCTCGGTGCCTGCCAGCGCAACCGGCACGACCGGAGCGCCGGTGAGCAGGGTGAGCCGCGCTACCCCGGTCCGGCCGCGGTAGAGCCGGCCGTCCAGGGATCGGGTGCCCTCGGGGTAGATCGCCAGTGCCCCACCGCGGGCCAGTACCCCCTGCGCGACGCGTACCGCCCCCCATGCGGCGCGTCCGTGGCCGCGCTGGACCGGCACATGACCCATCGCCAAGAAGAACCGACGGCTCAGCCCACCACGCACTCCGCGGCCTTCGAAGTACTCCGCCTTGGCCAGGAAGGTCACCTGCCGGGGGAGCACCAGGGGGATCACCACACTGTCCATGAAGGACAGATGGTTGCTCGCGAGGATGACCGGCCCGTGGTCCGGGACGAACTGCGCGCCATGCACCGAAGGGCGCAGGGCCAACCAGGCCAGCGGCCGGACACCGTAGTCCAGGACCGTGTTCAGCATGCAGCCTCCGAGAGGGTGATGACGCCGGGGGTGGCGGCGCCCGCCAGAGTCCGGCGCCCGCGGGCGGTAGACCACCGGTCCTCCGTTTCACGGCTGTATCCGACCCTAGGAAAGGGCGCGTAGGTGTGGGTTACCGCGGAGTTGCGAGGACGGTAACCCGGCTCAGCCTTCGGTGGTGCCATCCTCCCGTTGAGCCAGGAACTGCTCCAACTCCGCGGCGATCTCCTCGCCGGTGGGCAACGGTTCGGCGTCGGTAGCCAGCATCGGGCGCTGGCCGGCCTCGCCGGTGACGGTGTCGAAGCGCGCCTCCAGACCGGCCACCAGTGATGCGGTCTCCTTGGAGCTGGAGATCTGCTGCTCCACCTCGGCGAGCACCCGCTGTGCTGCGGGGCGCAGCGCCTCACTAGGCAGTTCCAGTCCGGTGTTGCGGGCGACGTGTTCCAGCAGGCCCCGCGCGGATTCTGGGTACTCGATACGGGTCAGGTAGTGCGGCACGTGCACGATGAAGCCCATCGCGTCGTGCCCGGCCTCACCCAGCCGCAGCTCCAGCAGCGCGCTCGCACTGCCGGGAACCTCCAGCGTGCCGAACCACCGCTGGTAGGAGGACACCAGTTCGGGACGGGTGGCGTGCGCGGTCACCGTGACCGGTCGGGTGTGTGGCACCGCCATCGGGATTGCACCCAGGCCCACCGTCAAGCCCACCCCGAACCGCTCGACCAGCTCGCGGGCCGCATCGGTGAACCGCTCCCACTGCAGGTCTGGTTCCGCGCCTGCCAGCACCAGGAACATGGTGCCCACCTCGTCGCGCGCCTCATAAAGGACCAGCCTGGGGTCCTCGTAGCTCACCCAGTGGTCCTTGTCAAAGGTCATTGATGGTCGCCGGGAGCGATAGTCGATCAGCTGATCGACGTCGAATGTGGCGAGCACCCGGTGCTCCAGGTTCGCCAGCAGGTGCGCCACCGCCAGGCGTCCGGCATGGCCGGCATCAACGAATCCGCTCAGTGCGTGCAGCAGCACCGCACCCCTCGGGGCCGATGCATCCGCCTCGATCCGGTACAGCTCGCCGGTCACTGACAATCACCTTGTCCTTACCACTGCTGGTCGGCTCCGCTCGGCGCCGCGTACGGTGAATACAACGCGGTACACCCTCGGATTCATCCCGTTCCCGGCACGGGAAGGGACCACACCCCCGGAGCGTTGAGCGGGAATGCACCCGATTAAGGTCGGCCCGCGGGACCTGGTCCTGCTCGCCGGGCTACCGGGAGCCGGGAAGAGCACGCTGCTCGCCGGCCTTCGAGACAACTCAGCAGTCACCGTGCGGGACTCTGATCAGCTGCGGCAGTTGTTCGGCACCCGGTTACCTTCCTGGCTGCCCTATCGGGCGTATCGGCCCTTGGTGCATGTTGGGCACCACCTGCGGGTGCTGATGGCGGTGCTGTGCGTGCCCGGGCCGGTGCTGGTGCACGATCCGGCCACCCGGGCCTGCACCCGCGCCGCGCTGGCCGCGCTGGCCAGGCTGTCCGGGCGGCCCGCGGTGTTCGTCTGGCTGGATGTACCGCCGGAGCTGGCGCTGGATGGTCAGCGGGCCCGTGGACGGCTGATCCCACCTCGTTCCTTCGCCCGCCACGTCGCCCGCGCCGACCTGGTACGCCGCGCGCTGCTCGCCGGCGCCGTGCCGGCCGGCTGGCGATGTGCGGTGCTGCTGGACCGGTCGGCGACCTGCTCGGGACTGCAGATCGCGGTGCAGGGCCCCGCGATGGCGGCCGCTAAGAGGGCCGGTACCGGCGGGCATTAGTGGTAACGACTATCGTTACGCTCTCTGCAGTTGTCGCCGTCAGGGAAGAGATAGATCTACAGTGCGCATCGCCTTCGTGGGGAAGGGTGGCAGCGGGAAGACCACCCTGTCAGCCCTGTTCACCCGCCACCTTGTCGCGCTCGGCCAGCCGGTGCCGGCCATCGACGCCGACATCAACCAGCACCTCGGCCAGGCGCTGGGCCTGCCGGACGAGTTGATCGCCGAGATCCCGCCGTTGGGCGGCGAGCTGGCCTGGATCAAGGAGTACCTGCGGGGCAGCAACCCGAGGATCAGGTCGGCTGACATGATCAAGACGACTCCGCCCGGGCGGGGGTCCCGGATGCTCCGCTTGGGCTCCGACGAGACGGCATGGGGGAACCGGTCGGCGGGCGGTGACCTCGCCGAGCAGGTGGATCCCGAGTTCGTACCGTGTTAGTAGGAAGATCAATTTCACACCTGCGGCGGCGCCGGGCACGCTCTGGCCTTATGCCGCTGGGACCGCGACACCTCGCCCCCTTCCTTGCCGCCGCGCTACGCAGCCCAGCCACGATGGGAGCCGTGGCGCCGAGTTCATCGCACCTTGCCGCCCGGCTGGCCGCCGTGGTGCCGCGCGTCGGTGATCCAGTCGTGATCGAGCTAGGGCCGGGCACCGGGTCGGTCACCACCGCTATCGAACATCGGCTGGCCGGTCGCGGGCGGCAGGTGGCGGTCGAGATCGATCCCGTGCTGGCTGCGCACCTGCGTGCTGAGTACCCGGATGTCGAGGTACTGGCCGGGGACGCCGCGGAGCTAGAGTGGCTGCTCGCCGAGCATGACGTGCCCGGTGTCGACGTCGTGGTCAGCGGACTGCCCTGGTCCCTGATCGGGGCGCCCGCGCAGCGGGCCATCATCGAGGCCATCGCGCGCTCGCTCCGATCAGAGGGGTCGTTCACCACCCTCGCCTATGTGCATGCCTTGCCGATAACCCGGGCGCGACGATTCCGCGCGCTGCTCGACGAGGTGTTCGACGAGGTCCTGACCACTCGTACGGTCTGGCGGAACCTGCCTCCAGCGGTGACCTACGTCTGCCGTCGGCCGCATCACCTCGGGATCTCCAACGGGCGCGCAGAATAGCCGCTGGTCGGACATTCTGGCGGTCCGCAGCGCCGCAGTGAGGGAGTTGTGCACACGTGGGGGTGCCGTCCACAGTCGGCGGCCACGCTGCTGTACCCGCAGGTGTGGTGGCAGGACCGTGGACGCCATGAACGCACCTCCCGCCGACCGTATCCGGCTCTCCGACCCCGCCGAGCTGATTGCCGCTGTGCCGCATCTGCTCGGCTTCCACCCGCACGACTCGGTGATCCTGCTGGCGTTGCACGGCACGAGGCTGGGCCTGACCTTGCGGGCCGATCTGGTCGACACCCAGCTGGCTCCGGCGCTGGCCGAGCAGATGTTGCTGCCGGTGGCTCGACAGCGACCCACCGGAGTCGCACTGGTGGTGATCGGGGGTGCGCTCAGCTCGGATGGCAACCCCCCGTATCACCCGCTGGTCGATGTGGTGGACAGCGTGTTCGCCGCTGCCGGCCTGCCGGTTGTGCATGGGGTGTGGGCGGCGGCGACAGCGGGCGGCGCGCTGTGGCGCTGCTACGACGACCCGCGCTGCGCAGGCACGGTCGCCGACCCTGCGGCTACCCCGTTGGCGGCCGCCACGGTCGCGGCCGGTGGGGTCACCTTCGGCGATCGGGACGAACTAGCCGGCCTGCTCCTCGCGGAGGAGCCCGCGGTGCTGCAGCGGCGGGCGCTGCTGCTCCAGGCAGCCGATGCCGAACATCCGATGAGTGCCGGGCTGAGAGCCCGGAGGCTCGCACGGCTGGAAGAGCTGCACCGGGAGGCGTCCACGGGGCAGGTCGAACTGAGCGACAGGACTGTCGCCGAGGTCGCCTCCGCGCTGTGTGACCACCGGGTGCGTGACGCCTGTCTGCGGTGGTGCACCGGTCCCGGTGCGGTTGCCGCCGAGCGACTCTGGCTGGCCCTCGTACGAGCGACCCCAGCACCGCAGCGAGCCGAACCGGCGGCGCTGCTGGCGTTGGTCGCCTACCTTCGCGGAGACGGTGCGCTGGCCGGTCTCGCACTGGACGCAGCGTTGCGATCCTGCCCGGACCACTCGCTGTCCGGGCTTCTGCGAGCAGCGCTGGATGGGGGACTGCCTCCGGAGGTGCTGCGCACCGTGGCGGTAGACGCTAGTGAGGCGCTGCGACGGCCCCCGCGCCGCACGCGCAGGCGACGATCGGGGCCAAGGCGGTGAGCGGGTCACCCGGTGACCAGCAGCCGCATCCGGTCTGGCTGGGTCACCGGCGACGAGCCAGCACCGCGTGCGCCAACGCGTTGTCCACCTCGACCGTGGACCCTGCACCGGTGAGCACCACGTGAGCGCCTGACCGGCCGAGGGCAGCGACCTGCACCATGTTGCCGGGCACCGCGTCGACCTTGTGCAGGTCCGCCATCAAGGCCGGGTCCAGCTGCACGTGCTCGGCGATACGTCGGACCTCTACGGTACCGCCGCCGCGGCGGGCCACGTCGTCCAGACGGACCAGGTCAGGCTCGATCGGGGCAGCGACCTGCCCGGCTCCGAGTTCGTCGAGCCCAGGGATCGGGTTGCCGTACGGCGAGGTGGTCGGGTTGTCCAGCAACGCGATCAGCTTGCGCTCCACCGCATCGCTCATCACATGCTCCCAGCGGCAGGCCTCGATGTGCACCTGTTCCCACTCCAGGCCGATCACGTCCACCAACAGACGCTCGGCCAGGCGGTGCTTACGCATCACCGACGTAGCCCTGTTGCGGCCCGCGTCGGTCAACTCGAGGTGCCGATCGTCGGCCACGGTCAGCAGGCCGTCACGCTCCATCCGAGCCACTGTCTGGCTGACCGTGGGCCCGCTCTGCCCCAGGCGCTCGGCTATCCGCGCGCGCAGCGCAACCACACCTTCCTCCTCGAGCTCGAAGATGGTGCGCAGGTACATCTCTGTGGTGTCGATGAGATCGTTCACACCAGTCTCCTTCATCCACTGCCATGGTAGTGGTCTAGGAGTGAAGACGGGCGAGTTGTCACGCTCTGCGATGGCAGAGAGGCCGGCCACATCCCGGCGCTCCCGGTGGGCCGCCACCTCGTCGGTGTGCGTCCCGACCGGTACCGTCCGCGACTGTGATACTTCCCCGGACTCCTGCCGCTGCGGCCGTCGTCTGGGATGAGGCATTCCTCGGCTACGACCTCGGCGGGAGGCACCCGCTCAATCCCATCCGGCTGGACCTCACCATTCGGCTGGCTCGCTCGTTGGGGGTTCTCGACGGCGTGCAGCCGCTGGTGCCGGTGCCTGCCACCGACGACGAGCTGCGCACCGTGCACTCGGACGATTACATCGCTGCGGTCAAACGCGCCCCGCAGGTCCCCGGCTACCTCGGGTACGGCCTCGGTACCGCGGACAACCCGGTCTTCCCTCGGATGCACGAGTCCTCCGCCCTGGTTGCCGGCGGTTCGCTGGTGGCCGCCGACGAGATCCTCGCCGGCCGCGCGGTGCGGGCGGTGAACATCGCCGGGGGGCTGCACCATGCGACCCGCAGCCGGGCGGCCGGTTTCTGTGTCTACAACGACTGCGCGCTGGCGATCCGCAGGCTGCTCGACTGCGGCGTGGCCCGGGTGGCCTATGTGGATATCGACGTGCACCACGGCGACGGCGTGCAGGATGCCTTCATCGATGACGCTCGGGTGCTCACCATCTCGTTGCATCAGCATCCGGCCACGCTCTGGCCAGGCACCGGGTACTCCGCCGATATCGGTGCCCCCGGTGCCGAGGGTTACTCGGTCAACCTGCCGCTGCCCCCCGGCACCGGCGATGACGAATGGCTGCGAGCCTTCCACGCCGTGGTGCCCGGCCTGCTGCGGAGCTTCGACCCGGAACTGCTGGTGACCCAGCACGGCGCGGACACCCACGCCGAGGACCCGCTCGCCGACCTCGCGCTGTCAGTGGACGGCCAGCGCGCCGCGCACCGCGCGCTGCGCGACGTGGCCGAGAGAGCAGCGGGCGGGCGCTGGCTGGCCTTGGGCGGGGGTGGGTACTCGTTGTTCCGCGTAGTACCCCGTTCCTGGACGCATCTGCTGGCCGCATTGCTGGGCAGCGACGTCGATCCGCACACCCCGCTGCCCGCCGACTGGGTCGCGCATACCGTCACCGTGGCCCGAGGGGTGCCGCTGCCGACCTCGATGAGCGACGGTGTCGAACCTCGTTGGACACCCTGGGACGGGTCTGGGGGCACCGGGGTTGACCGGGCGATCCGGGAGACCCGCCGTGCGGTCTTCCCGCTGCACGACCTCGATCCCGATGACCCGCGGGACTGACCAGCGGCCGTAGGCAACCCGAGGTACTCATCGTTTCGTCTGGTTGGGCATGAGACGTGTGGCATCGGCGGTGAGCGGCCTCACTGTGGTGGCTACGCTGGTGGCGTGTGCCGAGCAGCCCGATCTGGTCGGGTTCGAGGGACTATCGAATCCGCAGCCGCCGGTGTCCAGTTACCCGGCGCCGTCGGCGGCAGGTGGTGGCTGAAGTCGGAAGGTCGGGCCCGCCCCGACGAGCCCGACCTTCCGGGGCAGGCGACCGGGTGCGGATTGGCCGCTGAGGTCGCGGGGTCAGCTGGCGTAGGCCCGGAGTCGCTCGGCGCGATCACCGGCGCGCAGCTTGGCCATGACCTCCCGTTCGATCTGGCGGACCCGTTCCCGGGAGAGGCCGAACCGTTTACCGATCTGGTCCAGCGTGCGCGGCTGGCCGTCGTCGAGGCCGTAGCGCAGCCGGATGACCTTCTGTTCCCGGTCTTCGAGGGTGGCCAGCACACGGCGCAGGTCATCCTGCAGGAGCCCGGAAATCACTGCGGACTCGGCGTCGGCCGCCTCGGCGTCCTCGATGAAGTCACCAAGCGGCGCTTCCTCCTCGGCGCCGACCGGCATGTCCAGGCTGACCGGGTCCCGGGAGTGATCCAGTAGGTCGGCCACCTTCTCCAGCGGGATGCCGGACTCATCGGCCAGTTCCTGGTGAGTGGCCTCCCGGCCGAGCTGTTGGTGCAGGTCTCGCTTGATTCGGGCGAGCTTGTTCACCTGCTCGACCAGGTGCACCGGCAGCCGGATCGTTCGGCTCTGGTCGGCCATACCGCGGGTGATGGCCTGGCGAATCCACCAGGTGGCGTAGGTGGAAAACTTGAAGCCCTTGGTGTAGTCGAACTTCTCGACGGCGCGGATCAGGCCCAGGTTGCCCTCCTGGATCAGGTCCAGCAGCGGCATACCGCGTCCGGTATAACGCTTGGCCAGCGACACCACCAGCCGGAGGTTGGCCTCGAGGAGATGGTTCTTGGCCACGTCGCCGTCACGCACGACTCGAGTCAGGTCGACCCGTTGGGTGGGGGAGAGCCGGGATGCGGTGTCCAGCATGTGACGGGCGAACACGCCGGCCTCCACGCTCTTGGCAAGCTCCACTTCCTGTTGGGCGGTGAGCAGTGCAGTGCGCCCGATACCATTGAGGTAAACCCGGACCAGGTCCGCTGCGGGACTCTGGGCGTCGAGGTCCGCATCGACACCAGCTTCCTGCTTTTCCAGGGTGTTCTGTGCGGCGGTCATCGGGTCCTCCCTGCGATGGTGTTTCTGCCGACCCGGGTGCGCTCCGGGCCGGCATGCAATGCTGTACGGTCCGCCTGACTGGAGTACCCGCGGCGACACCGGGGACAACGTCGGGTGCCCGGATTTCGTTCCCGGCCCCACTCTGGCTCGACGAGCGAGCGCCGGGTGTAGTGCTGGCATCCCCAGGACCCTTAGGCAATTCTCAGGTTCGGCGGCGGTGAGCGGCTGCCCCGGTCGGGGTAGTAGCCCTCAGCCCCGGTTGGCGGGTCGTGCCGGGCCACCAACCTCGACGAGCACCGTGTAGGGGCCGTCGGCGATGCTGCGCACGGCCATCATCGCGCCGAACCGGCCGGTGGCCACCGTGGCACCGCGCGCCCTGAGCCGGGCGACGACCTCCTCGACCAGCGGCTCGGCGTGCTCTGGACGGGCAGCTGCGGTGAAGGAGGGCCGTCTGCCCTTGCGGGTCGTCCCGTAGAGCGTGAACTGGCTCACTACCAGCACCCCCGCGCCGGCGCCTGGCGCATCGGCAGTGTCGGATACTGAGCGCCCTTCGCGCAGGATCCGCAGCTCATGGAGCTTGCGTGCCATCGTGTCGGCCTGCTCGGGGCCATCCTCGTGAGTGACGGCCAGCAGCACCAGCAACCCCGGTCCGGTCAGCTCGCCGACCACCTGGCCGTCGACCAGCACAGCCGCCTCGGTGACCCGGCTCACCACCGCTCTCATGGCGCCACCGCTGTCATAGGGCAAGTCTCGCCGGGAGCAGCAGCCCGCAGGCCACTGCCGCTGCGGGCGCCAGCGGGGGCGACCGCGGCAGCCACCGCCGATTCGGGCTCCGCCGCACCGAGCAGGGCGCGCACCCCTGCGGTGTCGTAGCCGGTCAGCCGCAGCGCGACGCGCAGCCGGTTGGCGTGGTCACCGGTCAGCCGGGGAAGCACGGCAGCGATCATGCCAGGTAGGCTCGCCAGGCGAGCATCGCTGTCACAATCGAGTCAATACCTGCCGCGGACGCTATGACTGCGGCCGCGAACGCCGATCTGCACAGACACTCGAGGAGGTTCCCGGTGAGCTTGATGTTGAGCCAGGACCCACCGGCGGATGCATTGCTGGAACGGGAACCGTTGGCGCTGCTCCTTGCGATGCTGCTCGATCAGCAAGTACCGATGGAGCGGGCCTTCGCGGCCCCGTACGAGTTGCAGCAGCGGCTGGGGCACGACTTGGACGCGCACCAGTTGGCCGAGTACGACCAGGAAGCGCTCGCCGACCTGTTCGCCCGGCAGCCGGCGTTGCACCGGTACCCCAGGTCGATGGCGGGGCGCGTGCAGGAACTCGCCCAGGCGCTGGTCGAGCGTTACGACGGCGACGTGACCGGGTTGTGGCGCGACGTCTCGGATGCGCGGGAGTTACTGGCCCGGCTGATGGCGCTGCCGGGGTACGGGAAGCAGAAGGCGCAGATCTTCGTGGCGCTGCTGGGCAAGCAACGTGGCATCCAGCCGCAGGGCTGGCGGGAGGCTGCTGGCTCCTACGGTGACGAGGGCGTCTACCGGTCTGCCGCCGACGTGACCGACGCCCAGTCGCTGGGCAAGGTTCGGGAGTACAAGCAGCAGCGGAAGGCCGCCGCCAAGGCGAACAAGTAGAGATTTGCCTCCAGCCGCCCGGTACGCCACCGCGAGATGGTGGGAGCATGGAGGACGGAGGTGATGGCGTGCGGGACCACGAGCATGGCTACCGGGCCCAGAACGACACCCCGGTCCTCATCACGGCGGCGGAGCCATCGTATTCCGAGCAGTACGCCACGCGGCGGCGCAAGTACGCGATCTTGATGTCGGCCCGCATCCCGTGCCTGGTCCTCGCGGGGGTGTTCTACCAGACCTGGTGGCTCGCGCTGGCCTTCCTCGTGCTCTCGGTGCCGCTGCCGTGGATGGCGGTGCTCATCGCCAACGACCGCGCCCCCCGCAAGGCCGAACAGGTCAACACGTTCCGGCACGAGGTGCGCGGTCGCGAGCTGGAGAGTCGGGACCACACCGTTATCGACGGCTGATCGGCGTTCGTGAGCTCGTCCGTGGTCTGCAGTTGGATCGATCGGCAGCTCCGGCGTACGGCATGATGGACAGCGTGAGTACGCCGACCCAAACGCTGCCCGATGTCGACACCCGCCCCGAGGGAACCGACACCACCGGCGACGACACCCCCAAGATGTTCCACTACGTGCGCAAGAACAAGATCGCTGAGAGTGCGGTGATGGGCACGCATGTGGTGGCGCTGTGTGGTGAGGTGTTCCCGGTGACCCGCTCGGCCAAGCCCGGTTCCCCGGTGTGCCCGGAGTGCAAGGAGATCTACGAGTCGTTGCCCAAGGGTGGCGACTGACACCGCGGCTGCGTGCCGGGCCCCACCTTCCGGGCGCCCGGGCCGGGAACACCGGCTGGAACCTCGGACGTCGCCAGCGTCTCGCACTCCAGCCACTCGCTGAACCACCTCGGGTTCGGACCTGCCGACCTTCGCGCTGGCTGAGGTGCGCGCGGTGCGGCCGGACGCAGGGCTGCTGGCCGACCTACTGACGCATCCGTCGGTCCTTGGTTGGCGAGCAGTTGAGCATGCGATCGGCGCTGGTGCTAGTCAAAAGCGTGGGCTCTTAGTAGTTCTGTTCATAACGCTGACGCCAAGCTTCGCATCGTTCGAGGTAATGGGTGAGGTCAGTTGCGCTGAAGTCGTCGAGAGTCCAGGCGCCGGGGAGGTACTCGTCAGGCCAGACGTAGGCTAGAGCTGGGCGCGCGCCGGGGACGATCTTGATGGTCGTGAGGGTGTAAGTGGGGTCTTCGAAGGCGTCGAGCGTCGCCCACTCGCGGGTGGTGAGGTCGGTGTAGAGGCGGCCGCGCGCCTGACCCTCGCCGGCCACGAGGCCGGGGTACGGCCGGTCCGGGAGGCGGGCGACCCAAAGCAGGTGGGTCAGCCGATGTGTGCTGACGACTGGTAGGTACTCATCGCTTGTGAACGGACTTGCCGATACCGAAGCGATTGCACAGGGAGTCCAGTTCCCATACTCGGCGCTGGGACCGTCGGTGCAGGTCGGTCAGCAGGTTGCGGGCGATCGGGTTCATCCGGGTCCGCTGCGGCGCGAGCCGGTCTGCGGTGTCCAGGTGTCGGATCGCCTCGCCGTCGCGATCCGGCCCGTCCTGGGCGACCGCGCGGGCCAGATCCAAGTGCATCTCCGAGGATGCTGTTGGGCTATCCAGCGATTCGACGTCCGGCGGCGTCCGGGTGATCTCCTCGTAGGCGCGGCCGCCTTCTTCCAGTTCGACACCGATTCCCAGGCGGTTCAACCGGACATTGGTGGGGCCGAAGTGCCGACCCATCCCGTTGCGCTCCCCGACCCGGCCCGCGATCAGCCCGGCCTCGCCCAAGTGAGCGCGGGCCTCGTCACCACGCCGCTCCCGCGCCGAAATCCAGGCATGACGTAAATGCAGGAAGCCGAGCATCTCGGCAGGCAGTGTGTCCGCAGCGTCCAGCCGTACCGCAGGAGTCAGTTCGTTGATGCCTGTGGACACCACCGTTCGGGCCCGATCCTGCGCCCCGAGGCAGGACAGATCCGATGCCCAGAACCAGTGCGCGAATCCGATCAGCGCCGGGTTGCCGTGCCGCCAGGCTAGGTCGCGCATGTGGCGGCCTGCGGCCGCTGAGAGGTCGAGGTTGCCCGCGCTGACCCTGACCACCGGGCCGGCCACCCCGCAGGCGATGACCAGCGCGGTGGCTGCCCGGTCCCGGTCGGCTGTGGCTGCCGTCAGGGCGTGTACTTGCAGTTCGGTGATCAGCGTGCCGATATCTCGCCCGGCGAGGGACAGTCGGCTCTGGTCGCGGTGCTGGTTCGCGGTGTGCGCCCAGGTCACCAGTTCGTCCAACGGCTGGGGGTGCAGGTCGGGTATGTCGTCTGGGCAGTAGTTGTGCAGCGCTGCCTGGATACCCGGCACGGCCGCCAGCGCGTCGGCGGTGTCCCGATCGACCGGCTGGTAGGGCTCGCCGGTCAGGTCGGTCACCGAACACCCCAGTGCCCCCGCCAGTTCCTCGATCAGTCCGCGCCGGGTGAACCCGCGTTGTCCTTTCTCCAGCATCGACACGTACGCCTTGCTGATCCCCGCCAGCCCGGCCACCACGTCCTGGCTCAACCCGCGTCGTTTGCGGATCATGCGGGCGCGGCGCCCGATCTCGACAGACTCTCGGTCCACCACCGCGGTCTTGGTCACCGGGCATCACCTCCAGCTATCGGCGCAGGCAGAGCAGACCCGAAATTGATCATCTAGTTGTTCACTCGTGGTGAACGCTGTCCGGTGAGGCCGAAGCGGTCCAGCAGGCGGTCCACCTGCTGCAGGTACCGGCGGGCCCGCTGGGTCAGCTCCTCGGTCAGTTCCCGGGTGATCGGGTCGTTGTGCGTGCGTACCGGCGCGGCGCGATCGGCCAGGTCGAGGTGACCGATCGCCTCGTCGTCGCGGTCTCCGCCGTGCTGGGCCAGCGCCCGGGCCGCATCGAAGTGGTAGGCGCCGGTGCGTTCCCTGCTGTGCAGACCCGCCACGTCGAGCGGGTCGTGGTGGACCCGTTCGTAGCCCCGCGGACCCTGCCCGAGGTCGGCGCCGACCGACAGCGTCCACAACGCGACGTTGGTCGGCCCGAAGTGCAGCATCGCGGTGTTGCGTTCGCCGGTGCGCGCGGCGAGAGTGCGGGCCTGGTCGAGATGCTCGTGGGCGCCTCCGGCCTGACCGGCTCGGGCGGCGAGTGTCGCGGCGAGCAGATGGTGCATGCCCAGAAGTTCGGCCGCGCCGGTGTCGGCGGCCGCGGGATCGGCCACCGTGTCCAGCTCCGCCAGTGCCAGCCCGTTCGCTTTCTGCGCCTGGGGGCGCGCGGCGACGTTGATCCACATCTGGGTCCAGGTGAAGCGGGCGAGCCCGAGAACGACCGGATCGCCCAGCCGGGTCGCGGCGTCCAGCCCACGACGCCCGGCGGACAGCGCGAGGTCGTGATACCCAATCACCCCCGTAATGGTTGCGGCGACGTGACAAGCCGTCACCAGCGCAGCCAACGCCTCGTTGCAGGTGTCGCCATCCTCCGTGGCGCGGATCTGCAGCTCGCTCAGCAGCGTCCCGAGGCCCCGCCCCGCGGCGGCGTACCGGTCCTGGTCAAGGTGCTCACATGCCTGCTGCGTCCCCTGGGCAAGGTCAGTCACCGGACGGGATGGGCGCTCGAACGGTTCCTCGAGCGTGGTGCCCAAGATGGCCTCGCGAATGCCGGGCACCACCGCCAAGGCGTCCGCGCTCGCCCGGTCGACCGGCAGATAGGGCTGCCCGGTCAGCACCGTGATCGGGCAGCCGATCGCGCTGGCGAGATCCTCGATCTGCCCACGCCCCCCGAACCGGCGCTCACCGCTCTCCAGCATCGACAGCTCGTGCTCGCTCATCCCCGCGAGCCCCGCCACCACCTCCACCGACAACCTGCGATGGCGGCGGATCACCCGGGCACGGCGGCCAATCTCGGTCGGCTCGTGGCCCACCAGCTTTGTCCTGGCCATCGGGTATCACCTCACCCGCAACGGTACTGCCACCGACACCAACGGTCAGAGCCTGCGCGAGGCCCGCTGTGGACGCTCAGTGGCCCGAGGGGGCAGTCGGGCCCAGTTGGGGCGCAACAACCCCGCCGAACCGGCAGCCGTGAGCACCCGTTCACTTCCCGTGAACGAGCAACTGTGATTCGCCGTCAATCTCGCTGCTGTGATCGCGGAGAGTGTTCGGACGTTCGGGAGGCTCCGTCCTTGTGCTGAGCGCTGTCAGCCCGCCGCAAAGCGGCATTGTCGATGTCCGCACCGCGCTTCGGGTGCTTCCCCATGCTGGGCCTTGTCGTGCCGTCGAGGACGGGCAGCCGCTACCCCGCCGGCCAGGTGGGAAACCGAGCGCCGATCAGCCGAACCAGCCGACTCTCCTCGCAATCTGACACCACACGACCGACCACTGCGCGGAGTGCAGTACCTCTGGCACCTCTGGCCGTCAAGGTGCCATACTCCGCAATGTCAGTTGACGCCTACCAGCACCAGACCATAATCGGAGTATGATGGCCTCTCCTCAACTACGACAAGTGTCTATTCCCGCAATCAAGTTCTTCAAGGACGCCGTCGAAGATATCCTCGCCGGGCACAAGACTCTTGAGCCTCGCCCGCGGACTCTCGCGTGGATCAAGCGTCTCGAACGCGCAGGTTATGCCTCGTTGACATATGGACCTCGATTTGGCGCTCCGACAGTCTTCGCCACTGCGCGCATCACGGACATCGCGATCCGACCGTTCGAGACTGCCACAACCCAGGACTTGGCGCGTATCGGGACAGCTTGGCGCGGCGAAAGTACAGAGAAGTTCGTCCACGAATACACGCGATGGTTCGACAAGGAACTTGCCAAGGGGCACCCTGTAGCCTGGATCAGCTTCGAGTTGACGGAATGATTAAGGCCGTGCCCCCGTACGAACCCCGCTACTATGAGCGGTCGGCGCAGCGACACATGGTTCGCTGCTTTCAGGCACCTCTGTCCATCAATGTACCTTGGGGCCTTTCCGGTAGCCCGGCGTGCCGCCCTGAGATCGACGCATTGGCGATAGTGAATCGCCGCATGATTCCGATCGAGATCAAGGCGTACGCACTCGACGTCTCCGATGCCGAGGAAATCGTCGCAAAGTACCGCATCCTGGGCTTTCGCCAACTAATTGTTGTCGCGCCAGGCGTCTCTGACCGAGCGGCCCGCTCGCTTGCAGGCGAGAAGCTTGTGAAGGAGTTGATGATCTTTTGTCCACCGCCCGAAGAAATTAACGATTGGTATGATCGAGTGTGGCCGAAAAACGTTCCTGACTGGGTCCTCCATGCGCTGTCAAGCGGTCGACATCATATTCGTTTCGTGCTAAGTCGCGCTACGATTCGTGGCCGTTTCGTGGTCGGCCAGCAACGCTGCCGAGTGTACGGTGTCGAGACGCTGAGTTGCTTGCTGCGTAACCTTCCAGCGCCACCGGTTCGTATCCTGTGGACGCCGATACGTTTCACTATTCCGCGGGACGTGATCGCCAGAAGGAGCCGATTGACACCCCTTGGTGGATTCGTGGCGGTTGATATCGATGGCGATCGGCTGCATCGGGCATTTCACGCCTGTGAACTCACACCGGCGAACGGTTCCTGCCAGTTCTGCTTCAGGTATGCCCAGCGGGAATGGAGCCGGCTCGCTGATCGGCTCGCCGTGCAGCCGGTCGATGTCGTTGCGAGCGGCGGCCGCGGAGTACATATCTACTATCACGATGATGGTGTGATACGAGCACAGCTCCTCGGCCTCGCGAATCGTCGCGCGATCCGGATGGACGAGAACGTCACGGCATCGACCAAGGCGACCGTCGCGTTGCCCGGTTCCCTGCACGCCGGGGTTATGCGGCCCGTCACCTCCTTAACTGGCCGACCGAGCCCTGACGAGGTGACAACATGCTTATGACACCACTGTCAGCAGTGGCTCGGCATCGTCTCGCTCAGCACGGCGAGCTGCCGGAGCCGGACGCGCTTCGGATATCGCAATTGCGCCGTAGTACAGTCGGACTGTTTCCCGAGATTACGCAGCAAGGAACTAAAGCGGCGGGTCCACTATACCCGGCCAACGCATTCGTGGAGCCATCGATGACTCACGTTGTGCGCGACGCGGCAGTCCGGGCACGGATTCTTCGCCCCAGCGCCAACGCCGCCATTGATCAGTGCCACACTGACCTCGATTCACTTTGCCGTCGTATCTCGATGATCCTCGCGGCGAGACCGATTACGCGGACGCGTATCGCCTTTGTCGGCGACGATGACCTTGCCACAGTTGCTCTGTTGCAGATCGCGTCGCCTGAACATCTGCTGCTGGTGGACATAGATGAGCGCATCATTAAGGCAGTCGAGACTGCGACCGGCGACTTTGGTCGGCGTGGGCACGTCAGTGTTGAGCGGGCGAACTTGTCATCTGCGGATTCGGCGCAAGTGTTCGATCGGCATGGGGAGACCTTTGACGTAGTGGTGACCGACCCGCCGTACGCGAACGACGGAATGCTGCAGTTCGTCCAGGTCGCGATGTCCCTCACGGCGTACACAGGTGAGGTACATATCGCCGTTCCGGCGCTGCTGGCCGAAGCCTGGACCGACGAACTACTCCTCAGTGTGCAGCATCTTCTCATCACATCGGGATTCGTTGTTGATCGTGTTATTCCTGGAGCTTTCACTTACGAGACGAGCGACGTGGTGTCCTCGCTCGTTGTAGCCCGGCGTCTACCTGGCGGGCCACTGAACTCCTCAATAAGCTCAACAAGGATAGATCGCTTTTACACGACCCGAGTCGCTCCCCTTCAGAAAGAGCTACTACGCACACATCACGAAAAGGAGACCGAGTAGTGGCAACTCAGCGGATCGCCTTCGTCACTTCCAACGCGGGCAAGGTCGCGACCGCGAACGAGCACCTGTCACCGGTTGGAATCGAATTGGAGCAGGTCGCGCTCGATCTCGACGAGATCCAGGCCGACTCCGTGGCCTCGGTTGCACTCCATAAAGCCCAGCAGGCATTCCGGGTACTCCACCGTCCGGTCATCATCGAAGACAGCGGCTTCTACATCGACGAACTTGGTGGCTTTCCCGGGCCTTTTATCAAATACGCCATCAAGGCGCTGGGCGCCGAGGGGGTGGCGCGCCTCGCTGACCTCACGAAGGCTCGCCACTGCCACTTCGAGGGAGTCCTCGTCTACATCGACGCACACGGCGTACCCAGGACCTTCACCGATACTGGCGAGGGCGGCACGGTTGCCGACCGGCCGACGACCGACCCTCAGCCCGGTGCCTGGTCTGCTCTGTGGGACGTCTTTATCCCGGCCGGTTGCACCCAACCGTTGTCAGCCTTACGCGAGGAAGAGCGCACCAGCATCTTCGATGGCTGGGCCAAACAGTCAGTCTTCGCCCGCTTCGGGGAGTGGCTGGCCCGCAAGCACGACCAGGGTGCAGCACCAGCCAACGGGACAGGTCGTCTGCTGAGCGCCCAGCTCAACTTCGACTTTCCCGCCGAACGCATAGCCACCCGCCCCAGGCCCAAAGGCGACGACCTGCTTCTGACGCTCGACCGGCCGACTGGGAAGGTTGAGCACCACCGCTTCGCGGACCTGCCCGAGCTACTACCCGCCCGCAGCCTCGTGGTCGTCAACAACTCCCGGGTCGTCAAGGCCGCCCTGCGCCGGATTCCCGAGGACGGCACCTACCTACATGTCGTCTCGCCATTCGAGACCTCGCTCGGCAAGGTGACCTGCCTGTGTCCGTGGAAACCGGCCGTCGGGTCAGCGGTAGCCATCCACGGCGGCCGCTTCGTAGTCGAGGCGATCCCGGAGCCAGGACGTGACCTGCGAACAGGCCGCATCGCGACGCACGACCCCGGCGTCACGGACCTGCAGACATTCATGGAGCGGTACGGCGACGTACCGATCCCGATCTACGTCAACGCCCAACGCGACCCCGACGCAGCCGACGCCACCGATTACCAGAATGTCTACGCCTCGGCGCCTGGATCGGTCGCATGCGCCACAGCCGGCCTCCATTTCACCCCGGAGTTGCTCAGCGCGCTGCGAGAGCAGGGACACCAGCTTGCCCAGGTCACCCTGCACATCGGCTACGGCACCTGGAAGAGCCTCGCAACCCAGTATGTCGATCAGCACCCGATGGACGCCGAATACTGCGGGCTGCCAGCGGAGACGCTGAGAATGGTGCGGGCCGCAAAACAAGACGGGCGGCCAGTGATCGCGGTCGGAACCTCCAGTGTGCGTACACTGGAAAGCTTCGCCGAAGAGATCCTTGCGGACGGACCAGCAGACACGATCCAGCGGGAGACCAGCCTATACATCACCCCGTCATACCGCTTCCGTATCGTCGATCAGATGATCACCAACTTCGCCTACCCCCAGACACCGATCATGGCTCTCACCGCCGCCTTCGCCGGCTCAACGAAGCTACTCTTCGACACCTACCGGGAGGCTGTTGACCATCCCGACTACCTGTTCTTCTCGTACGGTGACGGCATGCTTATCCGCTAGGCTCTTTTGTACCCTCCCGGACAGTTCCCGGACAAGGCGGTGAGCTATGCGCTCTGTTCTCATTGCTGGCGTCCAAGGCGTCGGGAAAAGCACGGTCAGCCAACTGGCCGCACAAGCACTGGGAATGCAGACTTGGGACTACGCTGACCTCATGCTACGTGCCGCCCCGGGCCTCCGAGACAAGGATGAGATCCGCGATCTATCTTGGTATGAACGCAGAAAAATCTATGATCAAGTAGAATTGCTCCTCGCGGCATACTTCATGCCGGGCGACGGCCGAAGCGAGTGCGTCCTTCTTGAGAACCACCTCAGCATACTGGAGGGCCGACGGCTCCGCACTTTTCCACATGACGATATAGCGCGCTACAATCCGGCAGCCCTCGTCCTCGTTGAGGCTGAGCCACAGGAAATCCTCCAGCGCCGCCACACCGACACCCGTCGGCGGCGGCACATAGGCACTGCCCAGGAGATTACTGAACAACAGGCACTCAACCGACGCGAGGCATCGCTGATCGAGCAGCGCTTCACACTGCCGGTGGCACACCTCCAGAACAATGACCCGGATCGAACTGCACATGAACTGGCGAGCCGGATAACGCAGGTCTTGTCATGACCGATCAACCAGCTGACACTGTCCTATGCATACTGGAGATCGTGTCACTCGACATGCGGCGCACGCCAGCTCAACTGCGGACCCAACTCGAAGCCTCCGGACTATCGGTCCGAGTTGTCGGAGAACTGAACGGTTATCCCGGTATCTTGGTTGAGACGGACGATTGCACAGCCACCAGACTCCAGGAACGGCTAGTCATGGACGAATATCCTATCGAGGTCGTTGAACTTCGCCGCCATTTCCATCCAGCGACTCTGTCGACTGATCGACTCGTATCACTCATCGTCGGCTGTTACCGAGACCAACGCCTTGCCATCGGCGCCGGCGCGATCGAGCGTGCTGCTCAACGCAGACGCCTCGAATTGCTCGTTGTCGCAAAAGACGTAGCCAAGACATACACCAGTATGGTGCAGGCCGTCGTAAAGAGTACCGTTTATCAAGGCCCTTTAATCGTCACTGACCTGACCCGCGAAGAACTTGGCCGAGCGGTGGGGATACGTCGCGCAGGCTGCGTGGGCATCCTCCGAGGGAGTCGTCATGTCGCTCTGTAGTCCAGGCAGGTCAATTAACCGGGGCTGCACCGTCTCATCCCTGCCCGGCTCATCCTCATCGGTGTGCGTAGCACCCCTCAACAGCCAACTCGAATCCTAGCGCAGGACGGCAGCCCATGGGAACGGATCGGACAGTGGCAATCCTCAACCGCATTGCGGTCGTGGCTCGCGACTGCCAAGGCGATCTCACCTCCGGCGAAGGCATGATTTCGGCAGCTCGTCGCGCGGTAGCCGCGAGCGGGTTGACGGTGGTCGCCGAAACGACGTTCGCCTACGTGCCACACGGTCTCTCACTAGCGTTCCTGCTCGCCCAGTCGCACCTTGTGATCTCAACCTGGCCCGAGCACGGAACGGCAACGGTCGAGCTCGCTGTCTGCGCCGATCAGCAGGCGGCGCAAGCCTGCTGGAACGAGCTGGACCGTTATCTGCAGCCGACAACAGTCGAGCTACTGACCCAGACCATCCACCTCTGAATGACGCTCTCGTGAACGAGCCCGAGCTGTGACGCCGAAGTGCTCCAACGGACGACTCGGTGGCTACTCGGTGGCTACACGACACCAGCCTGGTCGGCGGCGACGTGCACGAGGGCCGTGCAGGAGGGCTCACTGGTCGCAGCGCCGGTGACGCCTGCGGCTGCGAGGCCCTGGTCGCTGACGCTCCGCCGAAAGGACCACTATCGCCACCGTGCTAGTCTGGCGCCCGACACCACTACCGACCCGGCCAGAGGGATATACCTATGCAGGAACGCACGCTCGTCGTCATCAAACCCGACGCCTACAGGCGCGGCCTGACGGGCGCAATTCTGGCGCGATTCGAACAGCGCGGCTTGGCACTGGAGGAAATCCGGGTAAGCCATGGCGAGCACGAAATCCTCGAAGACCACTACCCACGGACTGAGGAATGGCTGTCGACAGTCGGCGGTAAGACGCTGGCCGACTACGCAAAGCTTGGCTTATCGGCAACAGAACGCCTCGGGACCGACGACCCTGCCGAAATTGGACGCACAGTACGCAAGTGGCTCGTAGAGTTCATGCTAAGCGGCCCAGTAGTGCCGATGGTCCTTTCCGGTAACCGGGCGATCGAGACAGTTCGTAAAGTTGTCGGACACACACTGCCGGTGATGGCAGTACCCGGCACCATCCGCGGTGACTACAGCGCGGACTCAGCAGACCTCGCAAACGACGAACTTCGACCAGTGCTCAATCTTGTCCACGCCTCCGGTGATCCTGACGAGGCTGCAAGAGAGATCAAGCTCTGGTTCCCTAAGCTGGGGTAATGACAGCTGGCTGGACTCTCGAAGGCGAGCTAGCGACCCTCACAGGCACAGACGGAATCGCCTCTGCTCTCGCCACGCTCGGAATCGCCGAGCCTGATGAGCAGGTTGTGCTCGATACCGTGCAAGACTGGTACCGGTCCGGCGCGGAAACCTACTCACTACGCTTCTCAGCCTCGAACGGATCCCGTCTATCCGAGTTCGTGCTGAAAGCGTGTGTGGCGTACGGCGGACAGCCACTCAAGGACATCTTCGCAAGCTGGCTCTCGCGGCGCCGCCTTCTTGACAGTTTGGGCGTGAGCACGCCGAGACTCTATGCGGCAGGCGCCGCGGTTCTCGTGGAAGAGTACGTTCCTTTGGGTCTCATTGACGCCCTGACCAGTGGCGAGTATCGAGAAGCTATCTTGCGCTCAATTGGACGTACCGTTGGCACCGTTGTCTCAGCTGGCTTCGTACCATTGAGCGCCCATGATTGGCGCTCACGTGGAAACGACGTGGTACTGATCGACTTCGGTCAGGATCTGGGGCCACCGGGCGTAGGGCGTGGATCAGAAGGCGGCTTACTGTCCGAGATATTGGACAACGTGGACCGTGCCGGGGTTGGCCTGTCTCCCACTGAACTTGCGATCGTCAGTGCTTCGTACGAATCGTCACTGTCAGATCAGTGAGATGATCACTCCGGGCGCCAATCATTAGTTGGTTATAGGTTGTGAACGCCGCCCCCCGAGGCCGAAGTGGTTGCAGCGGGAGTCCAGTTCCCATATCGGCGGCGACATCGGTGTGCACTACGCCGAAGCCTCATCACCAGTACCCCTTCTCGGTCGGCTCCCGCGGCCTAACCTGTAGTACAAGCAGCCATGACCACACCGGGGGCCGCTATCCTCTGCGCACCGCGTTGCCTGTCCCTGTTCACTCGCTGTGAACGCTGTCGGTTTCGTCGGTGATCCGCTTGTCCAATGGTGGCCGAGGTCAAACCGTGCAGCTGGCTGCGGCCCGAACGTGCGGATCTGAGCGGGGTGGCTGGGGTCAGTCGGTCCAGACCTGGCGGGGGCCGTCGTCGGCGGGTGGGCGGGTGGCTTCCCAGATGCGGCGCCAGGTGGCGATGTCGCGGCCGTCGGCGGCGTGGCCCGCCGCGGTGGTCGGCAGCACACCGCGCGGGCTGGTGGGCAGTGCGAGCTTGTCGTCGGCGGCTGCGCGCAGGGCGCCGTACCAGCCGAATTCGTCCTCGGCCCACAGGGTTGCCACCGCGCGCGCTAGCCGGGTGCGGAACTCGGGCACCCCCTCGCCTGGCCCGATGTGCAGCGGTCGCCCGATGCGAACCGTGACCCGGGGCCGGCCGGGCCGTGGCCAGCGCCGGCCCCGGGGCATTGCGGCGAACGTGCCGCGCAGTGCAATCGGCACCGCAGGCACCTTCTTCGTCGCGCACAGTTGTGCGGCACCTAGCTTGAACGTGGTGAGCCAGCCGTCCACCGTGCGGCTGCCCTCCGGGTAGAGCAGCAGGCTCCAGCCCTCGTCGACGAGGTTGGCGGCCAGGCTGCGTCCTTTTCGCGATCCGCGCCGTTCCACCGGGAAGGCGTTGAACAGCAGGGTGGTGGCCGCGGCCCGGGTCCGGGAGTCGAAGAAGTAGTCGGCAGCCGCTCCGACCGCGAGCTTTTCGGTGATCCGCGGTGGTAGCGAGCCCAGGATCAGCGGGGTGTCCAGGTGGCTGGAGTGGTTGGCCACGAAGATCGCCGGCCCCCGGACGGCGTCGAGGTACTCCCGACCGTGCACCACCGGCCTGGTCTGGCTCCAGGTGACCGGTTTGAGCACACCGCGCTGCAGCGCGCTGCGCAGCACGCCGACGGGGGCGGAGCGAGCCCAGGCGGTCGGGAAGTGGTCCCCGTCGTCGGGTGGTTCCCACCGCTGCGCTGAGCGCGGCACCCGGGCGCGGCCCCGCCAGTCCCGGCCGTGTCGCAGCAGCCGGAACTCGTCGCGCAGGCTGCGGGTCGGTCTGCTCATCGCATGTCCGCCAGCACCATCGGCGGGGCGTGCAGGTAGCTGATCCGTGGGTCGGCGCCCACCGTGTCCTGAGCCAACTGCAGCGCGTCGGCCAGGGTGGAGGCGGCGCGGAAGCCGAGCCGGGCAGTGGTCGACCGGTCGCCCCCCACGAAAATCACATCGTTCAGGTGCTGCATCGCGTGCGCGCCCCAGTACCACATGTAGAACGGGTGCACGCCGTGGTAGGCGTAGCTGGTCCGGTACAGGTGCACGTACCAGGGATCGGTGGCGAACTGCTTCTCGTACTTGGTCTCCAGCATCACCGGGTCGGTGGTCTCGGCCAGCAGCTCGTAGAAGTCGATGTAGCTGGGGTGATGCACCGGGTGGAACTCGTGCGGCACCGGGTGGTAGAAGATCGCCACGCCGCCTTGGCGCACGATCGGCTTGCCCCGGTAGAGGTTGAAGAAGTAACCGAGGCCCAGTGACATCACCAGGATCGGATTCATGATCGAGTTCACGTTGTAGGGGCAGATGTAGGGCAGTCCGAAGATCGCCACGTCGGCCTGCCCCGCCACCTCGGTGAGCTGCTGGCGGTGCAGCGCGGCCAGGGTGTGCGGGTGCACCTGGCTGGGCGCTCCGGCCTGCACTCCGGTGATGCCGTAGGGCGCCTCGGTGGACTGCCAGATCCGGTGCCGTAGCTTCGGGGGGGCCAGCTCGTTGGTCCGCTTGACCGCCAGGTAGGCCGCCTGATCAGTGAGGTTCCACTCCCATTCGCGCCGGGTGAGGAAGCGCAGCGAGGACGGAAACGTCTCGTTGTTCAGCGTCGTCTCGATGGTGAACACCGGTACGTGCCCGCCGAGCAGATCGGCCATCCGGTCGTAGGAGTGATGCATCGCCGAGTTCGGGGGGTCGTTGAACGACCGCGAATGCCGCAGCGTGTGCACGTTGTGGTGATGGCGCAGGCTGGCGTAACTGGCCAGCCCGACCGGGACGGACTTCGAGCCGCCGCTCATCGCGGTGAGCGTGATGTTGACATAGACCACGAGATCGCTTTCCGCGGCCCGGCGGTTGATCTCCACGTCCTCGCCGTGCGGTGTGACACCGAGGTGCACGAGATCGTCCGGGTCCTCGGCATCGTGATTGCGCAGGTGATCGGGGTGAAAAGCGCGAAAAACCCGCTCGCCGACAGTGCGCTTGAGCTCGGCAGGTGTCATCCGCCGGTGCAGCGAGTTGGCCGCGATGAGCTCCACATCGTCCACCCCTGCTGCTGCGGCCATCTCCAGTACCTGCTCGATCACCCGCTGCCGGACGTCCGGAGTGCGCATCGGCGGCAACGGGAGTGACAGGTCGTCGAACACGACGGTCAACCGCATCCCGCGGCTGAGCAACTGCGGCAGTGGGTCGCAGCCGTGCGGATGCCGTAGGGCACGGTGAATGGCGGCGTCGAGGTCGACGATGCCGGGCAGCGAATCCGGCGGGTAGATCACTCGGCTACCGAGTGGCAGGCGCTCCAGCCGGAACCCCTCACCCTCGTGCACCAGCAGCGGTGGGGTCCGCTCGTCGACCTCGAGCACGAAACCTGGTCTGCCCACACTCTCTCCTGCCCGTTACCCGCGCCGCTGTTCTTACTCCTCGACCCTGCTATGAACTGTGGCTGGGGGCGAAGACGACCTTGATGGTGCCCGACCGCCCGGCTGCGGTCGCGTGATCGAGCGCGTCACGCCAGCGTTCCAGCGGATACCTGGTGTCAACGTAACCATCCAGCGGCGCGGACTGCGCCAGTGCGAGGGCCTCCGGAAAGTCGCCGCGACCCGGCGGCGAGGATGCGTCGGGTCCCTCCCCACCCGTGCCGACCGCGGAGGCATAGGCCCCGACCAGCTGCAGCTCCCGATACCACAGCGGGGTGAGGTCCACCCCTGCGGAGGGCATCCCCGATGCGACCACGGTGCCGCCTGCCCGCAGCGAGCGCAGCGCGGTGTCCAGCCCGTTCGAGCCACCGGTGCATTCGAAGGCCAGGTCTATCCCGCCGAGCAGGTAGCCCGCGCCGAGCTCGGGCTCGATCAGCAGCGCCCCGGTGCTGCGGCGCAGGGCCCGGGCGGTGCGATCGGCACCGATGACCGACGTGGCCCCCAACTCGCGGGCTCGATCGCCCTGGTGCCCGTACTTGGCGATGACGTGCACCTCGCCGGCCCCGGTGAGCCGGCGCAGCGCGAGCAGGGTCAGCAGTCCCACCGTGCCTGCGCCGACCACCAGTACCGAAGCCCCCGGGGTCACCGGCACCCGGCGTGCCGCGTGCACTGCACAGGCCAGCGGCTCGACCAGCACCGCGACCTCGTCAGGCAGGGTATCCGGCACCAGATGCAGCTGGCTGGCATGCGCGATCATCCGGCGACTCCAACCACCGCCGGTGTCGGCGCAGAACCCGGTCTGCAGCCCGGCGGCCAGCCTGCCGGTGGTGACGTGGTCGCAGCGGCTGGTGTGCCCGGCCAGACAGGCGGGGCAGGCGGGCACGTCCCGCGCCGTGCACCCCAGTACCGGGTCGATCACCACCCGGCTGCCCCGCGGCAGGCCTGGCAGCTCGTCGAGGGTGTGCCCGATCACTTCATGGCCGGGCACGAAGGGCATCGAGGTCAACGGCCCGAGGTAGGGCGAGGAGCGGCCGGTGAGCAGCCCGAGGTCGGAGCCGCAGATCCCGGAGAGCGTCGGCTCGACCCGGCCCCAGCCTTCCCGGACCGGCCGTGGGTCGGCCTGGTCGACCAGCCGCAGCGGGGCCACATTGCCGGCCAGTGCGCCCGCCAGCCGGCCACCGGCGCGGGTCCCGCTGATCGCACGGGCGGCGAAGTAGCGCCCGGCGGAGCGGTGATACTGCAGAGCGAGGCTCACCGCCGCGTCCCCCTGACATCGGCCCGGGTCACGTCCAGCATCACCTCGAGCAGTCCACCGGTATGCGCACCCCAGCGGTGCACCACCCAGCGGTGCCGCCGGGCGTGCCGGAACAGCTGGGCGTCGGGGTTGACCGCATGAGGATGCCCGACGGCCTCGAGCAGTGGCCGGTCGGAATAGCTGTCGGCATAGGCGTAAGAGCGGTCCAGGCGCAGCCCGCAGCGCTGCGCGTACTGCCTCAGCCACGCCGCGCGCGCCTCGTCGACCAGTGGTGGTGCCTCCAGGAAGCCGGTCAGCACGCCGTCTCGTGCGTGCATCCGGCTGGCCACCACCTCGTCGAAGAGCACCGAAAGCGGCTCCACGTGCAGGTCCACGGCGCCGGTGATCAGCACAGTACGGTGCCCGGCCGCGCGGTGCGTGCGGATCTGCCGAATGGCCTCGGGCATCACCCGGTGCAGCAGTGCGTCGCCGAGCACCTCGGTGGCCAGCGCGCGCAGTTCCTCGGCCCGCACGCCTGCGTAGCGGCGCAGGAACGCGCGCAGCAGCTCCCCACGGTCGCGGCGCTCCGCGTAGAGGTAGCGGGGGGCGCAGCGAGCCAGATCGGCGAGCTCGCCGAGCCAGCTGGAGCGCGGCAGGGTGGCCAATCGGGCCCACAGGTAGGACTCGACGACGTTGGAGGCGACGATGGTGCCCTCCAGGTCGAACACCGCGGCCACGTCGGTGCGCTCGGGCAGCGGAAGCGACGGCAGCGACGTCGCTGGCGAACCGCGACGACCGGTTATGGGGCGTCCTCGTCGCTCGCCGGCTCTGCGGACGGTGGCCGTGATGGACGGGCAGTGCACGTCCTGCAGGTAGACCCGCCAGTCGATGACGGTGGGGTCGAAGCCGTGCTCGGCGGCCCGCTCGGCGGGCAACACGGCGTGCAGCTCCCGCAGCCTGCGGTCGTCGTAGATCACCTCGGCCCTGGTGTAGACGCCGTAGAGGTCGGCGTACTCCCGCAGCTGCGCCAGGTCCTGCTGCTGGCGCCCCAGCCGGGTCAGCCAGTCCTGGGAACGCTGTCCGGGCGGCAGCGCCAGCAGCACCTTCTCGGCCAGCGCCGCGGCCCGCTCGCCGGCCCGCAACGTCAGCTCCACCTGCTGGCTGCCGGGGAACCGCCAGACCGGCGCCTCGATGTGACCGCGGTCCCCGTCGGGCATCGGATGGTTGTCGAAGTACTCCCGGCACAACGCGTACATGGTCTGGAAGGTCAGCGGATTGCTCGCCCCGGAGCTGACATGCAGGTAGGCGGGTCCGCTGGCGGGTGGCCGGGCGGCGGCCGCCAGGGTGGCGTTGACCACCAGATCGACCGGGATGACGTCGAGCACGGAGTCCGGCAGGCCGGGGAACTCGCGTAGCACCCCCCGGCCATACGCGATGATCAGCGGGTCGGCCATCTTGAAACCGTCGATCCATCCGGGGTACGGGTGGCGCAGCGCGCTCTCCACGATCGCCGGGCGGACCACTGACAGCGGCCGGCCCCGCTGCGCCCACAGCTCCTCGGCGACCCGTTCACCCAGCGCCTTGGTCAGCGTGTAGACGTCCGGCCAGCCCAGGCTCTGCGCCCGGGTCCGGCCGTAGTCCACCAGCCGCCGGGTGACCCACTCCCGGCGCAGCCGCTCGGCATCGGAGGCAGTGGACTGCGGACCCGCTTTGGCGTGCTCCTCACCCGCTTGCGCCAGCGCGCGCCGGAGCACCTCCGGGTGCCGGGAGTGACGCTCCACGTCAGCCCGGGCCGCCAGGGCCATCTCCAGCTCCAGCCGCCAGTCCACCTCGTGCTCCAGCGCCGCCTCGGGAACGACACCCTTGCGGGTGCCCGCAACATAGGCGGTGGAGACGTGCACCACGTGCGGTGCAGCGCCGACCGCGGCCAGTGCCTCATAGAGGGCCCGCACGCCCGCGACGTTGGTGCGGAATGCCTCGTCGACCGGCGGGTCGAAGGACACCGTGGAGGCACCGTGGACGACGACGTCGAGGTCGCCGGGCAGGGTGACCGAGCCGAGGTCGCCCTCGACGACAGTGACCCGCTCGGCCACCATCCGGGCCAGCTCGGCGTCCCCGATCCGCGCACTGAGCGGGCGGAATACGTTCTTGCGCAGCAGTGCGGTGAGCCGGTCTGCCGCGCAGCGCCCGCCCCGGGACCGGATCAGCACCGAGACCCGGGTGTCCGGGTAACTGGACAGCAGCCGCTCCAGCATCGCCTGGCCCAGGAACCCGGTGGCACCGGTGAGCAGTACGTGCGACCCGGCGAGCTCGCCCGGATTCGCTGGGTCGGGGAGGGCGGACGAAGCGGCGGGCCCGGCGTCGTCGGTGCTCATGTGATCCCTCCCGGGCTGCCCGCAGCCAGCATCAGGCTAGTCATCCCGGGGCCTGCCCGTCCGGATAGGCCCGGTGGTAGGCCGACAGGGCGGCTTCGCATACCCGGCGCACCGGCCAGCCGAGTGCCTGGGCGACGCGCTCGGCGTCGGCGAACTCCGGCTTGGCGCTCCGCTGTCCGCCGGGTCCGGCGGCGACCTTGACGGTGACCTCCTGCTCGGCCCCGGGCGGGCCCACCAGCACCGGCACCGCGGTCCGGGGCAGCGTACTGCGCTGCCAGGATGTCCACCGCACCCCCAGCGTGGTGCTGTGCTGGAACAACGCGTCCACCACCGCAGGGCGGATCTGCTCGGTGCACAGCGCGGTGAGCACCCGGCCGGGCCTGCCGTGCCGACCGATGGTGGCGGTGGTCCAGCAGTCCCACGCCCCGGCGGCCCGTACCGCGATGAGCACTCCCGGCCACAGCTGCGGGTCGAGATCGTCCACGGTGGCTTCCACCACGGTGACCAGCTCCGGGGGACCGGGGCCCGCCCCGGTTCCGGTTCCGATGGGGCAGCCGAGCACCAGTCGGGTGATGTTGGGTTGCTTCGGGGTGTCCCGGTCGCCTGCGCCACAGCCGACCGCGGTCACCACCATCTCCGGCAGCGGACCGGGGGTGGCCAGCGTGGCGACCAGGGCTGCCCCAGTGGGCGTGGTGCGCTCCCCGGCCAGGGCCCCACCGGTCAGCGCCAGCGCACGGTCGGCCACGATCTGCAGCACCGCTGGCGCCGGTACCGGAATCATTCCGTGCGCGCTGCGCGCTGTGCCGCTGCCCGCCGCCAGCGCCGAGCAGGTCAGCACCGCACCTTCGGTGAGCAACCCGAGGTACTCGGCGGCGACGGCGGTGCCGACCACGTCGGCCAGTGCGTCGGCGGCCCCGACCTCGTGGAAATGCACCTGATCGGCGGCGATGCCGTGCACGGCGGCCTCGGCGTCCGCGAGCAGCCGGAAGGTCCGGACGGCCAGTCGGGTGGCGGGCGGGCCGAGCCGGGCAGCCTCGATCGCGGCCAGTGCGTCGGCCAGGCCTCTGGTGGGTTGGTCGGTGGCCGGCGTGGTGACCACTGCTCGGGTGCAGCGCAATCCGCAGCGCCGGGTCTGCTCGACGTCGACGGTCAGGCCAGGCAGGCCCAGCGAGGCCACCGCGGCGCGAACCGCAGCGAGATCGGCGCCGGCGTCGAGTAGGGCGCCGAGCAGCATGTCGCCCGCCACTCCCGCGGTGCAGTCCAGATAGGCCGCCGTCGGCTCAGTCACCGTGCACCCGTGCGACGATCTTGACGGCGTGGGCGGCCGCGCCGAACCCGTTGTCGACGTTGACCACCGACACGCCCGGTGCGCAGGACGCGAGCATCGCGCCTGCGGCGACGTGCCCGCCCGCGCTTACTCCGTAGCCGACACTGGTTGGTACGGCGACCACGGGTGCCCGGATCAGCCCGGCCACCACTCCGGGCAGAGTACCTTCCATGCCTGCGATGGCGATCACGCAGTCAGCCGCGGACAGCTCATCGAGATGCGCCAGCAATCGGTGCAGCCCGGCCACCCCGACGTCGGCGATCAACCGGTGTCCGGCGCCGAGCGCCTGCAGGGTCGCGACGGCCTCGTGGGCGACTGGCAGGTCCGAGGTGCCCCCGGTGAGTACCGCGACGAGGCCGCGGGCGGGGGGCGGCACACCGACGATCACGGTCCGCCCCACCGGGTCAGCCACCACCAGCTCGGCGGGAAACCGGGCCGGTGCCCGCTGCAGCACTCCGGCGGGGCAGCGGGTGGCCAGTGCGGGAAAGGCTGGTTCAGCACGCCGCTGGGCGGCCAGCAGGTGCAGTGTCAGCTCCTCGGACTTGCCTTGCGCGAAGATGACCTCGGGGACGGCTGTGCGCCGCCTGCGGTCCAGGTCCAGCCGAGCGACGCCACGGACCTCGGCGATCCGCTCACCCGCCGGCCAGCCGCTCGGGTCCGACGTTGGGCCCTGCCTGGGGTCCGGGGCTGGAGTGGCCACGGCGGCGACTATCTCATGCAACCGGAGTACCACCGGGTTCGCGATGACGGTCTGCGAGGATCATCGCGATGCACACCGTGAACTCTCTCGCCGCCGCCGTTGCCGCTGTTGCCGCCGGATCCGCCGCCGACGCGCTGCTCGACCGGCTGCGCGCGCTGGGCGGGCTGGTGGTGGCCTTCTCCGGAGGGGTGGACTCGGCCGTCGTGCTGGCCGCCGCGGTTCGGGCGCTCGGCGCCGATGCGGTGCTGGCCGCCATCGCCGACTCGCCCAGCCTGGCGCGGGCCGAGCTGTGCGAGGCGCGGCGGCTCGCCGGCCAGATCGGGGCGGAGTTGGTCGTACTGCGCACCGATGAGCTCGCCGACCCCGGCTACCGGGCCAATGTGGGAGATCGCTGCTACTTCTGCAAGCAGACCGTACTGACCGCGGTGCGCGGTCTCGCCGAGCGCCGCGGGCTGGCGCACGTGGCCACCGGCACACATCTCGACGACCGCCGCGCCTCGCACCGTCCGGGCCTGCGCGCAGCCGCGGAACTCGGCGTGCACGAGCCACTCGCCGAGGTGGGCGCCACCAAGCCGGTGGTGCGGCTGCTCGCCGCGCACTGGGGCCTGCCGGTGCGGGACAAGCCGAGCACGCCGTGCCTGGCCTCGCGGATCGCGGTCGGGATACCGGTGTCCGTCGCGCGGCTTGCCCTGGTGGAACGGGCCGAGCTGGCCGCCCGCGGCTACTTGACCGAGCACCGGATATCGGTGCGCGACCTGCGGGTCCGGCTGCTGGGCCAGGCGGGATTCCGAGTGGAACTCGACGAGGTCGCGCTCGACCAGCTCGGCGCGCAGGCCCGGGCGGGACTGCTGGCCCGGGTCGCGGAAACAGGCTCCGGCGGGCCCGGCGAACTGGCGCACTACCATTCGGGATCGCTCAGCGGCTGACCGTCGGGAAGTGCAGCAGCGTGCCCTGCCGCCCGGACCTGTCCGCGCGGGTACCAGGCCGCACTCCGAAGCCTTCGGCGGCCCGACTGACCAGCTGCAGGCCGGCCAGGCCGGGCAGCCGGTCGATCTTCTCGTCGAGCTGCTGGATCACCCGGGCGCCCGGCGAGCCACCCATCAGGTACTGCAGCAGGAATGCGGTCTCGGCGCGCGGCATGATCGTCGAGCCGACCGGGGTCCACCAGGTCCTGAGTACGAACCGGGTCACCATCCGTGCCTTGCGGGAGCGCTGCAGGCGCTGCCGTGCCTGACTGGTGTAGAACGCCACGTGCCGCGTCTCCTGCCGCTGGATGCGGCCGATCACCTTCCTCAGCTCGGGGTGGTCCTCCTTGGCCAGTAACTGACCGTAGCCGGCGTAGGTGGACCACTCGTTGATCGCGCCGAAGGTCATGTGCACGGCGATGAAGTCCGCACCGATCAGATTGGCCGCCAGCGTCTGGTAGATCGGAGCGAATCGGTCCCCCCACCCCTGCGCCAGGCGGAGGCGGCGGATCCGCTCGGGACCGACGCTGCGGCCGTGCGCGAGCAGTACCTTGTCCAGCACCTCACCGTGCCAGAACTCCTCGTAGGCCCACATGGTGAGGAAGGTCGTGATCTCTGGATCCTGGTGCGACGGGGTGACCAGCAAGTCCCGCAGGTAACAGATGGTGTGGCTCTCCACGTCGGACATGTACTGCAGCGCCCGCAGAGCCTCGCGGGAGAGCGGTCGACGTTCGAAGGCGCTGTAGTCGATGTCGTCGTCCACCACCCGGCGGGCCTCGGTGCTGTAGGCCGCGATGTCGAAGGACACGGATACCCCTCCTCGGTCGTCGCGCGGGGCATGCACGGACCCGCACCCGATCCTTCGCCTATCTAGGCGCAGCGGTTCACGTGCGGGCGCGCTGGGGCTCAGCTGCGGTTCAGTTCGATGGTCTGGGTGGTGTCGGCGGGCGACGGCGCGTCCTGCCCGGCACTGGCGCGCCGGGGACCGCGGCCGTCATGGCTGATCTGCGGGTCCGGGTCGCGGTCGCGCTGCCACTGCGCGTGGTCGCTCTCCTCGCGAACCCGGGCCGCATAGCGCGCCATCTCCAGCCGCCGCCAGCGCCGCCGGTCTCGCCGGGTCGGGTGCGCAGGCCACATCTCCTCGATCGCATTGTTGAACTCGGCGCCGACCACGATCGCCATTGCGATGAAGAACGAGAACAGCAGGAACGCGATCGGGGTGGCCAGCGCCCCGTAGGTGTACCCGGTGCTGGTCACCCAGGCGATGTAGCGCCGCAGCAGGGTGCTGGAGACGAGGAACACCGCCATCGCCAGCAGAGCGCCCGCTAGCCCCCGGTGCCAGGGCAGCTTGTTGGGCAGCACAATCTTGTACAGCGTGGCCAGGCCGAGCACCAGCAGGGCACCCAGCACCGGGTAGTAGAACACGCCGACCAGATGGGCCACCGTGGGGCGCATCGACTCGGGGAACAGCGTGGGGATCAGGCCCGGGCCCAGCGCCACCAGCGGCAGCACGAACACCGACCCGATCATCAAGACCAGGTAGAGCAGCAGTGCGAAGGTCCGCTGCCAAATCGGGTTGCGCACGGTGTGCTGCCGGTAGGCGGTGGTGATCGAGTCCACCAGCGAGGCCAGTGCCGAGGAACCGGCCCACAACGAGAGCACGAACCCGGCCGAGACGATGGAGCTGCGCCCCTGGGTGAGAATGTCGATCACCGTGGGCCGGATGATCTGATCGACCACCTCAGGGGTGAACACGGTAGTGGCGAACTGCAGGATCTCCCGCTGGACCAACGCGATCGTGCCCTGGCCGAACAACCCCGAGACGAAGCCCAGGCTGCCCAGCAGTCCGAGCAGCAGGGGCGGCAGCGACAGCGCCATCCAGAACGCCGCCTGGGCGGACATCCCGAAGAACCCGTCGTCCCAGGCCTTCACCAGAGTTCGCCAGATCAGCCGCAGCGGACCGCGCCGGGCCTGCGGATCAGAGGCAGTCGCGGCGTAGGAGGGCGGCGTGCCGCTGGCACAGGCGTCAGGCGAGGTGTCCATGGTGCAACCCAGGATGGTCCATTAGTGGGATTGCGCGCAGCCTGACCCGCCCCGCACAGTGCGGTGCGCGCCTGTGCGTGAGAATGCGACCCAGGACTCGCATCGCCACTCACGGCTTGTCCACAGGGCCCCTTCGAGGAGAGGAGAGCACCGCCCGCTGTGTCCCGCCCCGCCGAGACCGCGGCCGATGCCGCCTCCTCCCCCAGGCCGCTGCGCGCCTGGCAGCGCCGCGCCCTGGCGCGCTACCTGGCCACCGGTCCTCAGGACTTCCTCGCGGTCGCCACACCGGGGGCGGGCAAGACGACCTTCGCGCTGCGGGTAGCCATCGAATTGCTGGCCGACCGGACCGTGCAGGCGGTGACCGTGGTCACGCCCACCGAGCATCTCAAGCACCAGTGGGCGGCGGCCGCCGCCGAGGTGGGGCTGGCGCTGGACCCCGACTTCCGCAACACCGCGGGTGGCACCTCCCGGGATTACCACGGGGTGGCGCTCACCTACGCTCAGGTCGCGGCGCATCCCACGCTGCACAGGGTGCGTGCGGAGGGACGGCGCACCCTGGTGGTGCTGGATGAGATCCATCACACCGGGGACTCCCGCAGCTGGGGGGACGGGGTGCGGGAGGCGTTCACTCCGGCGGTGCGCAGGCTGGCCCTGACCGGGACCCCGTTTCGCAGCGACGACACGCCGATCCCGTTCATCAGCTACGAACCGGACGCCGACGGCGCACTGCGCTCAGCCGCCGATCACTCCTATAGCTACGCCGAGGCACTGGCCGACGGGGTGGTGCGGCCGGTGGTGTTCTTCGCCTACTCCGGTGAGGCTCGTTGGCGGACCAGTGCGGGCGAGGAGTATTCGGCTCGGCTCGGGGAGCCACTCACCGCCGAGCACACCGCGCGAGCCTGGCGTACCGCGCTGGATCCGGCGGGGGAGTGGATCCCCGCGGTGCTCGCCGCTGCGGACACCCGGCTTGCCCAGCTGCGCGCCGGGGCGGTGCCCGACGCGGCCGGGTTGGTGATCGCCACCGACCACACCGCCGCCCGGGCCTACGCGCAGATCCTGCAACGCACCACCGGGCGGGAGCCGGTGCTGGTGCTTTCCGACGATCCGCGCGCCTCGGCCCACATCGCCGCGTTCGCCGACTCCGACGAGCGCTGGCTGGTGGCGGTCCGGATGGTCTCGGAGGGTGTCGACGTGCCCCGGCTGGCGGTCGGGGTGTATGCGACCTCGGCGGCCACTCCGCTGTACTTCGCCCAGGCGGTCGGCCGGTTCGTCCGGGCCAGGCGGGCCGGGGAGACCGCCACGGTGTTCCTGCCCAGCGTGCCGGTGCTGCTGGAGCTGGCCAGCAGGCTCGAAGAGCAGCGCGACCACGTGCTCGGCGCGCCGCACCGCGTCGAGGAGGGCTGGGACGACGCGCTGCTCGCGCAAGCCAACCAGCAGCGTGACGAGCCCGGTGAGGAGGAGCGCGCGTTCACTGCCCTGGGTGCCGACGCCGAGCTGGACCAGGTGATCTACGACGGCTCCTCCTTCGGCACGGCGGCCTTCGCCACCAGCGAGGAGGAGCAGGACTACCTCGGCTTGCCGGGGCTGCTCGAGCCGGAACAGATGCGGGCGCTGTTGCGCCGCCGCCAGGAGGACCAGTTGTCCCGGGCCACCGAGCGCTCGCGGACATCGTCGACGCCGCCCTCAGCGCCGGAGCGCGCGCCAACCGTGCGGGAACGGCTGACTGGGCTGCGCAAGGAGCTCAACACCCTGGTCGCGATGGCGCACCACCGCACTGGGCGGCCGCACGGGGCGATCCACCAGGAGGTCCGCACCGCCTGCGGCGGCCCGCCCACCGCGATGGCCACCGTCGAGCAGCTCGAGGAGCGGATCGCGTACCTGCGCCGTTGCTGAGCAAGACAAGGCCGGGGCCGGGACCTGGTGAGGTCGCGGGCCCCGGCCTGATTGCTCGGAGTTGGCCGCACGGGTCAGGCCTCGCCGGCCTGGATATCCACCGCAACCTCCTTGAGCTTCGACGCGTGCTCACGAGCGTGGTGATTGCAGAACAGCAGTTCACCGCCGGAGGGCAGCACTGCCCGGACGCGGGCGGCAGCCCCACACCGGTCGCAACGGTCTGAAGCAGTCAGTTCGGGGCGGGTCAGCGTGCTGGTCATGGCATCTCCCTCCGTCCTGGTCCGGTCAGCGCGACCGGACCGGGTCGAACCGGCTGCGATCACCGCGGCTGCGGTGCTCACGCGACCGACCCGTCAACCCTGATATCGGATCCCAGGGCTCCACTGTTCCAGACAAATGCCGTGCCCGTCGTGTTCCCGCGCCCGTGGCGACGACCGTCACGTCTCCAGTACCTCACCCTCTGCACTCGGGCGCTACTGGCGCAAGGGTGAGGAAGGATCGGGTTGTGGACACGTTGCGCACCCAGTTAAGGCATCTGGGTGCGCCCGCCCCGCTGCTCTTCATCCTCGGGGGCAGTTCGCTGTACCTGGGCATCTCACGCGCGGAAGCTGTCCGTGGCGACGACCGAGCGGGTGAACCCATTGGTGGCCGCGACCCGGACGAGCACCTCCCGACCTGCGGGGAACTGGCTGCGGTCGAGGCTGAAGTCCGGGTCGGTGAGCCCGACCGCGACCGTCGTCCAAGTCTGCCCGCCGTCCGGGCTAACCTGGACGTAGTACGACTGCCCACCAGCTGGCGCAGCCGGGGCCTCCACCCGGAAACCGACGTCGTCGGCCGCAGCACCCGGAACCACCCGCAGGGCCTGGACCTCGAGCGGTGCCGCGGCAGCCCGGAACGTGTCGGCGATTTCGCCCGCCACGACGAGTTCTATCGCAGCCGCGTCGGCGTCGACCGGGATCACGGCATCGACGAGTCCGCGCTCGTCGTCGCCCGGATCGCGCTCGGAGTTGAGCTTCACCGGCACCGCGTAGTCGGCCATCGTCGTGCCGTCGGCCCGGGTGACCCTCAGGTGTAAGGCCCCTTCCTCAGCGATGGGCGAGGGCTGGGCATTCGGGACGGCGTTGACGTAGCGTATTTGTCCCCAGCGCCGCGTGAGGTTCACCGTGGCGACGACGCTGACGAGCCCGGCATCCGCCACAGTCCCGGTATCGGCTGCCGGCTGTGCCACGGCCTCGGGCTGCGCGGTGCGGGGGAACCTGTTGTCGGGCCTGCCCCCTGCGGAAGCCGCCGAGACGGCCCCGGCGGGGGCAGCGACACCGGCAGGGACGCCGGGTGCGGCTCCTGCGGCGAGCGCCAGCGGAACCGGCCCGACGCCGCTCGGTGCGGAGCCGAGGTTGTCCTCCTCCAGCAGTCGCCGCTTGATCCCCTGGTAGGTGTATGCGCTGAGCCACTGGAAGTCGCAGTAGGTCATGACGTCCTTCCACTGGGTCCCCGGCAGCGCCGCCATCGGGATGCCCAGGGCCGAGTCGCCTACGTCGAAACCCATGAAGCTCACGTCGTCTCCGCCGAGCTGGCCGGCGAGGTAGGGGTAGTCGTCATCGTCGTTGGACTCCCCGCAGAAGCCCGGGTGGCGCCGGCCGAAGGTGTGGCCGAGCTCGTGGCCGCCGTACCAGTCGCCGTAGGAGCCGTCGAAGTCCCACCCCCAGGTGCCGCTGCCCGTCGGGCCCGACCCGACGGCGCCCGGGTCCGGAGCGCTCACCGGAACCCCCGCGCACCCGCGCATGAAGAACCCCCCGTCGCTGACCAGAGCGTAATAGTGCGTGCGCTGGTCCTCCCCGGCGTCGAGGTCGAGGGCCCGCAGCGCCGCGATCTGGGCGTTGACGTCGCCGCAGGTGAACGGAGGTGCCGTGCTGGCGGTGATGAGGACACGGGTGCTGTGTACCTGGCCGGCGGGGTACGCCCGCGCCAGCCACGACAGCAGCAGCTCGAAGTCGCGATCGGAGGGCACGTACGTGACCGCCGGGGAGCCCTGGGTGTAGCGCACGCCGAAGATCCGCACCCGCAGCGGCGCGTTGCGGTGGAACCACACGGTGGGGCGGCGCTCGCCGCCGACCGGGACCGGGGCTCCCGTCACGGTGTCGGTGACGCTGGACAGGACGATGGTGAGCGGCCCTTCGGAGGCCATCGTGGCCGGGATCACGAAGTTCAGGCTGCGCGAGGCATCGTTGCGCGTCACGGCGAGGTCGCCGGCATCGGCCGAGTTGAGCACGACGGCGGCCGTCGAGGCCACGACCACGGGCGGGTCGGTCGGAGCCTTGCGCAGCGAGATCTGGCCCGTGACGGTGATCCCCGGGTTGGCGAAGTAGCTGAGGTATACCCGGACGACGGTCTTCTTGCCGGCCAGGAGCGGCACCGATTGGCTCACGTCCTGCACCGCCTGGGTGACCTCGAGACCGTCGAGCTGCAGTGGCCGCGAGATGACGTTGTCGAGCGGGAAGCTGACGCTGCTCACCGCCGCGGAGTCGTCCGGATGCTCGACGCTGACGCGCCGCCCTCCGGCGGCGGCCTCGACGAGCGTGGCGGTGAGCGATTGCTTCGTGGCGATCGTCTCGGCGGTGTCGCCGCTGCCGACCGCCAGCGTGAGCAGCTCGGCGGAGCTGGGGGTGTCCCCGACCCAGACGCACGTCGTGGGGCCGGAGAACACCGACAGCTGCTGGACGAATCCTGTCGAGGTGGCCATCGTGGTGAGCTCCTCGTCCTAGACCGGATCGATCCGGACAGCGGTGATGGTCGAGTCCGTGTCGGCATGTGTGGCGGCGACGGCTCGATAGTTCGTGGCAGCTGTGGCAAGCGCCTGCACGAGGCTGCCCGAGAAGGCGAGCCCGTTCGCAGCGCCGTCGTTGGTCACCACCAGCAAGGTGGTGTCGTCTGACTTCGGCCCGATCCATACGCAGGCCGTCGTCGCGGAGAGCACAGTCAGTTGTTGAACCAGGCCAGTTGTCTCGGCCACAGGGATCCCCACTCCTCGGGTAGTCGTTCGGTGGATGGCGGTACGAACCGCCGGGTCAGAGGGGGGCCTTGAGGATGCCCAGCTCCAACGCGACATCGCTGAGGTAGCGCAGGTCGCCGCGCACTCGCAGCCCGCCCTGGAGGAACTGCTCGCGGGCATCTCGCTCGCCGTCCAGGACGGCCTGGAGCGTCTTGGCGTCGCCGATGACCTCGATGAGCGGTGTGCGGTCGCCGCGGCCTGCCGTGGAGCTCACGCTGACCGCCCCTGGAGTGCACTCCAGCGTGTACTGGCCGGCTCGCTCGCCGGTCACCACGAACACGATGTCGCCGCGACGGGTGCGACTTCCCGATTGGAGCTTCTCGGCGAGCCACTCGAGGCTGCGGCCCAGGCTCGCGTCGGGCTTGTTCTTGGCCATGGTGACCTCCTTCAGGTCAAGCATCGGTTTGGCGTGGGGTCGATCGCCGTCGGTGTCTCGCCGGAAGGACTCGCCACGTCACCAGGAGAGGTACGAGACAGCGGCGGTGATACCTCGCGCCGAGACCATGGCGACCATTACCGGGCTCGGTAGCCGTCGACTCCCGCGCGACCGCCCAGAGTAGGTCGACGTCGGCGGCAGCGTGGAAGTCGCATGAGTCTGGGACAGAGAAGCGATCACTCCACCAGTCCGGATATCGATCACGGCGTTCTAGCTGCTGGCGGATCCTGACCGAAGATCTCTCACCCGGCCAGGTTATTCGCAATGTGGCCGTCGAGAACCCGTTCCGGCCGGATCCGGGCTGACCCGCGTTGTGGCCTGCTGACTGAAACTGGGCTGCACGGCGGCCTCGTTCTCGGTGTGAAACCACTTCATTACAACCGAGGTATCAACGACGACGTGCACGCCAGAGCGTCGCGGTCGGCCTGCACCAGTCCGCCGACTCGAACGCCCCCTCGCGTCGCGGGCTGCGGAGCTGCGATCATGGCTGGAGTACTTCGTGTTATGACCGAGGAGGTCGACGTGGCTGATCCAAGGCGGGATCGACCGCCCTCGCTCGGCGAGCTGCGCAGCCATCGGGACGCCATCCTGGAGAGCGCCCAACGTCATGGGGTTCTCGATATCCGCGGAAGCAGTGCCGCTGTAAGAGCTGACCGCGACCGCCTGGCTGACGTGCTGGAAGCCATCGAGCGCATCGGTCGCCACACGAGCGCCGGTCGCGAGGCGTTCGACAAAGATGAGCTCGTCCAGGTCTGGGTGGTCCGGGCACCTCCAGATCATCGGTGAGGCTGTCGGCCACCTGTCGGAGGATCTGCGAACGCGGCACCCCGACGTCCCGTGGCGCAGCATCATCGGTATGCGCCACATCCTCGTCCACGGGTACTTTCGAGGTCGACCTCGATCTGGTCTGGTTGGTCGTCGAGAACGAACTCAACATGCTGGAGTCAACCATCAGAGCCGCGATAGCAGACCCCGCCGTGCAGGGCGATCAGCCGCGCTGACGTCCACCCGGCGTGGCGATCGCAGAGGGCGAGGTTGCCCGCTGCCCGCCGGGACCCGGCCGACGGTCTGGGTCACAGCAGGGGGGATTCGGCCACGGCCGCACGGAGCTCCTGGCGGAACGAAGTGTGCCGCGGGTAGCGGCTGTGCAGGCCGTCGAGGTATGCGTGGCCTGCGGGAACTCCGGTCGCGAGCGCGAGCGCCTCGGCGCAGGCCGCGGCGAGGCCCGCGACCCGCCGGTAGAATCTGCGGTGCTTGCCACCCACCACCGCGTCCACCTGGGCATCGACGTGGGCACGGCCGTCATCGAGCCAGTTCCGCCGCTCGGATCCGGCAGGCTGGCGGGACAAGCGCGTCGATGAGCGACGACGAGAGCAGCAGATCGTCGCCGGGCCTGGCGGGAAGGGGCCGGTCGGCAGTGCCGCGCGGAAGGTGTCGAGATCGGCATCGGATCCGCGCGGCCAGTCGACCGAGTTCACCTGCTCGAGCAGGCCACGGAGCAGCAGGCCCGGCCAGCGCTCGTCGTCCGTCGCGTCGCTGCCCCCGACCAGCCGGAACGGCGCGACCACCGCGCCGGGATGTGCGCGGTGGTCCCAGCAGGGCCGGTCTGCCGCCGCCAGGAGGCTGGACGCCTCCTCGACCTGCCCGGTGAGCAGCAGCAGGCTCGCCGCCAGACCGGACCGCCGGGCCAGCGGGCCGTCCCTGGCCCGCCGAGCCTCCATGGTGAGCACCTTGTCGCGGCGGTCGAGTGCGGTGGCCACCTCAACGAGGCGCAGCAGCCGCCGCAACGTGGGGTCGGCGCGCCACGCGTCGCGCCGGGCGTCGAGCAGCGCGGCGCCGTCACGTCGGGCGATGGCCAGCCCGGCGAGCCCGGCCTGGACGCTGCCATGCGGGTCGAGCTGGTGCAGGGCCTCGCGGGAAACCTGCTCGGCCTCGTCCGCCCGGCCCGTCGACACCGCCGTGGCGCTGCGTCGCCTCGGCCAGCAGCCGACGGGCCTGCGCGCCGAAACCCACCCCGTCCGGGTTGATCTCGCGCAGCGCCGCGATCAGGTCGGGCAGGGGTCGTCGTGCCGGGCCGCGATGGCAGGGGTGTCGAACACGTGCAGGAAGCCCACCCGCTCGTCGGGAGGTAGCCGGGCGGCGTGCTCCAGCAGCACCCGCCGCAACTGCTCGGCAGGCAGCTCGTCGCGCCGTCGCTCCAGGCTCTCCAGGAACGGGCCGAGTCCCAGCACCTCCCGCGTCACCGGCAGCTCTCCTCGTCCAAGTCGTCGAACTCGTCCTCGAACTTGTCGAAGTCGTCGAACTCGTCCTCGTAGCAGCCGTACGGGGCGCCGCCCTCGGTGTAGCCCACGACGAACATCCGCCGGTCGCCGACGAACATCCACCCAAGGGTGGGGTCGTCCAGCACCGGCTCCCCGTCCGTCTGCTCCCGCCGGCGACGCCGCCACTGCTCGCGGCCTGGCATGCGCCTCCTGCTCACTGTGCCTCCCAGGTTCCACAGATAGCCGCGCTGCGCACCCTAACGGCCGCAGCCCCCGCTTCGGCGCCAGGCCGGGGCACATAGTCTCGACAACGAATCGATCTAGATGATCGGGTGCCCGCACTTCGGATGAAATCGGCCCCGGCACCGGCCCACCCGGATCCCCTCCCGGTTGAGCGCCCACCACGCCTTCTTGGGAAAGAAGCCTTGAGCTCCACCGGTGTATGACGTAGCGTATACAGGTGGCTTCCCCCGAGACCCGTCCCAGCGTCGTGATGCAGGCCCGGGTGCCGGTCGGGCTCGCCCGCGAGCTTCTCGAGCACGATGGACCGGCGCTCGGGCTCGACGGCATGTCGGAGATCGTGCGCGAGGGCCTTCGGCTGTTGCATCGCCTGGCTCGCGAGCAGCGGGCGGCTGCCGAGCTGGAGGAGTACCACGGCGGCGTTGCCCCGCTGCCGGCCGGAGTGGTGGGCGACGACCGCGTGTGAACCCGCGATGGACCCACTACGCGGCGAGGTCTGGGATATCCGCCTGCCGGTGGTCGGCCTGCACCCTGCGGTCATTCTCACGGTCAACCCGTTGATCCCTCGGCTGTCCGCTGTCACCGTCGCCGTCGTCACCGGCACCGCAGGCCCCACCCAGCACCCACATCCCGCTCGACGCCCACGCCGGGCTCACCCGCTACCCCGAGTCATTCCTCAACGCCACCGACCTGCACACCGTCAGTCAGGCCCGGCTGCGGCAGCGGCGGGGGCGGTTGCACGCCGCCGAGCTCGCACGGCTCGAGGACGCCGTCCGGCTCTACCTGTGCCTGTGACGACCTCCCTGGCCAGCACGCCGCACCTCCCCAGGACGGGCGGGCTCTGGGAGACTTGGCTGGTGACGGCCCGGCTCGCCGATCGGTTGACCGCCGCCCGACATCGCGCCTTTGTAGGCCGCCGGGCGGAGTTCGCGCTGTTCGACGCGATGCTGGCCGACCGGGAGCCACCACCGCCGGCCTGGCGCACCGACCCGGGGTGGCGCAGCGCGTGCTGCGCACCGTCCGGCTGGGCAACCGCACGCAACAGCTTGCCGCCCCGAGCCTCCTGACGCAGCCGGTCCCGCCTGCTGCTCATCCCGGCCAGGGACGGCATGCCAACGGCCGGTGCCGAGCGGCGAGCACCCGGGTCGCCACTGCCGCCACCCCCAGCACCAGCCGGATCCGACCCTATCCGGGCCGTGGTCCGTGACCAACGGGGCACCTCAGACCCCGCCGGGTGTGGGCGCTCGTTCCACCCGTTGGCCCGGCTGGACGGACAGCCACCCGATCCCCTGCAGATCTGCCCGACATGCGCCCAGTCCACCCGGCCCAAGGTGACCACCCGGCGCAGCGCAGGTATCCGCTGAGTTACCTTCGCCCACCTCGGAGAGGCGGACGTGGAGCCGCGTCAGGAGCTAGCCAGCGGCCCACCTCACCGACGAGCAACACACGGAGCCCAGCCCGCCGATCTGGGGCTCCTGCCGCGGTACCTGGAGGCTGACGACGCCGGGGAGCAACTATAGTTCCCGCCATGGCAGTCCAGCAGTTCTCGGTGATCGTCGAGTGGGATGCCGAGGACGAGGTGTGGGTCACTTATGTGCCGAGCCTTGACCACGTCTCGACCTACGGCGAGACCCGGCAAGCTGCCTTGGACAACACTCGAGAAGCCATCCTGGGCTACCTGGAAGCTGCGGGCAAAGCGGGCATCCCAGTTCCTCGGACCGGCGGACCCGAACCGAGCATCGTGGAGCTTGAGGTCTCCCTGCCCTGAGCCGACTCCCCAGGATCAGCGGACAGCGCATGGTCCGCGCCTTACAGAACGCTGGATTCGAACTCACCTACGTCCGGGGCAGCCACCACTACTTCCGGCTACCTGGCACTGCCGGTTTAGTGGTGGTCCCGGTCCACGGGAATCGCGATCTGCCAACCGGGACGCTGCGCGCCATCCTGCGACAAGCCGACCTCACACCCGACGACCTCGCTACGCTCCTGTAGCAAGCGCGCGACCGTGTCACCTGCATCGTCGGTGCTCAGGCGGCGACCACGGTGGTGGCGTGCTTCGGGGACGAAAAGGCCATTACAGCTGCCTCCCCCAGCGCGTGCCCGGCTTCACCGGCATGCACGGCGTCGTCATAGCGGGCCATCCAGGTCGGGGTGTCAGCCAGCCGGGCGCGGCTGAACCGCTCGTCGGCCAGCACGCCCTGGTCGCGGCCTCCTGCACCCGGCCCAGCGTGGCTAGCGCGCGGGCCCGGGCGGTGTGCAGCCTGGCCCGCTCCGCAGCAACTCGGCGCAGTAGCGCACCTGGGCGTTGACCGCATCGCGGACGAACCGCTGCCGACACGGTTGTCCCAGTCAGCGAACACCGTCGCCGCAGCGCGCACCTGGGCGACATGGGACAGGCCTACCACAGAACGCACCGGGGTGGACTGGGAGGGGACGATCAGCTCGGCCACCAAGAACTCACCCGCCACGGCCGCGACGGTGACATGCCGAACCGGTTCAGTGCAGGTAGTGTGCACGCTGCGCCCGGAGTTCCTCGACCAGCTGCTGCTCGACCCGGACCTGGCCGCGCTGCCGACGCATACCTACATGCTGCGGCCGCTGCGCCGGAGGTGCTGCGGACGGTGATCGAGAAGCCCGCCCGGCTGGCCGGGATCGACCTGGACGACGACCTGGACGACGACCTGGTGGACCGGCTGGTCGACGACACCGCCGGAGAACATCGCCACGGCGATCGTCCGTGCCCGGCAGACCGCCCAGGAGCGTGACAAGTAGCCTGGCGTCACCACCTCACCGATGCCCGGGGGTAGCTCCCCGGGCGCTCCCTGGGGCATCGTGTAAACGGCCCGGCCACGGTCTGTCACGTTCGCGGCGCCGCGAAAGTCACTCCGAGCCGGGCCGTTACTCGTCGCCTGCGGTCCCCTGTGGACGTTCCGGCCACCCGCGCACCCGCGCTGGTCGTCCGCGCCCGGCAGGCCGTGCCCCGCGCACCCGATCGGGTCACGGCGATTAGTACTACAGCCGCACTTTCACGCTGGGTGAGCTCCAATCACCGACAGCGATATAGCCTGTGAGTGGCGCGACCGCCTCCTCCTGGCTAGCCCTGCTGCGGCACTGGGCGAGCTTTCGGGGCACCGGGGACCGGACTGGTGGAAGGTGATCGTCGTTTGGGGAGAATCAGCCGCGGTTACCGCGGCTGATTCTCCCCAAACGACGATCACAGGGCCGGGTTGACGGCGTACTGCCTGCGCTGGGACTGGCAGGGCTCGTGCCTGAGTTGTGGTGGTGCTCAGCCACCGTTCATGATCGCCGAGACAGCCGCCGGTCACTCAGCGTGAAAGTGCGGCTGTAGTATTAGCCTGTAGTCACCTCCTCGCCGAGGTTTCCGCCCCGGGGTAGCTCCCCGGGGCATCGGCGAGGGGACGGCGAGGAGAGGTCCTGAATGGACGCTGAGGAGGCCCACACGATCGGCCGGGCGTTGTGGCGCGTCCGCGACGCCCGGGGCAAGTCGCTGCGGCCGGTCGCCGAACTGGCCGGGATGAGCAAGGACACCCTGAACCGGATCGAGCGCGGTCTGCTGTCCCCGACCCTGAACCAGCTCTACGCTCTCGCCGAGGTGCTCGGTGTCTCCGTGTCGGAGCTGACCAGGCTGCCCTTTCCCGCACCGGCCAATGGGCATACCGATAGCGCCATAGCGGCGGTTGATCTGGCGTTGATGGCGGTCAGCCAGGACCTGCCGGACGGGCAGGTACTCCCGGTAGAGGAGCTGCGGGCGAGGGTCACGGCGACAGTGGACGTTCTGTGCCGGTGCG
>JBOHGM010000001.1:109239-191217 GCA_050699435.1 Pseudonocardiaceae bacterium | reverse complement strand
CGCCGCCGGGTTATCCGCCGCCGGGTTATCCGCCGCCGGGTTATCCGCCGCCGGGCTACCCCCAGCAGTCGTACCCCCGGCCTGGCCAGCTCGATGACCGCGGGCCAGCGCAGAGGTCCGCGCTACCGTGGGTCCTGTGCGGGGTGGGTGGGATCGTTGTCGCGGTGATCCTCGTCCTGGGGTTCGTTACGCCTGGGCTCTTCACCACCACCGTCTTCGACCAGGACGCGGTACAGGACGGGGTCCAGCGCATCCTGTCCGACGAGTACGGGCAGAACGCCCAGTCGGTGATCTGCCCGACCGACCAGGAGGTCCAGACCGGCTCCACGTTCACCTGCCAGGCGACCATCGACGGCGAGCAGCGGGACGTGACGATCACGGTCAAGACCGAAGCCGGGCTGTACGAGGTGGCCCGACCAAGCTGAGTCCACCGGGCTGGAGCCGCCCGGTGCCCCTGCAGCTCTCGGCCACGCGGACACTGTTGCGTACCGCGGAGCCACCGTGGTAGGAAACCTACTTCTGAGACCGCCCCACCTGCGCGTGTAGCGCTGCAACGAGCCGGTCTACCGCGCTGCCGAGCCCCCAGCGCTGCTGCAGCGCGGCGAGCGCTGCAGGGTCAGCTGGGGCCGCTGGCAGCGTGTCGTCGCGGTCCTGCTGCACCGGGGCGTCGGTGGCTACCCGCACCACCGCAGGCGCCAGCTCCAGATAGTCCCGGGCGCTCCGCAGCCTGGCCCGCATTCCGGGGACGAGGGCCGCCTGCGGATCGTCGATCGCCGCTAGCAGGCCCTCGACCGACCCAAAGCGGCTGATCAAGGTGGCTGCCGTCTTCTCGCCGATCCCCGGCACGCCGGGCAGCCCATCCGACGGGTCGCCGCGCAGCGCGGCCAGGTCCGCGTATGCGGGTCCGGGGTTGGTTTCCGGCAGCCCGTAGCGTACTGCCAGTTCGGCGGGGCCGATCAGCTCCGCTTTGGACAGCCCACGAGCGACGTAGTACACCTGTACCAGGCTGGGCTGGGTCCGCACCACCTGGAACAGGTCTCGGTCCCCACTGACCACGTCAACCGGATCGTGGCGCTGTGCCGCGGCTAGCGTACCGATCACGTCATCGGCCTCGTAGCCCTGCGCGCCCGCGGTGGCCAGGCCCGCAGCGGCCAGCAGTTCGAGGATCATTGGCACCTGCGGGGTGAGCGTCTCCGGCACGTCCTCGACGTCGATGTCGCCCGGGCCCGTCGGCACCGCCACACGGTGCGCCTTATACGACGGGATTGCGGTGACCCGGAACTCCGGGCGCCAGTCCAGGTCCAGGCACGCGACCAGCCGGGAAGGGTGGCGCAGCTCGATCAGCCGGGTCACCATGTCGGTGAAGCCGCGTACCGCGTTGACCGGAGTGCCGTCCGGAGCGGTGATCGACTCGGGTACACCGTAGTAGGCGCGGAAGTACAGGCTCGCAGCGTCGAGTAGCAGCAGGGGTGCGTCCACGACCGCACAGCCTGCCAGTTCGCGCGCCACACGGCCGGGTCCGGGCGGCAGCACGCCGGATCGCCGGGGTCGGCTGACGCACAAGCCGAACGGCCTTAGGCTGCCCGTGTGACTGCCCCCCTCGATACCCTCGCCGCCCGCCTGGCCCGGGCGCAACAGGCCGCCCGGGCCGCTGGCCTGGACGCCCTGCTGATCACGCCGAGCCCGGACCTGCGTTACCTGCTCGGGGTGACCGGCGAGTCGCATGAGCGGTTGACCTGCCTGGTGCTGCCCGCCGAGGGCGAGCCGGCGTTAGTGGTCCCGGCCCTGGAGCGGCCGGGACTGGACGGCACCCCGGTGCCCGGACTCGGCCTGGAGATCGCCGAGTGGACCGACGACCAGGACCCATATGACCTGGTCAGCGATCTGCTGCGAGGGTCTGGATCGCCACCGGTACGTACCGCGGTGGGGGATGGGATGCCGGCGGCCCATGTGCTGCGGCTGCGCGCCGCGTTGCCGGGATGCGAACAGGAACTGGCGTCACCGGTGCTGCGGCAGTTGCGGATGCGCAAGGACCGCGCCGAGATCGCCGCGCTGGCCGCCGCCGGCCAGGCGATCGACCGGGTGCATGCGCGGATGGGGGAGTGGCTGCGGGTCGGGCGGACCGAGGCGCAGGTGGGCGCCGACGTTGCAGCGGCGATCATTGCGGAGGGGCACACCGCGGCGGCCTTCGTCATCGTCGGCTCCGGCCCGCACGCAGCCAGCCCGCACCATGACGTCTCCGAGCGGGTGCTGCAGCCAGGGGACGTGGTGGTGGTCGACATCGGAGGGCCCACCCCGGAGGGCTATTTCTCCGACTGCACCCGCACCTACAGCCTGGGCCAGCCCGCCCACGCCGATGTCGCCGCGACCTACGAGGTGCTGCGGGCGGCCCAGGACGCCGCGGTGGCCGCGGTCGTGCCGGGAGTCACCGCGCAGCGAGTGGACGCCGCGGCGCGGGACCCGATCACCGAGGCCGGTTTTGGCGACCGGTTCATTCATCGGACCGGCCACGGGATCGGCCTCGAAGTGCATGAGGAGCCGTACATTGTGGCCGGGAACGACCTGGTGCTGGAACCGGGGATGGCATTCAGCATCGAACCTGGCATTTACCTGCCGGGCCGTTGGGGTGCCCGCATCGAGGACATTGTGGTGATCGAGGAGAGCGGTGCTGCCCGGCTCAATCACCGTCCGCGCGAACTGGTGGCGTTGCCGGTATGACCGCCCACGTTCGTTCCGCGGAAGGCGGCATGATGATCGCTGCTCCCGCGGTGGGGTCGTCGTGACCGCCCTGGAGCCCATCGACGCAGCGATCGTCCGCGCGCTCAGTACCGAAGGGCGGTGCAGCTTCACCGATCTTGCTGTGCAGGTCGGGCTGTCGGTCTCCGCGGTGCATCAGCGGGTGAAGCGGCTGGAACAACGCGGTGTGCTGCGCGGCTACAGCGCGCTGGTGGACCGCGAGGCAGTGGGCCTGCCGCTCACCGCGTTCGTGTCGCTCACCCCCATCGACCCGGCTGCCCCGGACGACTATCCCCAGCGACTTGCGTATCTGACGGAGATCGAGTCCTGCTATTCGGTAGCCGGCGACGAGTCCTACATCCTCACCGTTCGGGTGAGCACGCCGCGGGCACTGGAGGATCTGCTGCGCCGGATCCGGGAGGTCGCGAACGTCTCCACCCGTACCACGGTGGTGCTGTCCATCCCTTACGAGGCCAGGCCACCCGCGCTGTAACCCGTCGCCTGCGCTGTAACCCGTCGCCTGCGCTGTAACCCGTCGCCTGCGCTGTAACCCGTCGCCTGCGCTGTAACCCGTCGCCTGCGCTGTAGCCCATCGCCCGCGTTGTAGCCCGTCGGCCGTGGATGTAGTCGGCCGTGGATGTAGTCGGCCGCTCGCGGGACGTCGGAACTGCGCCCGGCCCCCTGGGACTGTTCTCCGGGTGACCCCGGTGCGCCCATCGGGGTTCGCACCGAGGCCACCGCACTGCCCGCGGGGGACAGTGGAAGTACGGCGACCATGCCGACAAGAGGAGGACTCGATGAGCACGTCACTGACCCGCCCACGGGAGGGCAAGGTCATCGCCGGGGTGTGCGCAGGCCTGGCCGAGTGGCTCGGCTGGAGTGCCAACGTGGTACGGCTGCTGTTCCTGTTGTCCTGTCTGCTACCCGGCCCGCAGTTCCTGATCTATCTGGTGCTCTGGGTCACGATGCCCAAGCGGGTGTACTGAGCTGTTCAAAGGCCGGGGCCTGTTCAAAGGCCGGGGCTGTTCAACGGCCCGGGGGGTGTGCAACGGCCGGGCTGTCAAGGTCTGCGTGCGCGCAACCAGTCGTACCAGTCGGAGATACCATCCCCGCGGGTCGCGGACAGCTGCAGCACCTCAACGCCCGGATTGGCCGCGCGAGCCCCTTCCAGGAACGCGGCGACGTCGAAGTCGACGTACGGCAACAGGTCGATCTTGTTGAGCAGCACGAGGTTCGCGGCTCGGAACATATGCGGGTACTTCCGCGGTTTCTCGGCCCCCTCGGTCACCGAGGTAATGACCACCCGGGCCTGCTCACCGAGGTCGAACAGCGCCGGGCACACCAGGTTCCCGACGTTCTCGACCAGCACCAGCGAGCCGTCCAGTGGCTCCAGCGAGCGCAGGCCACCAGCCAGCATCTCAGCGTCGAGGTGGCAGCCCGACCCAGTGTTGATCTGCACTGCCGGAGCGCCGGTGGCCCGGATCCGGTCCGCATCGAGCACCGTTTCCTGATCACCCTCGACGACCGACACAGTCAGCTGGGTGCCGAGTTCGCGGATGGTGCGCTCCAGCAGGGTCGTCTTGCCCGCACCCGGTGAGCTCATCAGGTTCACCGCGAGGATGCCCCGCTGGGCCAGCCATTCGCGGTTGAGCTCGGCGAGCGCGTCGTTGCGGGCCAGTACCGCTTGCTCGAGCGTGATGGTGCGGGTCGCGGGCTCGGGGTGCTCGTGCCCATGACCATGGCCATGCCCGGGTTCGTGCTCGTGCCCATGACTATGCTCAGCGCCCTCGATGATGGCGGTGCGTCCGGAGCAGCCACACGTCGCGCACATCAGGCCAGCACCTCGACTTCCCGGATTCGTAGCTCCTCGCCGGCGAGGAGTTCCCGGTTCGCGCTGCCGCATACGCACAGCACAAGCAGGTCGTTCATGGCGAACTCAGTCCCGCAGTCCCGGCAGCGGGCCTGCCCGGAGGGTTGCACTATCTCAAGCGCCGCACCTTCGAGGATAGTCCCCGCAGTAACCAGATCGAAGCAGAACCGAACCGAATCGGCCACCACCCCGGACAGTTTTCCGATCTCTAGGCAGATCCGCCGCACCTGAGCGTCACCCATTCGTGTGCTGACTGCGTCGACAACGCTCTGCGTGATCGCCATCTCATGCACCAGGGCCTCCTCGCCTGAGTGCCCAGTGCAGTGCCGTGCGGGGACCTTGTCAAGGGGGAGAGAATCTTCCGGTGCAACACTGTGTCCGAGTGCAGGTACGGGTCGAGGGTGTCGTGCAGGGCGTCGGGTTCCGGCCCTACGTACACGGCCTGGCGGGCCGTTTCGGCCTGTCCGGCCGAGTCGGTAACGACACCAAAGGGGTCTTCGTCGAAGTGGAGGGGGCTGAGCAGGCGATCAGCGACTTCCTCACCGTATTGCCTGCCGAGGCTCCACCGCTGGCTGTCATCGAGCAGATGCGAACCAGCCCGTTGGCTCCGACCGGGGAGCCGGGCTTTCACATCGTGGCCAGCGACGCCTCGGGCAGGCCGGATACCCTGGTCTCGGCGGATAGCGCGACCTGTGCGGACTGCCTGCGAGAACTCAACGATCCCACCGACCGGCGGTTCGGCTACCCGTTCATCAACTGCACCAACTGCGGTCCGCGCTTCACCATCGTGCGCGACGTGCCCTACGACCGGCCGCTCACCACGATGGCTGCCTTCGCCATGTGCGCCGCCTGCGCCGCCGAGTACCACGATCCCGCCGACCGCCGCTTCCACGCACAGCCGGTGTGTTGCCCCGCCTGCGGTCCCCGGCTGCGATTGATCGATGCCGACGGTGCCGAGTTGCCCGGCGACCCGCTGCGGGCGGCCGCGGCGCTGCTGACCGCCGGAGCGGTGCTGGCGGTCAAGGGGCTCGGCGGCTACCACGTCGCGGCACTCGCCGCCGACCCCGTCGCGACCGCCACGCTGCGCGCTCGCAAGCACCGTGAAGACAAGCCGTTCGCGGTGATGGTGGCCGACCTGGACACGGCGCATCAACTATGCGTGATCGACCCGGTGGGGGAGCAGGTGCTGACTGGACGGCGGCGACCCGTTGTGCTGCTGCCGCGCCGCCCGGACGCGCACGTCGCGCCTGCGGTCGCTCCCGGCAACCGATCGCTGGGCTTGATGCTGCCCTATACGCCGCTGCACCATCTCCTGCTCCGGCGCACCGCCGCTCCCATCGTGCTGACCAGCGGAAACATCTCCGACGAACCGATCGCCTACCAGGACGACGACGCGCGCCACCGGTTGACCGGGATCGCCGACGGCTATCTGACCCACGACCGGGCGATCCACATGCGCACGGACGACTCGGTGGTCCGGGTGTTCCGGGGTGCCGAGCTCCCGGTCCGCCGGGCCCGCGGCTACGCCCCTGAACCACTAGCCCTCGCCCGGCCGGTGCCCCGTCCGGTGCTCGGCTGTGGGGCCGAGCTGAAGAGTACCTTCTGCCTGGCGCGGGGCCGGCACGCGTTCCTCTCCCACCACATCGGCGATCTGGAGAACTACGACACACTGCGCTCGTTCACCGAGGGTATCGCGCACTTCCGGCGGCTTTTCGACGTGCAGCCGGAGGTGGTCGCGCACGACCTGCACCCCGAGTACCTGTCCACCAAGTATGCGCTCGAACTGGCGGAGAGGGAGACGGCTGGCGTCGAGCTCGTCGGGGTGCAACACCACCACGCGCATATCGCGTCCTGCCTGGCCGACAACGGCGAGGGTGGCCCGGTGCTGGGGGTGGCCTTCGACGGGCTCGGCTACGGCACCGACGGCACCCTGTGGGGTGGTGAGTTCCTGCTGGCCGACCTGACCGGGTTCCAGCGGCTGGCGCATCTGGTGCCGGTCCCGATGCCGGGGGGCGCCACGGCCATCCGGCAGCCCTGGCGGATGGCGGCGGCCTACCTGGGCGCCGAAGCCCCCGACGACCTGAGGCGGCGCAATGCCGAGCAGTGGGAGACCGTGCTGGCGATGGCCGGTCGAGGCGTGCACGCGCCGCTGACCTCCAGCGCCGGGCGGCTCTTCGATGCCGTGGCAGCGATTCTCGGCGTCCGCGACTCGATCAACTACGAGGGCCAGGCCGCGGTGGAGCTGGAACAGCGCGCCGACCGCACCGAGCAGGGCAGCTACCCCGCTGGGGTGACCGAGGGCCCCGTGCTGCAGCTGCACGGCGCGGACCTGGTGCGCTGCGTGGTCGACGACTTGCGGGCGGGGGTGGCCCCGGAGGCGATCGCCACCCGGTTCCACCACGGCGTCGCCGACGCGATCGTCCGGGTGTGCGCCGCGCTGCGGGAGCACACCGGGGTGAATGCCGCCGCGTTGTCCGGTGGGGTGTTCCAGAACGTCCTGCTGCTCGAGCGCACTGTAGCTGGATTGGAGCAAGCCGGTTTCCGGGTGCTCACCCACTCCCGCGTGCCACCCAACGACGGCGGAATCAGTCTCGGTCAGGTCGCCGTCGCTGCGGCTGCGCACCTGTGACCACGGTCCTAGCCTCGTATCGAGAATCGAGAAGTGCTCGGCGTCATGAACGGCGGGGCCAGCGAGGCGGCGCCGCGCCGCGGTTCATCGACCAGGACACACCGCCGAGCCGGCCTTCCTCCAGGATGGCCTCCGGCGGACGGTGCCGGTAGGACCGGGCGAGCTCGTCACCAGGGTCACGACCCTCGTTGAGCACCAAGCATGGCGAACGGTACGCGCACTGCGCACAAATCTCCGGCGCCGGGGTGGGGTAGATCTGCAGGTCAGCGCTGGTAGCCGCGCTAGCCTCGGCGGCCAGATGTGCACCCGCGCTGGCCAGCTCGGCCTCCCCGCGGAGGATGTGGGTCCGGCGGAACCCGTCGGTGCCCTCCGCGCGCACCCGCTCACGCGGGACCGCGACGCTTCGGGCGTACATCTTCCGGTGCCGAATCTCCCGATGCTCGGCCACCTGGGAAGGCCCGGGCACCTGGGAAGGCAAGGTCATGCCCAGCTCGGCGGAGTCGGCCCGGATCTCGTTGTAGACGGTGCCCGCCACCCTCATCCCGAGGTAGAACAGCGGCCATGCCCAGCACCACGCAATCGTCCGCTCGTCCAACTGCAAGGCATCATCGTCGGCCCAGCCGTCCACGACCAGCCGATGCTGGATCGCCCAATAGGCATCGTTCTCGTCGATGGCGAGCAGGTCCACGCGGTCGCTGTACCGGATCGGTTCCCCGTCCGGGGTCAGCAGGCCGAACCCCGGCTTCGCGGGATCGGGAATGTCGACCTCGAAGTCGGTGTCGATCCGCAGCGGGGTGAAATGGTCGACCGTGGGTGCCCACGCGACGTACGCATCGAGCAGTGCATGGCCCCGCTCCAACGCCTCCCTCCCGGCCTGGTCGTCGACCTCGCCGCGGTCCAACTGTCCGTGCACTGATTTATCCAGGGCCCGGTGCACCAACGGCTGCACGATCGCCCTGTTCCACTCCCACATCCCGGGGAAGTAGTACACGGCCAGCGCATCACGCACCGCCCGCTCCAGGTCGACCGAGCCCGGCTGGGGATTCGGTTCCCAGTTCTGCCGGTTACGTGAGCCCAGGTTCCACGCCCGGCGGCAGCGCTTGAATGCCGTCCGGTCGGACGCTCGGATCCGGTACGACATCGCACCTCGACTACTTCACTTCGGACTAGTGCGTGTGCGGCCAGGGGTCGTCCACAGACCAGCGACAGCGATCGTGACCCCCGGCAGCCGCTTCCATCTCGGCGAGCAGGTCGGTGAAAAACGCCGACAGGTCGTCCCGGTGGTGCGCTTGCCACCCGGTGTAATAGATCCAGGCATCAGGCAGCGGGGTGTCAGGATCCGGCCCGGCAACGACCCCACCGAAGCCGGTGCGACTCACCGTGTAACTGTCGCCCCGGCGTTCGATGTAGACCAACTCACCAGGCTCGGGCCAATCAGCCTCGATCTCAGCGAGCAACTCGTCCTGAGTCAGGGCACCTCCCCTCCAGCGTGCTCAACAGATCCGCGGCAACGGGTCACCGACCAGCAGGTCAATGATCCGGGTGCCGCCGAATCCGGTCTTGAGCAGAACCAACCCTGGTGGATCATCGGCAATGCGGCCGACCACCGTTGCCCCGGCGCCGAGCGGATGCGCTTGCAGCGCGGCCACTGCAGCTTCGGCCGCGCTGGGGTCGACCACAGTCACGATCCGGCCCTCGCACGCGACGTAGAGCGGGTCGATGCCCAGCAGCTCGCAGGCCCCACGGACATCGGGGCGCACCGGGACCGCCTCTTCCTCGACCACCACGGCCACACCTGCCGCCGTCGCCATCTCATTGAGGATCGTCGCGACCCCGCCGCGGGTTGCGTCGCGCATGGCCCGGACGTCCGGGCCCACCGCATCGAGCAATCCGCGCACCATACCGTGCACCGGCGCGGTGTCGGAGACCATATCGGCGTCGATATCCAACTCGCCGCGCGCCAGCATCACCGTCATGCCGTGGTCACCGACCGGGCCGGAGACGATCACCGCATCGCCGGGACGCACGGTGGCCACGCCTAGCGTCAGGTTGTCGGTGAGCAATCCGACTCCTGCCGTGGTGATGTAGCAGCCATCCGCCTTGCCGCGCTGCACAACCTTGGTGTCACCCGTGACGATCGATACTCCGGCTGCCTCGGCGGCGGCCGCCATCGACGTCACGATGCGGCGCAGGTCGTCGACCGGAAAGCCTTCTTCCAGGATGAACCCGGCCGACAGATGGGCCGGCCTCGCACCGGAGACAGCCAGGTCGTTGACCGTGCCGTTGACGGCGAGGTCTCCGATGTCCCCGCCGGGGAAGAACAGCGGTGATACCACGTAGGAGTCCGTCGTGAAGGCCAGCCGCACATCACCGGCGGTCAGCACCGCAGCATCTTCGAGAGGCTCCAGCAGGGGGTTGCGGAAAGCGTCCAAGAAGATCGCCTCGATGAGCGACTGACTGGCCTTACCGCCGGCGCCGTGCGCGAGGGTGATGAGCTTCTCGCGCACCCGGGGCCGCGCCCGTCGAGCTCGCTCGATGCGTTCCAGCACCAGCTGCTCCCGACCGGTGTGCTCGGTCCCGGGCGCGGCATGCATCCCGGGGTGCCCGGTGTCGTGCTCCGCGACGGCTTCCTCGGCCCAGGCCGCCCGGTGCTGCCGGGTGGTGTCCGGGTGAGTCATGCGTTGCTCGCCCCTATCTGGCTGGCCTCGCGGACCCGCTCGCGACTGAACCGTCCGAAGTTGTAGTACGCCGCGCAGGCTCCCTCGGAGGACACCATGCAGGTGCCGATCGGGGTCTCCGGCGTGCACGCGGTGCCGAACACCTTGCACTCCCATGGCTTGAGCACGCCCTTGAGCACCTCACCGCATTGGCATGCCTTCGGATCGGCGACCCGGACCCCGGGCAGATCGAAGTGCTGCTCGGCGTCGAAGGCGGCGTAGGAGGGCTTCATTCGCAACGCGGAGTGCGAGATGAACCCGAGCCCGCGCCACTCGAAGTAGGGACGCAACTCCATGACCTCGCCGACTGCTCGCAGGGCCACCGTATTGCCATCCCACGGCACCACCCGCGAGTACTGGTTCTCCACCTCGGAGCGGCCTTCAGCCAACTGCACCAGCAGCATGTAGACCGACTGGAGGATGTCCAGCGGCTCAAACCCCGCCGTGACGAGCGGCTTCCCGTACTCCGATGCGATGAACTCATAAGGCCGGCAGCCGATGACGGTGGAGACGTGGCCTGGGCCGATGAAGCCGTCCAGCCGCAGGTCCGGCGAGTCCAGGATGGCCTTGATCGCCGGGATGATCGTCACGTGGTTACAGAAGACCGAGAAGTTGTCGATGCCCTCGGCTGCCGCCCGCAGCACGGTCATTGCGGTGGATGGCGCGGTCGTCTCGAACCCGATCGCCATGAACACCACGCGCTTGTCCGGGTTCTGCCGAGCGATCTTCAATGCATCGAGCGGGGAGTAGACCATCCGGATGTCGGCGCCGGCGGCCGAGGAGTCGAAGAACGACCCGCGTCCGCCGGGCACCCTCATCATGTCGCCGAAGGACGTCATGATCACATCCGGCTCCTCGGCCAGCGCAATCGCGTCGTCCACTCGGCCCATCGGGATCACGCACACCGGGCACCCAGGCCCATGCACCAGACTGATCGACTCCGGGAGGTAGTCCTCCAGCCCGTGCTTGTAGATGGTGTGCGTGTGCCCGCCGCAGACCTCCATGAACTTGTAGTGCCGCCCCGGTTCGCACAACGACGCGATCTTCGCGGACAGCGCACGGGCCTTCTCGGCATCCCGGTACTCGTCGACGAACCGCATACCGCTCACCGCCTTTCGTCGATTTGTGACTCGAGCAGGGCAGCGATCTCGTCCTCGTAGGCCTGACCGATGCCTATGAGGAAGTCCATCGCCGCCTTGGCCTCCTGCTCGTCGATCTTGGAAAGGGCGAAGCCGACGTGGATGAGAATCCAGTCGCCGGGAACAGGGGGATCATCGGTCAACAGACCAATGTTGATCGCGCGCTTTACCCCGCTGACATCGACCCTGGCCAGATCGGGTTGATCGGACAGGATCTCGATGACCTCGCCCGGGATGCCGAGGCACATGGACTTACCTCCGTGGTGGGTTGGGAATCACAGCTCGCTGATCTGCTTATAACGAGCCACATCCTTGGACACCTGGACCGCTGTGACCGCTAGGCCGATCACCGACCCCCAGAACATCAGCCGACCGACGAGACCCTTCATCCGTCCCACTTCCTTCCTGATTGGTGAGCAGATCCAGCACTACCCCGACCGCCTTCTCCACGGCTGCGGTAACGGTCGGGGAGAGCCCGATACGTTCCTCGGTGCTGGCCGGCTCGCAACCGACCAGCAGGGTCCGACCTGCGCTGCCGCCGAGGTTGTCCAGCAGCCCAAGCACCGCGTCGGGAGCCATCCCGTGCGCATCGACGGCAGCAGGCTCGATGTCCGCCACGTGCTCGGACCCGATCTCAAGCACGTAGACCGTGCCCGGCTCGTCGCCACGGGACAAGGCGTCGAGCAGGATCGTGGTGTCCGGAGCGATCTCGAGCAGGTCATACGCCAGGTGCATCCCGCGGATCCCGTAGTCAGCGACGGTGACGCCCTCCGGGAGCTGCTCAGAGCCGAGCCGCCGGGCGAGTTCGACGCCGAACGCGTCGTCGCCGAGGAAGATGTTGCCGATACCGGCTACCACGGTTCTCATGGCTCGTTCCCCTGTAGCCCATTCGCCTGGGGGTCATTTCCCAGGGGTACGAGCTCCTCCGGAGCGAAGTAGCGGAACCGGCCGTGCGCGATGGCGATATCGGCGCCAGGGTCGTCGTCGAGGGTGACCGCGACGTGGGTGTCCCCGTCGACGTCGAGCAACACCGCGGCGACGGTGGCGGTTCGCCCCTCCAGGAACATGTCCTGCGCGTCCGTGCGGCGCAGCCCGGGGGTCAGCAGCACTCGGCTGCCCTTGGCCACCGGGACTCCGGCGATGATCACACTGTCGGTATCCGGGTCGACCGAGGCATCCGCGCCGGGATCCCACCAGGGGGTGCCGGGAGTCGTGATCGTCTCGATCGGGTCTGGCTCCCGGGAGGAGCGCGAGGGACTCTCCCCGAGATAGCGGATCGCGCCGTGCAGCTTGTCCAGCATCTCGGGGGGCATCGAGTCGACCCGGTCCATCAGTTTGCGGGCCTTCTCGTCGGTAGCGCGTGCCTCGGCCTTCTCCTCATCGGTAAGCGTCATCGTGCGCAACGTGAGGATTTCGTCGATCTCGAGGCCGTCGAACAGCTCGCCAGGGCTCTCCGGCGCGATGGTCGGATAGTCGTAAAGGATGATCGGAGAGGACAGGATCACGTCTCGGCGGCCCGCTTCGCCCACCATCACCGGCCAGATGCGTTCGTTGTGGCATCCTTGCGCGGCCGGCTTGGCCCACTCCGGCGGGTCAATCAGCGAGATGAACTCTCCGTCGGTGACCGCAATCACCGTATGCGCCGCGATCAGTGAATGCCGCAGGGCTACCTGCCGGTCGGCATCTTGGTCGTTCCACTGCGCGAGGTTGACCACATCGATGGTGAGTTGCAGCACGCCGTACGGCCCCTCCAGCTGCCGGGCGGACAGCCGAAGCTCACCCTGTAGCCCCCAGCGCTGCCGCGTGACACCTTCCTCGGTCTCGCTACCACCGGGAACAGCCACGGGGACGACCTGCTCGGCCGCCAGCAACTCGGAGACCGGCACCACCGCATCGACTTCGCGCTCCACCGCCTCGTCGAACTCGGGCACCGGTCCTTCCCCGCCACTGCGGTGCTGCAATTGCAGGAATCGCAGCCGCAGGTGCAGTACCGGGTCCGTACCCGGCTCCAACAGACACTCCGTGCGCGAGGCGGCGTACTCACCGTGCCCGGCGGCGGCATAGGCCGGGGGCACGAGTACCCCCCACTGCCAGCGATTCTGGTTCTTGCGAGCCGATGCACGGTACGGGTACAGCAGGTAACCCTCATAGAGGACGGCGTCGGCCACCCCTTGTGCGATGTCCATCGGGCTCGCAGTCATGCTCCCTCCTCCCCAGCGGGCACGGAACGATCCGGGTCGGCGCTCGACCGCGCGCCGACGGATTCCAGTAAGGCAAGGATGGCGTCGTCCCAGGTGGGCAGCGTCCGGGTGGCCCGGAACTCGGCCAACGCATCAAGCGTCTCACGCTGCAACCGGAGCCATCCACCGCCGGGAAAGTGGGTGTCCATCATCTCGCGCCAGATTTTGACCGGCACGCGGTACCGGCACTCGGCGTGCCAGGGCACCTGCTCGACCCGGAACCCATTCTCACCATCCCCGAAAATCGTCCCGCTGAACAGCAGGATGAAGGGGATCTCACCGTCCTCCAAGGCGTGGAAGTAGCGGCCTGCAGCTACCTCCATGTCGTAGCTGCACGGCACGGTCACGTCGAGCTCGATACTCCCGGTGAAGCTGGCCACGACGGTCGAGGTATTGGCGAACTGGAAGGGCTTGAGGGTGTCTCCCCAGCGTGCACGCTTACCGAACAGCTCGACGAGCCGCTCGCCCTCCTCCGCACTGTAGCTGCGGCGTTGGGGCTCGATCCTGAACTGGCAGCGCAGCGCGATGGCGCGGACCCGCTGCCCAGCGGCTTCGTCGATCCGAAGCCGAAACAGCAGGGTCGGCGCGACCGCGTAGCGCTCGAATGCCACGTCGATGCAGGTGAAGGAGAGCTCAGTCATCGCCGGCCGCCCCATCGCTGAGGGCTACTGACTCGCTGCGCTCCCGCAAGCCGGCGAAGAACTCGTTGATCGCCTTCCAGGCCTCTTCGCCGCCGTCGAAGCCCTTCCAGTACATGCGAACCAGACCGACCAGCTGGTAGCAGACATCGATCGGGACGGCGAAGAATTCGAACTCGTCGTCCTGCTTGTGCACCAGCAAGGCCTCCACATCGGGTTGCAGGTCGCCCAGCCCAGGGATCGCCGCGAGCAGGTCGCTCCAGGCTTCCAGCGGAAGCAGGGATTCGGTAGCCCCCGCCGGGCTGGGGTAGAAGGCCACGGTGCGCCCCATCTCACTGTTGGTGAAGAAGAACGCCATCGCCACCGGAATCCCGATCGAGTCCCAGGTCATCTCGGCGAGCGGCACGTTGGCGGCGTGCCGATAGCGCTCGGGGACACCCTTGAAGCGCCCCTTGGCTGCCCCCTCGGCGGTGAACAGCAGGGCGCAATTGCGGCAGGTGCACATCAGACCGCGGCCCTCGAGGTCGACCACATGGCCGTGCCACTCACCGATCGGTTCCGCGCACATCTCGCACCGCTCGACCTTCTCGGCGGGGGGAGGTGGTGGGGGTGCGGCGCCTGGAACGAAGCGCCGCAGTCCCGCACTCATGACGCCGCCCACGCGGGGACGGCAATCCGAACCCCACCGTTTTCGATGAGCAGTGGCAATGGGTCGAGGTGCCGTCCGGCCGCCTCCTCGCCACTGCCGAAGCCGCGGCCGGCCCGGACCACGTCGTAACGCTGCCCGCAGCCGGGGCAGGCCAGCAGGACCCCCTCCAGCGCAGCGCCGGCCAGCCCGGAATCGCAGGCCGGGCAGTGGTCGGCGTAGGCGTAGAGGTTGCCCCCCACGTTGCACACCACCGCGGCGAACTCGGCAACCAGCGTGGGCGTCAGCTTACCCTGACCGAGATCGTCAATGCCCTCGACCTGTACCCAGGTCGCAGCCGGTGGCTCCGGCTGCTTGCTCACCTGGGTCAGCGGCAGCAGGGTGTGCCCATCCGGCGTAGCCGCCGTGCCCAGCCTCGCGGCTGATGGGTCGGGTGCCACGCCCTCCACGTCGACCTTGGTCACCTCCGGAGCGACATCCTCGATGCCCTTCTCGATAGCCATCTTCACGGTGACAGCGGAGGACGGGCAGCCGTCACAGCTGCCCGCAAGCCGCAGCCGAACCGTCCCGTCGGGGTCCAACCCGAGGTACTCGACATCGCCTGCGTGCGAGCCGAGATAGGGCCGAACCCGTTCCAGGGCGGCGAGGACGCGCTCCTCCGTGCTCTGCGGGTGCAGGTCGTGCAGCACCAGCAGACCCGTCACCAGGCCGTCCTTGAGCAGCGGAGCGACGGCCTGCTCGTCGAGCAGCTCCACGATGCGGGCTAGGCCCGCACCGTAGAACTCGACGAGCAGACCGACCAGCTCCTCGGCTCGCCGGGCGGTGGCCGGGTCGGAGGAGGTCGAGGCGAACTCAGCGAGCAATGCCTCGACCTTCGACCCCACCGCCTGGGCATCCGATGTGTTGCTAGTGGGCACGACTCAGCCGCCAGTCGTGGTGAACGCGTGCGGCGTGTGCAGTCGCTGCAACTCCTTGCCCTGTCCCAAATACATATGCACACCGCAGGGCAGGCAGGGGTCGAAGCTGCGGACCGTACGCATGACATCGATGCCCTTGAAGTTCTCCGGCCGGTTCTCCTCGAAGATCGGCGTGTTCTGTACGGCGTCCTCGTACGGGCCAGGAGTCCCGTACACGTCGCGGACGCTGCCATTCCACGGAGTGGGTGGGTAGGGGTGGTAGTTCGCGATCTTCCCGTCCCGGATCACCATGTGGTGGGAGAGCACGCCACGGACCGCCTCGGTGAACCCGCAGCTGATCGCTTCCTTGGGCACCTTGAACGGCTCCCACGTCTTCGTGCGGCCAGCACGCACCTCGGCCAGGGCCTTCTCCACGAAGTGCAGCGCAAGCGCTGCGGAGTAGGCCTGGAAGTAGGTCCGTGCCCGGTTGCGCTCGATCGCGTTGGACAGCGGCTTGCCTGCCTTGTCGTACGGGATCTTCCACTCGAAGCTGACCTCGGGCTTGGTCAACGTCCTGGGCAGGTTGATCTGCACGCTGTGGCCGGTGGCCTTGGCGGTGCCGGTGTCCACCAGTCCGGACAGGGCCGTCGGCCACAACCGGGCGAGCGGTCCGCCGCCGGTGTCCAGAGCAAGGTAGTCCTTGCCGTCGAACCAGCGCGGCGACATCGTCCAGCTGTACGGGCCGTTGAAGTCGCGCTTGGCCGGCCGCGGGATGGTGTGCTGGTTCCACGGGTGCCTGCGGTCGACCGGGTTACCCAGCGGGTCCTTGTCGACGAAGACCTCCTGGCCCTCCCAGTCCTCGTAGTACGAGTGGCCGAGCAGGATCCGGATCCCGAGGTTGATCTTCACGAGGTCGTTGGTGACCAGCTTGCCGTCCACCACTATACCGGGGGTGACGAACATCTTGCGACCCCAGTTCGTCATGTGACGGTAGTCGAAGTCGCAGTGCTCCGGGTCGTTCAGGCTGCCCCAGCAACCCAGCAGCACCCTGCGGCGGCCGACCTCCTCGTAGCCGGGCATGGCCTCGTAGAAGAAGTCGAAGAGATCGTCGTGCAGCGGCACGATCCGCTTGCAGAACTCCACGTACCGCGTGAGGCGGGTGTAGTAGTCGGTGAACAGCTGGTGGGTGGCGACGGTGCCTACGCCGCCGGGGTAGAGCGTGGAGGGGTGCACGTGGCGGCCCTCCATGAGGCAGAACATTTCCCGGGTGTAGCGGGAGACCTGCAGTGCCTCGCGGTAGAACTCGCCCGAAAGCGGGTTGAGCGCCCGCATGATGTCGCCGATGTACTTGTAGCCGTGCGCCTCGACATTCGGCGCCTCGGTGCGGTTGGCCTGCTCGAGGACGCCAGGGTTGGTCTCGGCGACCATCTTCTCGCAGTAGTCGACCCCGACCAGGTTCTCCTGGAAGATGTTGTGGTCGAACATGTACTCGGCCGCTTCACCGAGGCTGATGACCCATTCACCGAGGTGCGGTGGGGCCACCCCGTAGGCCATGTTCTGGTTGTACACCGAACAGGTCGCGTGGTTGTCCCCGCAGATCCCGCAGATGCGGCTGGTGATGAAGTGGGCGTCGCGCGGGTCCTTGCCCCTCATGAAGATGGAGTAGCCGCGGAACACCGACGAGCTGCTGTGGCACTCGGCCACTCGGCCCTGTGCGAAATCGATCTTCGTGTAAATTCCTAGGCTGCCGACGATCCGGGTCACCGGGTCCCACACCATTTCGGTGAGCTGGGCGTCCTGTGCGCCGACGCTGCCGTGCCTTGGTGCTGTGCTTGTCATCGTTTTAGATGCCTTTCTCCAGCAGTCCGGATCACCAGTTGGGCTTGTAGCCGGTGACGAGTTCGCGGCCCTTCTTGCGCCACTTGGGCTCGGCGTCGACCTTCTTGAGCGTGATGTGGCGCAACGACCTGATGACTGAGCCATAGCTCTTGCTGGCGGCCGAGGACACCAGTGACCCCGGAGGCGCGTCCATGAACGGCATGAACTTGTCCGGGAAGCCGGGCATGGTGCAGCCGATGCAGATGCCACCCACGTTCGGGCAGCCGCCCACACCATTGATCCACCCCCGCTTTGGCACATTGCACTTCACCACGGGGCCCCAGCAGCCGAGCTTCACGAGGCACTTCGGTGAGTCGTAGGTGGTCGCGAACTCGCCCTGCTCGTAGTAACCGCCCCGGTCACAGCCCTCGTGCACCGTGGCGCCGAACAGCCACTGCGGGCGCAGCTGGTCGTCCAGCGGGATCATCGGTGCTGCGCCAGCGGCCTGGTAGAGCAGGTACAGGATCGTCTCGGACAGGTTGTCCGGGTGCACCGGGCAACCCGGCACACAGACGATCGGGATACCGGCCTTGGACTTCCAGTCCCAGCCCAGGTAATCCGGCACACCCATGGCGCCGGTCGGGTTCCCCGCCATCGCGTGGATGCCGCCGTAGGTGGCGCAGGTACCGACCGCGAGCACGATCGTCGCCTTAGGCGCCAGCAGGTCGATCCACTCGTTAATCGTGTACGGCTGCATGGTGTCGTGGTGGTACCCGAAACCGGTGAAGTACCCATCTCCGTTGATCTGCTCGTTCGGGATGGAACCCTCAAGGACCAGCACGAACGGTTCCAGCTCGTCCCGGCTGGCCTTGTGGAACCACTCGATGAAGGTGTCGGCACCCTGGTCCGGGCCGCACTCGAAGTCGATCAACGGCCAGTGCACTGCGATCTTGGGCAGGCCGGGAAGGGCTCCCAGCGCGATCTCCTCGATGCTCGGCTGGGTCGCCGCGGTCAGCGCAACCGAGTCCCCGTCGCAGGACAGGCCGCAGTTAATCCAGAGGATATGGATCGGGCTCTCTTCTTCAGTCATGATCCCCTACTCCACGAGCGACCTCACGTCGCTCTACTTGTGCCGGATCTGGCCTTCCGATGGTCAGCTCGTTGAGCGTGAGCTCCCACAGCGTGTGATAGATCGTGGTCTGCGCCTCCTGGATCCGGTGCACGGAATCCGCAGGCACCACGAACAAGTGGTCGATACTGCCCAGTTCGGCCATCGCCCCGCCCTCGTACCCGGCCACGCCGACGGTGAGCAGGCCACGCCTGCTCGCCTCCTCGAAGCCGCGTAGGAGATTGGTGGAGTTGCCCGAGGTGGACAGCCCGACGACGACGTCGTCGCGTCGCCCGAAAGCTGCGATCTGACGGGCGAAGACGACGTCGAAGGAGACATCGTTCGACAGCGCCGTGAGTACCGCGATGTCCCCGGCAAGGGCGAAGGCGGGCAGTGCTCGCCGTCCCGGACCGGGGTGCATGAACAAACTCGCGAGGTCGGCTGCGTCGGTGCAGCTTCCCCCGTTGCCAATGGCGAAAAGCCGCCCACCGTTGGTGAACGCCGCCGCCATTGCCGAGGCACACGCCGCCAGCCGCCGACTTTCCCTGGCGAGAACCTCGCGTCGTAGCGCCACGATCTGGTGAACCTTGTCCACCGTGGAACGGCGCACCTCGGCCAGGACCGCGTCGAGGTCTCCAGCACCCGAGTACAGAAACGGGTACAGCGAGGTGAGGTCGTCTGACCCCGACTGCTCACCCGACCGAGACTGCTTACCTGACCGAGTCACTGGTCCGGTGGCACCGTTGCCGTTGGTCCCAAGCGTCATACCGACCGCCCCAGGACCGCGATTGCCTCCTTGGCGTGGACGAGGATCTCGTCACCGATCCCCGCCGTCACTAACGCAATGCTCACCTCCTCGTTGCCGGACCTGGTGTCCACGACAGCCAGGTCGTCAGGAAGCAGTTGGACGATGCGCACCGTGACGGCCTCATCCGAGCAGGTGATGCACACCTCGCCGTGACATTCTGGAATGTTCATGAGACCACTTCCGGTGGGAGCAGACCCGGATGCTCGAAGAACACGTGTACCAATTCCCACAGCACGTGGTAAGTGGTCACGTGTACCTCTTTGATCACTCGCGGGTCGTCGGACCGCGCAACCAGGACATGGTCAGCGGCCCGGAGCGACGCGATCCGCCCGCCGTCGCCGCCAACGAGCGCGATCGTGAGCATGCCCAGTTCCCGGCCGGTCGCGAGGCCGCGGAAGACATTGCCGCAGTCGCCGTCGGCGGAGATCCCCAGCGCGATGTCCTTCGGCGTGGCGAGATGGCGCAGTTGATGCGCGAAAATCTCGTCGAAGCCCTCCATGCCAGCGATCCCGGTGACTGTCGCGACGTCGGAGGTCAACGAGATCGCAGGCAGCGCGCGCTTGCCCACAATCACCGGGTGGACGAACTCCACGGCCACGTGCTGGGCATCAGTGCTGGCCGCTCCGTTGCCGAACACCACGAGAGTGCCGCCACCGTGGAAGCGAACGGCCATGGCGTGGCACGCAGCGGCGATCGCAGCGGCGTCATCAGCCAGGTGATACACGGGTAGTACGCGCCGCTCGAAGAGATCCTCGGCGGTGGCGGTCCTGGCTTGCGACCTGGACACGCCCACACCTCCCGCCATTTGCTGCTGCATGTGTGGCTGGAGTCACAACCATAGGGGGGCAATGATCCAAGAGCAAGGGTCCTCATCGTTCGGATTATCTCGATGCCGTGGGCAGACGGACCGTGTGCAGCAGCCCGTCAGTATTAGGCTGACAGGATGACGCCTGGGCGTACATCTGGAGGAACTCGGACACGCAGCCTGCGATCTGTTCGTGACCGGTCGCGTTGGGGTGGAAGGACTCCTGGACGGCCCACAGGCCGGTGTCGTCGTCGTTGTCGCGGAGCCGGGCGAAGTCGACGGAAAGCCGGGTGATCCACTCCCTGGCAGCCAGGTCCTCGGTGCGGAACGGACATCCCGACAGATCCTGCAGTTCTGGGGCGAGCCGCTCGGTCAGCGGCGCGGGGTAGGACTGCAGCACGAGCTCGTAGTCACCGTCGGGGTAGCCGGCGCCGCGCATCGCGGTGCGCACGTCGGCCACTGCGGCTGCCACGTCGGGCACCATCGCCGCAATTCGGCCTGGCCACTGCGGGGCCAGGCCGGCGGAGCAGGGTGGTCCCCACCGCACTACCCACGCCTGTGCACAGCGCAGCACCACATCGACGAAGGACGGTCCGTCATTGGCTCCGACTGCGATCAGCACGGCCCGCACCCGGTATCGCCGGGCGGAGTTCACCGAGGCGCGCGGCCTGCGAGGTCTCGGCCGCATCCTCGGGTGCGTCGAACCCGACATTCGCCGACCCGGCACCGGAGCAGGCGAGGTTGATCCGCTGACTGACCCCGGGCAGCGAAATCTGGTGCACCTGCGCGTGGGCGGATCGGTGGCAGAAGTTGCCGTTCTCGCCGCGAGTGCCGGGCAGACAGTCTCCGGCACCTTCACCGGCCATGGTGCTGTCACCCAGACTCACTACAGCGATCGGACGGAGATCGGGTTGCCCGTCGGACGGCGGGAAGGACGGGGGAGCAGCTGCATCGGAACGCACGAGCGGCGCGATGAGCATGACGAGCAGCAGGCCAGCGGCGAAGCGGCGGATGCCGGTCATCCCGGCCGAGTCTAGGCCCCCCGATATCCGCCGACAGCGGGCCTGCCTGGCCGATGATTGGGAGCCGCTCCGCATCGGGCCGGGGCGTGCGCACTCCACCAGGCCTGACCCGACGCGGGCAGGGTCGTGATCGGGTCGTAGTAGGGGTAACGCTGTCCGAGGACCTCGGCGTCCCCGCGTTCGATGCCGGTGCGGTAGTTCTTGGTCCAGTAGGTGATGCCGCGATCCCGGTCGTACTCGGCGGCCTGGTGCACCCAACGTTTGCCGACGTAAGGCACGTCGCAGACGATTCGGGGGGTGGCGTAGCCCGGCAGCCAGCCCAGGATGGCCTCCTGCAGGGCCTGCGCCTCCCACACCGCGACCCGCCAGTGCTCGGCGTTCGGGATCATGTCGCAGAGGTAGAAGTAGTAAGGGAGCACGCCCGCTTCGCCCTGCAGGGCGAAGCAGAGATCCAGCAGTGCCTCCGGGGTGGTGTTCACCCCACGCAGCAGCACGCCCTGGTTGCGTACATCGCGGACGCCGGCGTCCAGTGCCGCGCGGGCAGCCTCGGCCACCAGCGGAGTCACCGACTGGACGTGGTTGACGTGGGTGTGGATGGCCAGGTTCACCCCCCGACCCCCGGCTGTCCGCGCCACCCGCTCCAGGCCCTCGATCACCCGTGGCTGCAGCCAGTGTTGCGGCAACCCGGCAAGCGCCTTGGTCGCCAATCGAATATCGCGCACCGTGTCGATGCCGAGCAGCCGCATCAGAAACGCCTCCAGCCGGTGCCAGGGCACGTTGGCGACGTCGCCACCGGAGACCACCACGTCCCGGACAGTGGGAGTGCGGCACAGGTAGTCGATCATGCGGTCCTGCCGGTCGGCCGGAGTGAGGGACAGCGCGTGCTTGCCCACCTGGGCGGTGGAGTTGCCGACCAGGTCCATTCGGGTGCAATGCCCGCAGTACTGGGGGCAGGTGGACAGCAGCTCGGCGAGCACCTTGGTGGGATAGCGGTGCGTCAGCCCTTCGACCACCCACATCTCCGCCTCGTGCAGCGAGTCCCGGGACGAGCACGGGTGACTCGGCCAGAGCGGGTCGCGTTCCGAGCGCAGCGGCAGCATGTAGCGGCGGACCGGGTCGGCATAGAGCGCGGCGGTGAGGTCGCCACCGGCCTGCCCGGCAGCTGGGTCAGGGACCATTGTGTTGAGCATCTGGGGTGGCAACAGCATCGACATGGTGGCCATCTCGGCCTGATCGGCGGCCAGATCGGCGTAGAACCGGTCCTCAACCCGGCTACCCAGGACATCGCGCAACTGGCGGATGTTGCGCACGCAGTGCACCCGCTGCCACTGAGCGTCCCGCCACTGCGCCGTGGTGATGTCGGCCCAGCCGGGAAACCGGCGCCAGTCCGGCTCGACGAGCTCGCGCCGCTCGTAACGATAGGGCTGCTCGTCGGCCCCGGAGGGCCCGGCGGTGCGACCGGCGATGACCGGCGCGGCGCTCGCCACAGGTGAACTCATTGACGTCAACCGTTCCACATTCAGAACTATTTCCTGTCAGAAATTCTATCATAGCAATATTCTCCTGACCTCGTGGCGAACGGGGAGCGAAGTCGGGCGCTCATGCGTTGACCGGGAAGAAGCGGGTGCGCCCCGCCCGCCCGTTGATCCGAGGGAGCGCCAGCGCCATGCCTGTCCTGCTGATCCTGCTCGTCATCGGTGTCGTCGAGCTGACGGTGCTGATCGCGGTGGGTAATGCGATCGGGGTACTCGCCACCATCGGGCTGCTGTTCCTCGCCTCGCTGGTCGGGGCGGCTCTGCTGCGCCGTGAGGGCATCCGCACCCTGGTCGCGTTCAATGAGGCACTGCGCACCCGCAGGCCGCCGCACCGCGAAGTGATCGACGGGATGCTGCTCGCCGCCGCCGGAGTGCTCATCGTGCTGCCGGGCTTCGTCTCCGACATCCTCGGCCTGCTGCTGCTCCTGCCGCCCACCCGCGCGCTGGTCCGACGGCGACTGCTGCGCTCCCCGGGACGCGGCGCACCCGCGCACTTCGCGCCCGGCGCTGTCATCGAGGGCGAGGTCGTCGAGGAGCACCCATCGGTGCCGCGTCCCGGCCCGGAACGTCACTAATTGAACTTGAACGCAGTGTCCTGCCCGTGGGGCCTGCACCGGGTCGTCGAGCCCGCAGGTGTACTGCCGCAGCGGGCCTGGCGGCTGAACACCGACCCGGAGCCCGGGGCCGACGAGGTGGTGCTCGACGTCGAGTGGCTCAACCTCGACGCTGCATCGCTGCGGCAATTGCGTGAGCAGTACGTCACCGGGGACGCGATCCGCGCCGCAGTGCTCGCGATCGTGGCCGAGCGCGGCAAGATGCAGAACCCGGTCACCGGCTCCGGTGGGATGCTGCTGGGCCGGGTCCGCGCGGTAGGTCCCGACTCCCCGCTGGGCCTGCGGACCGGGCAGCGGGTCGCCAGCCTGGTCTCGCTGACCCTTACCCCGCTGCGCATCACCGACGGGCTGTGCCGCTGGGATGGGCGCGACGGGCAGATCCCGTGCACCGGCACCGCGGTGCTCTTCGCCCGCTCGATCGCCACCCCGCTGCCCGCCGACCTACCTGAGGAGTTGGCGCTGTCCGTGCTGGACGTGTGCGGCGCTCCCGCGCTGACCGATCGGGTGGTGCGCCGCCGTGGTCCGGACGCATCGGTCTGCGTGCTGGGCGCAGCCGGCCGGTCGGGGTCACTGTCACTGGTCGCGGCTCGCCGGGCAGGCGCACGGCGGCTGGTCGGCCTGGTCCCGGACCGGGCACAAGCGAACGCGGTGCGTGCCGCGGGGCTGGCCGACGAGGTCGTCGTCGCCGATGCCCGAGACCCGGTGGCGGTGGCCGTCGCCGTTCGCCCGCAGGTAGACATCACGGTGGTCTGCGTGGACGTGGGCAGCTGCGAGCATGGGGCGGTGCTGGCCACCGCAGATGGCGGGACCGTGGTGTTCTTCTCGATGGCCACCTCGTTCACCGCCGCCGCGCTGGGGGCAGAGGGCCTCGCCGCCGATGTCGAGATGCTCATCGGCAACGGTTACACCCCGGGGCACGCGGAACTGGCGCTGGATCTGGTTCGCAACAATCCCGCGCTGCGGGCCCTGTTGGAGCAGCGCGGCGGGAGCGGGAAGACTGCGCCGCCGTGAACACCACCGCCGTGAACACCACAGTGCTGCTGGACGGACGGTTCCCTTCGGTCGCCGGAGCCACCGCGATGGCCATCGTCGACGGCGCGGTGGCCTGGACGGGGGACGACAGTACGGCTCGGGTCTGCTTCGGCGACGCCGCGGCCGAGGTGCTGGAGTTGGACGGTGCGCTGGTCACACCTGCCTTCGTGGACGCCCATGTGCACGCCACCGCCGCAGGTCTCTTCGCCGCCGGGCTGGATCTGAGCGGTTGCGCGTCACTGGCAGAGTGCCTGGACACCGTCGCCCGGCAGGCTCGACCCGGGGCTGTGCTGTGCGGCCATGGCTGGGACGAGACGGCGTGGCCCGAGCATCGCCCGCCGAGCCGGACTGAACTGGACCGGGCCGCGCGCGGTGCGCCGGTGTACCTTTCCCGGGTCGACGTGCACTCCGCCGCGGTGTCCTCGGGCCTTCTGGACCGGGTCCCTGAGGCCATCGGTGCGCCTGGTTGGGCACCTGATGCTCCACTGACCGGGGAGGCGCACCATCATGCGCGCCGCGCCGCCCGGGAGTCGATCACGCCAGGGCAGCGCCGGGAGGCCCAACAGACGTTCCTGGTCGACGCCGCAGCCCGTGGGATCGCTGTCGTGCACGAGTGCGCCGGTCCGGACGTCTCCGGGATCGACGACCTCACCGACCTGCTTGCCGTGGATCACGGCGTCGAGGTGGTCGGTTACTGGGGTCAGGCGGTCAGCACTGCGGCGCAGGCCCGCGAACTGCTCGAGGCCACCGGCGCGCATGGGCTGGCCGGTGACCTGTTCTGCGATGGGGCACTCGGCTCGCGGACCGCTGCACTGCGCGCGCCCTACGCTGACGACCCCGGTAGCCATGGAGTGTCCTATCTGGACGCCGAGCAGATCGCCGCGCACGTCGGCGCGTGCACGCTGGCCGGCATCCAAGCCGGGTTCCACGTGATCGGGGATGCCGCGGCCGATGCGGTGGTGGCCGGCTTTGCGGCGGCCGAAACCACCGTCGGCGCTACCGCGCTGCGCCACTGCAGGCACCGGCTCGAACACCTGGAGATGGTGGCTCCCGACCAGATCCGGCAGCTGGCCGACTGGGGCGTGGTGGCCAGCGTGCAGCCCGCATTCGACGCGGCCTGGGGCGGCCGGCAGGGGATGTACGCGCTGCGGCTCGGTGCCGCCCGGGCCGCCGCGATGAACCGGTATGCGCTGCTCGCGGCGACCGGTGTGGTGCTGGCGTTCGGGTCCGACGCACCGGTCACCCCGGTCGATCCGTGGGGTGCCGTGCGCGCCGCGGTGGGACATCGCAGCCCAGGCTCGGAGATCAATGCCGTCGAGGCCCTCGCGGCGCACACCTACGGCGGGTACCGGGCTGCGGCCACCGAGGACCCGCTGGCCGGCACGCTCTTCCCCGGCGCGCCTGCGTCCTACGCGATCTGGGACAGCCCCACCTTCCCTAGCGTCGGCACCCCGTCGTGCCTGCGCACCGTGCACCGTGGCCGGGTGCTCTTCGAGCGGGAAGGTGCGCTGGGATGAACCGGCTGGGCCTGGATCCCGCGAAGGTGGCGCGCGCCCGTGAGCTGGCTGCCAGGGCGGCCGCCCCGGTCGTCGCACTGGCCCGCGACCGCACGACGGTCAGCGTGGAGCGGGCCACTCTGCGGCTGGCCGGCCTGTCCGGCGCGCAGGACACGGCGCCGGACAATGCACCGGACGCGGCGGTGCCCCGGGTGAACCTGGTGGTGGACACCATCGCCGCGCACTGCGGGCTGCAGGACGGCGCCTGCCTGCCTGCCTTCCATGCCGTGGCCGAGCACGGTCTGGGCTCGCTCACCGAACTGGCCGAGGCGACCGTGGCCGGGCGGGTGCGCTACCGGCTGCCGGTTGGCCGGGAACGTCGCAGTGCCGCGGCCGCGGCACGCCGCGCGGTCACGGCCGGCCTGCGCCAGATCGACCGCAACCGCACCCAGCGGGACCGGCTGGTGCACCGACTCGGCAATCCCCCGCGCAGTCCCTGGATCTACCTCATCGTCGCCACCGGGGACATCGACGAGGACGTGGTGCAGGCCTGCGAGGCCGCCCGGGCCGGCGCCGACGTGATCGCGGTGATCCGCTCCACCGGACAGTCGCTGCTGGACTACGTGCCCGAGGGGGCCACTCACCACGGCTATGCAGGCACCTATGCCACCCAGCAGAACTTCCGCATCATGCGGGCCGCGCTCGACGATGTCTCGGCCGAGGTGGGCCGCTATATCCGGCTCACCAATTACGCCAGCGGCCTGTGTATGCCCGAGATCGCGGTGCTGGCCGGCCTGGAGCGCCTCGACATGATGCTCAACGATTCGATGTACGGGATCCTGTTCCGCGACATCAACCCGGTTCGCACGTTCGTCGACCAGCGCTTCTCCCGGCAGGTGCACGCCCGCGCCGGCATCGTCATCAACACCGGTGAGGACAACTACCTCACCACGGCCGACGCCGTCGGGGCCGCGCACACCGTCACCGTCTCGCAACTGCTTAACGAGCACTTCGCGCATGAGGCCGGGTTGCCGGACCGGCTGATCGGGCTCGGGCACGCCTTCGAGATCGATCCCGACCTGCCCGAGTCGTTCCGGCTGGAGCTGGCGCACGCGCTGCTGGCCAGGGAACTGTTCCCCGACGCCCCACTGAAGTGGATGCCGCCGACCCGGCATATGACCGGGGACATCTTCCGGGGACACCTGCTGGACGGGATGTTCACCCTGGCGGGTGCGCTCACCGGGCAGTCCATCCTGCTGGTCGGGATGATGACGGAGGGCGTGGCCACCCCGTGGCTGTCCGACCGGGACGTGGCGCTGCGAGGAGCCCGGTACGTGCTGGGCGCGGCAGGCAACCTCGGCCAGGACTTCCGCCCCGCTCCCGACGGGCTCATCGTCCAACGGGCGCACCAGGTGCTCGACGAGGCGGTGGCGCTGCTTGACCGGATCGTCGCCGACGGACTGCTCGCCGCCATCGGCACCGGTACCTTCGGTCTGATGAAGCGCCCACCCGAAGGGGGCAGAGGCGCCGAGGGAGTGGTCGAGAAAGCCGACGGCTATGCCAACCCGGCCGTCGACGCGCTGGATGCCTGCGACCTGGACCTCGAGACGCTCACCGGGTCGGGGCAGTAGTGATGGAACGTGAGGGGACCGCGATCCGGCCCTACGGGGACACCCGCGACGACGGGATGGTACAGCTGTCTTTCACGCTGCCGCTGCCGCACGGCCGGCTGGCGGAGGCGGCCGCTGCGCAGCTCGCCGCCAAGATGGGCGTGCACCCGGCGATGGTGGCGCACTCCGCTCCGGTGGGCTCGGAGTTCACCTTCGTGGTGGTGTACGGCTCGGTGACGCACACCGTCGATCTCGACGAGGTCCGGGTGGTCGAGCGGGACTATCCGCTGCTGACCCCTGCCGAGGTCAACGCGGCAGTGCGAGCTGCCCTGCATCGCAAACTCGTCGTGCTGGGTGCCTGCGTGGGTACCGACGCGCACACTGTCGGGATCGACGCCATCCTCAATGTGAAGGGGTTCGGCGGCCACAAGGGCCTGGAGTACTACCGGGAGCTGCGTGTGATCAATCTGGGAGCCCAGGTCGAGGTGGCCGAGCTGGTCCGGCAAGCCCAGCAGGAGCGGGCCGATGCGGTGCTGATCTCCCAGGTGGTCACCCAGCGCAATGCGCACCTGCGGGGTACCCGGGAGACCGCGCAGGCCTTCCGGGATGCGATGGGGGAGCACCGGCCGCTGCTGGTGGCCGGCGGGCCGCGGTTCGACCCGACGACGGCCGCCGAGCTCGGCGTGGACCGGGTGTTCGGCCGCGGCACCCTGCCCGGCGAGGTGGCCAGCTACCTCGTGCACGCCCTGACCGGGGGGAACCCCGCATGACCCTGGCCGTGGGCTTCTCCGTGACGCATCGCCGCTATGTGGCGTACTCGGATGCGCACTATGGGGGCGCGCTGGTCGAGGGTGCCTACTGCCTCGGACTGTTCGGTGACGTCGCCACCGAGCTCGCCATCCGCACCGACGGCGACGAGAGCCTGCTAGCCGGGTACAGCTCGGTGGAGCTACTCGCTCCGGTGCGCGCAGGGGATGTGCTCGAAGTGTCAGCGACATTGCGGCGGATCGGTACCCGCTCCCGAGATCTCGACTTCGAGGCGCGGGTGGTGTGCCGGGCCAATCCCCAGCGTGGGCAGTCGGCCGCCGACGTGCTCACGCCTGGGTTGGTGGTCGCCCGCGCGGTGGGCACCATCGTCGTGCCGGGCACCACCCTGCACGCCTGATCGGGCCGTAAGCTGATCTCGATGGCTGCGCCGACGGTGACTGCGGGCGACCGGCCTGCCCCGGCGCCGCGCACGCCCCGGAAGCCAGGCCGGGTGCTGCTGCGGCTCGGCACCGCCCTCGGAGCAGGCCTGCTGCTCTACGTCTGTGCTCCGCCGCGTGAGCTGTGGTGGCTCGCTCCGGTGGCGTTCGCGCTGCTGTGGCTGGCGCTGCACGGGCCGAACTCGAAGCGACCCGGCGCAGCGAGCGGGTTCGGCTGTGGGTTCGTCTTGGGGTTGGCCTTCGGGCTCGGCTTCTTCGTGCCGCTGCTGCCCTGGGTAGGGGAGTTCGTCGGCGTGCTGCCCTGGCTGGCCCTGGCGACCGTCGAGGCGCTGGTGATAGCCCTGGTCGGGGCAGGCATCGCGGTGGTGTCCCGGCTGCCCGCAGCGCCGCTATGGGCAGCCGGGGTGTGGGTGGCGGGCGAGGCGCTGATCGCTCGGGTGCCGTTCAACGGCTTTCCCTGGGGCCGGGTCGCGTTCGGGCAACCGGCCGGGGTGTTCCTCCCGGTGGCGTCGATCGGTGGGGCTGCACTGCTCAGCGCGGCCGTGGTACTGGCCGGCTTCGGCGCCGGGGAACTGGTCCGAAGGGCCGCGCTGCGCCGTCGCGGGCGCTCGCTTGCAGTGCCCGCCCTGCTCGCCACGGCACCAGTGGTCGCCGGCCTGGTGGCCGCCCCGCTGGCGGGGACGACCACACTGGACCGCGGGGTCGTGGTCGCGGTGGTCCAGGGCAACGTGCCGCGCGCCGGCCTGGACTTCAACGCCCAGCGCCGTGCCGTGCTGGACAACCACGCCGCGCGCACCGAGCAGTTGGCCGCCGACGTGGCAGCCGGCCGGTACCCCCAGCCGGAACTGGTGATCTGGCCGGAGAACTCCGCCGACATCGACCCGCTGCGCAACTCCGACGCCCGGGCGGTGACCGACCAGGCGGCCCGCGCGATCGGCGCCCCGATCCTGGTCGGGGCGGTGCTGCAGAGCCCAAGGCCGGCGGGCCCGGGACTGAATGGCCCAGGACTGGACGACGCCGGGAGGCGGCCCACCAACACCGCCATCGTGTGGGACCCGCGAACCGGCCCGGGCGAAGAGCATGACAAGCGCCGGTTGCAGCCATTCGGCGAGTACATGCCCTACCGGGAGTTCTTCAAGCTGTTCAGCCCGTATGTCGACCGGGCGAGCAACTTCGTGGCGGGGACCGGTGATGGTGTGGTGGACATCGGGCCGGCCCGGGTCGGGGTCGCCACCTGCTACGAGGTGATCTTCGACGATCTGGTGCGGGCCAGCGTGCGATCCGGGGCCCAACTGCTCGCCGTGCCCACCAACAACGCCACCTTCGGCTTCACCGAGATGACCTACCAGCAGCAGGCCATGTCCCGGGTACGCGCGGTCGAGCACGGCCGGGCCGTACTGATCGCGGCCACCAGCGGGGTCAGCGCGGTCATCGCCCCGGACGGCACCGTCGAGCAACGCACCACGTTGTTCACGCCCGATGCACTGGTCGCACAGGTTCCGCTGCGTTCCGGTACTACGCTGGCGACCCGGCTCGGCCCCGGACCGGAGTGGGGTCTGGCGGCACTGGGCGTGCTGGGGATGGCTGCGGCGCTGATCGCACCTCCGAGCAGGACCCTCCGAGAGAAACCACGACCAGGCAACCCGAACGGACCGGCGGCGACGCGCGCCGGTGCAGGAGGACGTCGATGACCGATCAGCAGGGTAGGCACGTCGAGGGGATCGATCAGACTCGTGGTGATCCCCACCTACGACGAGCGAACCACCCTGCAGGCGGTGCTGGACCGGTTGCGCGTCGCCATTCCGACCGCGCATGCCCTCGTCGTGGACGACGCCAGCCCGGACGGCACCGGAGCGTTGGCCGACGAGCCGGCCGCCGACGACGACCGGACAGGCCAGCCGACCCTGAACCGCCTCCCGGTCCGCGGCCGTGCACGACGAGGCACGGAGGCCGCCGAACCTGACAGGTTCGGCGGCCTCCGGCGCCACTGATCAGGCGGAACGGGAGCGGCGGCCGCGCAGCTCGGTAAGCCGTTCATCGAGCAACTGCTCGAGTTCGGGGATGCTGCGTCGCTCCAGCAGCATGTCCCAGTGCGTTCGCGGCGGTTTGACCTTCTTCGGCTCCGGCTCGACGCCGTCAATCAGCTTGGACTCGTTGCCGTGCAGCCGGCACTCCCAGTGCATGGGGGGCTCGGCATCATCCGCGAACGGGACTTCGAAGTCGTGACCCTTGGGGCAGGCGTAGAGCGCCGACCGGCGAGGTGCGAGATCGTGGTCGCGGTCGGTCTCGTAACTCACCGTTCCGAGCCGGCTGCCACGCAGGACGCGGTCGGCCATAGCAACATCCTTTCTCCGGGTCGGGGAGCGGTTAGGTCCCCTACGATCAGCCCATCGGGTGCAACGCCGGGGAAGGCGTCAACGTTCCCAGACCGTGTGGTCCCGGACCGACGTCTTCCACGTAACGTGTCAGGGTCCACCACGGGGGACTGATCGCAGCGTCAATGTGACGTGTTACCTCCTTGTGACCCCCACGACACCACTCGTTCGGACTAACTTACTTCGGCACCAGCCGCCGGGGTAGGAGGGCCGCTAGACCACCGCTGGCTCCGGATTGCCCGCAGCCCGGATCGCCCGGCGCACCGGCACCAGGGACACCAGGACGAAGCCGATCACGAAGAACACCACCAGGGACACGATCGCGGGCCGGAACGAGCCGGTGGCCTGCCCGACGGCAGCGAACAGCAGCGGGCCCACGGTAGAGGTGGCCTTCTCGCCGACCTCGTAGATAGAGAAGTACTCCGCTTCCTTGCCCGGCGGCACCAGCTGGCTGAACAGCGATCGGGACAGCGCGTTGGTGCCGCCCAGCACCAGCCCGATGCCCACGGCGATGGCGTAGAACTGGATCTCCTCACCCGCCTCGAGGAAGTAGGCGGCAATGATCACACCGATCCACACCACCAGGCTGCCCATGATCGTGCGTTTGGCCCCGAATCGGCGGGCCAGCCGACCGTGCAGCAACGCGCCGACGAACGCGACGAACTGCACCAGCAGGATCGTGGTGATCAGCGTGCTGCGCTCCAGCCCGAGCTCGCGCTCGCCATACAGGCCGGCGACGTTGGCCACCGTGGTGATCCCGTCGGTGTAGATCAGGTAAGCGGCCAGGAAGCCCAAGGTCAGCGGGTAGGCACGCGCCTCCCGCAGCGTGCCGCCCAGCTGGCGAAAGCCGCCGGTGAGCACGGCGATGCCGCGCTCGGTGCCCTGTGCAGGCTGGTGGCGGCGTAGCCGGGACAGCGGGATCAGGGTGAACACCGCCCACCACACCCCGGCGGTGAGGAAACACAGCCGAACCGCCTCGGGCTCGGTGAGCCCCAGCACATCACGTCCGAGGTAGATCACCAGATGCAGGGCCAGCGCAATGCCCCCGCCCAGAAAACCGAACGCCCACCCGCGGGAGGACACCCCGTCGCGCTCGTCGGCCGTGGCGATCTCGGGCAGCACCGAGTAGTAGACCACCACCGAGGCGCCATAGCCGACTGCTGCGATCAGGAACAGCACGACGCCCAGCCGCCAGTTGGTGCCGGCGACCAGCGCGAGCAGCGCCGTCGCGGCCGCCGCAGTGAAGGCGAAGAGCCCGAGCATCAGTCGCTTGTTCTGGGTGCGGTCGGCGATGGCGCCGGTCAGCGGCAACACCAGCACCTGCAGGGCGGTGGACGCGGCGAGCAGGTAGCCCCACAGCGAGCCGGCCGGGAACTGCAACCCGAGCAGCGAGACGTCGCAGCCGACCAGAGCATTGCCACCGGGGCAGGCCTGGCCGGAGGCGAGCGCGTCATTCTCCGCCACCGAAGTGAGGTAGAGCGAAAGGAACACCGCGATGACCGAGGTGGGGAACACCGAGTTCGCCCAGTCGTACCAGCACCATCCCCACTGCTCGCGCCGGCGCCCGGCATCGTCGTGCGGGACGCCGGGGGCGGGTTGGACGGTCGCTTCGCCCACCTGAACCGCCTTTCGATGTCCGCCGCACGGCCGCCGCGGACTCTACTGTGGCTCTTCCGATTGGACGTCCGTGTCCGCCCCGGGCCACGCGCCCCGGGCGCGCAACACGTCGCGTAGTAGGTCCGGCCGGTCGGTGACCACACCGTCCACCCCGAGGTCGAGCAGGGCCGCCATCTCCTCGGCGCGGTCCACCGTCCACACGTGCACTTCCAGGCCGCGGCGGTGCGCGTATCGCAGCAGTGCGCGGTCCACCACTCTGATCCCCCGGCTACGTACCGGCAGCTGCGCCACCCCACCCCGGATCGGCGGTCTGTCGCGCTGCAGCGGCATCAGCGAGCGCAGCCGCAACGCCACCGCCGACGCGGTCCCCATCGACGTCAGCAACCGCGGGCCAGCCAGCCTGCGCATCCGCTGCAGCCGGGCTTCGGAGAGCGACGCGAGACACACCCGGTGCCACCCGCCGGTGTGACGCAGCAGGTCCAGCACCGGCGCAACAGCCGAGTTCGCCTTTACGTCGATGTTGAACAGAGCCTCCGGGAGCTCTTCGAGCAGGTCGTCGAGCCGGCAGACCGGCTCGCGGCCACCCACTCGCGCGGTTCTTACGAAGGCCCAGTCCAGCTGCTCGATTGCGCCGCTGGCGTCCGTGGTGCGGTCCAGCGTAGCGTCATGCAAGACCACGGCCACGCCGTCCCGAGTGGCCCGGACATCGGTCTCCAGATAGCGATAACCCTCCGCAGCCGCCCGGCGGAAGGCTGCGAGCGAGTTCTCCATGCCCGCCATCTCGCCGAGATGCCACCCGCGGTGCGCGAACGCCCGAGGGAAGGGGCCGTCCAGGAAAGGGTGCCAAAACGAGACCACACCCCCATACTGCGGTGCTGCAGGACGTCAGGGAAGATCGCTGTGCGGTCAGAGGTCCGTCCGCATGTGACGTCACGGTGAGCAGCCCGCCGGGACGTGTCACCAGCTGGCGACGATGATGAGCTGCTTCGATGTCTCGCGGCCGACCACTGACCCGGACCGCAGACGCGATGCCACAGCATAGAAGAGCCCGGTGAGAAGCGATCGCATGACAGGATATTCACCTGTTGTCGTCCCGACCGTGGAACGGTGACAGGATTCTGTAATCTTCGATATAAGGAGCCTGAGTGTCAGCTTATCCTCCACCAAAGTTCGACACGATAGCCTACGGCGGCAACGCCGAGGACGTCGTGTTGGTGCGCGCCTTCGCGGGCAAACGGAACGGCTTCTTCGTCGATGTTGGCGCAGGCGAACCGGACATGGGATCGCTGACTAAAAACCTGGTGGACCGCTTCGGCTGGCGTGGCGTGAACATCGAGCCGCTCCCGGACCGGTTCGACATGCTGGTCAAGGCCCGTCCCCTGGACGTGAACCTCGCGGTGGCTGTCAGCACCGAGCCGGGCCGGGCGGTGTTCCATCGAATCTTGCCGACCGAGACGCTTCACGGCGGGGCCGGGCTCTCCACGCTGGAGCCGGAGATCGTGAATCTGCACCGCCGAACCGGCTGGAGCGTGGAGGACTTCGAAGTCGACGTCGTCACCCTGGAATCGGTGCTGTCCGAACACGTGACCCCCGGTTTCGACCTCCTAAAGGTCGACGTCGAGGGCAGCGAAGCCGCCGTGTTGGCCTCAGCCGATCTACGGACCTGGCGTCCACGTGTCGTTGTGGTCGAAGCGACGCTTCCGGACACGACGATTCCAAGCCACGAGGACTGGGAACCACAGCTGTTGGACCGCGGCTACGTCCTGGCGCTGTTCGATGGCCTGAACCGGTTCTACGCACGCGCCGACGAGCCGGATCTGGCCGCGCGCTTGTCCACCCCGGCAAACGTTACCGACCGGTTCATTCCCGCAGCCTACGCGCAGCTCCTGGGCTTGCAGACCTGACAATTCTGAGCTGACCGCACAACATGGCCAGACGGCAGACCGGCCGATGCGAGCGGCCCGACGAGGCTGGCAGAGCTCAGCGGACACAGGCAGCAGCGCCAGATAGCTCCAACAGGCGCGGCGCGCGGCAGTGCAACTCGTGGGCCAGCCACCGCACGTCGTCGTGGTGTCCGGTGATGAGCGTGTCGACGAGTCTGCGCAGCAGCAGGTGTGGCAGCAGCGCGTCCAGCGCATTGGCGTCGACGGCATCGTGGCTGTAGCCATCGAGAAGCGGCGCAGGATCCGCTCCATGGGGCAGGTCGATCGCCAGCGCCCAGGCCAGGTCGAGCATGGGCGCGGTCCGACGTGGACCACACCGGGGTCCAGGATCGCGGTCAGTTCGTCGCCTGTGCACAACGTGTTGTGTCCAACGGCAACATCGCCATGGATCGGCGTCATCGCCATACCCTGACATACCTGGGCAAGTGCCTCGGCAATGGCCGGATAGGTCTCGGGGAAGGCAGCGCGGGGGGTGCCGAGGAACGCGCCCAACCCACCGGGGCTGTCCAGTCGCAGACCCCTGGCAGGGGCCTGTTCATGCCAGGACCGTAGCCAGTGACCGAGCTGCCGCTGACGTTGCGCATCGGGTGCAGCCTTCTCGATCCCCGGCATGTGGGAGAGCACCAGCCACCACCGTGGCCCTCCTGCTGTGGATACGGTGCCCGAGTCCAGAAGCTTCGGAGCTGGCACACCGACGGTCGCGCGGATCTCGTCGAACCAGTGTGCAGTGGCCAGGCGTTCGTGCTCGCGATGCTGCGCCTTGGCGATCGTCAGGACCCCTGCGAACACGGCGGCGTCGTGCGGCCCAGACAGCGCGGGCCCATCGAACGCAGCGCTGCGAGTAGCAGCCATCAGCGCCGCACGGGTCTCGTCGGCGGGGATCGGACAGGTGGAGATCGTGGCTCGCACGTCGTCCACGTCAAGGAGACCGCAATGGTCGACGACGCTCATATCGCTATCATGCCCCAGCCGATATCGCCGCACGCAGACGCTCCAGCGGTGCACGCCAGCGCTGCCGGGCGGTGGTTGGGTCGAGCCAGTCGAGGCTGTCAAAGTCGTACCAGTCGGGCCGGTCCACCCACAGCGCGGCGATCGCTGACCAGCTCGGCGGTCCGACCGGTGCGCAGTCGATCAAGCGGCGGGCACCGTCGAGTGCCTCCGTATCCCGGCCGCGGGCGGCGTCGAGCAAGATCTGCAGGGGAGCGACGGGTAGCAGCTCGAAGTGCGCCCCGGCCCGAATCAGGCCGTCACGTGCTGCGGCCAGAGTGTGGTCGGCGTCGTCCGGCCAGCCCCCGTGAGCGTGTACTAGGGCTGCGGCCATGTCGCATTGAGCGAGGCCGATGGCGTCGCCGAGCGCTGCGTTGAGGTCACGGGCTTCCGGGAGGACAGCGAGGGAGCGGCCGGGATCCAGCCACATGCCAAGCGAGCGCGAGGTGACGAGTTGCGCGCAGGTTCTCATGCAGGCGGAACGGCGGCCACACGCCCGGCTCATGGTGGACGAAGCTACGGCGGGTGAACTCCTCGATCCGCCGCTGCCGGACCTGCGGCAACGCCGCCGCGAGCACGCCGATGTCGAATGCGGACAGCAAGGCGGCGGCGCGCAGCAGATCGCGGTCGGTCTCGTCGAGGTCCCGCATGGTGCTCAAGACCAGCTCCGGGAACGGCAATCCGAACAGGTCCGGCTGGGGTTCCTCGCCGCGCGCCGCAATTTGCTCGAACAAGCCCGCCGACAGCTCCAAGTAGTGCGGCGACCCGTCAGCCCCTTCGATGATCCGGCGGCGTATCTCCGCTGGTATCGCGGGCTGCTCGTCATGGGTTAGCCTCGTCTGCAGATACAGGTCCGCTGTGGCAGGTCGGAAACCATCGAGGGAGAACTGGTCGACGGGGCGCGGGTTGTCGACCAGACCGGGCCAGCGAGCTGCGCCGCCGTAGGTGAGCCCGACACTGCGGACCGGATCCGGCCAGGCCAGCGGTCGACGCGAACCGGCGAGGAAGAGCACGTTTGGCATCAGATAGACCAGCCGGACAACGAGGTCTTCCAGCCCGCTGCGTTCGCAGGGTGCTGCCTGCACTTCCTCAAAGGTGTCAAAGACCACCACAGCGAGTGTCGATGTCGTGGTCCGGTGGTGTTCAAGGTCGTAGGCCAGCAGCAGCGGCAGGTAGCCGAGCATCCGGTCCGGTTCCTGCTCGGCGAGGATCACATCGAAGGCGGACAGGTCACGGCGGATCCGCCGCAGCGCGATACCGCGTCCGCCTGCTTCCCTGGCCAGTTGCGCCAGGTGCACGCCAAAACCGACCAGGCCCAGGCCACCGGCGAACAGCGCGTCGACTGTTGTCGAGATCTGATCGGCGACCTGGGTGGAGTCCGCGACCCTCCCGAGGGTGGTTGTCTTCTTCAAGAAACCGGTGAGTGACTCGCCGGGATGCTTGCGCTCCCAGTACACGGACAGCGCCAGGTCGAACGCCGACCACCCCCCGCCGAGACACCCGAGTGCGGCCCGGACCCGTAGGAGGATCGTCTCGAAGCTGCGGCTTCCGGCGTCGGCAAAGTCAACCACCGCGCCAGCGCACGAGCCAGGCAGGCCCTGCAGCGTCCCGTCGATGACGAGGCGGACCAGCTCCCGCAGCAGCGTCGACTTGCCCAGCCCGCCATTGCCGACGAACGCCAGCACGTTGTCCGCGGGCCGCTGGAAGTCCATCAGGTCCGCGGCAGGCCCTGACCGGCGAGTCAGTAACAGCGCCCGCTCGTAGAACGCGGCGATGAAGGGCTCGCGGTCGGTGAAGACGTCATGGGCTTGGAACGGCAGTTGTGGGCCGAGCGTAAAGAAGCGATCAATGTCCACCCCGCTATCACAAACACACCGTAAAGAACGGGCAACGAACCTCGGGTGCCGCAACCGGGAAGCTCAACTCGCGGCGCCGCGGGTCGGAGCCCGGTGTGCGCTGGAGCCTGCACGGCATCCGTGTGACGCTTTGGGGATGTCTGGGAAGCTGGACATGTACCGATCGGGCGAGGCAGAACCAGGGAAGTAGGAGATGACCACGACGCGCGAGGGCAACGGGCTGGGGTTGCTGGCCGCGGAGTTCGCTGCGCTACTCGGGCCGGGCGCGGTGATCACCGATCGGCAGCGGCTGCGCACCTACGAGTGCGACGGGCTGGCCCATCACCGGGTGGTACCGGCGATCGTCGTGCTGCCGGAGTCCGCCGAGCAGATCGCCGCCGTGGTCCGGGCCTGCGCCGCGGCCGGAGTGCCGTTCGTGGCCCGCGGCTCCGGGACGGGACTGTCCGGCGGGGCGCTGCCGCACGCCGACGGCGTGCTGATCGTGACCTCCCGGATGCGCCGGATCCTGGAGGTCGACATCGCCAACGAGCGGGCCGTGGTGGAGCCAGGGGTGATCAACCTCGACGTCACGAAGGCGGCTGCGCCGCACGGCTGGTATTTCGCGCCCGACCCGTCCAGCCAGCAGGTGTGCTCGGTGGGCGGCAACGTCGCGGAGAACTCCGGCGGTGCGCACTGCCTGAAGTACGGGTTCACCACCCACCATGTGCTCGGTGTCGAGGTGGTCACCCCGGACGGGGAGCTGGTCTGGCTCGGCGGCACCACCCGGGACACGCCCGGCTACGACCTGCTCGGTGCGTTCATCGGCAGCGAGGGTACCCTCGGGATCGCCACGAAGATCGTGGTGCGGCTGCTGCGGGCCCCGGAGTCGGTGCGCTGCCTGCTGGCCGCATTCCCCGGCGTGGACGAGGCGGGCAGCGCGGTGTCGCAGATCATCGCCGACGGAGTCACGCCCGCCGCGATCGAGATGATGGACGCGCTGGCCATCGAGGCTGCCGAGGCCGCAGTGCACTGCGGTTATCCCGAAGGCGCAGGCGCCGTGCTGGTGGTGGAACTGGACGGCCCGGCCGCCGAGGTGGAGCACACCTTCGCCGCGGTGCAGCGGCACTGCACCGATGCGGGCGCCTTCGAGATCCGGGTGGCCCGGGATGACGCCCAGCGAGCGCTGTTCTGGAAGGGCCGCAAGTCGGCGTTCGCTGCAGTCGGCCGGATCAGCCCGGACTACATCGTCCAGGACGGGGTGATCCCCCGAACGGTGTTGCCCGAGGTGCTCCGCAAAATTGCCGAGCTGGCCAGCGGCGCCGGCGTACGGGTGGCCAACGTGTTCCACGCCGGCGACGGCAACCTGCATCCGCTGGTGCTCTTCGATGCGGCGAAGCCGGGCGAGGCGCAGGCCGCGGAGGAGCTCTCCGGCGCCATCCTCGACCTGTGTATCGCGTACGGCGGCTCGATCACCGGGGAGCACGGCATCGGCACGGACAAGTCGCAGTACATGCCGCGGATGTTCACCGCCGAGGACCTGGACACCATGCAACGGCTGCGCTGCGCGTTCGACCCGGCCGGGGTGTGCAACCCCGGCAAGGTGTTCCCCACCCCCCGGCTGTGCGGCGAAGTGCCCGGCAAGCACAAGGGCGTGCATCCCCTGCAGGCCGCGGGTCTGGCGGAGCAGTTCTGATGGCCGCCCCGACCCTCGACGGGCTCCGCGCGGCCTGCGCTGAGGTGACCGAGGCCGGTGTGGACGACGTCGTCGACGGGGTCCCGGCGCGCTGGGTGGCCCGGCCCGCCAGTACCGAGGAGGTCTCCGCAGTACTGCGTGCGGCTGCCGGGCTTGGGCTGCGAGTGGTCGCCCGAGGCACCGGCACCCGGCTGGGCTGGGGAGCCGCGCCCCGAGAGCTGGACCTGATCCTGGACACCAGCAGGATGAACGCGGTGCTCGCGCACGTGGCGGGCGATCTGGTAGTCACCGCCCAGGCCGGTCTGGCCCTGGTTGATCTGCAGCGCGCGCTCGCCACTTACCGGCAGCGACTGGCGCTGGACGGGAGCGGCACCGTCGGCGGCACCATCGCCACCGCCGCATCCGGTCCGCTGCGGTACCGGTACGGGGCGGTGCGCGATCTGATCATCGGCATCACCGTGGTGCTCGCCGACGGTAGCGTCACGAAAGCCGGCGGGACCGTGGTGAAGAACGTCGCCGGCTACGACCTGGCCAAGCTCTACACCGGTTCGCTGGGCACCCTCGGCGTCATCACCGAGGCGGTGTTCCGGCTGCACCCGTTGCCCGACACCAGCCGGTGGGTCACCGCGGCGGCCCCCGACGCCACGCGCGCCGCGGACGCCGTCGCGGCGGTCCGCAGCTCGCAGCACGAGCCGGTGGCCCTGGAGGTGGACCGGCCCGTACCGGGGGGGCCGGTCGCCGTCGGTGTCGCCCTGGAGGGTGTCGCCGAGGGCATCGGGGCACGGGCCGAGGAGGTCGCGGGTCTGCTCAGCCGCGCGGCCGGGACGCCGGCCAGCATCGCCCCAGTGCCACCAGGATGGTGGGGCAGGCCGCCGTACCTACCGAAGGGTCCGGGTGTAGTGCTCAGCTGCGAACCCAGCGGGCTGGCCGATCTGCTGGCCGCTGCTCCCGGTGCGCTGCGTGGCTCGGCCGGGGCCGGGGTGCTGGCCGTCGGCCTGGATGACGGTGACCAGGTCGGAACCGAGCTGGCCGAGCTGCGCCGGATCGCGGCCCGCCGCGGCGGCAGTGCGGTGCTGCGCTGCGCGCCGCCGTGGCGCAAAGCCGGTCTTGACGTGTGGGGGCCGGTGCCCGCGTTGACGTTGATGCGCCGGCTCAAGGATGAGTTCGATCCGGGGAATCGGCTGGCCCCGGGCCGGTTCGTAGGAGGGATCTGAATGGGTGAGGGCGCCTTCGATGATCACCATCCACCGCAGCGGGAACTGATCGAGGACTGCGTGCACTGCGGGTTCTGCCTGCCCTCCTGCCCGACCTACGTGCTGTGGGGGGAGGAGATGGACTCCCCGCGGGGTCGCATCCACCTGATGAAGACCGGGCTGGAGGGGGAGCCGCTCTCGGAGTCGATGGTCGGGCACTTCGACGCTTGTCTGGGCTGCATGGCCTGTGTGACGGCCTGCCCCTCCGGGGTCCAGTATGGCCCGCTGCTCGCCGATACCCGCGCGCAGGTGGAGCGCCGCCACTCCCGGCCCCGCCGGGAGAAGCTGCTCCACGAGGCGATCTTCCGGCTGTTCCCCCACTCGAAGCGGCTCCGGGTGCTGCGCGGTCCGCTGGCGCTCTACCAGCGCAGCGGGTTGGACCGGCTGCTGCGCCGCACCGGGCTGCTGGCGCGGCTGCCTGCGACACTGCGGGTGCTGGAGTCGCTGACCCCGCAGCTCACCCGGCGAGAGAAGCTCGCTGACCGGGTGCCCGCATCGGGCCCTCGCCGCGCAGTGGTCGGCATGCTCACCGGCTGCGTGCAGGACGCGTTCTTCCCCGACGTCAACGCCGCCACCGCGCGGGTACTCGCCGCGGAGGGCTGCGACGTGGTGATCCCGCCCGGGCAGGGTTGCTGCGGGGCGCTCTCGCAGCATATGGGCCGCGAGCACGAGGCGATCTCCTTCGCCCGGGCGCTGATCGACCAGTTCGAGGCCGCCGGGGTGGACTATGTGGCGGTCAACGCCGCCGGGTGCGGATCGGCGATGAAGGAGTATGCGCACCTGCTGCGCGACGATCCCGGCTACGCGCAGCGGGCGGCCGCCTTCGTCGAACGGACCCGCGATGTGGCCGAACTGCTCGTCGAGCTGGGCCCGGTCGCACCGCGTCACCGGCTGGACGTCACGATCGCCTACCACGACGCCTGCCACCTCGGCCACGCCCAGGGCATCCGGACTCAGCCCCGGGAGCTACTGCGCGCCATCCCCGGGCTGGCGCTGACCGAGATCGCCGAGGCCGACCTGTGCTGTGGCTCGGCAGGTGTCTACAACCTGCTGCACCCCGAGCCCGCCACCGAACTGGGGGAGCGCAAGGCCCGCAACGTGCTGGCCACCGGGGCCTCGGTGCTGGTCACCGCCAACCCCGGGTGCCTGATGCAGATCGCGGCCAGCACGCAGCAGCTCGGCGCGGGTGAGCGCCTCGCGATGGCGCACACCGTTACCGTGCTAGACGCCTCCATCCGAGGAGTGCCGCTGCGCACATCCACCACGCCATGATGGGGCAGACGGTCGCAGCGCTGCTGCGCAAGATCCGAGGAGCGAAGCCCGTTACGCCCCTTCTTTCTTTGGCCTGGCGAACCACGTTCCGGCGGGTTTGTCGTCGGGACGTCTTTGCGGCTGGTGCTCGATCTGCACAAGCCGGTATCCAGATAGCGGACCTATCAGCTCACGGATCTGGGGCGTGGAGCTGGATGAAGCGCGACCAGTCATTACTATCTTGGCTTTGCCCACGGCCGCACCCATGAGCGTTATGAGGTCATCGGATAGCCGGTACTGGGCCGGGGCGCCGTGGGTCCGGGCACCACCTTGCCCTTTGACGGATTGGATCAGCTCGTTGAATCCGTCGAGCAGCAGGACGACCCGGCCCGTGGTGAGCAAGTAGTGGAACTTCTCGGGGGTGAATCCCTCGCCTTGTCCGTGAGCGAGGAGGTGCCGGCCGACCAGCTCGTCGAGCGAGGGCATCTTGTCCCGGGCCGGCAAATCTATCAGCACTGGCAGCAAATCTGGTATCTCCTTGGGCAGCTGCCGGACCAGCTCATGGAGCAGGAAGGTCTTGTCCTCTGCAACGTCACCGAGCAGTATGATGAACTGCATATCGTCTGAGCGCAGCCACCGGAGTACTGCGCCAGGAAGATCCTGGAGCGTGTCTCCAACTTCGCTGTCGATCATCCGGTAGCGCTGCGGCACGGAACGTCCCGAGGAGTAGTTCGGGGAGGCTGCCAGTCGCTTGGCCTGCCAGGCCACGTAGCCGCGCAGGTCAAGTAGTCCCTGGAACTCGATGAGGCTGCGCAACCGCACCCCGCGGCTCCGGGCATAATTCTCCAGGTCACTGCTGGAGCGCCCGCCCTGATAGACCAGCTCCGAGGTGATCCCTGGATCGGTCGCATACGCCCCGGAAAGGAACGCATCGACATCCTCGCAGGTCGGGTCGCCCACGCAAACACCCAACCGCAGCTGCGGTGTGAAGCCGTCATCCACGAACGTGACCAGCAGATACGGTGGATTACCCGGATACCTGCGGATCGCCGCATCCGGGTGGCGCGCGGCGCATATCGCGGCCATCCGGTGCAGCAGCACGCTCCTTGGGTCATTCAGGTCTGGCTCCAGCGATACCGAGCCGGCTTGTGTGGCGGTGCCGCGGTCAGTGCGCTCTGTGGTGGGCACCGGTTCCGGCCGGCTGGGTGCCGGGAACGTCGTGCCGGCCGCGCGCCACGGTCGGGAGATCCGTTCCGGCCAGCTGCCCGCCGGTGTCATCCCCGTGTCGGCGATCCACCGCTGGCTGGCCTGGTCATAACTGCGCGCCCACCGGGTGAGTCCGTCTCCCGTAATCCGCAGCAGCTGGTAGCGGTTGGGGGCCGTGGTCGATTGCGGATGGGCCGCAGCGGCGGTACCGGTACCCAGCGCCGTAAGCCCGGAACTCAAGTAATGGACACCGGCACCGTGGCCGTGCAGCAGCAGGTTCAGCCGCTGCCCGAGCAGCCGGTCGACAGCGTCGACGTCACGGAGGCGTTCCTGGTCGTCAAGCATGGCGGCCCGAACCGGATTGTGGTGCACCGCACCGATACGGAGCCAGCCCTTGTCCTGATACTGGGCTAGCCGATCGGCGAACCAGAGTGCCTGCTCCTCGCCTACGAGACCGTAATGGTCCTCGCCGCGGTGGCTGTCGGCGATCGTTGAATTCAGCCCGGCCACTACCACTCGCAGGTCAGGAACCTCCAACAGGGTCCACTGCCGCTCGGCGTCGAAGGTCACGATCTCACCATCTGCTCCGTGCAGGTCACGCAGCAGCCGGAGGAAGTGGTCCCACTTCTGCCGGTAGGGCGACTGCGGGTCAACCTCGTCCGCCTCACACTGGAGGAAGTAAGCCCGGCAGGCCGATCGGCTCACGTCGTGGTCGCCCGGAACGACCACGATCCGGCGCCGTTCGAGATCGAGCTGCTCCGCGAGGCCGGTCAGGAACTCCTTGGCCTGGCCGAACTCATGCACTCCGCCGGACGCGGTGAGCCCCCCGGTGACCACCAGCAGATCGGGCCACAGCCCCGGGTCGTCGGCCAGCTGCTCAAGATCCCCCTGCAGCCGGCCGAACAGCACATCACGGTCGCGGTCGGCGCTGACCCGGCCGTGGCCGCCGAACAGGTGGTCCCGGCCGAACTGGACGTCGGACAGGTGGAGCACGGTCAGCGAGGCAACGTGTCCGTTGTCCAGAGATGGCGACAACAGGTTGGTGGGCGTTGTGCCGAGAACCCGGGCGAGCACCTCAACCTCCTCCGCAGTGATCGACTTCCGTACCCCCGACTCGATCTTGGCGATGGTGCTTCTGGTGAGCGTGTGGAGCCCAGCCCGCGCACACTCCTCGGCAAGCTGGCGAGCCGACCACCCATGCTGGATGCGCAGGCGACGCACCCGCTCGGCTGCTAGTCCGGTTGCTCGCCTCATGTCGACTCCTCACGCACTCCGCTAGTTCCGACAAGGAGCAGTCGCCGCTCCCCGCTGGTATGCTGCTCTGTATAGGAACAGTCTACAGCCTTGTGTGCTCCGATTCAGCGTAGATTCGGCTCAGCGCGCCACATCCCAACCACCCGCAAGGGACGGTGAGCCATGTTGTCCGACATACCCCGCCCGGATGGACGCGAGCCGTGTCCACGGCCGCCGACGCCATAGCGGCCGCGTTCGGCCCACACGTCCCGTGGGCCATGGCGATCAGCGGTTTGATCATCGTGCTAGTCACCCTCGCCCGCCGCGACACGCTCGGCCTCGACTCGGTGATCAAGGCGATCGCCAAGGCCATCGAGGAGCTCACCACGACCGCCTGCGAGCGCCGGAAGGAACGCACCGCGTACCGTCGGCGCCAGGGGTTCCTCGAGCAGGCCACCTGGTTTAAGAGCCACAACCTCACCCCGCAGGACCTCGAGGCCGTCAAGCAGCTGGACCCCTCGTTCTCCACCGCCGGCGGCGCGCCACCCCCGGAGCATCCGCCTACGCCACCGAGCACCACCCAGGTCGTCCCGATCACCGGGCACACCGCAAGGAAGCGGGCCCGGTGACCGGCACCGGGGCCAACGACCACCGCCGATCCGATAATGCACATTATGTCAGATACCAGGTGTATTCTGGGCCCGCCTGGCGCGGTGGCTGACCGGACGCCATGAGGGCCGAGCACCCACGGCATTCAGTTACCACCGTGGATTGCGCACCCTCACCTGGACGATGTTCACGCTGGTCTTCGTCGAGGGAGCGGCCGTCGAAGTTTTCCTGGCCATCGTCGTTCCCCACACCGCCTAGCCGTGGGTCGCACTGGTCGCCCACCTGTACGGGCTTGCCTGGCTGGTTGGCTTCCACGCGTCTCTCGCAACCCGCCCCCACCTGATCACCGCCCACGAGTTGCGGTTAAGGGACGGCATCCTCACCGAGGTGCTGGTGCCTTACGCAGCGCTCAAGGATGCCCGACTGGTTACCCGGCCCAGTTCCGGCCGCTCCGGGTTCAAGATCGACGAGTCAGGTCGCGCGGCGACCATGGCGTACGGGGATATCAACGTGACTTTGACCCTGCAACTCGGTCAGCGACCCGACGTCGATGGCTGGCCCAGTGACACCGCGCTGACCACTCTGTGGATCACCGTAGACAACCCGACCGATTTCATCCGCGCACTCCTGCACGCCCGCGCCCAGGCCCGGTTCACCCAGCCGACCTGACCCACCGGGCTGCCATGACGACCCTCAGAGGTCGAGGTGCGGCGCCTCCACCAACCCAGGCAACCGGGAATCGGTCAGCCAGGCCCGCGGGCCGATTCGCTGCACCCGCAGCGAGGCCACCGCGACGCCGAAGCTCACGATCCGCGCCGGATCGGCCACCCCTCGCGCGTGAGCGAAAGCGACCGCGCCGTGCAGCACGTCGCCTGCCCCCAGGGTGTCCTGGACGTCCACCGCCGGGACCTGCACAGCGCCTGCGGCCTCCCGGGTCCGCCAGCGCACCGGTGCACCGCCGTCGGTGACCGCCACCAGGCGGGTGCCCGCATCCAGCAGTGCAGCGGAGACCTCCTCGAAACTCCCACGGCCTCCGGTGGTGAAGCCGGCCGAGCACACCGCGGCGTCGGCGAAGGGCGTGAGGTCGGCGTACACCGGTTTGGCGCTGCCGCAGTCCAGCACGACCGGAACCCCGGCCTGCCACCCGGCCCGCGCGGCGGCCGACGCCAGATCGGGATGATGCCCGTCGATCAGCACCACGTCCGCGTCGTGCGCCAGCGCCGCCAACTCGGCAGGCACAGTGGAGGTCACGTCTTCGGCATTGCGGGAGACCACGGATCGCTCGCCGGTGCCTTCCAGCACGGTGATCGCCGAGATGCTGACGTCGGCACCGGCCGCCCACCCGTCCACGACCTGCACCCCACACGAGGCCAACTCCCCCGCTGCCAGCCGGCCGATCGGGCCGGGCCCGAGCGCGGAGAGCAGCACGCTGCGCCCGCCGAGGGCACGGAATGCGACGGCTGCGGTCGCCGCCGGTCCCCCAGCGGCGATGTCCGAGCGCAGGGCGACAATTTTCTCGTTCAGCCCAGGCTGCCGGTGCACCCGCTGGACCAGATCGAGGGTGGTCAAGCCGACGAACAGCCCCCGAGGTATCATCAGCGGCTCCTCGCCTGCACTACCAGCAACATCACGGCGAACACGCCGGGGGCCTGGCCTGTGCCTGCATTCACGTCGGCCCGAAGCTAGTCGGCCACGAACCGGCCCCGCGACCGATGATGCGCCAGCCGCGCCCAGGGAGCACGATGGGATGATGGCGCCTGTCAGCGACCGCGTGCGCCGTCAGCGGCTGGTGTCGGCCTTGCGGGCGAATGGGACGTTGCGCTCGGCCCCGGTGATCGCCACCTTCACAGCGGTGCCCCGCTCCCAGTTCGTTCCGGAGGGCACCTCGCCGGACGAGGCATACGCCGACCATGCCCTGGTGCTGACCGCGGACCTCGGCGGCAGGCCAACCAGCACCATCAGCCAGCCAAGCATGGTCGCATTGATGCTTGAGCAGTTGCACGCCGGACCGGGTCAACGGGTACTGGAGGTCGGCACCGCCAGCGGCTACACCGCCGCGTTGCTCGCCGAGATGGTCCGGCCGTCGGGCCGGGTGATCACTGTAGAACTGGACGCGGCGCTGGCCGAGGCCGCAGCGCACCGGCTCGCCGAGCGCTGGCCTGAGGTTACGGTGCGATCCGGGGACGGCTGGTCGGGCGCACCGGACGAGGCGCCCTTCGACCGGGTGCACGTCACGGTGGGAGTCGATGATCTGTCTCCGCACTGGCTGGAGCAGCTCACCGAGGACGGGCTGCTGGTCGTGCCGATCATGTTGCGACCCACGGTCGAGCTGTCGGTGGCCTTTCGGCGGCGCGGCGATGAGCTGGTCAGCCTCTCGGCGCGCGCGTGCGGGTTCGTGCGGTTGCGCGGACCGCACGCTGCTCTGTCCGGTACCTTCCTGGTGAACGGCGTCGGCACCGTGCTGGCCGACTGGGCGGACGAGGAGCAGGCACAGGAGCTGCGATCCGTGCTGGCCACCCCGCCGGTCGACGCAGGCCCGCTCGGCGCACCGCCCGAAGGGTGGGCCACCCGGCTCGCGCTCGAGCAACCGCATCCGCTGGCCGTGCTGCGGCAGTCCCCCCGACTGGTCGTTCAGCCCGGCCTGCACGACCCGGCGGGCGGCGGAGTCGCGTTAATCGACGGCGGCCGGGTGGCCGGTTATGGGGATCCGGGGGCGGTGCAACTGCTTCACGTGCAGCTTGCCAGCGGTGATCCGCTCCGCCCGCTGTCGCTGCGCCTGACCGCGCGACCGGTCGGCGCCGAGCCGTGCCCAGGCCGGTGGACCGTGCACAAACAGCACTTCAGCTACGCCGTCGAGGCTGTGTGAGTGGCGCGAGACTGGTGGGTGGCGTTTCATCGGGAGAGAGAGGAGTGGCGGCCATGCGCGCGGTGTGGAAGGGATCAGTGGCGTTCGGGATGGTCACCATCCCGGTGCGGCTCTACGCCGCCACCCAGGAGCACGACATCCGGTTCCATCAGGTGCACGGCGCTGACGGTGGCCGGATTCGGTACAAGCGGGTCTGCGAGGTGTGCGGTCAGGAAGTGCCTTACGACGAGATCGACCGGGCGATCGAGCAGCCGGACGGCACCGTCGTCACCGTCACCAAGGAGGAGCTGGACGCGCTGGCCGTGCCGACCGGTCATGAGATCGACGTCGTGCAGTTCGTGCCCTCGGAGCAGCTCGACCCGGTGCTCTTCGGACGGTCCTACTACGTCGAACCCGACGCCAAGGCCGTCAAGCCCTACGTGCTGCTGCGAGAAGCGCTGCGGGACACCGACCGGATCGCCATCGGCCGGGTCGCGCGTCGAGCGGGCCAAGGCGGACCGCTCGGCCTGAGCGCGTTCAGCGGATTCGGGGGTGGGGCGGGTAGCGTTCGTCTGCGTGCGTTTCCTCGAGGGCCGCAGACCCGGCCACGATCTCACCTACGACGACGTCTTCCTGATGCCTTCGTGCTCCGACGTGGCATCCCGGTTCGATGTCGATCTGTCCGCGTTGGACGGCTCGGGCACCACGATCCCGCTCGTGGTGGCCAACATGACCGCGGTGGCGGGGCGCCGGATGGCGGAGACGGTAGCCCGCAGGGGTGGTCTCGTGGTGCTGCCCCAGGACGTGGACCCGGCGGCGGTCGCGGAGACCACGGCGTGGGTGAAGTCGCGGCATCTGGTCCTGGACACCGCACTCACGCTGGGTCCGCAGGACGCTGTTGCCGACGCGGTCAACCTGCTGCCGAAGCGTGCACACCGGGCCGTGGTAGTGCTCGACGGTGAGCGCCGCCCGATGGGGTTGGTCACCGAGTCTGAGCTGACCGGAGTCGACCGCTTCGCCCGGCTGGCCGACGTGGCGCAGACCGACCTGGTGGTCGTGCCCGCCGACACCGAGCCGCGCAAGATCTTCGAACAGTTGCACCACCGCCGTCAGGAACTGGCGCTCGCGGTGGACGCCGAGGGCAGACTGGTAGGGGTGCTGACCAGCACGGGTGCCCTGCGCGCCGAGCTGTACACCCCCGCGGTGGACGCTGAAGGGCGGCTGCGGGTGGCCGCCGCCGTCGGGGTGAACGCGGACATCGGGTCCAAGGCCGAGGCGCTGCTCGCCGCCGGAGTCGACGTGCTGGTGCTCGACACCGCGCATGGCCACCAGCGCAAGATGCTCGACGCACTACGAGCGGTTCGAGCGCGCCAGCCGGCCGTGCCGGTGGTGGCAGGCAACGTGGTGTCCGCTCAGGGCACCCGGGACCTGCTGGAGGCCGGTGCCGATGTGGTCAAGGTGGGGGTGGGACCGGGCGCGATGTGTACCACCCGGATGCTCACCGGGGCCGGCAGGCCGCAGTTCTCCGCGGTGGCCGAGTGTGCCACCGCGGCCAGGGCCGCCGGCGGGCACGTCTGGGCCGACGGCGGGGTGCGCCATCCACGGGACGTGGCGCTGGCGCTGGCCGCCGGGGCGGCGAACGTGATGATCGGCTCGTGGTTCGCCGGTACCTACGAGTCCCCGGGTGACCTGCTCCGCGATGAGGCAGGCCACCCCTATAAGGAGTCCTACGGGATGGCCTCCAAGCGCGCCGTCGCTGCCCGCACCAGCCACGACGACACCTTCGACCGGGCCCGCAAGGCACTGTTCGAGGAAGGTATCTCGACCTCACGGATGTACCTCGACCCGGACCGGCCCGGAGTGGAGGACCTGATCGACCACATCTGCGCCGGGGTGCGCAGCGCCTGCACCTACGCCGGGGCCCGCGCACTGCCGGAGCTGCACGAGCGCGCCGTGATCGGGGTCCAGTCGGCCGCCGGGTTCGCGGAGGGCCGCCCGCTGCCCACCGGCTGGTGACCGCCGCTACTGCTCGGCAGACACGTCCCCCGACGCAGCAGCCAATCCGCCTGATCGGACACCGCAGTAGTACTCTCCGTGCCCTGCAATGCTCGATGGTGGAAGTCAGGTCGACAGGGTGGCAGGCGCCCGTAAAATCGAGCGCAGATCCCACGCCCTTGAGGAGTGACGAACTCGGTGCCATCCGCATCGACGCCTGGCTGTAGTACCGGGCCGGGCTGCCCGCCCGGCTATCCTGACCCGTCGCCCCTCGGCATCGCGTGATGGAGATCGTCCTCAACATCCTGGCCTTGCTCGGGATAATCGCGCTGACCGCAGGCACGTTCGTCTGCGTCGCCGCCGAGTTCGCCCTGACGGCGCTAGAACGAAGCACGGTCGATGCCCACGTGCAGCAGGTCGGGGACCGCCGTGCGCAGCGGGTCAAGCAAGCGCACCACACGCTGTCCTTCCAGCTGTCCGGAGCGCAGGTCGGCATCACGGTCACCACCCTGCTCACCGGATACATCGCCCAGCCAGCCATCGCTGACCTGATCCGGCCCGGTCTGCAGGCCGTCGGGCTGCCTCCGGGCGCCGCGGGCGGGGTGTCGGTGGGGATCGCGTTGACACTGGCCACCGCGCTGTCGATGGTGTTCGGCGAGCTCGTGCCCAAGAACCTGGCCATCGCGCGGCCGTTGCAGACCGCGCGGCAGGTCGCGGGAATTCTCAATGGGTTCGCCACCATGTTCCGGTGGTTGATCCACGGGCTCAACGAGTCGGCGAACTGGATCTTGCGGCGGCTCGGCATCGAACCAGCCGAGGATCTGCGCTCCGCCCGCTCCCCGCAGGAGCTGGGCTCCCTGGTCCGCAGCAGCGCCGAGCGGGGCACCCTCGACGCTGGCACGGCGACCCTGCTGTACCGCTCGCTGCGATTCGGCGAGCGCACTGCCGAGGAGCTGATGACCCCGCGGGTCAAGGTGGAGGCGTTGCAGGCGGAGGAGACCGTGCTCGACCTGGTGGACGCCGCTCGGCGGACCGGCTTCTCCCGGTTTCCGGTTTACGGCACCGACCTAGACGACATCCTCGGCGCGATGCACGTCAAGCAGGCCTTCGTGGTACCCGCGGACAAGCGGGCCGAGACCGCCGTCGGGCCGCTGGCCATGCCGGTGACCACCGTGCCGGACTCGCTGGACGGCGACGCGCTGCTCGACCGGTTGCGTGCCGCTGGCCTGCAGATCGCGATCGTGGTCGATGAATACGGCGGCACCGCCGGCATCGTCACCCTTGAGGACCTGGTCGAGGAGATCGTCGGGGACGTCCGCGACGAGCACGACCGGATGGAGGTCCCCCAGGTCCGGCAGCTCGGTGAGCAGACCTGGCACATCTCCGGCCTGCTCCGCGCCGACGAGCTGACCGAGGCCACCGGATTCACGATGCCCGAGGGTGACTACGAGACGGTGGCCGGGCTGGTACTGGCCAGGCTGGGCCGCATTCCCGAGGTCGGCGACGAGATCGAGGTCGACGGGTGGCGGTTGATCGTGATGCGGATGGAGGGTCTGCGCATCGCCGAGCTCAGGCTCACCAGGACCGCACCCGCGGACCAGGAGGTGTCCGCGTGAGCGATACCACTGCCCTGCTGCTCGCCGCGTTACTGCTGGCCGGCAACGCGTTCTTCGTCGGCGCCGAGTTCTCCCTGATCAGCGCTCGGCGGGACCGGCTGGAAGGGATGGCCGAGCGGGTCACGACGCGAGCCCGCACAGTGCTCCGGGCGAGCGAGAACCTGTCGCAAATGTTGGCTGCGGCCCAGCTCGGGATCACCATCTGCTCACTGGGGCTGGGCGCGCTCGGCGAGCCCGCCGTCGCCCACCAGCTGGAACGGCTGCTGAGCCCGCTCGGGGTGCCCGTCCCGGTACTGCACAGCGTCTCGTTCGTCGTCGCGCTGGGCATCGTGACGGTGCTGCACATCCTGCTCGGCGAGATGGTACCCAAGAACATCGCGATCGCCGGGCCGGAGCGCACCGCGCTGTGGATGGTGCCGCCACTGGTCGCCTGGGCGCGGCTGATGCGGCCAGTGATCGCGGTGCTGAACTGGATCGCCAACCAGGTGCTGCGGCTGTTCGGGGTGCAGCCACGGGACGAGCTCGAGAGTGGCTACAGCCCCGACGAGCTGGCCAACCTGATCGCCGACTCCAGCCGTGAGGGGCTGCTGGACAGCCAGGAGCACCGCAGGCTGACCCAGACACTGGCCACCGTGGAGCGAACCGTCGCCGATGTGCTGGTCCCGCTCTCCGGGCTGACGACCCTGCCCGCCCGACCCACCCTCGGTGACATCGAACGTGCCGTGCGCGAGACCGGCTTCTCCCGATTCCCCCTCCGTGCCAACGGAGAGCTGGTGGGCTACCTGCACGTCAAGGACGTGCTGGAGCTGCTCGACCAGGCCCCAGACACCCCGGTACCGCCGCGCAGCGTCCGCCCGCTACCCGAGGTGCCCGCCACCGCCAGGCTCGACGAGGCGCTGGCCCTGCTGCGCCGGTCGCGAAGCCACCTGGGCCGCGTCGTCCGGGCCGACGGGGGCGCGCAAGGCGCTGTGACGTTGGAAGACCTCGTCGAGGAGTACATCGGCACGGTCCGCGACGCCACCCACGTCGGCCCCCAACGCCCCTGAGGAAGATATCCCGGCGAACGACGTGGAGGGTGCTGGATGACCGCAGAGAATCATTTTGCCGACGGCCTGATCGCGTCGGAGTCACTGTCCGCAGCACGTGACGGTGGATCAGCACGCAGTCCCTATCGGAGTATGCTTCTTGCCCGGGTCAGCGCGATCGCCGACACGCTACGAGCGGGCGCGGATGCGAGTGAGGACCGCCGGTCGCTCGTTCCGGAGTCGATGCGTGCGTTGCGTGAGTCGGGACTTCTGGCCGCATTGGTTCCGGAAGAGGTCGGCGGCTACCAGGTAGACCCGATCACCGAGATGGAGCTTATCGAGGCAGTCTGCGCGATTGACGGCTCCACAGGCTGGTCATTCTGGGCGTTGGCGGGCAGCACCGCGCGTGTAGCCTCCATGCTGCCGACAGCCGCCGCAGGTGACGTGTTCACTCCGGGCGAGCCGTTCCCCATGTTTGCGTTTCAGGAGCATCCGTTCGGGAACCTGGTCCAACCGAAGCCGCAAGGGCTTATGGTCAGTGGGCACTGACCGTTCGGCACTGGAGTGGCCGATGTGGACTGGGTCGTAGCTGTCGGAGGGGTCGACCCATCGGCACGACGTGGGCCGTGGCCAGACTCGAAGCTGTTAGCCGCGGCGGTGCCGATATCCCAGGTCTCGGTTGTGGACACCTGGGATGCAGCCGGGCTGTCGGGGCTGGTCACCGCGGCGTCGGTGCAAGACCGGGACGGCGGTGCCCGGGTGCTGGACCGGGCGCGGATGGCGATGCCCTCCCTCGCGCTGGTCTTCGCCGACGGCGGCTACGCCGGACGGCTGGTGGCCTGGGTGCGACGGGTGCTGCGCATTGTCGTGGAGATCGTGCGCAAGCCCGAGGGGCAGCGCGGGTTTGCTGTGTTGCCCCGACGCTGGGTGGTGGAACGCACGCTGGCCTGGCTGACCGCCCACCGCCGGCTGGCACGGGACTACGAACGGCTTCCCGAGCATTCCGAAGCCTGGGTCAAGTGGGCAATGATCGGACTCATGACCCGCCGGCTAACCCCCGCACCCGGCCGCAAACCCTGGCAATAAGCACTTTCCCGACACGCTCTTAGAGCCTGTTGGTAAAGGGTGCCGGTAGTTAGGTGATCTTGTTTTTGGTGTCGATTGGATCACGGAGGGCGTGTCGGTCCGGGACATGAGGCGGGCTCCGGTAGAGGACAGGTGTCCAAGCCAGTTGATCTACCAAGAGCCCGTGGATGGCTGTCTACCCCCTCGTTGCGTCGAACGCTAGTTGCGCCACACCTGGTTGCTGGTGTCGTGATCGTGTTGCCCGTTATCCCTCTGATGTGACCGACCAGGAGTGGGAGCTGCTGCGTCCGGAGGCCGAGGCGGTGATGGCCGAGCTGCGCCGGGCCACGGGCCTGCCGATGGTGCATGATCTGCGGGCGATGCTGGACGGGATCGGCTATGTGGTGCGGAACGGGATCGAGTGGCGGGCGTTGCCGGTGGACTTTCCGCCCTGGGAGGCGGTGTATGCGTTCTTCCAGCGCTGGAGCGAACGGGGCGTGCCGCACCGGTTGGTGGATCGGCTGCCCGGCCGGTTGCGGGAAGGGGTGGGGCGCCAGGCGCAGCCCAGCGCGGCAATCGTGGATTCCCAGTCGGTCAAGGCCGCGGAGTGGGTCGGGGCCAGCACCCGGGGGTTCGACAGCGGAAAGAAGATCAACGGCCGGAAGCGGCATCTGGCCGTTGATGTGGAGGGGTTCTTGCTCGCGGTGGTGGTCACCGCCGCGAGCATCGGTGACCGGGCAGGTGCCAAGCTGCTGGTGATCGCCCGGCTGGACACCTTCACCCGGCTCAAGCTGATCTGGGCCGATGCCGGCTATGACACTCAACCGCTGAGCAACTGGATCCGCTCGGTCGCCAACATCACCCTGACGATCATCAAACGCACCGAGGCGCAGGTGTTCCGTGTGGTGGCGCGCCGGTGGGTGGTCGAACGCAGCTTCGGCTGGCTGCTGCGCTACCGACGCCTAGTCCGCGACTACGAACGCCGACCAGCCCATCACGAAGCCATGGTCTACCGGGCAACCATCATGATCATGACAAGGCGACTAGCCCGACGCACCACCAACCCACCACCCGAGCAACGGTGGGGCCAGCCACGCCCAGCCGTATCCCGCACGGATCCAACGGCCGCCTGACCCCCTTTACCAACAGGCTCTTACAGCCGCAGCAGCGGTGCGGCTGTGGGGCCCGCCCGAGGCCCGGATTCGGCAGGTTTGCTGCCGAGTTTCCGGACTGGACGGCCGACCAAGATCCGAGATTGCGTCCGGCTCGGACGCAACCTCACCGGGCGCCGTCCTGGCTGCCCTCGATGACCTGCACCGGCGCCGAGACGCGCACGATGGCCGCCAGACCTTCGAGGGTCACCGCGAGCTCCTCCCGGCGCTGCGCGCTGACCCGCCCGGCGGGGAAGTCGTGCGCCGCGTCGTCCAGCGCCCACTGCGTCTGGCGGAGCAGCACCGCCAGCTGCGAATCGGTGACGCCGGACTGGCCGGGGGAAGATCCAGAAGTCTGCACGGCCGTGCAGACTTGGGCCTCGGTTTGCGCAGCGGGTGCAGCGGCCGACCAGGTGCTCACCCTCCGGCCCTCCAGCGGCAGCAGAACCGGCAGTGCCCGGACTCCGGGGCCGTCAAGCTCGCCGCGAGCACCTCGGTGTCGCACACCGCGATGTAGCGCCCGGCGGGTCGACCCGCGGCCATCGCCGCCTCGGTCACCAGGTGCGTGGTGCCGCCGATGTCGGTCACCGCGAGCAGCGGCACCCGCGGCACCACGGGGTTCTTCGCCACGGCGTTCACACCCGCACCTGGACCGGCGCGGTGGGACCGTCCAGGTCGGCCACGGCGGCCGCCGCCACCCGCACGCACCCCTTGCAATACCGGGTGCAGTCCGGGCATCCGGGGCAGTCCTCGTAATCGGGCACCGGGGTGTCCTCGCTCACCTGCGCACCGCACAGCGCGACGTGCTCTTGCGGTCCCACCCGCCAGTTCGGCGGGGTGAGCGTGTCGTCCGCCTCCAACAGGTGCAGCACCGGCTCCGCTCGGCCACAGCCGTTCACGTCGTCGCCTCGGTGCCGGAATCCGGCACTCGCCTGCCGAATTCGGTGCCCGAAGTCGGTCGCTCGGCGACCGCGTCGGCGCTCCACTCAGCGGCCCGGCGCAAGACCCGCGCCTCTGCACCGTTGATCTGCTCGGACGTGCTCACGCGGCACCATCCAAGATCGCCCGCGCCACCCGGATCGCCTCATCCCGCGGCAGCCGCACCCCGAGCTGGGCCGCACCGCCCAGCCCGGCATGGTCCAGGATTGCCCTCGCCACCCGGACCGCCTCATCCTTCGGCAGCCGCACGCCGAACCTGCCCCACCCGTGCGGATACATCGCCCACGACCCGTTGGTCTCGCACACAGCCACCAACGTGCACGTCGTGCCGTCGTCGATGCGCTCGCCGTCCACGGCCACCCGGCTACGCTCGTTCTTCTGCTGCATCCCTGTGCCCCTTTCGCGATCCCTCACAGCGGTGCTGAGCGTGGCGTGACAGGGACAGCGGGTGTTGCTGAGCAGGGGCACCTTGTTCCTGAGCTGAAACGCCCCCCGAATGGGTTACATCGTCAGGCCGGTCCGGTAGGCTAGTCCCCGCAGCTCCATGCCCACGGCGTCCCGGCCCGCACCCGGCAGCAACGTGGCGATCACGTCGCGGACCCACGAGTCCCGGCGCACTTTGGTGGGGAAGATGTCCTCTGCCGTGCGCAGCGCCCGCACCGCGTCGTCATGACGATCCCGCAGCTGGGCCAGGCCGCGGCCGTAGTTCACCCAGTAGTAAACCTGGATCGACGGGAACGGGTGACGTTCGGGGTGCATGCCCTGGGCGATGCTCACCGCCAGGTTGGGGTCGCCCGCTTCAAGCGCGTGCCCTATGCGGAACATCCCGGCGTCGGTGGGGGTGAACACGAACCCCAGTGAGTCGACCTCGCCGGTGGCCCCGAACCGCTCGGCCAGCTCCGCGGCGGCCTCCATCGGCGCGGCCACATCGCCGGGACGGCCGTCCAGCATGGCAGCCGTGGCGTGCTCCGCAGTGACCAGGCCCGAGAGACCAGCGGTCTCGACTGTCGTCGGCGGCAGGGTGATCGAGTCGAGCTTGGCCGCTCCCTGCCGGAACGCGCCGTCGAACAGCAGCACGTCCACCACGCCGAACCCAGCCACGGCCAGCGTGGTGACCTCATCGCGTTCCCGGGCCAGCCTTTGTGCCAGGAACACGGTCCGGCGGACCAGGTCGGTGGGCGCGCCCGCGTGAGCCAGCCAAAGGCGGGTGACGTGCACATGCAGGTAGACGGCTAGGTCGAGCAACTCGCCGTGGTCAGTGCCGGTGGCCAGGGTGGTGTGCAGGTCCCGGATCAATCCGGGCAGGGCGGTGGCAACGTCGGCGAACTGGCACGCCCGCCGCTGCCGGTGGATCTGAGCCACCTGATCCCGCAGCACCGCCACCGGCAGCACCAGCCCGCCTGGCTGGTCATCCTCGATCGCGTCCAGCGCCAGCCGCACCGCCTCAATGGTCGAGTCGGTGTGGCCGTTGGCCGGTGCGGGTACCGGCAGCTTGGTCAGCTCCGAGGGGGCGATCTGCAGCGCGTCGGCCAGCGCCCGGATCTCCGCGAGGGTCACCGCATGCTGGCCGTGCTCGATCCGGTGCAGGGTCGATGCGCTCATCCCGGCCAGCTCGGCGATCACGCGCAGCGATTTGCCCCGGGCATCGCGGACACGCCACAGCGCCCAGCCGATCGCGCGGGCTTCTTCCTCATCGTCCAATTCAGGACCCTCTTCCTCGCCGTCCCCCTCGCCGATGCCCCGGGGAGCTACCCCGGGGCCGGACACCTCGGCGAGGAGGTGACGCCAGGCTACGTGCTCACCTGATCGAGCAACCGGCGGTACCCGGTGCCCACCGGCTCCCACGCGGCCGCCGAGTAGGTCGCGGCCTGGAGCGGGTTGTCCGGGTAGCGCTCGGCGCCGTGCGGTGCCAGCGCGGCCGCCGTGGCGATCGTGTGCAGCAGCGTGACCAGGTGCTCACGCTGCTCGGGAGACAGCTCACCGTCGCGGACCACCGCGGCGAGGACGTAGACGGGAAGGGTGCTCCATAGGGCCGGACCTCCGCGTCAAGGCCCGTCACCGGGCCGCTGCAGGCCCGCGGCTACGGACTCTGAGCGGACGACACCCCTAGGTTGCTGCGCTGCGGCGACGAGGTCACCCTCAACGCCTACTTCGGGCACTCCCGGGTGAAGTCCTACCTCAAGTGCGGCCGCGCGTTCCGCATCGAGACCATCATCAACGACACCGGTGACCTCGGGGTGGCGCGGAGACTGGAGCACCTGCCCGACATCTTGTCCAAGGCCCGTGACGTGAACCGTCGCATGGTCGATGCTTTCCGTGTCGGCCAGGGCTGTGCCCTTGCGAGCCCAGCCTTTGAGCGGGTCGCGCGACCATCCCTGGTGGACGGTCGGAGGGCCTCAGCCCTACGGTTCGGCGACCCTCGGGTCATGGCCCTGGCCGGCGCCCTGTGCGCCTGTCTGCACACCGCCCACTGCTACCTGCGCTCCCTGATCGGCGCAGTTGGCCAAGAAACCGCTGCTTGCCGCTCGCGCGCTCGGATGTCTCGGCGGCCTGCACCTGCAAGCTGGCCGCTACCGGGAGGCGTTGCACTTTGTTCCGGTGTCCCCCGGCACACCACCGACTCCACCGCCCTCGACCTCGCACGCCGCATCAGCACCGAATTCGCTACCTGAACCCGCGCAAGGCCCCCCGAGAGAAGCGCTCATTGACGACTACCAGAGTCATGGCCTGATGCGTTGATTACGGTCGGGGCATGGCCGCGAGCTGGTTGGTGATACGGATGATCTCGTCTTCGGCTTCCTGCTTACGTGCGTGCGTGGTGGCGATAACTGCTTCGGGTGCTTTGGCGGTGAAGGCGCCGTCTGCGAGCCGGGTTTGGGCCTGCTGCTTCGTCTTCTCCGCTGCAGCGAGGTCCTTTTCGATACGCTTGCGCTCGGCGGCGAAGTCGACGGTGCCGGAGAGGTCCAGCTCGGCCCGGACTCGGGCGACCTCCACCGTCGTGACGACGGAAGGGGAGGCTGACGGTGGGCCAAGGCGGGTAAGGGCGCGAATGTGCTCCTCGTAGTCGGCAAGGAGTGGATCGGTGAAGTCGATCCGGGCCGGGACCTGCTGGCCGGGTTTGAGGCCCTGTTCTATCCGGAACCGGCGAATCTCGGTGACGACTCCCTGTAGCGCCGTGACCGCGCTCTCGGCTTCTGGTGCGGACCAGCGCAGCTCGGGGGGTGGCCACGGTGCGACGGTGACCGACGGCTTGCCGGTCAGCGCCAGCCACAGCTCCTCGGTGACAAAGGGGATCACGGGGTGCAGCAGCCGGAGCGTGACGTCCAGAACATGGCCGAGAACCGCCCGAGTGTTCGCGGCACGCTGTCCGCCCTGGTTGATCGTGGTCTTGGACAGTTCGATGTACCAGTCGAACAGCTCATCCCAGGCGAAGTGGTAGAGAACGTCGCAGACCTTCGCGAAGTGATACTGCTCGTAGGCGGTGTCCACCTCCGCGACGACCGCATTCATCCGCGAGAGAATCCATCGATCGATAGTGGACAGTGTCTCCCACTCCGGTATCACACCGGTGACGCCGTCCTCGGTGCGGGCGGGCGGCGGCTTGGCGTCGTTCATCAGCGCGAATCGGGTCGCGTTCCAGATCTTGTTGCAGAAGTTCCGCGAACCCTGCACCCATTCCTCACCGAGCGACACGTCGGCTCCCGGGTTGGCGCCGCGGGCCAGGGTGAACCGCAGGGCATCGGCACCGTAGGCGTCCATCCAGTCGAGTGGATCCACGGTGTTGCCGCGCGACTTGGTCATCTTCTTGCCGAACTTGTCCCGGATGAGTCCGGTGAGCACGATGTTCTTGAACGGCACCGCCTCCTCCGGGCCACGGTCGGCCATGGCGTAGAGGGCGAACATCATCATTCGGGCGACCCAGAAGAAGATGATGTCGTAGCCGGTGAGCAGCACGTCCGTGGGATAGAACCTGCGCAGATCCTCGGTGTCGCCCGGCCAGCCCAGCGTGGAGAAAGGCCACAGGGCCGCGGAGAACCAGGTGTCGAGCACGTCCGGGTCCTGGTACCAACCCTGCCCGGTGGGGGCATGCTGGTCGGGCCCGATACAGATCACCTGGTCGTCGGGGCCATACCAGACCGGGGTACGGTGACCCCACCACAGTTGGCGGCTGATGCACCAGTCGTGCATGTTGTCCACCCAGTCGAAGTAGCGGGCGGACATTTCCGCTGGATGGATCTTCACACGCCCGTCGCGCACCGCGTCCCCCGCGGCCTTGGCCAGCGGCGCGACCCGGACGAACCACTGCGTAGACAAGCGGGGTTCCACGACCGTGTCACAGCGGGAGCAGTGCCCGACCGCGTGCTGGTAGGGCCGCTGCTCGGCCACGATGCTGCCCTGCTGGCGAAGTGCGGCCACAATCGCCGGGCGAGCCTCGAAGCGGTCCAGGCCCTCAAAGGGGCCATGGGCGGTGATGATCGCCCGCTCGTCCATGACCACCACCGCGGGCAGGCCATGGCGCTGGCCGATCTCGAAGTCGTTCGGGTCGTGGGCCGGGGTGACCTTCACCGCGCCGCTGCCGAACCCCGGGTCGACCTGCTCGTCGGCAACGACGGGGACCCGTCGTCCGGTCAGCGGAAGCTCGACGCTAACGCCGATCAGGTGCTGGTAGCGCGGATCGTCGGGATGCAACGCGGTGTCACCCAGCATTGTCTCGGGCCGGGTGGTGGCCACCACAATGGACTGCGCACCGTCACCGTACCGGATAGAGACCAGCTCGCCGTCGTCGTCGTGGTGATCCACCTCGATATCCGACAGCGCAGTGCAGCAACGAGGACACCAGTTGATGATCCGCTCGGCACGGTAGATCAGCCCGTCGTCGAACAGCCGCTTGAAGATCGTCTGCACCGCCCGGGACAAGCCCTCGTCCATCGTGAACCGCTCACGGGACCAATCGACGCCCTCGCCGAGACGGCGCATCTGGCCCAGGATCTTGCCGCCGTACTCCTCCTTCCACCGCCACACCCGCTCGACGAACTCCTCCCGGGTGAAATCGTGCCGGGACCTGCCCTCGGTGCTGGCCAGATACCGCTCCACCACGGCCTGGGTGCCGATGCCCGCATGATCCATGCCCGGCAACCACAACACCTCATAGCCCTGCATGCGGGCCCGCCGGGTCAGCGCGTCCATCAGCGTGTGCTGGAAGGCGTGCCCCAGATGCAGCTGACCGGTGACGTTCGGGGGCGGAATCACGATCGTGAACGGAGGCTTACCGCTCTTCACATCCGCCTCGAAGTACCCGGCCGCCAGCCAGCGCCGGTAGAGCTTGTCCTCCACCGCGGCAGGCTGATACCGGCTGGGCAGGTCAGGACGGGATGCTACGGGACTGCTCTCGGTCACGCGACGATTCTAGTGAGTCCCATTCGCCAGCCACTCGCGGTCTGGGTGGGCACGCTGGTCGACGCGCAGCGGGCCGGTCCTGGCACGGCACAGGTACCGGCGTCAACCATGCGATGACCCGGGCGCTACCGTTCGGGATGGTCCGTTGACCCTGTGTCAACCACTCTCTACGGTCGGGTTGTCCCCTCTGTTGATGACCTGGAGAGCCCCAGGAGCGATGCGGTGACCGCCCAACCCATTGACACTCCGGCTGACGACGCCCCCGATGTGTCCTTCGAGGTGCCAGCCGAGGCGCTGATGGACGGCGCCGAGCCTGTACCCACGGTGCAGATCAGCTGAGGCAGCACCCAGACCTTCATGATCGATGCGAGCCTTGATTTGGACCTCGGCGCTGCCGAACCGGATGGTCCCCACGCTGCCAGTTTGCATCAGCACCTTCGTGACCGCCTCGTGGAAAGCGCCATTGTTCTGCTGCGCAGCGCCGAGAAAGGTCTCACAACAGACTGTGGACACCTGATCAGACGTTGTGCGGGGCTGGACACCAGCCGGACCTTCTCGCCTGGGGTGTTCGTGGCTCACTATGCCCTGCTCGCTGGGTTGAGCCGTGGTGACGCCGGTGCGGTTCCCAACTTCCCGCAGAGCATCTCCTCCGGCGAACAGAACAAGAATTGAAAAGACTCTCGGCAACGGTGGAACTCACTGCGATGGGTAGTATGACTGTCCAGCTGCTCATCAAGCATCGAATCTGAGCGAACCACGTTGCTCGTCTCGGCGATATCGACGAACGAGGTACAGTCAAAGTTGGAGGTACTGCCAATACCGCGTGGACCTGCCAGCCGGCTGCGGCGCAACCAGAACATCGACCCAGGAGTCAGGCGCTGAATGCCTCGACCGGGGGGCAGGAGCAGATCAGGTTGCGGTCGCCCTGGGCCTGGTTGATTCGCCGCACCGCTGGCCACACCTTGGCGGCGGTCAACCCCATCGGGTAGGCGGCAAGTTCCCGGCTGTATGGGTGGTCCCACTTGTCGGCCAGGCAACGCGCGGTGTGCGGCGCACAGCGCAGCGGATTGTCCTCGGCGGGCCACTCCCCGTCGGCGAGCCGGCCGATCTCGTTCCGGATCGCGATCATGGCGTCGCAGAAGCGGTCCAGTTCGGCGAGGTTCTCGCTCTCGGTGGGCTCGACCATCAGGGTGCCTGCCACTGGGAACGACATGGTGGGTGCGTGCATCCCGTAGTCGGCCAGCCGCTTGGCGACATCGTCCACCGTGACGCCGGTGGACTTGGTGATCGGCCGCAGGTCCAGGATGCACTCGTGGGCGACCAGCCCGTGCCCGAGACCCGCTTGCGGGGTCGAGCCATGAGCACCGCCGGTGTAGAGCACCGGGAAGTGCTGGTCGAGGCGCCGGGCAAGGTAGTTCGCCGCCGCGACCGCGGTGAGCGTGGCGCGGCGCAGCCCGTCACCGCCCATCATCCGGATGTATGCCCAGGAGATCGGCAGGATCGACGCACTGCCCCAGGGTGCGGCCGCCACCGGGCCCACCACCGCATCCGGCGCCGTCTCCGGATGCCCGGGCAGAAACGGTGTGAGGTGCGCCCGGACGCCGATCGGGCCCACTCCAGGCCCGCCACCGCCGTGCGGGATGCAGAACGTCTTGTGCAGGTTGAGGTGGCTCACGTCGGCGCCGAAGTGACCTGGCCGGGCCAGCCCCAGCAGCGCGTTGAGGTTGGCCCCGTCCACGTAGACCTGGCCGCCCGCATCGTGCACCAGAGCGCACACCTCGGTGACGCCCTGCTCGTACACCCCGTGCGTGGACGGGTAGGTGATCATGATGGTAGCCAGCTCAGCGCCGTACGCGGTGATCTTCGCGCGCAGGTCCTCGAGGTCGATGTTGCCGTACTGGTCACATCCGACCACCACGACCCGCATCCCGGCCATCACCGCTGACGCGGCATTGGTGCCGTGCGCGCTGGACGGGATCAGGCAGATGTCGCGGCCGGTCTCGCCGCGGCTGCGATGGTAGGCGCGGATCGCGAGCAGGCCGGCGAACTCACCCTGACTGCCCGCGTTGGGCTGCAGGCTCACCGCGTCGTAGCCGGTGAGCGTGGCGAGCCAGCGCTCCAGATCGGCGACCACCTCGAGCAGGCCACGAGCGTCTTCCCGGGGTGCGAACGGGTGCAGGTCGGCGAACTGCGGCCAGCTCACCGGCTCCATCTCGGCAGTGGCGTTGAGCTTCATGGTGCACGAGCCCAGCGGGATCATGCTGCGGTCCAGCGCGACGTCCTTGTCGGCGAGGGTGCGAAGGTAGCGCAGCAGCGCGGTCTCGCTGCGGTGCGCGGAGAAGACCGGGTGGGTGAGGTATCCGGATGCGCGGACCAGCGCGCCGGGCAGTGCATCCGGCGTCTGGGCGTCGAGGGTGTCGGGGTCCGGGGCGGTGAGCCCGAAGGCCCGCCAGACCACCCGCAGGTGATCGCGGGTGGTGGTCTCGGCGCAGCTGATCCCGACGTGATCGACGTCGGCGAGCCGCAGGTCCACCCCGGCCTCGTGGGCGGCGCGCACCACCTCGACGGCCCGGCCCGGCACCCTGGCCAGTACGGTGTCGAAGAACGCGTCCGAGCTCACCTCGACGCCGCCGCCGCGCAGCCCGGCGGCCAGCACCGCGGCCATCCGGTGCGCCCGCAGCGCGATGTCGCGCAGCCCTTCGGGCCCGTGATACACCGCGTACATCGACGCCATCACGGCCAGCAAAACCTGCGCGGTGCAGATGTTGCTGGTCGCCTTCTCCCGCCGGATGTGCTGCTCCCGGGTCTGCAGCGCCAGCCGGTAGGCGAGGTTGCCGTCTGCATCCTGGGACACGCCCACCAGCCGACCGGGTAGCTGGCGTTCCAGGCCCTGGCGGACCGCCAGGTAGGCGGCGTGCGGCCCGCCGAAGCCCATCGGCACGCCGAACCGCTGGGTGGACCCGACAGCGACGTCGGCGCCGATCTCCCCGGGCGGGCGCAGCAGGGTCAGGGCCAGCGGGTCGGCCGCGACGGCCACCGCGGCGCCCCGCTGGTGGGCCTGCTCGATCAGCGCAGCGTGGTCGCGCACTGCGCCGGAGGCACCCGGGTAGGACAGCAGCACGCCGAAGAACTCCCCGTCCGGCAGCGCCTGGCCTGACCCTGGGCTAGCCAGCTCGGCGACCGCCAGCTCGATGCCCAGCGGCTCGGCGCGGGTGGCCAGCACGGCGAGGGTCTGCGGCAGCGTGTCGACATCCACCACGAACCGGGACGAGCCGCTGCGGCCTGCCCGGCGCAGCAAGGTCATCGCCTCGGCCGCCGCGGTGGCCTCGTCGAGCATGGACGCACCTGCCACCGGCAGGCCGGTGAGATCGGAGACCATGGTCTGGAAGTTGAGCAACGCTTCGAGCCGGCCCTGCGAGATCTCCGGCTGGTAGGGCGTGTAGGCGGTGTACCAAGCCGGGTTCTCCAGCACCGAGCGCCGGATCACCGGCGGGGTGAGGGTGCCGTAATACCCCATTCCGATCATCGGCACCCGCGGCCTGCATCGCCCGGCTCGGTCGCGCAGCTCGGCCAGCGCCTGGGCCTCGGTAGCCGCAGGCAGGTCCAGCACCGCGGCAGGGTCGGCCAGTGCGGGCGGCAGGGCCCGATGCGCCAGCTCGTCCAGCGATTCCACGCCGACCTCGGCCAGCATCCGGGCCAGCTCGGCAGGCTGTGGCCCGATGTGCCGGTCGACGAAGGGGGTGCCGTGCTCCAGCGTGGAAAGGGGGTGCCGATCGGGAGTGCTCATCGCAGTGGCCTCGCAGACGTCAGAATGGCACGGCCGGGCGTCCTGCCCGGCCGGTCCTCCCCCTCTGTCTCTGCCCTGCCTGGGCGCCTGAGAGATTCACCGTCCACGTGCCGGCTTTCCCCGTCGGCGGGTGGACTACGCCACCGCTTTCCAGAGGTGTCTGACCCGCGCGGTCCTGTTCGCCTGAGAGGTTCCGGGGAGGGGTTGCTCCTTCGGCGCCCGGGCCTTGTGAGCCCGGAACTCTCCCGTGCGGGGTAGGCGACTACTCCGCCACCCTAACGCGTCCGGGGCGCTGCCTCATCTGCTGGGCGAGTTCGGGGCGAGCATCAGCACAGCGTGTCGGAGGATGCGTCAGCTGATCCGGCGGGTCCGCCTGCGTTTGGTCAGCTCATCCTCCGGCGCGGCGGCGACCTCGCCGCCGTCTGCCCGCTCTGGAGGGAACTTGCTGATCGACCCGGCGATCTCCTTCATCGCCCCGCTCACGGCGATGCCGAACACGCCCTGCCCACCTTGCAGGAGGTCCACCACCTCCTCCGGGGAGGTGCACTCGTAGACGGTGGTGCCGTCGCTGAACAGCGTGATGCGGGCCAGATCATGCACCCCGCGACGCCGCAGGTGCTCCACCGCTACCCGGATGTTCTGCAGCGACACGCCGGTATCCAGCAGCCGCTTGACCACTTTAAGCACCAGAACATCCTTGAACGAGTACAGCCGCTGGCTGCCTGAGCCTGAGGCGCCACGGATCGACGGCACCACGAGCCCAGTCCGAGCCCAGTAGTCCAACTGGCGGTAGGTGATCCCGGCGATCTGGCAGGCTGCGGGGCCGCGATAGCCCAGCAGTTGATCGGTCACCCCGGGCGGGCCTGCCAGCGCGGAGTCCGGGAACAAGGTGCCCTGCTCGCCGATGTCGCCGACCCCGAAGAGCGGTACCTCGTGCGCCGGGGTGTCCGCTCCGCCCTGCGGTCCGTCCACCACCCGTGCCTCCCCTCGGCTTGCCGGTCGGTCCGGGCCGGTTACCCGGCCTGCGACGGACTCCTCCGGCCGTCTGGGCGAATCACACGCGCACGATTCGCTGTCCGGATCGACGGTAGGCCGCCGCCGAGCAACCGGTCAACGCGACGCGCTGAGAGCCTCGACCTTGACTTCAGCTCAAGGGTTGGTGCCAGCCGGGCTCGGCCAGGAGTGGGACGATCAGGTGTCCGCGCCGCGGAAGTCCTCGGGGGACACGGAGTCGAGGAACTCCCGGAACTTCTCCACTTCGTTCTCCTGCTCGTCCGGAATGATCAAGCCAGCCTCGGAGAGCACCGACTCCTCGGCGTGGATCGGCACGCCGACCCGCAGCGCCAGGGCGACGGAGTCACTCGGCCGGGCCGACACCCGCACATTCCCGTCGAAGACGAGTTCGGCGAAGAAGGTGCCTTCCTGCAACTCCGTAATCCGGACCTGCTGCAGTTTCCGACCTAGCGCGCTGATGACGTCCCTGAGCAGGTCGTGGGTCATCGGCCGGGCCGGTTGCACCCCCTGCTGCTCGAGGGCGATGGCGGTCGCCTCACCGGAACCGATCCAGATCGGCAGGTAGCGCTCCCCCTCGGTCTCCCGCAGCAGCAGGATCGGCTGGTTCGCCGGCAACTCCACTCGGACCCCGACGACACGCATCTCGCTCATCGCGTAGCGCCTCCCTCCGGCCGCACCCCGTGCTTCGGGTGCATCGAGGATCGTCGTGCTCTGCGGCGGTTCGGGCGCCGGCAGCGGAGTGGTTGCCGGTCCAGTCACGTCGCACCATCGCTACCGAAGACGCTACACGCGGCATGGTCCCGGTGCCGAGTCCAGCATGGCCCCAATTCGTCTCGTGCCTCAGTTCCCGATGACGCCCCGCAACCCGGTCTTGACCAGCAACGCATGCAGTCGCACCGACAGCGCCGCCAACTCCCGCACCACCTCGTCGGCCCTGGCCCAGGCATCCGGATCCCGCTGCCGGGTGATCGGGGTAACGATCTGGGCCAACAGACCCACCTCGCGATCCGCTGAAGCCCGGAACGCTCTCAAGTGCCGGGGCTCCAGCCCGAAATCAGTCATCGCCCGGGCAGTGCGGGCCACCAGCACCGCATCGGTGTCGTAGAAGCCCGCCGGACCAGGCCGGATCAGGCCGAACTGCTCAAGCTCGGCCAGCGCCGCCGCACCGATGTCCGCGGCGGAGAGCAGCTCCTCCTGGGTCATCCGCACGGTGTCGGCCACCACGAAGTCCTCCGGTGTGGCCGGGCCGGTCGCACCGGTTCTTCGGTTCGCTACGCCGACCAGCGGGCGCGGGAGCCGCGGCCCTGCCCCGTCAACAGGCCCGCCATGCTCGCCGCGGTCCATTGCGTCCAGGTGCTCCTTGATCACCTTGAGCGGGAGGTAGTGGTCGCGCTGGGCGGCAAGCACGTACCGCAATCGCTCGATGTCCGCAGGCGAGAACTGCCGATAGCCAGCTGCCGTGCGTTGCGGCTGGACCAGGCCCTCGGACTCCAGGAACCTGATCTTGGAGATGGTGACGTCCGGGAAGTCAGCCCGCAGCTGGGCGAGCACCGAGCCGATGCTCGCTCCGGGACCGTACGGGGACCGGCCCGCGGCGACGGTCACCGCGACCCCTGGTCAGCCCCTCGGTCCCCGGCGCGCGGACCGGTCAGAAATACCAGCCGGAACTTGCCGATCTGCACCTCGTCACCGCTGGCCAGCACCGCGGTGTCCACCGGCTCGCGATTGACGTAGGTGCCGTTGAGGCTGCCGACGTCCACCACCACGAACTCGCCACCCTCGCGGCGGAACTCGGCGTGCCGGCGGGAGACCGTCACGTCGTCCAGGAAGATGTCGCTCTCCGGGTGCCGACCCGCGCTGGTGGTGCTCTGGTCGAGCAGGAACCGAGACCCGGCATTGGGGCCGCGTTTGACGACCAAGAGCGCGGAACCCGCAGGCAGCGCATCGACACCGGCGACGGGTGGCTCCGGAGCCTCGACACTCTCGGGCTCGGCAAGGAAGTCGGCCCGGAAGACCGAGGTCTGCTCCGGGCCCCGCTCCGGTGGGACGCCGGGCCCGTCGTTCATGCTCACCTGGGCTCTCCTTCGGAGGGTGGCTGCTGCTGATCGGATCACAACCTACCGTGCCACCCGCAGTTGTCGCGGACGGAGGGGCCCTGCCGGTAAGGTGCCAGGCCCTCCGTCCCGGAGTGCTGAGCTCAGGCCTGCTCGATGAGCGTGCGGTAGTCCTCGGCAGTCATCAGCGAGTCCAGCGCAGCCGCATCGGCCAGCCGGATCTCGATCATCCACCCCTCCCCGTAAGGATCGGAGTTGACTAGTTCCGGGTTGTCCTCCAAGGCAGCGTTGCAGGTCACCACCTCGCCAGCGACCGGTGCGAATACGTCCGAGACGCTCTTGGTCGACTCCACTTCGCCGACCGGGTTGCCTGGCTGAACCGACTCTCCTACCTGCGGCAGTTGCACATGGACCACATCGCCCAGTTGAGACTGCGCGTAGTCGGTGATGCCCACCCGCGCGGTGCCCGGGTCACTGGGTGAGACCCATTCGTGGTCCTGGGTGTACCTCAGCTCCTCGGGGACCACCGCGCTCCTCCGGACTTGGGCGATTCCTGGGCCCCCAGCTACGGGGCCTATGTGGGCGGCCGAGCGTATTCGGGCCCGGCCAGGGACCGCAAGGCGGTGATCTCCAAGCCCACCGTCGGTCAGCCACGGCGCACCGCCCGAGCCGCGCGCACCGTGAGCGCAACCTGCACCAGGTAAAGCAATCCCGACCAGACGTACAACGCGCCACCCCATACGGTGAACGCCACCGCGCAGGGCGTGACCACCGCCTCCAACCGGCCCTGCACATTGTCGGCCAGCAGCAGCAGCGGGAAGGCGTAGAGCAGGCACAGGGTGGCTGCCTTGCCCATGTAGTGCACCTGCAGTGGGCCGTAGCCGTAGCGGCGCAGCACGGGCAGGGTCAGCGCGAGTACCACGTCGCGGCCCACCAGCACGGCCACCACCCACCACGGCAGGATCTCCCGCACCCCGAAGGCGAGCAGGGTGCTCAGCGTGTACAACCGGTCGACTGCAGGGTCGAGCAACTCCCCCAGCGTGCTCGATTGGTCCAGCCAGCGGGCGAGCTTGCCGTCCAGCCAGTCGGTCAACCCGGACAGCGCCAGCACGAGCACGGCGAGCAGATCGTACTGCGGGCCGAGCAGCAGCCACAGGAACAGCGGCACACCGGCCAGCCGCAGCAGGCTCAGCAGGTTGGGCACGGTCAGCCATCGGTCTGCCGGATGATGAGACTCCGGCCGCGGATGGGTCGGCTGCACGCGCCCTCCTGATCGCACCCCGGCCCGCATGCTGGTGAGGGTGCGGTCCGCAGCGCTAGCGTCCCACACCCCACCTGTGCTTCGGACCGGCTCACCGCCCGGTACCTCGGCGTACCTCAGCTATGCAGCCGGTGCGGGCGGCGCAAGGTCATGCTGGCCGCGCGGTTCATTCGCTGGGTGTGGGTAGTGTCCAGTGCTGGCCAGTGTCGGGGTCGCCGTACCAGATGCGGTGGGTGGTGGGGGTGGCGGTGAGCCCGAACTCGTGCCAGGCCGGGGCGCCGAGCTCGGTCCATTGGGCCCAGGCAGTCTCAATGCCCGCCCAGAGTGGGGTGGGACCGGCTTCCCGCACGGCGTAGCGGCCGGTGACGTCGGGGGTGCGGGTGATCTCGCACCAGGAGCCGTCCGGCGCAGCGAGGTAGCTGACTGGAGTCTGGTCGTCGAGCAGGCGGATGCTGCGGAACATCCCGGGTGGCAGGTGGAGCTGGGCCAGGAACGGGAACGCTTCGCCCCCGTCCAGTTCGGCCGGGTCCACGGCGGTGGGCCGGGTCGTGGGGGGGTCGGTGGTACGGACCGGTGGGGGTGTGCCGGTCTCCGGGCCGTGGGTGGTCCGACGCCGCATGAAGCAACCCCACCAGCGCAGGAACTGCCCCTGCACAGCGGGAGTATCGCCACGGTGCAGGGCGAGTAAGTTCCCGCCACCGAGCGGCCCTTCGAGGTGGACCAGCAACAGACCTCCGGTTACGAGCTGCTGTATCCAGGCGGGCGGGATGGCCCGCACGGAGCAGGTGGCGATGATCCGGTCGAACGGTGCATGCCCGGCCAGCCCCTCGGCGCCGTCGGCGGCGACCAGGGTGGGGTGGTAGCCCAGCCCGGCCAGCCGGGCACGGGCGTCGGTGATCAGGGTGGGGTCGATGTCGATCGAGCACACGTTGGCATCGCCGAGCCGATGGCAGAGCAGGGCGGCGTTGTAGCCGGTGCCGGTGCCGATCTCCAGCACCCGCATCCCGTCGGCGACCTCCACGGCTTCGAGCATGCGGATCATCAGATCAGGCTTGGTCGAGCTGACCACCCCGGCCCGCACTCCCCGGCCGGCGTAGTCCGCGAGCGCGGTGACCAGCGTGGTCGGCGAGTACACCAGTTCTAGCCACCGAGCAGTGCTGGCCGGGTCCTGGGGCTCGTGCCGCGTCCAGGTCGCCGGGCGGGCGCTGGCATCCAGTTCGTAGTACCGGGGCACGAACTCGTGCCGGGGCACCGCGAGCAACGCCTCCCGCCACGCCGGGGTATGTAGATCGCCGTCGGCGGTGAGTCGATCGGCCAGCCGCACGGCCCGATCCCGCCAGTCCGGTACGGTGACCGGGGCGGTCATGGCATGCTCCTGCGGGCGAGCAGATCCACGAGACTGCGGGTGATCGGCACTCCAGCCATCCCTTCCAAAAATCCGTACTGGCCACCCGGGTTGCACTCCAGCAGCCACACGGTGTCCTCTCCCCGGACATCGCCGCCGATCACCAGATCGAACGCTCCGTAGACCAGGCCCAGCTCGGCCAGGAACATCCGCAGCCCCTTGGCTACCGGCTCGGGCAACTCCATCACCTCGTAGCTCAACGCGGGAAAGTCGCTGCGCCAGTCCACATATGACGCCTGCGACCCAGCGTGAATCGCGACAGCGAAAATCTCCTGGCCGACGACCACGGCCCGGCATTCAAACCTCTTTGGTGCCCAATACTGAAGTTGATGTGCGGTGGTCTCTATTCCGCGAAGATCGCCCCGGTCCTGCGGGGACAGCCAACGGGTCCAGCCCATCTTGTAGGTGTGATCTTCCCAGATCAGATTGGTGCTCAACGGTTTGAGTACCACACCCTCCGCCGATCCCGCCGCGAACCGGGTAACCGCGTCCGGGCTGTTGGTAACCAAGGTTTGAGGCACCGACAGGCCGCACCGCACGGCGGTGGCCAGTTGAACAGGTTTATAGGCTGCCGTCGCGGCCAGATCCGGCCTATTGACCCACAACACTCCTGGCAAGCTGAGTAACACTCCGCCCATGCCGAGTTTGGCTTCCCGCTTAGCGTAGTCCCGTTCTACTGAGGTCATGCTCTCGGGCATCCGAAACGACGACGGTGTGCGCACATAAATAGACCGGATCGACGCCAGCTCAACGGTCCGGTGCGCAGTGCGCAAACAACCCTGCCAGCCACCGTCACGAAACTCCGCGTCCAAGGTGAGCTGTTGCGGAAACCAGGAAAGGTCCAGCCGGACCACCGGCACGCCCCGATCGGTCAATCCCCGGATCACGCCGTCGGCGGTGCGATCGAGTTCTTCCGCCAGCACCAGGACCGTCATCGCAGTCAGCCGGTGAAGTCCGGGACAGTTTCCCAGCCGTAGTCCTTGCTCGGGCCCTCGTCCCCGTCCTTCTGTTGGATCGTGGTCCACTCCTGCCCCAACCGGGAAGGCAGCGGCTCTCCCGTCACGACATCGACCGCGACCTGACGGACCGGGCAGTAGCGGTACGAGGTCGGCGTGACTGGCACACCCATGGCAACCAGCCACCGCAAGCCGAACGGCCGCGTCTGCGGACCTGACGGTGACTCACTGCACTCCGGCACCGTGAACCCGGGCGGAGTCAGTGGAAATTGCGCGGACACGGACGCCAAAGGATCATCCATGAACCGGACGCCCGACATTGCCCTCATCCCTTCACCGGTTCACTGGACCCCGGAGCCTCAATCGCTGCTATGGAGCTGTCTGCTAATTGAGGTGTGCCTGGGTGAGGAGTTCCCGGGCGCTGTCGTCGAATTCTCGCGCGGCCATGACGGTGCGATATGGGCTGATCCGGGACCAGGTCGCGCACTGTGGCGACGCAGCGCGAGGACTGCACGGTGGTCGAGAGGTCCACCACCCGGGACGCCGCATGAAATGCGGCGTCCAGATCACGGCGGGTCAGCGCAGCCCGCGCAAGCGCGGCCTGGCTGAACACCTCTCCTGCGCGCGCGACGGTGCTGGCTAGCCTCAACGATCGAACGCCGAGCAAACCGAGTCGACTCCACGGGCCGCTGGAAATCGGCGAAGACGCTCGCCCACTCACCAGAAAGATACGTGTTATCGATAAATCGTGCCCATTCCGGGCTGTATGCCTGAGTGAGGCCGTGGCGCCCGGCCGTGGCCAGCTGCAGGGCTTCCCGGGGATAGTCCAACATCAGGGCTTGATGAGACATACCTGCTAGCACGTGTGCGCCCAATGCGGCGTCGCCGGATTCCTGCGCGAGACGCAGGGCCTGAATGAGATAGCGCTGAGCGAGAGCTTGCCGGTCGTCGTCAACGGCCATCCAGCCCAGTAGGTAGGTCTGCTCACTGGCCGCCACGAACAAAGCGGCACCCCCCTCGCTACGCGGATCGACGTCTTGCCACAGCGGCAGGACCCGGCCGGTCAGGTACTCCGCCAGTGCGGCGCGAGCGTGCCCCCCACCATGCACGACATCGGCCTGCTGGAAGTCGGCGAACGCCTCGCGGATCACGCTGACTTGGTGCTCGCCGATGCGGCTGCCGGGGCGGCGCTCGGTGGCATCGAGGACCGCGAGTAGCCAGTCCCGACTAGGCGCGATGGCCGCGACCCCCAGGAACGTCCCATGACGCAGGAAGCCCCGTCTACGCAAGTCGTACCTCCCGAGTTCGGCTACCGCTATCACGGTAACCGCGATCGACTCAGAGTACAGCAGGCCGACCTCGTGCTCATCGGTCGCTGGCAGGCCGATATCGACCGGAGTGATCGGGTAGCCCAACTCCTCGGAGAACAGCTCGCTCAGCAGCTCCGGCACCGGGGTCTGCGGGTGCTGGCCGGCCAGCCAGTTCCGGATCCGGCTCGCGTCGGTATGCAGGTGCACCCCGCGGACCTGGGCGCGCTGGTTCACCCGCCGCGCTAGTTCCTTGCGGGACCACCCGGTCCGCGCGTACAGCTGTCCCATCTGAAGGTTCGCCCCTCGGCTTGCCGTCACCGCATCCTCCCCGCTCAGCACGTTCCGGATCAACACAACGTAGCCGCCTGAGCGTGTCGTGTGGTGGCCGCACCACCCATCACCACCCCCTGACTACCAGGTATCACCCCTGATCACCCGCCACCACGCCCCGACCACCTAGTACCACCGCTGACGATCTTCCCAGGGCGGCAGCCAGCCCTGTTGATTTGACGCTGCCGGTGATCGGACGAACTCACAAAGGAAACGGGATGAAAACGGACGTGATCGAACCGACTGTGGCGGGTGTGACCGGCGCGGACCTATGGAGCTTGATCCCGGTACTGGCGGCCGCCTACGCGGTCGTCCTGGGCGCTGTCGGGATGGTCACCGGGTGGCAGTTGTTCCGTGACCGCATGCCTTCCCGCTACCGGCGAGGTGTCCAGGTCCCCCCGCAGGGCGCCACCGAGCAAAGCCCCGGGAACGCCCCATGACCGGCGCGGCCCTCGTCCTGTCCGTGACCGATACCCGCACGAGGGAGTCACATCTCGTTGCTATCGAGGCTGTCGCCCTGCATCGGCGCTCCGGGCGTTATCCCGCCCTCTGCGGTGCCGAAGTGATCACGGCCAGCCTCACCACCCCGGCTGCTCGGCACTGCCAGGACTGCATCAGCAGGGCCCACGGGACAGGCCCAGAGCGAAAGCCAATCCGACTGCACCGTCCTCGCCTTCCCTGGCTCCGACGGGCACGCCGAACACCAACCCGAAATGCGGAGGGGCCGACCAGTGAGTGACGAATCGATAGCCGTATCGGAGAAATGGCGCCACTGCGAGCCACCTGGTCCAGCCGTCGCGCAAACAATTCACCCGGCGAAGTGGGGCCGGCGGCCCACCCTTCGCTGCACCCGTCAGAATCGGGTGTGCTCCAGCCAGTGCTCCAGCACGGCCGGATCTCCCAGTACCTGGACGCCTGCATCATCCGGCGCAACCCGGCGCAGCATCACCAGCAGCAGGTCTACCACCGGACCCCGGACCGCGACGTCACCCTTACTATGCCCGTGCTCCCAGACCGGGCCGTCCGGTGTCCGACGTACGATCCACTCCCCCGCCTCGCCGAGCCCGGCGTCGGTGGAGTGCAGATGCAGCAGTTGACCATCACCGCGCAGTACTGCGAGATCAGGCCGCGCTTCGAGGGCCTGCGCGGAGCAGATCATCGCGAACCACTCGGAGATCGCGTCCGCGGCCAGATCGGGATCCAGGGTGAACTCGCGACCCAGCGTCAGCTCGATGTCGGCCCGGTGCACCGCGGTCTCATTCGCCATCCGACGGGCCCAGAACGCCGCACTTTGGTCGTCGGCATAGGTCCATACGGGGGTCTGTGGCCCGGTCGTACGGATCGCATCGACCAGTCCAGCCGCACCGTCGCGCAACCAGCCGCCGAGCCGCTCCGGATCGTCGGGCGCCTGCATGGAGCTCAGCTCGCGATGGTCGACCGGGGCGGTTGCTCGCTGGGCGACGATCGCGCCCGCCCACCGGTGGGCCTGCCCGAGATGTTGGGCGAGCTGGTATAGCGTCCATTCCGGGCAAGTCGGCACCTGCTGCTGCAGGTCGGCGCCGCGCAGGGCCTCAGCGAACCGTGCGGTCTGTGCGGTCAGCGCTTCGAGATAGCGGCCATCGCTCAGCGGTGCCATCAGGTGTCCTCCCGGCGTCGGCAGCAACTCGCAGCCTAGGCAGCGGATTCGTGGTGCGGGGGGACCGGGTAGTGTGCACTATCGGTATGGCCCCACATTCCGCATCCTCGTCTTCCCGCGGCGCGGCGCGGCGGGCACACAGCAGCGGCCGGGGCAGTTTCCTCGCAGCGGCCGTGCGCTCCCCGCGTGACGTCGGCACTCTGCTGCCATCCGGGCCCGAGCTGGCCCGCAGACTGGCCGCTGTGGTGCCCCGATCCGGTCCGGGCGGGCGGCCGGTGGTCGTGGTGGAGGTCGGTGCCGGCGACGGCGCGGTCACCGGCGCGATCGCCGAGCAAGCCGGGCCGGACGCGGTGGTGATCGCGATCGAGAAGGACCCGGAGCTCGCCGAACGGTTGCGGAAGCGCTCGCTGGGCGTCCAGGTAGTCACCGCGGACGCCAACACTCTGTCGGCCATTCTCGCTGAACAGGGCCTGGTCCGCGCCGATGTGATCATCTCGGTGCTGCCCTGGACCCTGTTCGGTCCTCAGCAGCAGCGCGAGTTCCTGGCCACCTTCGCCGCAGCGCTGCACGCCGACGGGGTATTCACTGCCGCGGCGTACAGCCCGAGCTACTGGACGCCTGCAGCCCGCCGGTTCCGAGGTGAGCTGAGCCGCACCTTCGGCGAGGTGCTGCCCACCCGCACGATGTGGCGCCATGTCCCGCCGGCCATGACCTACGTGTGCCGCCGCCCGCTGCACCAACCCGAGGATGGCGTCAGCGGGGATCGGAGTCGATGAGCAGCCGGCCCTCCAGTCTCGTCACCCGCACGTTCTGTCTCTCCACTTCCTGACCGCCCCCGGTGTCGTAGGTCACGGTGACGGGCACGCTCACCGAGCCATCGGAATTGTCGGTGACGCCGCTCGCGTCCTCTGCGCTGACCGAGGAGTACTGGCTCCAGTGCGCGGCGAACTCCGCCTCGCTACCGAAGGTCGCCTGGGCGGCGGGTGAGAGCAGCTGCCAGGCCGACGATGGGTCAGCCAAGCCGTTGTAGTAATCGATCACGAGCTGTCCGGCACTGCTCCACGCGATCGGCCCCCCGGCGAGGTCTACCGGCTGGGCCGGGGGTGGCGGCGGCGTACCCGTCTGCTCGGGCGCGGCGGCAGGCGGGGGCGGTGGCGCGGGCATCGCGGGTGTCGAGGTGCTGGGCGGGGCCGGGTCCTGCGACGACTGCCCTAGCAGCAGCGCGCCCACGCCGGCTAGCGCGAGGACCACGATGACAGCGGCAGCGAGCACACCGACCCTACGATGGAGCTCGGGGTCTGAGCGCGTCCCAGGGCGCGATGCCGGTGGTGGGTTGGACGGTGCCGATGGCGGAGGGCCGGCTGGCGTCGCAGGCGGAGGGCCGGACGGTGCCGAAGGCGGAGGGTTAGCCGGGGCTGGGGCTGGGGACGGAGGAGCCGCTGCGAACGCGGGCGGGGGCGGGGGAACCGGGCGGGACGCCAATGTCGGCGGCGGAGATACCGGGGCCGCCAGTGTCGAGCGTCGCTCGGCGGGGGGTGTGATGTGCACCGGCCGGGTGTTCATCGCGGCCGCCAGGTCCCGGCTGGCTTGGTGCATGTCGGGACGCGCTGACGGGTCCTTGGCCAGCAGGTTCATCAGTGTCGGGGTCAGCGGGCCGGCGTTGCGGGGCGGATCCACCTCCCCGGCGGCTACCGCATGGAGCAGCGCGAGTTGGTTCTCACCATCGCCGAACGGTGCCCGGCCCTCGATCGCGGCGAAGAGGGTGGCTCCGAGAGAGAACACATCGGATGCCGGGGTCGGCACCTGGCCACGGGCCACCTCCGGAGCGAGGTAAGCCGGGGTGCCCGCCATCATGCCGGTCTGGGTGACCGTGACGTCTCCCGCAGCCCGGGAGACACCGAAATCGGTGATCTTCGCGGTGCCGCCGTCGGCGATCAGAATATTCCCGGGCTTGACGTCCCGGTGCACGATCTGCGCAGTATGCGCGGCGCCCAGCGCAGAGGCGACTTGCTTGCCGATCAAGGCGACCTCGGCGACCGGCAGGCAGCCCTTCTCGGCCAGTACCTCGGCGAGCGTGCGTGAGGGCAGGTATTCCATAACCAGGCAGGGCTCGCCCTCGTGCTCGGCGACGTCGTAGACCACGATCGCGTTGGGATGCTGCAAGCGCGCCGCAATGCGCGCCTCACGCAGCGCGCGTTGCCGGGCACCGTCGGCCTCGGCTGGGCTCAGGTCCGGTTGCAGGAGCAGTTGCTTCACCGCGACCAGGCGGTGCAGCCGCTCGTCCCTGGCCTGCCAGACGACGCCCATCCCGCCACTACCGACCCGATCAAGCACCCGGTAATGGCCCGCGATGAGTTGACCTGTGTCGATGAGCGGTCACTCCCGTCTCAGTGGGCTCCTGGGCTCCGCATGGGCATGCGGGCCGTCCCGACCGATGGTCAGATTACCGCGCCGTCACCGGCCGCCGTGGCCCCCGGCTCGCCCCGCCCGGGGCGCCGCGGGCACGATCGGGGTCACCATGACGCTCACCGAGGCGCTGCCCGGCGGTTCCGGGCCCGACGAGCTGTTCGACACCTTCACCACGTGGGTGTCCGGCCAGGGCCTGACGCTCTACCCGGCCCAAGAGGAAGCACTCATCGAGCTCGTCTCGGGCTCGAACGTGATCCTCGCCACTCCGACCGGGTCCGGCAAGAGCCTGGTCGCGACCGGTGCGCACGCCGCCGCGCTGGCCCAGCGCAGGCGAAGCTGCTACACCGCTCCGATCAAGGCGCTCGTCTCGGAGAAATTCTTCGCCCTGTGCGAGGTCTTCGGCGCCGACCAGATCGGCATGATGACCGGCGACTCCAGCGTCAACCCCGATGCGCCGATCGTCTGCTGCACCGCAGAGGTGCTGGCGAACATGGCGCTGCGCAGCGGGCCCAGCACCGACGTCGGCCTGGTCGTGATGGACGAGTTCCACTTTTACGCCGACCCGGACCGGGGCTGGGCCTGGCAGGTGCCGCTGCTCGAGCTGCCACACGCCCAGTTCCTGCTGATGTCCGCGACGCTGGGTGAGGCCACTCGCTTCAAGGAGGACCTGACCCGGCGCACCGGTCGTCTCACCGCGGTGGTCCGCTCCGACGAGCGGCCGGTGCCGTTGCACTTTCGCTATGTGACGACGTCCTTGCACGAGACGCTTGAAGAACTGCTGGCCACCAATCAGGCACCGGTCTACGTGGTGCACTTCACCCAGGCCTCTGCTATCGAGCGAGCACAGGCGTTGACCAGCATCAACGTCTGCAGTCGCGCGGAGAAGGACGCGATCGCCGAGCTGATCGGCAGCTTCCGGTTCACCGCCGGTTTCGGGCGGACGCTGTCCCGGCTGGTCCGGCACGGGATCGGCGTGCACCACGCTGGAATGCTGCCTCGGTACCGCCGCCTGGTCGAACGGCTCGCCCAGGCCGGCCTGCTGAAGATCATCTGTGGTACCGATACGCTCGGTGTGGGGATCAACGTGCCGATCCGGACCGTGCTGCTCACCGCACTGGGTAAGTACGACGGGACCCGCACCCGCCATCTCACCGCCAGGGAGTTCCACCAGATCGCGGGACGGGCGGGACGGGCCGGCTACGACACCGCAGGCAGCGTCGTGGTGCAGGCCCCCGAGCACGTCGTGGAGAACACCAGGGCGCTCGCCAAGGCAGGCGACGATTCCCGCAAGCTCCGCAAGGTGGTCCGCAAGAGACCCCAGCAAGGAGCGGTGTCCTGGAGCGATCGCACCTTCGAGCGGCTGATCGCCGCCGACCCGGAACCGCTGACGTCCAGCTTCGCGGTGAGCCACGCGATGCTGCTCAACGTCGCCAATCGGCCCGGCGACGCGTTCGCCGCGATGCGCCACCTGCTCACCGACAACCACGAGGACCGCCCAGCCCAGCGTCGGCACATCCGGCACGCCATCGGGATCTACCGTGCGCTGCTCGCCGCAGGCGTCGTCGAGCGGCTAGCCGTTCCGGACGCCCACGGCCGCACGGTTCGGCTCACCGGTGACCTGCAGCGTGACTTCGCGCTCAACCAGGCGCTGTCCCCGTTCGCACTGGCTGCGATCGAGTTGCTCGACCCGGACGATCCCGGCTACCCGCTGGACGTGCTGTCGGTGATCGAGGCCACCTTGGACGACCCGCGGCAGGTGCTGGGCGCGCAGCAGTCGAAGGCCAAAGGGGAGGCGGTGGCGGCGATGAAGGCCGAGGGCATCGACTACGAGGAGCGGATGCGGCTGCTCGAGGACGTCACCTACCCGATGCCGCTGGCCGAGCTGCTGGAGGCGGCGTTCGAGACCTACCGCAGGGGGCACCCGTGGGTGGCCGATCACCGGTTGTCTCCCAAGTCGGTGGCCCGTGACCTGGCCGAGCGGGCAATGACGTTCACCGAGTACGTCGGGTACTACGGGCTGGCCCGCTCCGAGGGTCTGGTGCTGCGCTACCTGGCCGACGCCTACCAGGCCCTGCGCCGCACCGTGCCAGCAGAGGCCAAGACCGAAGCGCTGCGCGACCTCGAGGAGTGGCTCGGCGAGCTGGTCCGCCAGGTGGACTCGAGCCTGCTGGACGAGTGGGAGAAGCTGCGTGACCCGGACAGGTCGAGGGGCCCGGGGGCGCTGGGTGAGGCAGCGCCGCCCGTGGACGAGCGCCCTCCACCGGTGACCACCAATCGGCGCGCCTTCCGGGTACTGGTGCGCAACGCGCTGTTCCGTCGCGTGGAGCTCGCTGCCCGGCGACAGTGGGAGGCGCTCGGCGAAATCGACGGAGCCACCGGATGGGACGCGCAGTCCTGGCGCAACGCCCTGGAGCCGTACTTCGAGACCCACGGCGAGATCGGCACCGGTGCCGACGCGCGGGGCCCGCAGCTGCTGATCACCGACGAGCAGCCCGGCCGGTGGATCGTCCGGCAGATTTTCGACGACCCGGCAGGCGACCACGACTGGGGCATCAGCGCCGCGGTGGACCTGGCCGCGTCCGACGAGGCCGGTACGGCTGTCCTGCAGGTGAGCGCGGTCGACCAGCTCTGCGGCAGTGGGTCACCAGGCGGTGCTGACCTGCCCGGTCACAGCCGCTGAAGGCAGCTGAGCACCCGCTGCATCAAGGCGAGGTCCGGTGCGCCTTCGGCGGAGCCTGCCGTGCGGTGCACCATGACGCAGCCCTCCTCGGCCATGTCTCCCAGCAGCACCCGGGCCACACCGAGGGGCACCGACAGCAGTGCGGCCACCTCGGCGACCGAGCGAGGGGTGGTACACAGCCTGAGGACAGCGTGGTGTTCCGGACTGGCCGCAGGATCGAGCGGCCGCTCGGTGGCCGAGATCAGCGCCTCGATCGCCAAGTCCTGACCTGACGTCGTCCGTCCCCCCGTCCAGGAGTAAGGCCGCACCAGACCGTAGGTCTCCTCTGACCCGTCCCAATCAGCCTCATCCACGACCCAGTCGGCCTCGTCGAGGGACCACCCTGGGTCGGACTCGGGGGCCGGTGGCGCGGGCGGCGGTTGGCCGGGGGGTCGCTGCGCCACCTGTTGCTCATGCTGGGGCCCGGACCGCCGGCCGCCGCGCCGCGAATGCGCGAAGCGCGCACCGGTACGGCCGACGGTCTCCCGGTCCGCATCGGACCGGGAGGTGGTGTCCTCGGCGGCGCGCTCGTCGCCCGACTCGGCGGCCTGTCGGAGGCGACGTCCTGTCGCTCCACCGAACCGGGCACCGGTCAGACCCACCACAGGGCCGTCGGCGTGCCGATGGTCTGGCCTGTGCTGACCCTCGCTCATCATGGGGGAGATTAACCCGTTCGTGTCACTTTATATGACCTACATGTGTCGGTCACGTTACTTCGGGCGGCAAGCGACATCGCCCAGACGAGTCAGGCTGGCTCGTTGCCCGGCTTCCACTTGATGCTGCACCCGAGGCTGGGCACCTGCGGCTCAGGCACCGCCTGTCCGGCCAGCACATGGTCCAGGGCGGACCGCAGCGCCTGTCCGGTCACCGGGGCGTCGTTCTTCGGGCGCGATTCATCGAACTCGCCGCGGTAGGCGAGCCGGTGCTCGGCGTCGTAGAGGAAGAAGTCCGGCGTGCACGCGGCGCGGCAGGCCCTGGCCACCTCTTGACTGCTGTCGAGGAGGTAAGGGAACGTGAACCTGGCCCGGCCGATCTGTTCAGCCAGCCCGGTGGGACCGTCGTCCGGATGACTCTCGACGTTGTTGCTGGAGATCGCCACCACGGCCAGATCCCGATCAGCGTACTCGGCCATCAGCATGCCGAGTTCGCGCTCGATGTGCCGGACGTACGGGCAATGGTTGGACAGGAACATCACCAGCAACGGCCGGCCTGCTGCCACGTCGGACGGACTGATGGTCTGCCCATCGAGGGACGGCAGGGCGAACGGCGGGGCCGGTGTACCCAGCGGGACCATGAACGAATTCACTGCCATCATAGCTGCCAGTCTTCCAGTCGTGGCGCGGCCGCGCTGCGCCGGGGATTCGCCGGTAGGTTGCCTGTTTGTGGAGCTCTACGAGGTCATGCGGACCACACCGGCCACCCGAGCGTTCACCGACGAGGCCGTACCGGATACGGTGCTGCACCGAATTCTCGACCATGCCCGGTTCGCGCCCAGCGGGGGCAACCGGCAAGGCTGGCGCGTAGTGGTGCTGCGTGATCCGGAGATCCGGCACCGCATCCAGGAGCTCTATGCGCTCGGATGGCGGGAGTACATGGCCCATGTCGATGCCGGATTGGTGCCGTTCGCGCCACGCGAGCAGGGCCGCTGGACTGGCCCGGCAGTCGATCTGGAGGCGGCCATCGAGGTACCGAGGCCCAACCAGTTCGCCGACACCCTGGACACCGTCCCGGTGCTGCTGCTGCTGGTCGCCGACCTCGGGACGCTGGCCTGCGTGGACAACGGGCTCGACCGGCAGAGCTTCGTGGGCGGCGGGTCGATTTATCCGTTCGGGCACAACATCCTGCTGGCTGCGCGCAACGAGGGCCTCGGCGCAGTGCTGACCTCGGTGCTGGCCAGGCAGGAGGCTGCCGTGCGGGAGCTGATCGGCATCCCCGACGACCACGCGGTAGCCGGGCTGATCGCCCTGGGACACCCCGAGCGGACGGTTCGCACGCTCCGCCGCCGGCTGGTCGAGGAGTTCACCACCGTGGACCGGTTCGATGGGCCCACCTTCTCGGCTCCCCAGAAACGTCCGTAGCCGACGGGCTGAGCGGGGTTGTCCGGAGCCGGGGTGACCCCCGGCGTGAGCCCCGCCCAGCCACTGAACGACTTAAGAGCGGCCGTTGGCGCCCTTGACCTTGCGGACCGCACCACCGATCTGGCTGTGGTACCGACCTTTGGTTCGCTGGTCGACGAAGCGGCCGGCCTGCTCGGCGAACTTGTTGACCTTGTCGGGATTGTCCCTGAGGTACCTGCGAGCGGCCGCGCCTGCTCCGGCCAGCGCGGCAAGCTTTCCGAGCTTTTTGATCACGAGTATTGCCCTCCTCAAGGTCAGGATCACTGGTAGGCACACTCTCCAGCAAGACTGTCTGGATTGCCAGTCGGAGGGCGCTTCACCTGCGTCACCGTGTCACCGTGTCACCGTGTCACCGTGTCACCGTGTCACCGTGTCACCGTG
>JBOHGM010000001.1:0-109139 GCA_050699435.1 Pseudonocardiaceae bacterium | reverse complement strand
GTCACCGTGTCACCGTGTCACCGTGTCACCGTGTCACCGTGTCACCGTGTCACCGTGACCGGCCTGGACGCCGAGTTGTTGTCGTAACGCACCTCCTGGAAGAGGCGGTCAGGGTTGGTCTCGACGTCGAGGACGTAGTCGCCGGCCGGGACGCCGGTGACGTCGATCCACTGCCCGTCGAGCTTCGACTTGTACTCGTCCGCCCAACCGACGCTGATACCCTGATTTCCAGGAATCGTCTGCGAACCGCAGTTCGTGTACGTTTGCCGGTCGGGAGTTCCCGCAAAGCCGTTCACCTTACTGACGTCGATCACGCAGAAGCCCCTCTTGGTGCCAAGGACGGGGTTGAGTCCATTGTTCGCGATGATGTCCGCCGAAAGCATTTCCGGGTTTTGCGCCTTGAGCTGCCCGAACCTCGTGAAGTCCGCAGGCTTCCAGAGGCGGTAGGCCGCGTACTTCTTGAAGTGGTAGTGCTGGTGGCACAACGCCCACTCGAATATGTTGCTGTTCTCGGGGGCCCCCGGATCGCCGACGATGAGCGATCCAGATCCTATATTCGGGCTGTTGTAGGTAAATACAAAGAGCCGACGAGTGCCAGTGCCACCGACGAGGCCTTCTTGAACCGCACAGTCGCTTGCGGCGAACGTATTCGTCTCGAGCTTTGAATGTTTGAGCCTGTCCTGGTTAACAGTCAAGTCGGGGCAGCCACGTGGATCCCTGCAGGGGATCTCGGGAGTAGCCTGCGACTGGCCAGGAACCGCGAAGAGATAGCCAGCGATGAGCGCCACCGGAGCAGCGACGGACAGCACGAGCTTACTCCCCGGCCTTCTTGATTCCTCTCACTTTCTCACTTCCCTTTCCATATCGGTCGATACCCTGTTGCTCAGCGGGGCCTCGCCCGAGGATCGCCTGTCGGGCGAGGCCCCTTTTTAGTCAGTGACGTGTTTCAGAGTCCATCTGCTCGCGCAGGCTACGCGGCCGCATGTCCGTCCACACCTCATCGACATACGCCACGCACTCGTCCTTACTCCCCTCCTTGCCCACCCGCCGCCAGCCCGGCGGCACCTCGTGCCCAGCCAGCCAGAGCGAGTACTGCTCCTCATCGTTACGCAGGACCTCATACCTGGCGTCGTCATTCATCTCGGATCTCCTTTGTTGTGGGGAAGGAACCTGTTGTGGGAATGGAACTTGACAGGGTTAGGGCTCCGGATCGCCCGCTGGTACCTTCGCGGGTATCTCCGCGGCCTGGTGTCGCGGGAATTTGCGCAGGGTGGGGCTGAGGGCGGACAGCACCGTGACGACCCCTATTCCCACCGCGCACAGCAGGACTGCCTGGGTAGCCGACAACATCTGGGTGAGCAGGCCGCCCAGCGCAGGCCCCGCCGCACCAGCCCCACCGACGACCACCCCCATCACCCCGCCCAACCTGCCGCGCAGTTCGTCGGGAGTGAGGAGGAGCTGGTAGGTGTCGATCGTCGTGTTGGCGGTCGGGAGCAGGAACGCCATGGCCGCAAACAGCGCACCCATGAGGTAGCCGTTACTGATGAAGACCGCCAGTGGAGTGAGCAGCGTCAGCGCCCAGAACACGCCGATGATGGACTGGTAAGGGCTCAGCGTCCGGTGCAGGTACGGCGCGACCAGGGCGCCGAGGATGCCGCCCACGCCGAGCATCGCCGCCATGATACCGATCTCCCCCGACGGCACTCCCCTAGCATCAGCCAGGACGATGATGACGATGAAGTAGGCGCTGAAGAAGAAGTTGAGGCTGACCGCGCACAGTGCGATGACCCGAATAGGACGGTGCTGCCACACCCAGCGCAAGCCAGCGGCCATCTCACGACCGAGATGACGCTCATGTTTTTCTGGCTGCACCTCCCTTGGCGCCACGCGGAGAAACATCAGCGCGAAGAACGATATGACGTGAGTCAGCGTGTCCACCACGAACGGCACGAATCTACCGATAGCGAACAGGAAGCCGCCTGCCGCGGTTCCCGACAGCTGTGCCAGGTAAGTACGCGCCGCATTCATAGACACCGCGGTGGACAACTGATCGTCCGGCACCACGTTCGGTAGCGACGCGTCTTCCGCGGGTTCGAACAGGGCTGCGCACACGCCCATCACAGCGGCTACCACCACCAGGTGCACCACGCTCACCACGTTCAACAACAGCACGCCCACCAGGCTGGCCGCGGCAATCGCCTGCCCCGCTTCACAGCAGAGCATGACCTTCTTGCGATCCCACCGGTCGACCAAGGCACCCGCGGGGAGCCCGACCACCAACTGGGCTGCCGCGTCGACGCCGAGCACAAGCCCGGCCAGGGCCGGCGAGTCGGTGACCGCAAGCACCAGCAGGGGAAATGCGATCGTCGCGGTGCTGATGCCGAACTCCGACAGCGCTTGGCTTCCCCACAGCAGCCGGTAGTTACGGTTGCGGGACAACGGAATGGTCATGGACGTTCACCTCTCGCCGTGGTCACCGGGTCTCCCGGCAGTCCCGCGCGATACATCTCAGAGCGTCGACGAAGGAAGCGGCCACGGACGTCACCGTGGCTTCATCGTGCAGGTCGGCGTGGTAGTACCAGGAGAACTCCAACCGACCGTCGGCTACCTCACCCACAACCTCGAGCAGGTGCGGGCTTCGATCGGCCGGATCGTTGTCCTGCCCGAGCGAACTATGCACAGCCCAGTAGAGGCCGTCCTGTTCTTCTTGCGACCGGGCGTCCCACTGGCCGAGGTAGTTGAATGCGATCTGCGGTCCAGGCGAGCCGGCGGACAGACGTTCCCGCGCAACCGGCGAGCCAAGATAACGCAAAGCCCCGAACCCGAACCCATTGCCGGGAATGGTGCGGAGTTGCCTGCGTACCGACTTGATCAGACCTCGCCAGTCGGCCGTGTCGCCCGCAGGCACATCGAGCGCAACCGGGAACATGGTGGTGAACCAGCCAACGGTGCGGGAGAGGTCGATGTCCTCGAGGACATCCTCGCGGCCGTGGCCCTCCAATTCGATCGAGACCCGGTGCTGTCCGGTCCACTGGGACAGCGCCCAGGCGAGCGCTGCGAGCAGGACGTCGTTGATCCTGCTGCGGTAGACCGCGGGTGCGGTGCGCAGCAGCGCATCGGTGTCCTCCGCACCCAGCGCCACTGCCACGGGTTGGGCCGGACCCGCTGGCACCGCGGGTGCGGGGTCCACCGGCAGCGGGGAACCCGCCAACGCAGCCACCCAATGGTCCAGTTCGCGATCGAGCCCCCCAGTGGCCACGAATTCCGTCAGCCGTGTCGCCCACTCCCGGAACGATGTGGTCTTGGAGCCGAGATCGACGGTCTCGCCACGCGTGGCGTGCTGGTAGGCCGTCTCGAGGTCGTCGAGCAGGATTCGCCACGAAACGCCGTCTACCACCAGATGGTGCGCTGCCAGGAAGAGGTACGGCCGTTGCCCAGCACCGAGCTCGAACAGCACCGCCTTCAGCAGCAGGCCACGAGCCAGGTCGAAGCTTGCGTGCACACCATCGGCCACCGTCTCCATAACAGCTAGCTGCTGGTCGGCGGCCACCTGGGACAGATCTCGCAATTCGAGCAGTTCCACGGCCTCGACGGGCGCGTTCTGCTGGTGCCACTGCCCGTCCACCGGCTCGAACCGCATTCGCAGCGCGTCGTGCTGCACCACCAGTGCGTCCAGGGCCCGCCGCAGCGCCTGCACATCGAGGTCGCCGGTCAACTCCACCAGGACGGACTGGTTCATATGGTGCGGGTTGACCGTATGGGTCTGGAAGAACCAGTGCTGGATCGCGGTGAGCGGGACCGGCCCGACGACCGGTTCCCGGTCGGCGTGCTGGGCCTCGACCACGGTGACGGTCGGCGCGAGAGAGCTGATGGTCTGGTGCAGAAAGAGGTCCTTGGTGGTGAAGCCCAGCCCGGCCTGGCGAGCGCGCGACACTACTTGAATGACGAGGATGGAATCACCGCCGAGTTCGAAGAAGTTGTCCTCGACGCTGATCTGATCCAAGCCGAGGACATCCGCCCAGATCTCGGCCAGCGCGCTCTCCGTCGGGCTGCCTGGTGCCACATAACGCGATTCGACTCCCGCCCTGACATCGGGTGCAGGCAGCGCCCCCCGATCCACCTTTCCGTTGGATGTGAGTGGCAGTTCATCGAGCACGACGAAGATCGAGGGGATCATGTACTCCGGCAAGCTCGACTTGAGCCAGGCCCGCAGCTCCCCATCCTGCGCCAGTCCCGCAGCGCTCGGGGCGGCCGGCACGACATAGGCCACCAATCGCTGGTGGCCTCCGTCGCTTTCCCGTGCCAGCACGACGATCTCGGCGACGTCGGGGTGGTTCAGCAAAGCCGCCTCCACCTCGCCCGGCTCGATACGGAATCCGCGTATCTTCACCTGGTCGTCGGCCCGGCCCCGGTACTCGATCAGCCCGTCTGCCGTCCATCGCGCCACGTCTCCGGTGCGGTACATCCGGCAACCCGGCGCCCCGAACGGATTGGCCACGAACCGCTCTGCGGTCAACCCTGCCCGGTTCAAGTAGCCCCGGGCGAGTTGGGAACCAGCAAGGTACAGCTCTCCGGACACCCCCACTGGTACCGGACGCAACTGAGCATCAAGCACGTAAGCCTGAAGGTTGTGCAGGGGACGCCCCACCGCGGGCCGGATATCGTCGACCACCCGGCAGGACAGGGCATCGATGGTGCACTCGGTGGGACCATAGAAGTTGTAACTCAGGGTGTCCGTTGCGCTTGCTAGCTCTCGCCACAATGCCTCACCGAGCGCCTCACCCCCGAGCATCAGAATTCTCGGACGATGCCGCTCGTCGTTGAGCAGCCCGGCCGGGATCAGTTGCTGGAGATAAGACGGGGTGAGGTCCAGAAAGTCGATACGATGGTTAACGACGTAGTCCACCAGGGCGTCGGCATCCATGCGTACGGCGTCGTCGAACAGATGCAGCTCGTGACCGTCGGCCATCAGCAGCGGCCCCTCGAGTGAGGTGTCGAAGGAGAACACCGCTGTGAGACCGACCCGCAGTCGCTGCCCATCGACCGCAGCCAGGAAATCAGTGCGGTGATTGCAGAGCAGGTTGACCAGGCTGCGGTGCTCCACCACGACGCCCTTCGGCCTCCCGGTCGACCCCGAGGTGTAGATCACGTAGGCCGAGCTGTTCGGCTGCAGTGGAGCAAGCCGGTCGACGTCGGTGGGATTCGTGTTCGGGCACAGTGCGAGCGCCGAACGGGTGTCAGGGTGATCCAGTATGAGGCGGCCCACATCCACGGTGAGTACGCTGTCGACGGGTTCACTGTCACTTGTGGTCACGATAAGGATCGGTACTGCGTCGCGCAGCACGAACTCGATACGCTCATCCGGAAGAGCCGGGTCCACCGGCAGGTAAACTCCACCCGATTTGAGCACGGCGAGCATGGCAACGATCATCTCGGCGCAGCGCGGCAATGCTAAGGCAACCACCCGCTCAGGCCCCACACCCAAACGGATCAAGTGATGCGCCAGCCGGTTCGCCTGCTCATTCAATTCCGCAAAACTCAGCGCACTGTCTTTGAATACCAGCGCGGTGGTCCCTGGCGTGCGGGTCACCTGAGATTGGAACACCTCGGGGAACGTCGCTGCAGGAACCGCGAGCTCGGTGTCATTCCACTTCACGAGCAGCTGATACCGCTCACCCTCAGTGAGCAAAGGAAGCTCGGCGATCGGCCGGGCTGGATCGGCGGCGATACCGTCGAGTAGCACGAGGAGATGCTCGGTGATCCTGGCTGCCGTAGCTGCATCGAAGAGGTCCGTGTTGTACTCCAGCACACCGTCCAGGACACCAGCGTTCTCCTGGAATTCGACAGTGATGTCGCAGTTCGCCGTCACCACTGGCAATTCTAGGTCTTCAACCTCCAAGCCAGGCAGGTCGGAGGACTGAATGGGGGTGTTCTGCAGCAGCACCATGACGTCGAACAGCGGATTGCGGCTGGTATCACGGGCCGGCTTGAGTTCGTCGACCAGCTTCTCGAACGGCACCTCGTGAGCGAAGGCGTCCAGGACCATCTCCCGGACCTCCGAGAGGAACTGGCCGAACGACCGCGAACCGTCCACGGTGGAGCGCAACACCAGTGTGTTGACGAAGAACCCGACCAGCCCCTCCAACTCGGCACGCTCGCGTCCAGAGACGACGGTGCCCACTGCGATGTCATCCTGCCCAGACCAGCGGGCAAACAACACCTGGCACGCCGCGACCAACGTCATGAACAGCGTGCCGTCCTGCTGCTGTCCCAACTCCTTGCGCCGGCCCAACTCCTTGCGCCGGCCCAACTCCTTGAGCCGGGCAGTCAACTCGCCGGGCACCACGAATTCGTGCACCGCGCCGGCCGAGGTCCGGACCGCTGGTCGAGGCCGGTCCGTCGGCAACTCCAGGGGTGCCACCCCGGACAAGTGCCGCTTCCAATACCCGAGCTGCTCCGCCAAGGCCGTGCCGGACAACCGATCGCGTTGCCACACCGCGAAATCCGCGTACTGCACCGGCAGCGCCGGTAGGTCCGCGACCTCGCCGTGCAGGGCCGCGCTGTACAACGCGGTCAGCTCGCTGGTGATCACACCGGTCGACCAGCCGTCGGTGACGATGTGATGCAGCATCATGGTCAGCACATGCTCGTCATCGGCCAACGTCACCAGCCGCATTCGCAGCAGCGGTCCCCGACGGAGATCGAACGGGCGGGTGGCTTCCTCCGCCAGCACCCGGGCCAACTCGGCCGCACGGTCCTGCGCAGGCAGCCCGCTCAGGTCGAGGAACGGTACTCGCACATCGTGCGCCGCGTGCACTATCTGCACGCCGTGCCCGTCGACTGCGTCGAAGGTCGTACGCAGCGACTCGTGGCGGGCAACCAGCGCAGTGAATGCTGAGTTGAGCGCATCGATATCCACGGTGCCCCGCAAGCGCCAGGCCGCGGGCGAGACATACTCGGTGCTCTCCGGTTCGAATTCAGCGAGGAACCACAACCGCTGTTGGGCGAACGACAACGGCAACCCACCCTCGCGCGCCAGCACCGGGAGCACGGAACCCTCCCTTGAGGATTCAGCCACGACATCTCCGGGGAGGGTGGCCGCCAGGCCCGCCACGGTGGGAGTGGTGAAGACGGCGCGCGGAGACAAGTCCACACCGAAAGTTGCCCGCAACCGGGAAATCACCTGGATACTGCGGATCGAGTCGCCGCCCAGTTCGAAGAAGTTGTCCTCGATGCCGACCCGCTCCAGGCCCAGTACATCCGCCCAGATTTCCGCCGCGACACGTTCAACGGCGGTGCGGGGCGCCACATAACGAGCGCGGCTCGCCGCGGTGAAATCTGGAGCCGGCAGCGCCTTCCGATCCAGCTTCCCGTTGCGGGTCAGCGGCAACTCGTCGAGCAGCACGATTGCCGAGGGCACCATGTAGTCCGGCAACGCCTGGGCGACCAGCGCGCGCAACTCGCCAGTATCCGGCACTACCCCACCGGCCACTGGAGCCACATAAGCCACCAGGCGCTTCAGATTATTCTCGCCGGCCAGCTCGATTCCACGGGCGACCACGGCGGCAGCGCCGATATTCGGGGCCCCCAGAAGGACCGTCTCGATCTCGCCGGGCTCGATTCTGAAACCACGGATCTTCACCTGGTCGTCGGTGCGACCCAGATACTCGAGTACGGCATCCGACGTCCACCGCACCAGGTCTCCCGTGCGGTACATCCGGCTACCCGGCGGCCCGAACGGGTTGGCCAGGAACCGCTCGGCGGTCAATCCAGGTCTGTTCTGGTACCCGCGGGACACCTGGTCACCAGCTAGATACAGCTCGCCGGGAATCCCCACCGGAACGGGTGCGAGCGCATCGTCCAGGACATAAGACTGCAGGTTGCACACCGGACGGCCCAGCGCCGGTCGGGCAAGATCTCCCACTCGGCAGGACAATGCGTCGATGGTGCATTCGGTAGGACCATAAAAGTTGTAGCTTGTGGTATCCGACGCGGCAGCCAGCTCACGCCACAACGACTCCCCGAGAGCTTCGCCACCCAGCATGAGGATCTTCGGGTGGTGCCGCCGGCCGCTCAGCAGTCCCGCCGGGAGGAGCTGCTGAACATACGAAGGCGTGAGATCCAGGAAATCGATACGCCGCTCGGCCACATAGTCGACGAGCGCGGCAGGGTCGAGACGGGTCTCGTCATCGATCACGTGCAGCTCATGGCCATCGGCCAGCAACAACAGTCCTTCCATGGACGTGTCGAAGGAGAACACCGCGCTCAATGCGACCCGCAAGCGCTCGCCGCCGGCAGCAGCGACGAAACCATTGCGGTGGTTAACGAGCAGGTTGACCAGGTTGCCGTGCTCGACCATCACTCCCTTCGGTGTTCCGGTCGAACCAGAGGTATAGATGACGTAGGCCGTGTTGCTGGTTCGCAACGGGCTAAGCCGATCCGCGTCGGTCAAGTCGGAGTCGGGGCATCCCGCTAACGTCTCAGCGGTCTCTGTCGTGGCAAGGGCTATACACGCCATATCCTCGGTCAGCGCAGCGTGGACATTCTTGACGGAATTCGTGGTGACCACCACGACCGGAGCGGCGTCGCGGAGCAGGAACTCGATGCGGTCGACCGGCAGCTCCGGGTCGACCGGCAGGTAGATCCCACCGGCCTTGAGTACCGCGAGAATGGTGACCACCAGCTCCGCTGAGCGCGGCAGTGCCACGGCCACCACTCGTTCGGGCCCGACGCCCACACCAACCAGATGGCGGGCCAGGCGGTTGGCTTGGAAGTTCAGCTCGGCGTAATTGAGCGCGGTATCGCCGAACACCAACGCGCTCGTTTCCGGAGTGCGTTGCACCTGAGCCTGGAACATCTCGGGGAACGTGACGTCAGGCACGTCGAGATGAGTGTTGTTCCACTCCACCAACACCCGTTGGCGTTCATCCTCGCTGAGCAGCGTCAGCTCGGCCAACGTGGCGCCCCGCGCCGCACCGATTCCGGTCAGCAGCACCTCGAGGTGCCCAGCGAGCCGCTCGATGGTGGCGGCGTCGAACAGCCGCGGGTCGTAGTCGAGGTCGAAGCACAGCCGCTCGTCCAGGTACGCGCTCAAGCTGAGCGGGAAGCTGGTGGTATCGACTCCCTCGACTTCGAGCACACTCGGCATACCCGTGTCGGCCGCACCGCCGATCGGGTAGTTCTCGAACACGACCACGCTGTCGAACAGGTTGACCCCACCGCCCAGGTCGCTCCAGGTCTGGAGCTGGGATAGGGAGACGAAGTCGTATTGCCGCGACGCCGACTGCTCGGCCTGCAGCGCACGCAGCCACGACATCACGTCCTGTGCACTATCGACGGCCACCCGGGTGGGAATCGTGTTGATGAACATCCCGACCATTGACTCCACACCCGGCAACTCGGCCGGCCGCCCGGAAACGGTGGTACCGAACACCACGTCACGTTCACCGCCGTAGCGCGACAACAGCAAGGCCCAGGCGCCCTGCACGATCGTGTTGACGGTCAGCCCGTTTCGCTTGGCGACCAGGTGCATCCGGTTCGAGTCCTCGACCGGGAGCTCGACGCGCACCGACTCGCTCGACTCGGCACGGTGGGCCTCGACGGGCTGCCGGTCGTACGGCAGCAGGGTTGGGGACTCGAAGCCGGCCAGGACCCGTCGCCAGTGTTCTTCAGCGTGGCGTCCATTCTGAGCGCCCAGCCACTGCAGGTAATCCCGGAACGGACGGCGGGGAACCAGTTCGGGTTGCCGCCCCTGCGTGATCGCCGCGTACTGCTCGCACACCTCGGAGAACACCTGGGCGGTACTCCACCCGTCGAGCAACACGTGGTGCGAGGTCCAGATCACCAGCACCTCGTCGCCATGCAGCGCTGCGATGGCCAGCCGCATCAGGGGGGCTGCGGTCAGGTCCATCCCGGCGGCATGATCCTCGGCCACCAGCCGGTGCAGTTCGCTCTCCCGGTCCGCGGCACCTAGGTGGCGCCAGTCGTGATGCGCCGTCGGCACCACCACGCGGCGGTGTACGACCTGCAGTGGCTCGTCAACGTCTTCCCACACAATCCGGCTGCGCAGCACCGGCGTGCGGTCCACCACCTGCTGCCAGGCCGCACCCAGCGCCTGCGGGTCGGACACCCGGCTGCACCGCAACCAGATCTGATCGAAGTATGCGCCGGATGAATCGACCAGGCTGTGGAACAGCATGCCCGCCTGCAGCGGCGTCAACGGGTAGATGTCCTCGACGTCGCGGCCGTCACCCACGATCTGGTCGACCCGCCTGGAGTCCAGCCGGGCAAGCGGGAAGTCCGAAGGGGTAGCGCCACCGGCATCCGGTTGTGCGCAGTGCTCGACGATCTCGTGCAGTGCCTCGAGGACGCCCTCGGCCAAGCGCCGCACGGTGGTCTCGTCGTGTACCTCGCACGAATACGTCCAGCCCAGCTCCAACTCGCCGCTGGCCACCACACCGGTGACCTCGAGCAGATGGGTGCGGGCGGTGCCGGGTGCCGCGTCCTGCCCGATGCCTGCGGGCCAGGCCCGGTAGAGCCCATCAGGCGCTGTCGCCGTGTCCCATTGACCGTGATAGTTGACAAGGATCTGTGGCGGAGGGTCCGCACGCAGCGCTCGCCCCGGTGCATCCTCCGGGCTCAGGTAGCGCAGCGCCCCGTAGCTGAGCCCCCGATGGGGCACGGCACGCAATTGTTCCTTGACGGACTTGAGCACCTCTCCCCAGCCCTGCCTGGACCCGCTTGCCTGGTCGAGCGCCTGCGACGTGGCTGGCGAGGTGGCTGGCATGGTCAGGGCGACGGGGAACTCAGCGGTGAACCAGCCGACGGTGCGAGAAAGATCGACACCGTCGATGACCTCCTCGCGGCCGTGACCCTCCATGCCGATCAGCACCCGGTCCCGTCCGGTCCACCGAGCCAACACCTGGCCGAGCGCACTGACCAGTACGTCGTTGACCTGAGTGCGGTACACCGCCGGAACCTTGTACAGCAGCGCGTCGGTGTCGTCGCTGCCGAGCCGGACCGACAGCGTGCGAGTGGAGCGGACCGTGTTCGGCCCGCTGTGATCAATCGGAAGTTCGGCGAGCGCGTGCTCCGCGCACGCCGTCCAGTACGGCAGAACGTCATCGAATCGCCCGGCGCGGACCTGCTCGGTCAGCCGCCGCGCCCAGTGCCGGTAGCCACTGGTCTGAGGGCCGAGATCCACCAGCTTCCCTGCCCTGGCCTGGTGGTATCCCGCTTCGAGGTCGCCGAGCAGGACTCGCCAGGACACGCCGTCGACGACGAGGTGATGGATGGTGACGAACAGTTGTGGCCGGTGGCCCTCGCCGAGGGTGAACAGCACGATCCCGAGCAGCGGTCCGTGGGAGATGTCCAGCCCGCTCTGGGTCTGGACCGCAATCTCCTCCATGGCGGCCCGCGCGTCGCCGAGGCTCGAGGTGGACAGATCGCACCGGCGAAATACCGCCGTGGGCTCCGCCGACACGGGGTCCTGCAGCCACTGCCCCTCGACCCGGGAGAACCGCGTACGCAGCGCGTCGTGGTGCGCTACCACTGCGTCCACCGCTCGGGACAGCGCGTCCTCGTCGAGGTCGTCGGTCAACTCGGCAAGGATCGACATGGTGAAGTGGTGCCCCTCATCGTGGCCCACCTCGAGGAACCAGTGCTGAATGGGGGTGAGCGGCCCAGGACCAGGTGTCTCATGATCCATTCGTGCGGGCGCCGGCTGCTCAGGAAGACCCGCGGCGAGCTCGGCGATCGTCTGATAGCGGAAGATGTCCTTCGAGCTCAGCTGCAGACCGGCCTGCCGCGCCCGCGAGACCAGCTGAATGCTGAGGATTGAGTCGCCACCGAGGCCGAAGAAGTTGTCCTCGACCCCTACCCGATCCACCCCCAGCACCTCGGCCCAGATCTCGGCCAGCTGCCACTCGGTCGTGGTGCGTGGCGCCAGGTAGGACGAGTCGGGCTCCGCTCGACGCTCCGGGGTGGGCAGGGCCCGCCGGTCGATCTTCCCGCTCACGGTGAGGGGCAACTCATCCAGCACGACGAAAGCCGAGGGCACCATGTAGTCCGGCAGGCTCCGCTTCAGCCAGGACCGCAGTTCCGGGGACGTGACTGCAGGATCGAGTATCGGCTCCGAGGTGAGCGGGCCGGAGGTGGCTCGCACGAGATAGGCCACCAGGCGCGGATGGCCGTCGTGATCGTCGGCGACCACCACGGCTTCGGACACGTCCGGATGCTTACGCAGTGCGGTCTCGATCTCGCCGGGTTCGATGCGGAAACCGCGGACCTTGATCTGCTCATCGGTGCGGCCCAGGTACTCCAGCGCGCCCTGCTCCGAGGCCCCGGTCCACCGCGCCCGGTCTCCGGTTCGATACATCCGAGAACCGGGCCCGCCAAACGGGTTGGCCACGAACCGGGCTGCCGTCAGGCCCGCCCGGTTCAGGTAACCGCGGGCAACCTGAGCCCCGGCCAGATACAGTTCGCCCGGCACTCCGATCGGCGTCGGGCGCAGCTCATCGTCGAGCACATAGGCTTGCAGGTTGCGCAGCGGCCGCCCCACCATCGGCTGGACATCGGCGACGACCTGGCAGGACAGCGCGTCGATGGTGCACTCGGTGGGGCCGTAGAAGTTGTAGCTCGTCGTATCCGCTGCGGCGGCCAGCTCCTGCCAAAGCGTCTCGCCGAGCGCCTCACCGCCCAGCATGAGCATTAACGGCCGATGCCGTTCGTCGCACAGCAAACCGGCTGGGATGAGCTGCCGAAGATAGGAAGGCGTCAGGTCCAGGAAGTCGATGCGATGGCCGGCGACATAGTCGACCAGGGCGTCGGCGTCCATGCGCACCGTGTCGTCGATCAGATGTAGCTCGTGACCGGCGGCCATCAGCAGCGGCCCCTCCAACGAGGTGTCGAAGGAGAACACGGCGGTCAAGGCGACGCGCAGCCGTCGGCCATCCTGCGCCGCGACGTGCGGAGCCAGCAGTTCGGCGCAGTGACTGAAGAACAGATTGACCAGGTTCTGGTGCTCGACGACGACGCCCTTCGGCTGCCCGGTGGACCCCGAGGTGTAGATGACGTAGGCCGAGTTGCTGCTGTGAAGTGGGCTTGTTCGCTCGTCGTCAGTGGGATCGGTCACCGGGTATCCCGCGAGCAGCGGCACCGTGTCCGGATGGTCGAGCACCAACCGGCGGAAGCCTTCGCCCGGTGTGCTGGGCACCGTCCCATGGGGCACATTCCCGCTGGCGGTCGTGGTGATCACCAGCACGGGTGCGGCGTCGGACAGCAGGAACGCGATCCGGTCGGTGGGAAGGTCCCGATCAACCGGGAGGTACACCCCGCCGGCCTTGAGCACCGCAAGGATGGCTACCACCATCTCCGGCGAGCGCGGCAGTGCCAGCGCCACTACCTGCTCGGGCCCCACCCCCATGCGGATCAAGTGCCGGGCCAGCTGGTTGGCCTGCGCGTTCAACTCCGCGTAGCGCAGCTCCCGGTTCTGGAACACCAGTGCGGTCGCCTCCGGGGAGCGCTCCACCTGCTCCTGGAACAGCTCAGGGAACGTCGTGTCCGCAACGTCGAGGCCGGTGTCGTTCCACTCGACGAGCAGGCGAGCCCGTTCCGCAGCGGCGAGCAACGGCAGCTCGACGATCGTGCGGTCCGGGTCGGCGGCGATGCCGTCGAGCAGCACCAGCAGGTGCTCAGCCATCCGCTCGATCGTGACCGCATCGAAGAGGTCCGTGCTGTACTCGAACACGCCGGCCAGCACGTCGTCCTGCTCCTGGAAGTCGATGCTGACGTCGCAGCTCGCGCTCACCACCGGCAGCTCGACGCCCTCGACCTGCAGTCCGGGCAAGTCTGGCACCTGACTCGGGATGTTCTGCAGCACCACCGTCGCCTGGAACAACGGTGTGCGGCTGGTGTCGCGGTCCGGCTGGAGTTCGTCGACAAGGCGTTCGAACGGCACCTCCTGGTTCGCGAAGGCGTCCAGCACGGTCTCCTTGACGTCCCGCAGGAACTCCCTGAAGGTCCGTGTCCCGTCCACCTCGCCGCGCAGCACCAACGTGTTCACGAAGAACCCGACGAGCCCCTCCAACTCGGCGCGCTCACGCCCGGAGACGACCGTGCCCACCGCAACGTCGTCCTGAGCCGACCATCTCGAGAACAGCACCTGACATGCCGCCACCAGGGTCATGAAGAGCGTGGCTTCCTGCTGCAGCCCCAAGTCCTTGATCCGCGCGGTCACCTCAGCGGGCACCACGAACTCGTGCAGCGCACCGGCGGAGGTACGCACCGCGGGCCGCGGCCGATCGGTGGGCAGCTCCAAGGGGGCGATGCCGGACAGCTGCCGCCTCCAGTGGTCAAGCTGCTCGGAGAGAACTGTGTCCGACAAGCGATGGCGTTGCCACACCGCGAAATCCGCATACTGCACCGGCAGCGCGGGAAGATCCGCCACCTCGCCGCGCACGGCCGCGCGGTACAGCGCGCTCAACTCCTCGACCAGCACACCCATGGACCAGCCATCGGTGACGATGTGATGCATGGTCAGCGTGAGCACGTGCTCGTCGGCACCCAGTCGCACCAATTGCGTCCTCAGCAGGGCGCCCTGACGAAGGTCGAACAGGCGGACGGCGTCGTCTGCCACCACTCGCCGCAGCTCGGACTCGCGATCCGGTGCGGGCCGCGCGGTGAGGTCCACCACCGGCATCGACACCTCATGCGGCGGGTGCACGACCTGCACGCCATGTCCCTCGCGTGACTCGAAGCTCGTACGAAGCGTCTCGTGCCTGCCGACGAGAACGGTCAACGCGCCGCGCAGGGCGTCCACATCCAACTCGCCACGCAACCTCAGGGCAGCGGGCGAGATGTACTCGGCGCTGTCCGGTTCGAACTCGTTCAGGAACCACAGCCGCTGCTGGGCGAACGACAGCGGCAGGTCACCCTCCCGGGGTGCGACCGGGATCGCGACAGCTGCCTCGGGATGAGGTGCCCTGGCCGAGATGGCGGCAGCCAGTGCGGCGACTGTGGGTGTGGTGAACAGTGCGCGCGGGGACAGCTGGACCGCGAACGCCGCACGTAGCCGCGAGATCACCCGGATACTGAGGATCGAGTCACCGCCGAGCTCGAAGAAATTGTCCTCGGCTCCGACCCGCTGCACACCCAGCACGTGCGCCCAGATCTCCGCCACGACACGCTCGGCGTCGGTGCGAGGGGCCAGGTAACCGGCACGCGTCGCCGCACTGAGACCTGGCGCCGGCAACGCCTTGCGGTCCAGCTTCCCGTTCGGTGTCAACGGCAAGGCAGCCAGCACCACGAACACCGACGGCACCATGTACTCGGGTAGCACCTGGCCGAGGAAGCTGCGCAGCGCGGCAGTATCGGGCGCCTGCGCATCCGGCGCGGGCACGATATAGGCCACCAGTCGCTTCAGGTCCGGGCCATCCTCATCGGCTCGCCCACCGGCCCGGGCGATGACGGCGGCCGCCCCGACATCCGGGTGGCCCAGCAGGGCGGCCTCGATCTCGCCCGGCTCGATCCGGAAGCCGCGGATCTTGACCTGCTCGTCGGTACGTCCCAGGTAGTCGAGCACACCCTCGGGCGTCCAGCGCACCACGTCCCCGGTGCGGTACATCCGGCTACCCGGCGGACCGAAGGGGTTGGCCACGAACCGCTCCGCGGTCAACCCCGGGCGGTGGAGATAGCCCCGGGCCAGCTGATCGCCGGCCAGGCACAGCTCACCGGAAACCCCGGCGGGCACTGGGCACAAGGCGTCGTCCACCACATAGGCGTGCAGGTTGCCCAGTGGCCGCCCGATCACCGGGCGCTCATCGCCGGTGAGCTGGCAGTACACGGCATCAACGGTGCATTCGGTCGGGCCGTAATAGTTGTAGCTGGTGGTACCGGCGGCCTTCGCCAGCTCTCGCGCCAGTGCTTCACCGAGCGCCTCACCACCCAGCATCAAGACCTTCGGGTGGTGCCGCTCATCGGTCAGCAACCCGGCAGGAATGAGCTGCTGAACATAGGCAGGCGTGAGGTCGAGGAAATCGATCCGGTGTTCAGCCACGTACTCGACCAGCGCTGGTGGATCCAGACGTACCTCGTCGTCGATCACATGCAGTTCGTGACCGTCGGCCAGTAAGACCAGGCCCTCCATCGACGTGTCGAAGGAGAACACTGCGGTCAATGCCGCCCGAAGCTGCCCGCCGCCGGCATCAGCAACGAATGTGTTGCGGTGGTTGACGAGCAGATTGACCAGGTTGCGGTGCTCGATAATGGCACCCTTGGGTTTCCCGGTGGAGCCGGACGTGTAGATGACGTACACCGAGTTGTCCACCCGCAGTGCACCAACGCGATCAGCGTCGACCGGATCGGTGTCTCGGCACGCACCCAGTACGGCCTGCGTCTGCGGGGTGTCCAGCAGCAGGCACTCGGCCTCCTCGGCGAGCAGCTCGCCGAGCTGGCGAAGTTCCGAGTCGGTGATCACGAGTGCGGGAGCCGCGTCGGCCAGCAGGAATCGAATTCGTTCGCTTGGCTGGCTGGGGTCGATCGGTAGATAGGTAGCGCCTGCCTTCATGACGGCGAGAATGGCCACGACCATCTCTGCCGACCGGGGCAGGGCCAGTGCCACCACCCGCTCGGGCCCGGCACCACGGGCGATCAGGTGGTGTGCGAGCCGGTTCGCCCGCGCATTCAATTCCGCGAAACTGAGCGCGGTATCCCGGAACACCAGCGCGGTCGCATCCGGAGTACGCGCCACCTGAGTCTGGAATATCTCCGGGAGCGTCACCGGTGGCACCGCAAGGTCGGTGTCGTTCCACTCCACCAGCACGCGGTGGCGCTCGTCCGCCGACATCCACGGCAGCTGCGATAGCGACCTATCGGGGCCGGAGACGATACCGACCAGCAACATCCGCAACCGCTCGGCCAGCCGCTCGATCGTGGCAGCGTCGAACCACCTCGGGTCATAGGCGAGATCGAAACGCAGCTGGTCGACCAGGTAGGCACCCAGGGTCAGCGGGAAGTTCGTGGTGTCCCTGGCCGCGACCTCGCGGATCCGCAGACCCGTCGCGCCGACCGAGGCGTCGTCGAACGGGTAGTTCTCAAAGACGACCACGCTGTCGAACAGGTTCGCCCTCCCAGGAGAACCGTCAAGGTGGCGTAGCCCGCTCCAGTTGCCCAGCTGGGCCAGCGAGACGAAGTCGAACCGCCGTGACTCGGACTGCTCCGCCTGCAGCTCGCGCAACCACGACAGCACCTGCCGACTGCCATCAACCGATACTCGGGTCGGCACCGTGTTGATGAACATCCCGATCATCGACTCGACACCGGGCAGCTCGGCAGGCCGTCCGGACGCAGTGGTGCCGAAGACAACGTCGCGTTCGCCGCTGTGGCGAGCCAGTAGCAACCCCCAGGCGCCTTGCACGATCGTGTTCACCGTCAACCCATTGCGCTGGGCGACCGTGCGAAGTTGGCTGGACTGCTCCGCCGAGAGGGACACGCTGACGGCTTCGGACGACTCGGCTCGGTGCGCCTCGAGCGGCTGCCTGTCGTAAGGCAGGGCGGTCGGTGACTCGAACCCAGCCAGGACCTTTCGCCAGTAGTCCTCGGCCTGCTGGTCATCCTGGTCGCACAACCAGTGCAGGTAGTCGCGGAACGGGCGCCGGGCCACCAGCCGTGGTTGCCGCCCAGCGACGATGGCCGCGTAGTGTTCGCACACTTCGGCGAACACTTCGGCCAGGCTCCAGCCGTCCAGCAGCACATGATGGGAGGTCCAGATCAGCAGCACCTGGTCGTCGGTCACGGTAACGATGGCCAGCCGCATCAACGGTGGCGTAGCCAGATCGAGCCCGGCAGCACGGTCCTCGGCCAGCAGCCGCCGAAGCTCCCGATCTCGCTGCGCATCGGACCTGCCGCGCCAGTCGTAGTACACGGTCGGCACGTCGACCGCGCGGTGCACCACCTGCAGCGGCTCGTCGACCCCCTCCCAGACCACGCAGCTGCGCAACATCGGCGTTCGGTCCACCACCCGCTGCCAGGCAGCGCCCAGCGCAGCTGGGTCGGAAACACCGTCCAGCAGCAGCCTGGCCTGGTCGAGGTAGACGTCCGACTCCGAGTCGACCAAGCTGTGGAACAGCATCCCGGCCTGCAGCGGTGTCAGGGGATGAAGGTCTTCCACCGATGTCGCGTCGCCGACCAGGTGGTCAACGCCTGCCTGGTCGAGGCGGGCCAGCGGGAAGTCCGACGGGGTGCGCCCACCCACACCCGGCTGGGTGCAGTGTTGGACGATCTCCCGCAGAGCCTGCACCATCTCCTCGGCCAGCCCCCGGACGGTGGCCTCGTCATGCGCTCGGGCGCCGTACTGCCAGGTGAGCTCGAGGTCCCCGTTGTCCACCATCGCCGCGATGTCCAACAGGTAACTGCGGGGCTCATCTGGGCCCAGGTCGCCCTCGATGTTGGCGCACCTGGCTTGGTAGAGCCCCTGCGCGCCCGGGCCGGCGTCCCACTGGCCGTGGTAGTTGAAGCAGATCTGCGGGGTGGGATCATCGCCCAGCGCACGCGCCGCCGAATCCGGCACGCTCAGGTAGCGCAACGCCTCATAGCTGAGGCCCCGATGAGGCACGGCTCGCAGTTGTTCCTTGACCGATTTGAGGACGACGTCCCACTCGGCTGCCGACGGAACGGCCAGCGCGACAGGGAACTGCGTGGTGAACCAGCCCACCGTTCGGGACAGGTCGACACCGTCGAGAATGTCCTCCCGGCCGTGGCCCTCCATGGCGACCAGCACCCTGTCCTGGCCTGTCCACCTCGCCAGCACCCGGCCGAGCGCACTGAGCAGCACATCGTTGACCTGAGTGCGATACACCCCGGGAACTCGACGCAACAGCGCATCGGTATCGGCTTGGCCGAGCCGAACCGTGACGGTACGGGTCGAATCAACGGTGTCCGCGCTCGCTCGGTCGACCGGAAGGTCTGCCACCGCGCTCGTCGACACCGTGGTCCAGTACGGCAGATCGGCATCGAAGCCACCGGCCTGGACGTGCACTGCCAACCGGTGCGTCCACTGGCTGAACGCAGTGCCGGCCGGCTCCAGCTCCACCGGCCGGTCAGTGGCAGCCTGCCGGTAGGCCGTTTCGAGGTCATCGAGCAGGATGCGCCAGGACACCCCGTCCATCACGAGGTGGTGGACGGCCACGAACAGCCGCGGTCGGCGGCCTGGTCCGCGCCGGAACAGGATCGCCCTGATCATCGGTCCGGTCTCGAGCCTCAGCTCGGCTCGCGCCGCGTTCGCCGCGTTCTCGATCGCGGACTCCTGCCCCGCATCATCCATGGTGGACACGTCGCGGGTGTGGAGCACCTCAGCAGGCTCCGAGGGTGCACTCTCCTGGTGCCACTCGCCTTCGACCGCGCGGAACCGCATGCGCAGCGCGTCGTGGTGGGTCACAACCGCAGCAAGGGCCGTGCGCAACGTGGATTCGTCGAGATCTTCGGCGAGCTCCATGAGCATCGACATGGTGAAGCGCCCGTGCGGGCCGTGGGTGGCGAAGAACCAGTGCTGGATCGGGCTCAACGGGGCAGGCCCGGCGGCGGGTACCGGGTGGGTCACCGCTGGAGCGGCCAGCGCTTGGACAGCGGTGGCGAGCTCGGCGACGGTCGGATTCAGGAAGACGTCCTTCGACGTCAACCGCAGGCCAGCCTGCCGAGCGCGGGCGACCACCTGAATGCTCAGGATGGAATCGCCGCCCAGCCCGAAGAAGTTGTCCGCCACCCCCACCCGGTCCACCCCGAGGACCTGCGACCAGATCCCGGCCAGCTCGCGCTCGGCGGCCGTCCGCGGGGCCACGTATGCAGATTCCGGGGCCTGCAGCCCATCCGGCGCAGGCAACGCCCTTCGGTCGATCTTCCCACTCCGGTTGACGGGCAACTGGTCCAGCACGACGAAGGCCGACGGCACCATATAGTCCGGCAGGCGCTGTTTCAGCGCATGGCGCAGCTCGGCCGGGTCGAGCCCGCTCGGGCCGGCGGGGACCAGGTAGGCGACCAGCCGCTGGTGCCCGGCACCGCCCGGCCCCGAGTCGAGCATCCGGGCCACGACCACGGCTTCCGCCACGTCCGGCTGCTGGAGCAGGACCGCCTCGACCTCCCCCGGCTCGATGCGGAAGCCCCGGATCTTGACCTGCTCGTCGGTACGGCCCAGGTACTCCAGCACTCCGTCGGCCCGCCAGCGCACCACGTCGCCGGTGCGGTACATCCGGGTACCCGGTGCGCCGTGCGGAGTGGCCACGAACCGCTCCGCGGTCAGCCCGGCACGGTTCAGGTAGCCACGGGCCACCTGATCACCAGCAAGGTGCAACTCGCCGGCAACCCCGATGGGCACCGGGCGCAGGGTGTCGTCGAGGACGTAGGCCGCCATATTGCGCAGCGGGCGTCCGACGGCCGGCCGCAGGAGTTCGCTCACCCGGCACGACAGCGCATCGACGGTGCACTCGGTGGGGCCGTAGAAGTTGTAGCTGGTGGTGTCCGCCGCCGCCGCAAGCTGCTGCCACAGGGTTGCGCCGAGCGCCTCGCCACCCAGCATCAGGATCTTCGGGCGGTGCCGCGTGTCGGTCAGCAGGCCGGCCGGGAGGAGTTGCTGGAGATAGGACGGCGTGAGATCGAGGAAATCGATCCGGTGCTCAGCCACGTAGTCGACCAGCGCGGGTGGTTCCAACCGCACCGTCTCGCTGATCAGGTGAAGTTCGTGGCCGTCGGCCATCAGCAGCGGGCCCTCCAGGGAAGTGTCGAAGGAGAAGGCCGCGGTCAGTGCGACTCGCAGGCGCTGGTTGTCCGATGCGGCCACGAAATCATGGCGGTGGTTGAAGAGCAGGTTGACCAGATTGCGGTGCTCGACGACCACGCCCTTGGGTTTCCCGGTCGATCCGGAGGTGTAGATGACGTAGGCGGCATGGTCCGTCCGCAGCGAGGCGACCCGCTCGGCGTCCGTCGGGTCGGAATCGGGACGACGCCGCAGCGCTGCACCGGTCTCGGGTGCGCCCAGCCTCAGCCGTGCGACATCGTCAGGCAGTGCGACGTCGCCGTCGGTCAGCACCAGAATCGGATGCGCGTCGCGCAGGAGGAACTCGATCCGGTCAGCGGGAAGATCCGGATCCACCGGCAGGTATGCCGCTCCGGCCTTGCACACGGCGAGGATCGCCACGACCATGTCGGCCGATCGCGGCAAGGCCAGTGCCACCACCCGCTCGGGCCCGGCACCATGGTCGATGAGGTGGTGCGCTAGCCGATTCGCTCGGGCGTTCAGCTCGGCGAAGCTCAGGGCCAGATCTGGCCCGAACACGAGCGCGGTCTCGTCCGGGGTTCGTTGTACCTGTGCCTCAAACAGTGCGGGGAACGTCACCGCGGGGACGTCGAGGGCAGTGTTATTCCACTCCACCAGCAGCCGCTGCCGTTCATCCTCGGTCAGCAGCGGGAGCTCGGCCAGCGGCCGAGCCGGATCCGTCGTGATTCCCTCCAGCAACACGAGCAGATGCTCGGCCATCCGGTGTGCGGTACTCGCATCGAAAAGGTCCGTGTTGTATTCGAGCATCGCGGCGAGATGATCGTCGCGCTCCTGGAACTCGACGGTGATATCGAAGTTGGCTGCCTGCCTTGACAGGTTGACGTCTTCGACCTGCAATCCGTGGAACTCCGGCGGCGGCTGCTGCGCATTATGCAGCAGCACCATGACGTCGAACAGCGGGTTACGGCTGACATCGCGCTCGGCGTGAATCGCCTCGACCACCCGCTCGAAGGGCGCCTCATCGTAAGCGAACGCATCCAGCACGGTGTTCTTCACTGCCTCCAGGAACTCGGTGAAGGTGTGCGATCGGTCGACCGTGGACCGGAGGACCACGGTGTTGACGAAGAAGCCGACCATCCTCTCGAGCTCAGGGCGGTTACGGCCGGAGACGATCGTGCCCACGGCTACGTCGTCCTGGCCCGCGTACCTGGCGAACAGCGCCTGGCAGGCAGCGACGAGGGTGGTGAACAGGGTGGTGTGCTGACTCCGAGCGAGCTCGTTCAGCCGGGCGGTGATGTCGGCCGGTATCGCGAACTCGTGCACCGCGCCTGCCGAGGTACGCATTGCCGGTCGGGGCCGATCCGTCGGTAGTTCCAGCGGCAAGATCCCCGATAGCTGCTGCTTCCAGTAGCTGAGCTGCTCGTCCAGGATCGAGCCGGTCAACCGGTTCCGTTGCCACACCGCAAAATCTGCGTACTGCAAAGGCGGCGCAGCCAGCGCTGTGTTCTCGCCCCGCGCTGCCGCGCTGTACATGCTGCTCAGCTCGTCGACCAGGACGCCCATGGACCAGCCGTCCGTCACGATGTGGTGCGCGGTGAGTAGCAGCACGTGCTCGTCGGGGGCCAGGCGTACCAGCAACGCCCGAAACAGTGGTCCTCGCCGCAGCACGAACGGGCGGGCGTACTCCTCGGACAGCACCCGGTCCAGCTCGTCTGGTGCGCGAGTGGCGGAGCCGGCCAGATCGACCACTCGCAGGGATAGTTCCTGGGCGGGGTGGACGACCTGCACGCCCTTTCCAGCCACCTCGTCGAAGGTGGTCCGCAATGACTCGTGGCGAGCCAGCAGTTCTTGCAGCGCCCCGGCGAGGGCAGCCGGGTTCAGGGTACCGAGCAAGCGCAACGGCAAGGCGCTGTTGTATTCCGCCTCACCCGGGTGGAATTCATTCAGAAACCACAGCCGTTGCTGCGAGAAGGACAATGGTGACGGGCCGGCGCGATCCGCCGGGATGATCGCATCGGACTGCTCTGCCTGGCCGGCCAACCGGCGACGCAGCAATTCTTGTAGATTCGCAGGCAGTGCGGAGATTCTGTTTTCTTGCGATGACGGCATTATTCCATTCCTTACGGTTTGTCGCTGTTGCCGTCACCGAAGGCAACACGCTCGAGTTCACGCAGGATCTTTTCTTCGACCAGTTCGGCTAGCGCGGACACGGTGCGGGCGGTCAGGACGTCTCGTGGAGTCAGGGCGATGTCGAACGCTGCCTTCGCCCTGGAGACGACGGCCAGGCTGCGGACCGAATCACCACCGAGCTCGAAGAAGTCGTCCTCGACGCCAACCCGCTCCATCCCCAGTACGTCGGCCCAGATCTCCGACAGCGCGCGCTCGGGATCAGTACGAGGCGGGACGTATCCGGTCACTGGTGCGGTGTCCGTCGGCACCGGAAGTGCGGGGCGGTCCAGTTTTCCGTTGGGGCTGAGCGGCAACTCGTCCATCAGGACGAACGCCGAGGGCACCATGTAGTCGGGCAGGGATTGCGCGACGAATGTGCGCAATTCGGTGGGCGCCGGAGGCGGGTCAGCGGCGGTGGGTACCACGTACGCCACCAGCCGTTGCAGACCCGTCCCGTTCTCCTCGATCGGCCCGCTCGGTTCGGCGGGTCTGGCGATCACCACCGCCTCGGCAACAGCAGGATGCCTGCCAAGCACCGCTTCGATCTCCCCCGGTTCGACCCGGAAGCCGCGGATCTTGACCTGTTCGTCGGCCCGTCCGGCGAAATGCAACTCACCGTCCACCGTCCAGCGGACCAGGTCACCGGTGCGATACAGCCGAGACCCAGCCGGCCCGAACGGGTTGGCGATGAACCGCTGCGCGGTCAGCCCCGGCCGATGCAGGTAACCGCGGGCCAGCCCGCGGCCGGCCACGTACAACTCACCCGTGACACCCACCGGAACCGGTCGTAGCCGGTCGTCGAGCACGTACGCCCGGGTGTTCCAGATGGGCCGGCCGATCGGCGGGGTCCCACCCGGCCTCAGTGGCTCGGTCCAGGTGGAGACGACAGTCGACTCGGTAGGGCCGTAAGAGTTGATCATGTTGCGGCCCGGCGCCCAGCGTTCAACGAGCTCAGCGCTGCACGCGTCGCCACCGACGATCACCGTCCGGAAGTCCGCCAGCCCACTCTGGGCTGCCTGCGTCGGCACGGTGGCCAGTGCGGCCGGTGGGATCAGGGCGTGCGTCACGTGCTGTTCGGCGAGCACGTCGGCCAACTGCTCACCCAGCAGCGGACCCGCAGGTGGCACGACCAGCGCCGCCCCTGCGGGCAGTGCCATGCACAGTTCCAGCACCGAGGCGTCGAAGCTCGGCGAGGAGAACTCCAGCACCCGATCGCCCGGCTGCACCGCATAGCGGTCCACTTCAGCCGCGGAGAAACTCGACAGACCGGTGTGTGCGACCACCACGCCCTTCGGCTGCCCGGTCGACCCGGAGGTGTAGATCACGTAGGCCGGGTGATCGACGAGCAGCGGTGACCCCCGATCCGCATCGGACGGGGCATGATCTGGAGTCGAGCCCAGTCTGGCCAGCGTCTGCGCATCATCGACCGTCAGTACCGCGATGCCCTTCGGGCAGGGCAAGTGTGGGGCGATCTCAGCCAGGGTGATGACGAGTACCGGCGCGGAGTCGGCCAGCATGAAAGCGATCCGCTCTGCCGGGTACGCCGGATCCACTGGCAGGAACGCTGCACCCGCCTTCAACACGGCCAACTGGGCAACGACGATGTCCACTGATCGCGGCAAGGCCAGTGCCACGATTCGCTCTGGTCCGGCCCCTGCCTGGATGAGCAGACGAGCCAGCCGATTGGCCCGAGCCTCCAATTCCGGGTAGCTCAGCGACAGGCCGTCGAACAGCACCGCCGGCAGGTCCGGCGTCCGCGCCACCTGCGCCTCGAACAACTCCGGCAGCGTGGCCGGTACCACGGCACGGTCGGTGTCGTTCCACTCGACAAGCACTCGCTGCCGCTCGTCGTCGGTCAGGATGTCGATTCGGTCCACGGTGACCGCCGGATCATCGGTCACGACGTCGAGTACCTGGGTCAGATGACCGGCCATCCGCTCGATCGTGGCTGCGTCGAACAGGGCGGGGTCATAACCGAGGTCGATCGACAGTCGCCGGCCGGGGGACACCACGAGGCTGAGCGGGTAGTTGGTCGTCTCGACGGCGTGCAAAGCACGCAGCCCCAGGCCATGCGTCGCCGCCGCCTCTTCGTTGATCGGATAGTTCTCGAACACCACCAGACTGTCGAAGAGGCCGACGCCACCCGGCAGTTCGCTCCAGGCCTGCAACTCCGTGAGCGAGGTGAAGTCGAACCTCCGCGCCTGCGCCTGGGCGGACTGCAGTTCCTGCAACCATCCGACGAGGCCGGACCCGCCATCCACAGCGATGCGCACCGGCAACGTATTGATGAAGATCCCGGTGATGGCGTCTGCTCCAGGCAGGTCCGCCGGGCGACCGGACACCGTCGCACCGAAACAGACATCCCCGCGACCGCTGTATCGGGACAGCAACAAGGCCCACACGCCCTGAATGACGGAATTGAGCGCCAGCCGGTGATGCCTGGCGAACTCGTAGAGCCGACCGGACTGCCCCTCCCCCAGTTCGAATGACAGCCACTCCGCCGAGCGGGTCGCGTGCACCTTCGCCGACGCCCGGTCATAGGGCAACGGTGTCGGTGACTCGAAGCCGGCCAGCACGCGTCGCCAGTACTCCTCCGCTTCACCCGGGTTGCACGCACTGAGCCATTGCAGGTAGTCCCGGAATGGGCGACGGGCAATCAACTCGGGGACTCGACCGTCGGCGATCGCCGCATGGGCGGCGAAGACGTCCGACAGCACCTGGAACACGCTCCACCCGTCCAGCAGCACGTGGTGGAAGGTCCACACCACCTGCACTTCGGTGTCCGACAGGCGAGCCAACGCCACGCGCATCAAGGGAGGGGTAGCCAGATCCAGGCCCTCGGCTCGATCACCGGCCAGCAGATCAGCCAGCTTCTCCTGTCGCGCAGCCTCGGAGGCCCCAGTCCAGTCCAGGTAGCGCAGCGGCACGGTGACGTCCCGGTGCACTACCTGCAGCGGTTCCGCCCTGCCCTCCCAGGCGATGCAGCTGCGCAGTACCGGTGTTCGGTTCACCACGTGCTGCCACGCGGCACCGAGCACACCAGAGTCGGCAACGCCGTCCAGCACGAACGACACCTGCTCGAAGTAGACGCCCTGGTCAGCCTGCGACAGCCCGTGAAACACCATCCCCGCCTGCATCGGGGTCAGCGGGTAGACGTCCCGCACCGAGTGTCCAGCACCCACCAGAACGTCCACAGCAGACTGTTCGAGGCAGGCAAGCGGGAAGTCCGAAGGAGTACGGCCGCCCACCCCTGGCTGGGTGCAGTGTTCGACGATCTCCCGCAACGCGGCGATCAGTTGGTCGGCCAGCACGCTGACGGTGCTCCCCCGATGCCGGTGTTCGGAGTAGAACCAGGTGAGCTCCAGGCACTTGCTTTCGACACTGCCGACGACCTCGAGGACATGCGCCCGCTCAGCCATCGGACTGACATCGGACTGCAATCCCGTACGCAACGCGTGGTAGAGCCCCCCGCTCTCGGCCGGGGCCAACTCGAACTGGCCCAGGTAGTTGAAACTGATCTGGGCCGGCGTCTGGACGGCCAGTCCGCCCGGTTCAGCGAGGTAGCGCAAGGCCCCATAGCCGAGGCCCCGCCGGGGCACCCGCCGCAGCTGCTCCTTGACCGATTTCAGGGTTGTACCCCAGTCCTGGTCGTGGGCCATGTCGAGCGCGACAGGGAAAATCGTGGTGAACCAGCCGACCGTGCGAGACAGATCGACACCGTCGAGCGTGCGAGACAGATCGACACCGTCGAGCAGTTCCTCGCGGCCGTGGCCCTCCAGATCGAGCAACACCCGCTCACGCCCGGTCCATCCGCGCAGCACCCGGCCCAGCGCGCTGAGCAGGACGTCGTTGATCTGCGTCCGGTAGACCCCCGGGACGTCCTGCAGCAGGGCTCTCGTCGTCTCCGATTCGAGCCGGACGGTGATCGAACGCGTCGAGGCGACCGTGTTGTCGCCGTGATCGTCCACGGGTAGCGCCGAGTCGCGGTCATCGCCCGCACCGGTCCAGTACCCGATCTCATGGTCGAACCCGCCGTCGGCGACGTGCTCGGTCAGCCGCAGCGCCCACTCCCGGAACGACGTCGTCTTGGGTCCCAGGTCGACGGATCCGCCGCGGGTGGTCTGCCGATAGGCATCCTCGAGGTCCTCCAGCAGGATCCGCCAGGACACCCCATCGACGACCAGGTGGTGCACCGCCAGGAACAACACCGGACGCTGCCCCGGGCCGAGGTCGAAGAGCACCGCCTTGAGCAGCGGACCACTGCCGAGAGCGAAGCTCGAGTGCACCTCGGCGGCGACCGTGGTGATGGCTTCGCGCTGCTGGTCTGAGTGCACCCGCGACATGTCGTGCCTGCAGAGCAAGTCCGCCGGTGTGACGGGCGCGTTGTGCTGCAGCCACTGGCCGTCCACCTGCTCGAACCGCATCCGCAAGGCGTCGTGGTGCTCGGCCAGTGCATTCAGCGCCGTCCGCAGCGTCGGCTCGTCGATATCCTCGACCAAGTCGATCATCATCGACTGGTCGAAGCGCTCCGGATGCAGGGCGCCGGCATGGAAGAACCAGTGCTGGATCGGAGTCAGCGGCACCGGTCCGCTCACCGGGCCCTGGTCGGCCACCTGCGGAGCCGTCTCGGCCACGCTCGCGACCAACGACGCCACAGTGGGGTTGAGGAAGATATCCCGGGGTGTCACAGCGAGCCCGGCCTGCCGAGCCCGTGATACCACCTGGATGCTCAGGATCGAGTCGCCGCCCAGTTCGAAGAAGTTGTCCTCGACCCCAACCCGCGCCACGGCGAGCACGTCGGCCCAGATCTGCGCCAGTACCCGCTCGGCGTCCGTGCGAGGCGCCAGGTAGCCAGCACTTGTCGCAGCCGCGAAATCTGGCGCAGGCAGCGCCTGGCGATCCAGCTTTCCGTTGCGGCTCAACGGCAACTGGTCCAACATCACGAATGCTGCGGGCACCATGTAGTCGGGCAGCGCGGCTGCGACGTGTGCTCGCAATTGCGCGGCGTCCACGGCTTCGTCAGCGGCCGGCACAACATAGGCCACCAGCCGTTTGACGCCGGGACCGGCCGCTCCGGTCAGCACGGTTTCCCGGGCGATGACGGCGACCTGCGCAACGCCCGGATGTGCGGCCAGTGCGGCCTCGATCTCACCGAGTTCGACCCGGAAACCACGGATCTTGACCTGCTCATCGGCCCGGCCGACGAACTCCACGACACCCGGACCAGCCCCGGGCGACCAGCGCACTACGTCACCGGTGCGGTACATCCGCTCGCCGGGCCGCCCGAACGGATCGGCCAGGAACCGCGCTGCGGTCAACCCTGGCCGGCCCAGATAGCCGCGAGCCAGTCCCGAACCCGCGATGTACAGCTCGCCGGGCACCCGGGGCGGCACCGGTCGCAGCCCGCCGTCGAGCACGTAGACCCGCATGTTGTCCAGCGGGGCACCGATCGGCACCACGTCCGGCACCGAGTCGATATCGGACATTCGATATGAGGTGGCGAACGTGGTGGTCTCGGTCGGCCCGTAACCGTCGACCACCACGAGACCCGGGCAGGCCTGCAGCGCCCGGCGCACCGCCCCGGCCGGCACCACGTCGCCGCCGGTCCACACCTCGCGCACCCCGGCAAGACAGCCCGGCGCGTCCTGCATCACTATCCGGAACAACCCGGCGGTCAGCCACAGCCCGGTCACCGCATGCTCGGCGATCAACCGCCGCAACGTGTCCGCGTCCAGATCAGCCGGTGGGGCCACGACGACCCGGCCACCATTGAGCAACGGCACCCACAGCTCATAAGTGGAGGCGTCGAAAGCCAGCGGCGAGTGCACCAGCACCCGCTCGTGAGCGCCACCGTGGAACCGGCGGTCGAAGGCCAACCCCACGACATCCCGATGCCGAACCGCCACGCCCTTGGGGACCCCGGTCGAGCCGGAGGTGTACTCGGCATAGGCAAGGTTGTCCGGATGCAGTACGACAGCAGGCGGATCGGCAGGCTCGTCCGACAGTGCAGCGTCGGTGTCCAGCACAACAAGCCGCGCCCCAGGCAGAGCTGGTGCGCTGGGCAGGGATCTGGCGGTCGGCTCCCATCCGGAGTCAGTCACCAGTGCCGATGCCTTGGCCTCGGCCAGCACCAGACGCATCCGCTCGGCAGGCGCCCGGGTGTCCAGCGGGAGATAAGCCCCACCCGCCTTGACCACCGCCAGCACCGCAACCACCAACTCGGCCGAGCGCTCCACCAACACCCCGACCCGGTCCTCCGGGCGAACCCCGAGCCGGATCAGCCGATGCGCCAGCCGGTTCGCCCGGGTGTCCAACTCGGCATAGCTCAGCTCGGCGTGATCAGAGATCACGGCCGTCGCCTGCGGAGTCCGGCGAACCTGCTCGGCGAACAGGCTGGGCAGCGTGCCCACGGGGACCTCGTGATCGGTGGCATTCCACTCCACCAACACGTGCTGCCGCTCGGCCGTGGTCAGCAGCGGAAGGTCACCCAACGAGCGGCCCGGATCGGCCGCGATGCCATCCAGCAGCATCTTCAGGTGCCCCGCCATCCGCTCAACAGTGGTGCTGTTGAGCAGAGTGGGATCGTAGTCGAGTGCGATCGAAAGCCGCTCGCTCGGGGAGACCACGACGCTGAGTGGGTAGTTGGTGGGTTGGAAGTCCTGCGTGTCACGCACACCAATTCCGTGTGCGGCTATGGCCTGGTCATCGAAGGGATAGTTCTCGAAAACGACAATGCTGTCGAACAGCTTTACTCCACCAGACAACTCACTCCAGCTGTGGAGTTGAGCCAGTGAGACGAAGTCGAACCGCCGGGACTCGGACTGTTCCAGCTGCAGCTCGCGCAGCCACGGCAGCAGGTTGCGGGAACTGTCGACGTCGATCCGAGTCGGCACCGTGTTGATGAACATGCCGACCATCGACTCCACACCCGGAAGGTCAGCTGGGCGTCCGGAGACCGTGGTACCGAACACCACATCCCGCTCGGCGCTGTAGCGCGACAGCAGTAGCCCCCACGCGCCCTGGATGACGGTGTTCATCGTCAGCCCATTTCGCTGGGTCGCCTCGCGCAACCGGCTGGACTGCTCGGCTGAGAGCGTGACCCGGACGGTGTTCGAGGACTCGGTGCGGTGCGCCTCAAGGGGTGGGCGGTCGAACGGCAGTGCAGTGGGAGAGTCGAAACCGGACAGCACCCCCCGCCAGTACTGCTGCGCCTCCCGCTCATCCCGCTCGCGAAGCCAGTGCAGGTAGTCCCGGAACGGGCGGCGGCCGACCAGCGTGGGTCGCCTGCCCTGGACGATCGCCGCGTACTGCTCGCACACCTCGCCGAACACCTGGGCCGCGCTCCACCCGTCCAACAGCACATGGTGGAAGGTCCAGACCAAGAGCACCTCGTCGTCCGAGAGCCGGACGATGACCAGTCGCAGCAACGGAGCCGTGGCCAGATCCAGTCCCTCGGCCCGGTCGCGCGCGAGCAACCGGCGCAGCACGTCATGTCGCTGCCCGTCGGACCATCCAGCCCAGTCGTGATAGCTGACGGGCAGCGTGACCTCCCGCTGCACCACCTGCAGCGGCTCGGCCACGCCCTCCCAGACCACGCTGCTGCGCAAGATCGGTGTCCGATCCACCACCCGCTGCCACGCCTGCCCCAGGGCGTGCGGATCAGACACCCCGGTCAACCGCAGCTGCACGTGGTTGAAGTAGGCACCGGACGAGGTGTCGACCAGGCTGTGGAACACCATCCCGGTCTGGGTCGGCGTCAGTGGGTAGACGTCCTCCACCGAGCGTCCGGCACCGACGAGGCGGTCTACGGTCGGCTGATCAAGGCGGGCCAGCGGGAAGTCCGAGGGAGTTCGGCCGCCTGCCGCCGGCGCTGTGCAGTGCTCGATGATCTCCTGGAGGGTCGCCAGCAGGTCCTCGGCGAGCCGGCGCACCGTTGCTTCGCCGTGCACCTCCTTCGAGTAGAACCAGGTGAACTCCAGGCACCGGTGCTCGACCTTGCCGACGACGTCCAGCAGGTGCGCGCGCGGAGCCTCGGCGCTGGCGTCGCCGTCCAGGCCGCCGTCCACCGGGTGGAACGGCCCGTCTCCGAGCGCAGACCAGTCGAACTTCCCGAGGTAGTTGAAGCTGATCAGCGGGACCGCTTGGCCGGCCCGGCTGGGTGATGGCGTCAGGTACCGCAGAGCGCCGTACCCGAGGCCCCGCCGGGGCACCTCGCGAAGCTGCTCCTTGACCGACTTCAGCACGGGGCCCCAGTTCTCTGCGGGGCCCCAGTTCTCTGCGGAGCCCCAGTTCTCTGCGGGCACGTCGAGCGCGAGCGGGAACATCGTGGTGAACCAACCCACGGTGCGCGACAGGTCGATGCCGTCCCACAGCTCTTCGCGGCCGTGGCCCTCCAGGTCGACCAACACTCGATCTCGCCCGGCCCAGCGACTCAGCACCCGGCCGAGCGCACTGAGCAGGACGTCATTGACTTGCGTGCGATAGGCCGCCGGGACCTCCTGCAGCAGGGCCTCGGTCTGCTCTGCGTCCAGCCGGACCGTGACCGAACGCATCGAGCCAACCGTGTTGTCCCCGTGACCATCCACCGGCAACGCCGGGTCGCAGTCCCGGGTCATCGCGGTCCAGTACGCCACCTCGTCGTCCAGCCCACCGGTGCCAACGTGCTCATTCAGCTGCAGCGCCCAGTCCCGGAACGAGGTGGTCTTGGGTCCAAGCCGGATCGGTTCGCCACTGGCAGCCTGCCGGTAAGCAGTGTTGAGGTCCTCGAGCAGGACCCGCCAGGACACCCCGTCGATGACCAGATGGTGCACAGCAACGAACAACGTCGGGCGCCCGACACCGGCGTTGACTAGGACCGCCTTGAGCAGCGGACCGGTGCTGAGATCGAAACTGGCATGGACCTCGCCAGCCAGCTTCCGCAGCACCGCGGCGCGCTCGTCGATGTCCACCGAAGACAGATCATGGACGTGCAGCGCAGTCACCGGCTCGAAGGGCGGAATATGCTGGCGCCACCGGCCGTCGACCCGCTCGAATCGCATCCGCAGCGCGTCGTGATGCGTGAGCAAGGCGTCGAGCGCGCGCCGCAGGGCCTGCTCGTTCGGTTGCTCGACCAGCTCCACCAGCATCGACTGGTTGAAGTGCTCCGGCCGGGCGGTCACGGTGTCGAAGAACCAGTGCTGGATCGGGGTCAGCGGCACCTCGCCGCTCACCGGGCCTTGGTCCGCCGCTACCGGGGTAGCTTCCGCCACGCTCGCGGCCAGCGACCCGACGGTCGGGTACCGGAAGAGATCCCGGGGCATCAGGGTCAATCCAGCTTGTCGCGCCCGGGAGACCACCTGGATGCTGAGGATCGAATCACCGCCGAGTTCGAAGAAGTTGTCCTCGACGCCGACCCGCTCCACCCCGAGCACCTCGGCCCAGAGCTGCGCCAGCACACCCTCCGTGGCGTTGCGTGGAGCCACGTAGCCACACTGCGGGGCGGCCGTCCAGTCGGGTGCGGGCAGCGCACGCCGATCCAACTTTCCGTTGGGGCTCAACGGCAGCTGGTCGAGCACCACGAACGCGGAGGGCACCATATAGTCCGGCAGCGCCCGGCTCAGGAACTCCCGTAGGACAGCTGTGCTCGGTGCAGTCGCTCCTGGTGCCGCAACCACATAGGCCACCAGCCGCTTGACGGCGGGTCCCGCTACCGGGTCCTCTCGAGCGATAACGGCAACCTGAGCTAGCTCGGAATGCCCTCCCAGCGCGGCCTCGACCTCAGCGATCTCGATCCGGAACCCACGGACCTTGACCTGATCGTCAGCTCGACCGACGAACTCCACGGTGCCTTCGGGGCGCCAACGCACCACATCCCCGGTCCGGTACATGCGCTCACCCCGCGCACCGAACGGGTTGGGTACGAACCGCTCCGCGGTCAATCCCGGCTGGTTCAGGTACCCGCGGGCCAGTCCGGCGCCTGCGATGTACAGCTCACCGGGTACGCCCGGCGGCACCAGACCCAACTCGCTGTCGAGAACGTAGACCCGCATGTTGTCCAACGGGCCGCCGATCGGCACCACATCCGGCACCGGTTCGACGGCGGACATCCGATACGAGGTGGCGAATGTCGTGGTCTCGGTCGGGCCGTAGCCGTCCACGACGACCAGGTCCGGGCACGCATCCAGCACCCGGCGCACCGCGGTGGCAGGCACCACGTCACCACCGGTCCACACCTCGCGAAGCCCGGCCAGACAGTCTGGCGACTCCTGCGCCACCAGCCGAAACAGTCCAGCGGTCAACCAGAGCCCGGTGACACCGTGCGCACCGATCACCCGCCGAAGCACATCGACATCCAGGTCACCGGGTGGCGGAACGACTACCTGGCCGCCACGCAGCAGCGGCACCCACAACTCATAGGTGGACGCGTCGAACGCCAGCGGTGAATGCAAGACGACACGGTGATGTTCGGCTCCCTGGAAACGCCGGTCGAAGGCCAGCGCCACGACATCTCGATGCCGCACCGCGACACCCTTAGGCGTCCCGGTGGAACCCGATGTGTGCATCACGTACGCCAACTGCTCGGGGTATACGGCGACGTCGGGTGACGTGGCTGGTTCACCCGCCAGCAGATCGTCGGCGATGACGATGAGCTGTCCGCTATGGACGTTGTCCGCCATCGCGCCCCACGCGGTATCCGTGACCACGATCGAGGCGTCGGCGTCGGCCAGCAGCAGCCGCATCCGTTCGGCTGGGGCCCGCACGTCCAGCGGAAGATACGCGCCACCCGCCTTGGCGATCGCCAGCTCCGCAACCACCAACTCGACCGAGCGATCCACCAACACGCCGACCCGGTCCTCCGGCCGAATACCACGTCGAACCAACCGATGCGCCAGCCGGTTCGCCGTCGCATCCAACTCCGCGTAGCTCAGCGAGACACCGTCGGAAACCACCGCGATGGCCTCCGGAGTACGCCTCACCTGCTCGGTGAACAGACTCGGCAGTGTACCCACCGGCACCTGATGATCTGTGTCGTTCCACTCCACCAACACCCGCCGGGCCTGCGCGTCGGTGAGCATCGGCAACCGTGACACCGCCCGCTCCGGGTCCTCGACGACTCCGCCCAGCAGCACTGTCAGATGCGCCGCCATCCGCTCGATCGTCGGGGCGTCGAACAGGGCAGGGTCATAGCACAGCTCGATCGACAACTGCTGGCCCGCGCAGGCGACGACGCTGAGCGGATAGTTGGTCGTCTCGACAGCGTGCAACTCACGCAGCCGGAGGCCGTGCGCGGCGGCGGCCTCGTCATTGATGGGGTAGTTCTCGAACACCACGATGCTGTCGAACAGGTTGACCCCGCCGGGCACGTCGCTCCACGTGTGCAACCGAGTCAGCGGCAGGTGCTCGAACCGCCGTGACTCCGCCTGAGCAGCCTGCAGTTCCTGTAGCCAGGAAACGATTCCGGCCGCGCTGTCCACCTGCACACGCACCGGGATGGTGTTGATAAAGAGGCCGACGATCTCGTCCGCGCCCGCCAGATCCGCCGGACGCCCCGATACCGTCGCGCCGAAGCAGACATCGGACTGACCGCTGTAACGAGCCAGCAGCAAGGTCCATATTCCTTGCACTATCGCGTTGAGCGTGAGGTGGTGGCATTTGGCGAACTGCTGCAGGCGGCCGTGTTCCGTTTCGGTGAGCTGCAGCAAGACCCGGTCGGATGAACGCGCCCCGTGCGCATGCGCGGGTGCCCGGTCGTAAGGCAGCGGTGTGGGCGCAGACAACCCGGACAACACGTCCCGCCAGTGCTCCTCGGCGCGCTGGTCATCCTGAGTCCGCAACCACTCGACGTAATCCCGGAAGCGCCGCCGGTTCGGCATCCCTAGATCGGTGTCGTGCCGCTGCAGCGCCGCGTGGCAGGCGAACACATCGCCGAGCACCCGGAAGATGCTCCACCCGTCCAGCAACACGTGATGGAAAGTCCACACCACCTGCACCGCGGAGTCCGAGAGCCGGGCCAGCACCACCCGGGTCAGCGGAGCTGTGCCCAGATCCAGGCCCTCGGCCTGCTCCCGATCGAACAGCCGACGCAGCTCCTCCTGCCGCTGCGCATCAGACAGCTGGGTCCAGTCCAGATAACTGACCGGCAGGGTGACGTGGCGGTGCACCACCTGCAGGGGTTCATCGACGCCCTCCCACACCATCCGGCTGCGGAGCACGGGCCTGCGGTCGACCACATGCTGCCAGGCCGCCCCAAGCAACTGGGGGTCGGGAACGCCGTCCAGCACGAACGAGGTCTGTTCGAGGTAAACGCGCTGTTCGCCCTCGGACAACCCGTGGAACACCATGCCCGTCTGGGTTGGTGTGAGCGGGTAGACGTCCTCCACCTCTCGGCCGTCACCCACCAGGCGATCCACCCCTGCCTGGTCGAGGCGGGCGAGTGGGAAGTCCGACGGGGTGGCGCCGCCGGCGTCGGGCTCCGCGCAGTGCCCGACGATGTCCCGCAACACCGCAAGCAACTCGTCGGCCAGGGCGCTGACCGTGCTCTCCCGATGTACGCCTGGGGAGTAGGTCCAGGTGAACTCCAGGCAGTGCTGCTCGACCCGCCCGACGATCTCCAGCAGGTGTGGCCGGGGGGCCTGGGCACTGGCGGCCAGCTCCAGCTCGCCGTGCATCGCGTGGTACAGCCGGTCTGGCGCGCCGGGCAGCTCGAACTGGCCGAGGTAGTTGAAGCTGACCTGTGGGCAGGCCTGACCGGCAAGCTCCGTCGAGTCGACATCTACGGCCGGCTCGCCGGCGGTGTCTGCGGCCGGCTCGCCGGCGGTGAGATAGCGCAGGGCGCCGTAACCGAGGCCACGGCGGGGCACGCCGCGCAGCTGTTCCTTGACGGATTTCAGCGTGGTGCCCCAGTCCGTCCCGCCGGGTAGGTCCAGCGCGACCGGGAACATCGTGGTGAACCAGCCGATGGTGCGGGAGAGGTCCACCCCGTCGAAGAGTTCCTCGCGGCCGTGACCCTCCAGATCGACCAGCACCCGCTCACGCCCCGTCCAGCGACTCAGCACCCGGCCCAGCGCACTGAGCAGGACGTCGTTGATCTGCGTCCGGTAGACCCCCGGTACGTCCCGCAGCAGCGCCTTCGTGGCGGCCACGTCGAGCCGAACCGTGACCGAGGACGCCGAGGCGACCGTGTTCGCGCCCTGACCATCAACCGGAAGTGCCGGATCAGGGCCGCCGCGCACGCCGTGCCAATAGTCGAGTTCGTCATCGAGCCCCCCAGCGGTGGCGTACTCCGCCAGCCGTAGTGCCCAGTCCCGGAACGAGGTGGTCTTGGATCCGAGGCGGACCGTCTCACCCCGCGCTGCCTGCCGGTAACCCGTGTTGAGATCATCGAGTAGAATTCGCCAGGACACCCCGTCCACCACCAGGTGATGCACCGCCAGGAACAGCACCGGCCGCTGCTGGCGACCGCGGTCGAACAGCACCGCCTTGAGCAGCGGTCCACACCCGAGATCGAAACTGGCGTGTGCTTCGCCCGCGCGCTTCGTCATCGCCGTACGCTGCTTGTCGCCGTCCACATCGGACAGATCACATCGCGCAAGTACGTCGACGGGCTCAAAGGGGGCGTTGTACTGCTGCCACTGCGCTTCGCCGGACCCGAACCGCATTCGCAGCGCGTCGTGATGCCGGGTCAGTGCGGTCAGCGCAGTACGCAGCGCCGCCTCGTCGACCCCCTCGATCAGCTCGATCATCAGCGACTGGTTGAAGTGCTCCGGTCGCACTCGCTGGGTGTCGAAGAACCAATGCTGCACCGGGGTCAGCGGAACAGCACCGCTCACCGGTCCCTGCTCGGTCAGCTCCGGCATCGTGTCGATCACATTCGGGGCGAGTGCCGCGACGGTCTGGTGCAGGAAGATGTCCTTGGACGTCATGCGCAGGCCAGCCTGCCGGGCAAGCGAAACCACCTGGATGCTCAGAATCGAGTCGCCACCGAGTTCGAAGAAGTTGTCCTCGACACCGACTTGCTCGACACCGAGTACGTCGGCCCAGATCTGCGCCAGCGCACGCTCGGTGTCCGTCCTGGGCGGTACGTAGTCCCGCGAGGCCGCCATCCAATCAGGTGCGGGCAGCGCGCGCCGATCCAGCTTGCCGTTGGGGTTCAGTGGCAGCTGGTCAAGTACCACGAATGCCGATGGCACCATGTAATCGGGCAGCAGCTGTCCCACGAATCCGCGCAGCGCAGCCGGATCCGGTGCGCTGCCGGGGGTCGGCACTAAGTAAGCCACCAGCCGCTTGTGCCCGGACTCCTCCTGCCGGGCGATCACTACCGCCTCGGCTATGTCGTCGTGGCGCGCCACGGCGGACTCGACCTCGCCCAGCTCGATGCGGAAGCCGCGGATCTTGACCTGGTCATCGGCCCGCCCCAGGTACTCAACCTGGCCGTCGGCAGTCCACCTGACCACATCTCCAGTCCGGTACATCCGGGAGCCTGGCGCATCGTAGGGGTTCGCCACGAACCGGTCGGCGGTCAAGCCTGGGCGGTTGAGGTAGCCACGTGCCAGGCCGCGACCGGCGATGTAGAGCTCACCCGCGACGCCGCATGGCACCGGCCGCAGGCCACCGTCGAGCACGTAGACCTGAGTGTTGGCGATCGGCTGGCCGATGGGCGGTGCCTGATCGAGGTCGTCTCCTTCCGAATACCAGGCAGTCGCGTAGACGGTCGCTTCGGTCGGCCCGTAGATATTCGCGATCCGGCTGCCGGGCAACACCTCTCCGATGTCACGCACCGCCCGCGCCGAGAGTGCCTCGCCAGCGAGCACTATGTTCTCTGGGCTCATTGCCACGCTGCCCTGGGACAGCAGTTGGGCAAAGGCCGAAGGCACGGCGCTGACCAGGCTCGCTGTCCACGGATCAGTGCGGGCTTCGGCGAGCGCGAGCAGGTCGGCCACCACCTCGACACATCCGCCGACCACCAGCGTGCCGAAGATCTCGAAGACCGAGACGTCGAAGTTGAGCGACGTCGAAGCGATCACTCGGGACAGTCCCGACGCACCGAATTCCATGGCCGCCCACGCGGCGAAGTCGACCATGCTCTCATGGGCGATGACCACGCCCTTCGGTCGCCCGGTCGAGCCCGATGTGTAGATCACGTAGGCCGGGTGCGCCCTCGATAGCGGACGTATCCGGTCCGCGTCGGTGAGATCGGTGACATCGCTGCCCAGTGGATCGGCCAGCGCCGCGCCTGCCTGCACCCGGTCCACGAGAAGCCGGGCGACTCCCGCCGTCTCGGGCATCCGCGGGGCCACCTCGATCGTGGTCACCAGCAGCGCCGGCGCCGCATCCTCGAGCATGAACGCGACTCGCTCCGCCGGATACCCCGGATCGATCGGCAGGTAGGCCGCTCCCGCCTTCAACACGGCCAGCAACGCCACGATCATCTCTGCGCAGCGCGGCATCGCCAGCGCTACGAAACGTTCCGGACCGGCACCACGCTCGACCAGCAGGCGTGCCAACCGGTTCGCGCGCTCGTTCAGCTGCCGATACGACAGCTCCGCACCCTCGAATACCACAGCAGCCGCATCCGGCGTGCGCGCCACCTGAGCCTCGAACAACTCCGGCATTACTACCGAGGGCACCGCCTGATCGGTGTCATTCCACTCCACCAGCAATTGGTGCCGCTCTGGCTCGGTCAGCAGCGGAAGCTCGGCCACCGGCCGGTCCGGATTCGCGGCGATGCCCTCGAGCAGCACCTCCAGGTGCGCTGCCATCCGCTCGATCGTGCTGGCGTCGAAGAGGTCTGTGTTGTACTCGATGGTCAGGTTCAGCGAGTCGTCCCGGGGCAAGAACTCCACGACAATGTCGAATCGGGCGGACGGGCGAGGCAGATCGTGCTCGGTGATCCGCAGACCATCGATGTGTTGCGGGCGCACCATCACGTTCTGGAGTACGACCAGAGCTTGCACCAGCGGGGTCCGGCTCGGGTCACGTGCTGGTTGGAGCTCCTCGACCAGGCGATCGAACGGAACCTCGTCGTGCGCGAACCCTTCCAGCACTGTTTCCCGCACCGCGGCCAGGAAATCGCTGAAGTCCTGGGTGGGTTTCACGGAGGAGCGCAGCACGAGAGTGTTGACGAAGAACCCGACCAGCTTCTCCAGCTCAGCCCGATTCCGGCCAGAGGTGACGGTACCGATCGCGATGTCCTGCTGGTTGCTGTAGCGCGACAGCAGGAGCTGCACCGCAGCGGTCAATGTCATGAACAGCGTCGCTCCGTGCGCCTGCCCCACGGCGGTCAACCGCCGCACCAGGTCAGCGGGCAGGTCGTGGCGATGAACCGCGCCGGAAGTCGAGCGCAGCAACGGCCGTCGACGGTCGGTCGGCAGCTCAAGTGGCTCGAGGGCGGCGAGCTTGCTCCTCCAGTAGTCCAGCTGCCGCTCCAGCGCGGTACCGGACAACCGTTCCCGCTGCCAGACGGCGAAATCCGGATACTGGATCGGTAGTTGCGGCAAGGTGGCCGCAACCTGCGCCACGGGTGCAGTGAGCGCGACGCGGTACAGCTCGGCCAACTCGTTCACCAGGAGACCGACGGACCAGCCGTCGGTCACAATGTGATGCTGGCTGAGCAGCAGCACGTGGTCGGCATCGGCAAGGCGCACCAGCAGTGCCCTGGTCAGTGGTCCATGCCGCAGATCGAAGGGGCAGCTCAGCTCCTCGGCGAGCACCTGATCTAGCTCGGCGTCGCTGTCCACGGGGACCACGCACAGCGGGATCTCACCATCTTGCCCAACTATTTGGACGCCACAGCCGTCGACGGTATCGAACGTCGTGCGCAGTGACTCGTGTCGCCAACTCAGGCAATCCAGCGCCATCCGCAGCGCGTCGAGGTCCACTGCACCGGAAAGCCGGAGGCCGACTCCGGTGTTGTACTCGGTCCCTCCGGAGGTCAGATCGTCCAGGAACCACAACCGTTGCTGGGCGGGGGAAAGCGGCAACGCCTGGTGACGCGGTACGGGGACGATCCGTTCGGCGAGGTCGGAAACAGGCTTGTCCGGCAGGATTTGCGCAAGCCGCTTGATGGTCCTGTTGTCGAACACCGCGCGGGCGGACAGGTCCCCCCCGAAAACCGCGCGGATCCGGGCGAGCGCCCGGAAACTCAGAATCGAGTCACCACCGAGATGAAAGAAGTCGTCTTCGATCCCCACCTGAGCCAACCCGAGGACATCGGCCCAGATCTCGGCGAGGAGCCGTTCAGCATCGGTGCCCGCCGCCACATAGCCGGTCGGCGCGCAGATGCCTGCGATGGGCGCAGGCAGGGCCCGCCGATCCAGCTTCCCGTTGGGGCTCACCGGGAAGTCGTCCATGATCACGAACGCCGAGGGCACCATGTAGTCCGGCAGCGCGCTGGCGACCAGGTCACGCAACTCGCCCGCGTCGGGTTCCCGGCCATCGGGTGGAGGGACGACGTAACCGACCAGACGTTTGAGACCGGACTCGTCTTCCCGGGCGATCACCACTGCCCTGCCGACATGAGGATGCTTCCGGAGCACCACCTCGATCTCGCCCGGCTCGACCCGGAACCCACGGATCTTGACTTGATCATCGGCGCGGCCGAAGAAGTCCAACTCGCCGGCACCGGTCCAGCGCACCACATCCCCGGTCCGGTACATCCGCGCGCCGGCAGGCCCGAACGGGTTTGCCATGAACCGTTCTGCGGTCAGCCCAGGGCGGTTGAGGTAACCCCGAGCCAAGCCGTCGCCTGCCACGTACAGCTCGCCGGGAACGCCCGCCGGTACCGGGCGCAAGGTGCTGTCCAGCACATAAGTCTGGGTATTCCAGATCGGCCGGCCAATCGGCGGTGCACCGCCGGGCGACAACGGCCGGCTCCAGGTGGCGACCACCGTCGACTCGGTCGGCCCGTAAGCGTTGATCATGTTTCGGCCCGGCGCCCACCGAGCCACCAGCTCTGCGGTGCACGCGTCCCCACCCACGATCAGGGTGCGGAAATGGGGCAGCCCGGAGTGCGCCACCGCATCCGGGATGGTGGCCAAGGCCACCGGCGGAATCAACGCATGGGTGACCGCCCCCTCGGTGAGTACATCGGCCAGCGCCGCACCGAGTAGCGGGCCCGGCGGGGGCACCACCAGAGCAGCCCCGGCGGTCAGCGACATACACAACTCCAGAACCGAGGCGTCGAAACTCGGCGAGGAGAACTCCAGCACCCGGTCACCCGCACGGACCCCGAAGCGGTCCACCTCGGCGGCGGAGAAGCTCGCCAGACCAGCGTGCGAAACCACCACACCCTTCGGCCACCCGGTCGATCCCGACGTATAGATCACATACGCCGGATTCGTTGGCAGCAGCGGTGCACCCCGGTCCGAGTCGGTAGGAGCGTGATCGCGCATCCCAGCCACCGCCGACACCACGTCTGGATCGTCGAGCGGCAACACGGCGACGCCCTCCGGGCAGGGCAGGTCCGGCGCCACCGCGGCGAGGGTGAGCACCAGCACGGGTCGCGCGTCGGCCAGCATGAACGTGATCCGGTCCGCGGGATACTCCGGATCCACCGGCAGAAACGCCGCGCCGGCCTTCATAACCGCAAGCTGAGCGACGACGATGTCCACCGAACGGGGCAGGGCGAGGGCCACGATCTGCTCCGGGCCGGCACCCCGCGCAATCAGCAGGTTAGCCAACCTATTTGCGCGGATCTCCAGCTCTGCGTAAGCCAGCGTGCCATCAGCGAACAACAGGGCCGCCGAGTCTGGCGTCCGGGCCACTTGAGCTTCAAAAAGATCCGCGAACACTGCAGGCTTTATGTCGCGGCTGGTGTCATTCCACTCGACCAAGATCTGATGCCGTTCGGCCTCGGTCAGGATGTCGATATCACCCAGCGCAACAGCAGGATCTGCCGCCACGACCTCGAGTACATGAAGCACATGAGCAGCCAGCCGTTCAACCGTCGCCGGCTCGAATTGACCAACGCGGTACTCGACTACAGCTGACAAGTCCCCGTCCTGGTCCTGCTTGACCAACCGGACCGTCACGTCGGCTGCGGCCGGAACCGACCCAGCTTCATACTTCACCATCGAGCGCGCCAGGTCAGGTTCCAGGCCCAGTTCCTCGACGAGGCGGTCGAAGGGAATGTCGGAATGGGTGCAGGAGGTTGCCACCGTGGCGCTTACGTCGCGCACGAACTTCACAAAGGTTGCCGAATCCGATATCCGGGATCGGAGCACGACTGGGTGTTTCCGCCCCGGTGCGGGGGTGGCTACCGCGACGTCCGGCTGACCAAGGTAGCGAGCCAGGACGATCTGGAAGGCGGCCACCGCGATGTCGAGTAGCGAGACACCGTACTGTGCGCCGAGTTCCGCCAGTCGGCTAGTGGCATGCCGAGGCAGGTCGATTGCGAGTGCACTGGTGGTCGGCTTTGTGCTGAGAGGCATCGACTGGGCGATGGGAAGCTCGGGAACCGACACACCTGCCAGCTGTGTTCTCCAGTACCGGAGCTGGTCAACGGTCGATGACGCCGAATCACCGCTTCGACCGGTAAGGTGCTCATCCTCGGAAAACATATCGCGGGAAGTCATAAACTATAGAACCTTTCAGGCACGGTTCACCGATAGCGCCAGGGCTAAATACTTCCACAAGCCAGAGACTTTTAGAGAGTCCCAGAGGACTTTAGAGTCGAATTGTCCGCTCACATTTGTGGCTTTGCCGGCGGCGAGCGACGCGGCCGTTGACCTGAATTCCGCTAATATCTCCGGTAGTCGGACCCTGGATACATCGGCCGGCGTGCATCCACTGTCCCGACGCAACATCCTGTTGCGAGAAGATCAAACTCTCGTAGAACGTCAGCCGCGCTACAACTTCACCGTCAACCGCAAGGTGGCAATGCCCATTCTCCGGGGCAGTGACCACGTATTCGGTATCACCGTTCACGTAGCCCCCCACGCACCCAGGTGGTTGCGCCGTCGGACGTCCCAGAGCTTCGATGGTGGAGTAGCTGGTGATCGGCAGGCCTGTCCTGCTCAACTCGGCAAGCAGGTCCTGCCACATGGCGAGCCCGATATTTGCGTTGCTGGTAAAGGCGACAACGCAGTCGTTGGCAGGGTCGACCCGAAGGTAGCATGCCGTGCCGTCCGCGTTGCCATCATGACCAACCCACTCGTCGCTTGCGCCGCGAAACAGGGCCAGGCCCAGGCCCCATCCGTCGGCGAGTCCGAACGGGTCCGCGCCGGGAATGGCTTGGCGCATTTGTTCGGCGTACGTGGCTGGGAGCAGATCTGGCCTCCCCGCCCCGACGTGGATCATTCCTAGCTCAACAAGATCCACAGCGCTCATCGCCAGTGCGCCGACTGGACCCTCCGCCAGCGCAAGGGACTGGTCTACGGGGCGGGTTCTGCCAACGGCCGGGTTGACCGAGTGACCAGTGGCGATCGGGCGGCCCGGTGGCCGGGGGTCGGGCGCTGCGATGAATGTCGGCTCGATTCCCAGCGGTTGAAGCAGGATCGACTCCATGCTCTCCCACCAGCTCATACCCGTGATCGTTTCAATCAGGTGACCGACCAGGACGTAGCCGAGGTTGGAGTACGAGAAACCGGCGCCGGGCGGCAGCACCAGATTGTGTCGACGGCAGTGACGCAGCACATAGCGCTGCATCGAGATGGTCGACATCTCGTCCCCGCCGGGATCGGCGAACCCGCCGGTGTGGCTCAGCACCTGGCGAAGGGTGAGCTGAGCTCCCAGGTCGGTCAGTTCGGGCAGGTAGTCTCCGAGCGGAGCGTCGAGTTCGATATCGCCATCTGCAACCAGAATCATAGCCAGGGTCGCGGTGAGAGTCTTGGTGATCGAGCCGATGGGGAAAGAAGCATGTCTGGTAACCTGGCGCCCTGTTCCGTAGCACAGCTCACCCACCTCAACCGCCACCGTTTCACCAGCATAATGAATAGCGAGCTGAGCCCCAGGAATCTGATGCTTGCGGGCCAGTGCTGACAGGAGGTCAGAAAGGTGAGCTGCGCCTATCAGAACCCGTTCCGGGGGTTCCTGAGCACCCGCTATGTGCAATGATTTTGACTGTTCTACAGCCACCATCGTGCTGTTGTTCGGGCTTGTCAACGGGCACCTTCCGAGCCACGTACCAATCCCCGACCACCTCGGCGTCATCGGAACGCCAAGGAAGTTCCACAAGTGTGTAGCGAAAGCACGGTGTGTAGCGATAGCACGGCAGCGCGATGGACCGTGCCACGGTTCCGCTGCTGACGCGTCCGGGACGGCGACCCTGGTGGCGCACCATCCCTCCCGCGCTCGTGCTGTGATTCGCCAGTTCATGCTTCTACTTGTGGAGACGGTTCAGGCATACCGGTTCCGTCGGTCGAGCCGCCCAGTTTCTTCAACCGGCTGCTCGTTCGCTCAAGATGCGGTCACGGCCGAACTCGGGTACGACAGTGCCTGACCGCCGCAGCCCTCGCCTGACCGGCGCAGCCCTCGGTTCATCACACAGAGTAGTCAATCTACGCTCTCTGATCGAGGTCTTGACGCTGCTGCGAATCGCCCGCCGTCATGGTGCCGATGCCGACGACGCTGAGGACGCCGCACACGAGGCGATGTTGCGGGCCGCCGTCACCGCCAGCCTTAGGGTGCTGGCCTGGGCATGGCGCGCACAGATATCTGCGGTGAGCGATCCCGCTCCGATCGCGCTCGCGTCCGCCACCGTCGCGACGATGATGGCGGTGACCTCCCGCCTGTGGCTGGAGATCGATGAGCGGCCGAACGAGCTGCCGGGCCCCCTCCGGCGGTCACCTCAGCAGCTCTGGCTCCAACGTCGGCTGGCCGTATCATCCTGACGCGGACCCCCGCACCGCCGCGGTCGCCTGCACCCGAGGACGAACCCCCTCTACCATCGATACCGGCGGCCGCGCCAGCCCCTCCCCCGCCTGCGCCGGCACCGCCGAGCCGGGTCTCCCCCTTGCGGGTGACCCCCAGGAGAGGCGAAGCCCGTACGTTCGGGTGTGCGCTCTGATCTGCTCGAATCTGGCGAAACACGCGAGTTTCCAGCGACGGCTTTCCCGCACCCTCGCGACCTCAGCGGCAGCCACCCTCAAGCATTCGCCAGCCTTCCCCACACATGCCAGTACTCGATGTCGATCCAGCCGTTGACCCGCAGACGTCGTCGATCCGGATACGGCGTGCCGGTGTAGTGCTTCGCGAGCCGGTCGATCCCCGACAACTCGGCGTCGTCCTCCAGCACCATGGTGCCCTGCACACTGACGTGGGTGAACCAGTCGTCAGGGTCCAAGACCGTCAGCGAGACCCTCGGGTTCGCCGCGATGTAGGACAGCCTGCGCCGTTCGGCGTCCATGTTGACCAGGATCCGACCGTTGTCCCACAGATACCAGGTAGCGACCGTGACCGGAGCCCCGTCAGGGCGCACCGTGCCGATGACCGCTGGGCTGGGGCGGGCTAGCAAGTCGACCACGGGTTGGGGCAGTGGCGGCCTCGGCATGACAACCTCTCAACTCGTCCGGCGGCGGGTGAGGCGAATGCGGCGCCGCTTCCGCACCCAGGAGTACCCGTTACGGCACCGCAGGCATAGACCGACGCGCCCCCGGTCGGGTGACAGGTACGGCCCCCCACCCAGGTCACGGTCAGCTAGTCCAGGTCCGATCGTGTCGTGCGGCACGCAGGTGCGATCCGTTCCCGGCCGCACCAACCGCATCACGACTACCAACACACATAGTTGAAATACGCAGGAATAGTCCGCGTAAACTTACGCGTACTTCACGCCATCGTGATCGTACAGAATGAACGAACCCCAAGTTGGGTGAACTTCACCACCGTTGATGCGCGTGAAGCGGGGCAAGGCCGCTACCTTCCGTTAAACAAGCACCACCCGATCGGGCAACGTTACCGAGCGCTGCACCTCACTACTCCGCGATACACCATCACACTTTCGGGGGACTGTACGGCGCCAAACGAGCGGTGCTAGCTTCGCTGCTGTCAGCGGCACGAGCGATTCTTCATCTTCGGTGGTGGCCTTCGAATTCCTGGTGCAGTGAACCCGCACACAGGGAAACCCTCACCACCGTTGGGTTACGTCACGAGCGCTAATCAAGAATAAGACCGAGGAGACCCCCCGGACATGACTACAGCCAGTGCCCCGCTGAAGGTGGGCAACCGCGATACTGTCCTCGCGTGCAGAGCGCAAGTTTCCTACCAGCAAATCCGGAAGACACGAAAGATGCGCAACATCACGCGATTAGCACCCCTATGAGCGGATTCCCTGCTACCTAAAGCCAAGTGGAGCCGACGCGCGTGACTACCACACCGCGCACGGCCGCCCCGAATCCACGGCGCGTACATGGGCTGCACGCACCTCATTCCCCTACGGTGCCGGCCACCCATTCCTGAGTACCTTCCCGCACACCGTGAGCCTTTACACTATTGGAACGGCCCCGACTCCAACCGGTGTAAGAAGCGCTTCACGAGTTCAACTGCGGCCTCGCATCCATGACCCCCCGAAGCATGGGTATGCCGCCCGACGCCTCGTCACCTACGTTGGACAGCTACGCCCACGTGGGCACGTTCTCACATGTTCGACGACGAACATGTTCTCACTCGTGCTGTCTTCGATTGACCATTTCTATTCATGCACCGACAGATTGGTGGTGTGGTTGTGACTGTGACAGATTCGAACCTCGGCGTTGAGAATGGAAGACCGCAGCTGAGCTTGGGCACGTCGGCAGCACGCAATTTGGCGACGACCACCAAGTCTGTTCCGCAGATGCAGGAGATTTCGTCGCGGTGGCTGCTGAAGATACTGCCGTGGGTACAGGTGCAGGGCGGCACCTACCGTGTCAACCGTCGCCTGACCTACGCGGTCGGCGACGGACGGGTGAGCTTCACCAACACCGGCAGCGACGTGCGCGTCATTCCCGCCGAGCTTTGTGAGCTGCCCTTGCTCCGAGGGTTCGACGACGCCGACGTGTTAGCGGCCCTGGCCGACCGATTCGTTCAGCGGGAGTTCGAGTCCGGTGATGTGATCATCGAGCAGGGACAGCCGGCCGATCAGATCTGCCTCATCGCGCATGGCAAGGTGAGCAAAATCGGCACTGGCAAGTACGGCGATCAGACAGTCTTGGGCGTACTCACTGACGGTGACCATTTTAGTTATCAGGCCTTGGTCGAGTCCCAGGACTACTGGCAGTTCACTGTCAAGACCGTCACCAGGTGCACCGCCTTGACACTGTCTCAGCAGCTCTTTGAGGAACTGATTGAGCAGTCCGAATCGCTGCGAGCCCATATCGAGCAGTTCCGCGCCAGCCCCACAATGGCGCAGAACAAGTACGGTGAGGCAGCCATCGAGTTAGCCGCCGGACATGAAGGAGAGCCGGACCTTCCGGGCACCTTCGTCGACTATGAGGTATCACCTCGCGAATATCATCTGAGCGTCGCGCAAACCGTGCTGCGAGTGCACACCCGCGTAGCCGACCTTTACAACGAACCGATGAACCAGACCGAACAACAACTCCGGCTGACGATCGAAGCACTTCGAGAACGCCAAGAGAATGAACTGATCAATAACCGCGAATTTGGATTGTTGCACAACGCTGACCTCAAACAGCGCATCCCCACCCGCACCGGCCCGCCCACGCCCGACGACCTCGACGAACTACTCTCACGGCGCAGGAAGACCCAGTACTTCCTGGCACATCCCAGAACCATCGCCGCATTCGGACGGGAATGCAATCGTTTGGGCCTCTACCCACAAACCATCGACATGAACGGCCACCTGGTACCAGCCTGGCGCGGCGTCCCCGTGCTTCCGTGCAACAAGATCCCCATCAGCGACACCCGCACGAGCTCCATTCTCGCACTGCGCACCGGTGAGGCGGATCAGGGTGTCGTCGGCCTACACCAGACCGGCATCCCCGACGAGTACCAGCCTAGCTTGTCTGTCCGGTTCATGGGCATCAGCGAAAAGGCCATCATCTCCTACCTCGTCACCGCCTACTACTCCGCCGCAGTCCTCGTCCCGGACGCGCTCGGCATCCTCGAGGACGTCGAAATTGGACGCGCTCATGCATAGTACGCACAACGGCGGGGACATTTTTCGATCCGCCGACCCGGCGAGGTGAGACGCCATCATGCAACCTTTTGAACTGCCCGAGTTCTACCTGCCGTGGCCCGCCCGATTGAACCCCCATCTCGAGGAAGCTCGCTTGCATAGCAAGGTGTGGGCAGCCGAGATGGGGATGCTGGACGCCTCGCAGGGAGTCCACGGCGCCGAGATCTGGGACGAGCGCACGTTCGACTCGATGGACTACGCCATGCTCACGTCGTACACCCATCCGGATACACCGAGCGCTGAACTCGACCTCCTGACCGACTGGTACGTGTGGGTCTTTTTCTTTGATGATCACTTTCTGGAGAAATACAAGCGAAGTCGAGACCTCGACGGCGCCAAGGAGCACCTCGCCAGAATTTCTGCGTTCCTGCCCGTGTACCCCACCAGTACTCCCGCAGAACCGACCAACCCGGTGGAACGCGGTCTGGCCGACCTGTGGGCACGCACCGTGCCGACCATGTCGGCCGATTGGCGGCGGCGTTTTGCGACGAGCACACAGCACCTTCTCGAGGAATCGTTATGGGAGCTCTGCAACATCAACCAGAGTCGGATTCCCAATCCGATTGGATACGTCGAGATGCGTCGTGAGGTCGGCCGAGCCCCGTGGTCGGCGGACCTCGTAGAACACGCCGTGGCGGTCGAAATTCCACTTGAGATCGCGGCCACGCGACCCATGCGTGTACTGAAAGATACGTTCTCCGACAGTGTACATCTACGCAACGATATTTTCTCCTATCAAAGAGAGATCGAGGTTGAGGGCGAGCTTAACAACGGCGTGCTGGTGGTCGAGAAATTCTTCGGCTGTGATCCACAGCAGGCCGCCAACATCGTTAACGATCTGCTGACCTCACGACTGCACCAGTTTGAGAACACCGCCTTAACCGAACTTCCTCCCCTGTTCGAAGAGTACAGTTTGGGCCAAAGGGCCCGGGAAAACGTGTGCAGATACGCGAAGGGCCTCCAGGACTGGCAATCGGGCGGCCATGAATGGCACATGCGGTCGAGCCGCTACATGAACACCGGATTTCGCAGTTCTCCGCGAACAGCTTTTCCGCTCACCGGTCCCATCGGTTTAGGCACCGCAGCCGCGCGTATCGAGCTGTTCCGCGGACTTCTTGACCAAGGGCGTATCCTGAACTCCGCGAAGGCGAGAGCAAGCCATGTACAGTTTTGAACTTCCGGATTTCTACATGCCCTTCGCGGCGAGGTTGAACCCTCATCTCGATGCAGCTCGCGAGCACGCCAAGGCGTGGGCCCGGGAGATGGGGATGCTCGGCTCCCACGACGACCTGTTCGACTTCTTCGTATGGGATGAGGCCGAGTTCGACTCGTTCGATTTCGCCTTTTTCGCTTCGTCTGTCCATCCGGATGCACCGACGACGGCACTCGACCTGGTAACCGACTGGTACGTCTGGGGCTTTTTCCTCGACGATGCCTTCGTCGAAGCATTCAAGCGTGGCCGCCAACTCGGCAGCCAGGACTTGGCTGTCGCGAAGGTAGCGCTTTCTCGCTTTGCGGCGTTTATGCCGGCGGATTCGGCGCTCACCCCGGCCCCGACCAACCTGGTGGAACGTGCCCTGGCCGATCTGTGGTCGCGCACTGCGCCCACGATGTCTGCGGACTGGCGATGGCAGTTTTCCGTCAGTATGCGGAGTTTTTTCGAAGGCTGCCTGTGGGAGCTGGTCAACATCAGCGAGCACCGAATCCCCGATCCGATCGACTATGTAGAGATGCGACGTAAGGCCGGCGCAACAGAGCTTTCGGCGGACCTCGCACGATCGGCCGTATGCCTGGAGATCCCTCCGGAGGTTTTCATGGCCCGGCCGATGCGCACCTTGACTGCCGCGTTCTGTGATTGGGTGAGCTTGTCGAATGACATTTTTTCGTACCAAAGAGAAATAGAGCTAGAACGCGAGATCAATAACGGCGTACTGGTCTTCGAGCGTTTTTTTGACTGTAACGTGCAGCACGCGGTCGACGTCGTCAACGGCCTGGTGACCGCTCGGTTGCGGCAATTCGAGGACACTGTTGCGATGGAACTGCCGATCTTCTTCGGCGAGTTCGGCCTGGACACGAATGCCCGCAAGAAGGTTATGGCGTATGTCGACGGTCTGCAGGACTGGATGGCCGGAGACCTTCAGTGGCATTTGCGATCGAGCCGTTACACCAATCTCGGGTTGCCTGATTTTTTTTCCGCTCACGCAGCTGTTGAGCAGTCCGAATGGCTGGGTACCGCAGCGGCCGTCATCGGACCGTCGCAGGTGCCAGTAGCCGCCGCGACGAGCCACGGGTTACGAGATTTCTGCTCCGCAGCTGGTGACGATGTCGGTGCGGCGGGACTGGCCGCGAAGGGTGGGTACCAGCGCCATGACCGCTATTGAGGTGATGACCATGGAACGGTCGGCGCGGGCGGCGCTGGCCTGGAGCAGCGACAACGTTACCCCCGCCCTGCGGGTGGCGGTCGACACGCTGCCCGCCTCGATGCGGCGCATTGCCGGGTACCACTTCGGCTGGTGGGATGAACACGGCCACCCGGCCTCGGCCGATGGAGGTAAGGCGATTCGTCCCACGCTGGTGCTGGTGACGGCCAAAGCGACAGGCGGTATCCCCGCTACGGCGGTACCGGCCGCGGTCGCAGTGGAACTGGTGCACAACTTCTCACTCCTCCATGACGACGTCATGGATGGTGACGTCACCCGCCGTCATCGACCAACCGCCTGGACTGTGTTCGGCTCCAACGCGGCGATCCTGGTCGGCGACGCGCTGCTGACGTTGGCGTTCGATGTACTGGCTTCGAGCGGGCACTCGGCCGCCGATGCAGGCATGCGGATGCTCAGTGCCGCGGTGCTGGATCTGGTGCACGGTCAGAGCGCAGACCTCGCGTTCGAGCAACGTGCGCATGTCGACTTGTCCGAGTGCGTAAGCATGAATCAAGCGAAGACTGCTGCTCTGCTGGGATGCACGTGCGCGGTGGGCGCACTGTTCGGTGGTGGCAACCCGGAGCAGATCGAGCTGCTGCGCAGTTTCGGTGAGCATCTCGGCCTGGCATTCCAGCACGTCGACGATCTGTTGGGCATCTGGGGAGACCCGATACTGACCGGAAAGCCGGTCTATTCAGACCTGCGTAACCGCAAGAAGTCCCTGCCCGTCGTGGCGGCCCTGACCTCCGGCGCCCCGGCCGGACGCGAGCTGGCCGCACTCTATCACCGCGACCAGCCGTTATCCGATGCCGAGCTGGTCCACGCCGCCGAACTGATCGACATGGCCGGTGGGCGCGCCTGGAGCCAGGCCCAGGCCGACGACCTGCTGGCAGGGGCGCTGCGGCAGCTGCGGCTGGCCGGCCCGACCGCTCAAGCCGCCGCCGAGTTGAGCGCGCTGGCCCGGCTGGCCACTCACCGCGACCACTGAACGGCGGTCCCCCGGCGCCGCGCTCACACCAGTTTCATCCCAGCTCAACCAGGCCGATCGCGCCCTGGACGGTGATCTGCTGCCCGGTGGTGATGCGCAGGGTCGCGTCGGGCACGCCGACCACGGCGGGGATGCCGTACTCGCGGGCGACGACGGCACCGTGCGAGTTCGCCCCGCCCATCTCCATGACCAGCCCGCCCGCGGTGAGGAACAACGGCGTCCAGCCGGGATCGGTCGAGGGCGCGACGAGGATCTCCCCCGGCTCCAGATGGGCGCCGACCGGGTCGAGTACCACCCGCGCAGTCCCGCTCACGGTGCCCGCTGAAGCAGGGGTGCCTGTCAACTGCCGCTCAGTCGGTACCGGGCCCGCCCCAATGACTGCCTCGGGTTGGGTCCCATCGGAGAACATGATCCGCGGCACGTGGCGGCGGCGAAGCTCGCGGGCATAGTCTGCGCGGCGCTGCGCGATGACATCCCGCAGGTCCATACCCGCGAGCGCGGCTCGCGCCTGAACAAGGTCGAGGAAGAACACGTCTGCAGGCTCGGCGAGCCGGCCCGCAGCCGCGGTCTCGGCGCCGACTTCGGCCAGCTGCCCCCGGACGTGCGCCAGGGCGCGCACCAGATAGTCCTTGTGCGTCTCCCGCATGCCGATCAGCTCGCGAACCCGCCGCAGCGCGAATCGCACCGCGGCGGCTCGCAACCGGCTCCGCAGCCGGACCCGCCCGACCACCCTCGCCACTGCCGCCTCGGCCGCGCGGCGCCCTCTGGTGAACTGCGCGTCAGGGGCGAGATCGGACTCATCGAGCCGCAGGTAGTTGGCCAGCACACCCAGCACATGGGTCGGGTCGTCGGACCACCGCGGCATACCGACATCGATCTCGGCGACTGCCCGGTGACCGTAGCTCCGGAGAAACTCGTCGAGCCCATTCTGCATCGCCTGCGGCAATTCGCGGCTGGCGAAGCGATCAGCCAGCACTCCCGGGGCCACCCGGCGCAGCTCGGTGGCCGCCGCCCGGTCCACACGGAGCCGGGTGGCCAGCGCCCACAGCTCGAGGTCCATCTCGGTGGTGACATTGTGCGGCAGCGCGCGCAGCACCTCGTCCCTCTCACCGGGTCTGAGGTCATCGCGGGCAAGCCTGCCTGCAAGGGCCTGGGCCAGGAAACCGGCAGCGGCCACCGGGACGACCCTCGGCATGAGGGGGATGACCGACGTGGCGAGCAGCCGCTCCACGTGGTCCAGCCGTTGCACTCCAGTCAACCCTGCGGGCACGGTGAGTTTCGAGCGCAACCGCCGGCCGACCCGATCCACCCGCCGCCGGGCCGCAGCAGGGCAAACCAGCGCCTGGGCGATCAGCACCGGGATCCGGAAGCGCACGGCCAGCGCGAGCAGACGCCGGACGATCGGCCATCGTGACGTGCTCCGCACCGCGAACCGGTGATCGTCGAACAACCCACGGAGGACAACCGCCGATCGAGCCTCCATCACATCCAGGACCCGAGGCACCAGCGCCCGGCCGACCCGGCTGCGCAGCACCGACGTGACATCGACGAACACCCGCTGGCCGGCCTCGACGAACACGTCAGGTCCGGAGATCGGGTCGCGCACTACCGAGCCGAACACCACCTCCGATGCGCAGGACCCGATCAACCGGAACGCCGCGATCCCCATCGGGGTGATCGGCCGGGTCAGCCCTTGGGCCAGGCTGACGCAGAAATACACCCGCAGCCAAGCGTCCGCCGGTCCTGCCGGTAGCGGGTACAGCGTGGTGACCGGCCTGGCCTGGGTCAGCCACCAGACGCCGGCGCTGTCCAGCGCCCACTCGATGTCCTGCGGGGCGCCGTAGTGCTGCTGGACGCGCTGCCCGAGCGCCGTGAGGTCGCGGATCTGCGCATCGCTCAAGCAGGGCTTGCCGGCCTCAGCGGGCAAGGTGACCTGCTCGGTTCCGCCACCGAGCCGCGAGCGGACGAGCACCCGCTTATCCCCCAGTCCGCGTTCGACGATGCGACCGCCGGAGTCGACCACGAAGTGGTCGGGATTGACCGCGCCGGACACCACCGCCGCACCCAGCCCGGGGCTGGCATCGACGACGGTCTGCCAGCGGCAGCCGGTCACCGGGTTAGCGGTGAACAACACTCCGGCAACCTGTGCCTCGACCATCCGCTGCACGACGACCGCGAGCCGCACGGTGCGGTGGTCGATGCCGTTGGTCGCCCGATAGCTCACTGCCCGCTCGGTCCACAGCGACGCCCAGCAATGACGCACCGCGTCGAGCACCGCGTCTGCACCCACGATGTTGAGGTAACTGTCCTGCTGGCCAGCGAAGCTCGCGGACGGCAGATCCTCCGCGGTCGCCGAGGATCGCACCGCGACCGGCACGTCATCCCCTAGCGCCCGGTAGGCGCGGACGACCGCAGCGGCGACCGCAGCGGGCACTGGCGAAGCGAGCATCGCAGCGTGAGCCCGCCTGGCCAGCTCGGCGAGCCTGTCCGCATCGCCCGCTGCCGCCTGCAGTGCGTCGAGTAAGCCACCGAGTTCCGCGGCTGCGGCGACCTGCCCGAACGCCCCGGTGGTGACGCAGAAGCCGGCTGGAACCGGCAACCCAGTGCGAACGAGCTCGCCGAGATTGGCCGCCTTGCCACCCACCACAGGCAGCAGTTGAGCGTCGACCCGGGCGAGATCGAGAACGAGTTCCTGATCGACCTCGTCGGCCGACGCGTCGGCGCTCGGTTGCCGGGCGGTGGTCACAGCCGAACGGTAACGTCACCGCAGACAGAACTCAACACCTGATGAAAAAATACCCACGGTGCCGAGATCCGCTTGCCCGAGCTGACACCGCCACCCAGGAAGCCGGCCCGACCGGGCTCCCTCAACGCGGGAGACTTGCGAGGTAACGGACTCCGGAAATGCTCGGCAGGAAACAGTAGGCACCGCCGCGGGTGGTGATGAAGCGGGAGAAGCCGTCGAGAACCACCGGTGCCTCTGGCCGTGGTATCGAGAAGCTGCCTTCCCCCTCGGCGGTGGCACCGAGCAGGGGATCCTTGGTGTCCCCCAGTCCGGCGGTGAACCTGCCGTCATTGGCCCATTCGGACATGAGAAACTCGAACTGATCGCGCAGGCTCACGCCGATGAACAGACCGAGCAGGCCCCGGGCCTGGCCGTCGCGCGGATTCGCCGGGTCATAGGGCGGTCCGTACGGGATCCCGCGCCGGACGATACGGTGCAGATGGCCCCCGTTTCCGGCGACCCGCTGCCCGCGGGGGTACATCCGCCGTACATGCGATCCGATCGGACACCGGTAACCGCGCTCGTCGTCATACTCCCCGACGTAGTCGAAGTCGTTCAGCGCTTCGGGCGGGATCGGCGGGTCGGGCATGTCGGTGTCCGGTGAGAGGACCAACGGCACGCCGTTGCGCCACCGTCCACACAGCTTCGCCGCGATGAGCTCCTCCGACAGCCCGGTACGCGACGCCTGCTTCGCGAGGAACTCCGCGAACCCGTGCACGTCCTGTTCGAGCACGCGGAAGGCGGCGAAGCTGCCGTTCGTGCCCAACTCCGCAGGCATCGGCACCGGATAGCTGAACCCGGGGTGCTGGCTGGGATACCCCAGGAGGAACTCCCCGACCGGCGCCTTCGGGAGACTGTCTGGCAGTCCGGCGAGCGGGACCCCCTCGATGGTGGGCTGGGACAAGCCGTCGCGGTAGCCGAAATGTGCAACCTGGCCAGGCGGCCACGCACCGTCGTAGCGCCCCACCTCAACGCAACCGGGATACCAGACCTCCGCTAGTTGCCTCGTCGCCGAGTCGAGCGCATCGGCCGACTGAGCGAAGAGCGAGAGCAGCAGGTGCGGTCCTGGTTCCGCCAGCCACGGCAGCCAGTGGTCGGGAGCACTGGTCCCGACATCACCTACCCTGGCCGCTCGTGCCACAGCACCCTCGGCGAACTCAGCAGGAAAGCCGTCCAGGTGCTCCTTCGGCACGCCGAGTGCAGCCAGACCCATAAACGTGACGCCCAGGTTGACGCAGCGCTCCGGTTTCACCGCCCACGGCTCAGCACTCGCGAGGGAGGGAACCGCAGGATCGTTGTCAACCAGAGCGGCAAGGAAGGCGCGGGCAGCATCCGGCTCCTGTACGCTCAAACCTAGATGTCGGGCCACCGGCATTGTATATCCGCGCAAGACGAGGCCCTGCACGTCCGCCAGGTCGACGGCCGTCATCGTTATGCCCCCTTCCCCAAGTTCTGATCAGCTCCGGACGCTGGCCGTATCGAGGATGTCGAGCACGGTGTGGTTGGGATAAGCGCTGTAGAACGACCCTACGGCACGAAGGTCGTGGGCGCGAATATACTCGAGAAACTCCGGGCGATAGGTCTGCACCGGAAGGGGTGGAGCATCCGCCACATGCGCAAGAAGTTTGTTGAAGATGTCACCGATTTCGTTGATGAACTCGTTGATGTATACCTCGAAGTCGCCGTCGTACGTCGTGATCACCGCGAGCTGGTTGTCGTCGAGAAATGCGAATCTGGCGAAGTGAACAGTGCCGATCTTGTTGAGCGCGGCGACAATCGGGTTCTGGTCCTGCGGTAAGGACTGGATGTGTTCGACGAGTTGCCGGAGCGCAGCGAACTCCTCCGGCGACTTCCCCTTCATCACCAATGTCAGTGGGTTCTGGATCGGCTGTGACGGCGGCAGCTGCTCGGTCATGGCATCTCCCAGCGTTCGTGGTCGTCAGTGTTCGTGGTCGTCTCGGGTACGGGAGGCCGGCATGGTGGCCGCGCAGGCCACAGCCGGGCGGGTGGCACCGCAGGAGGTGGGCAGGGTACCTGGTGAAAGGAGCCCGAGTGCCGCTGCGCTGATACCGACGATGAGTGCAGGCAATCCTCACCTCGTCGCGGCCGGTGATGTTTGTCCAGTATGGGTGGTATGGGTAGGTGCCGGGGGTCGGGACTTAACGGTTTTCTCGGTCCAACTGGTGGTTGGGACCAGCTGCCAGCACCTTGCGTAGGTGGGCCAGGGCCCGATGTTGCGCGACCCGGACCGCTCCGGGTGTGGACCCCACGGCGTCTGCGGTCGCCTTGGCCGATAGGCCCATCACGACCCGGAGCACAAGAATCTCGCGCTGCTTGTCCGGAAGCGTGCCGAGCAGCTTGGTCATCCATTCGGCCAGTTCAGCCTGCATCACCCGTTGTTCAGGGCCATCGGCCAGGGTCGGTGAATCGGGGGGCTCTGGAACCGGCTCGGCCCGATTTCGCATGGCCGACCGTTGGGCATCGGCGACCTTGTGCGCCGCGATGCCATACACGAACGCGAGGAACGGCCGACCCATCTCGCGGTAGCTGGGCAACGCCGTGAGCACCGCAAGACACACCTCCTGCGCCACATCGTCCGCGGAGACGAACGTCTTGTCCTGTCTTCCGATGCGGGCGCGGCAGTACCGCACCACCAGAGGACGGACCCAGCGCAGGACGCCCTCGACGGCAGCTGGATCGCCGCGGATGGCCGCCTGCACCAGGACGTCGCTTGCCATGGTCAGACTTGTGGCCCGAGCCCGTGTTCATCGAGCCGGCGCCGCAACTGCTGCAGAGCCCGCGCGCGGGTGGGCCCGATGCCGCCTGGCGGGATTCCGGCGCTGCGAGCGACCTCGGTGTAGGGCCGCGGGTGCTCGGTGAACAGGGCCCGCAGCAGGGTCCGCCGCAGCGGCGACAACTCGGCCACGAAACCCCAGAGCGTCTGCGCCGTGTCCCGGTCGATGACGCGCTGCTCGGGCCCTACGCCAGGGTCGGCGACATTCTCTGCGGCCGCATCAGCAGCGGTCGGGGTGTGCTTGGCCTGCTGGCGCAGGATGTGCAGGCACTCCCGGCGGGCGGTGGTAGCCAGCCACCCGGCTAGCCGTTCGGGGAACTGCACCCGGTGGGCGTTCTCCGCCAGCCGCAGCCAGGTCATCTGCACCGCGTCGAGGACGTCGGCCTCCTGCAGCCGAAACGACCGGACTGTCGCGAAGACCACACTGCTGTACCGGCGCACGATCTCCTCCCAAGCCACCGAGTCGCCGTCGCGGGCCCGCGCCAGCAGGTCAGCGACACTGCCCGGGGCGCAAGCGGAGTCATCCGCCAGGTCCAGGACGTCCGCTGGGCGGACTTGCTCCATCGTGATCATGACACTCCTCCCCGCGCGCATACGCTGTTAATTGCATATACGCTGTACGTAAGCACGTACAGTGTCAGGAGTTCGCCGGCACCGCTATCGCCCGATCGGGTGTAGATGTACGTTGTACATGTGGTGCAGCGTCTCTAGCAGCAAGCGAGGAAAGGACCACAGTTGACCGACCAGCAGAGTGCCTCCCGGGCACGTAGCGACCGACCGACCTGGGTCGGCGTCGACCCGAGCGAGGACGCCATGCGGCCACCGCCACTGACTCGGCCCAGGATCGTGCGGGCCGCGCTGCGCCTCGTCGACGATCAGGGTCTGCCCGCCCTGACCATGCGGGCACTGGCCACCGAGCTCGACGTCTCCCCCATGGCGCTGTACAACCATGTGCGCGACAAGGAGGAGCTGCTTGACCTCATGCTCGACCTGATGCTGGGCGAGGTGGACTGCTCGGCCACCGACGGCGACTGGGTGACCCAGCTAAGGACGCTGGCGTGCAGCTTCCACCAGGCGTTGTCCGCTCATCACCACCTCGCCCAGGTCTACAGCCACCAGGTCAAGATCGGGCCGCACGCCCTGTCGATCATTGAACGGACCATCAAGCTTCTGCTCCAGGCAGGGTTCACAGCACAGGACGCCGCCGCCGCCTTCCTCACCCTCTACACCTACACCGTGGGCCGACACCAAATGGGCCGCATCGCCCCTATCCCCGGCGCCACCCCGCAAGACCAAGCCGAATACTTCAAAGCGCTGCCCGCCGACCAGATTCCCTCCATCCGAACCGCCAGCCGCCACCTCGGAGGCGTGCACGGACCAGGGATATTCGAGTTCGGCCTCGACACATTCCTCACCGGCTTGCAGACCAAACTCACCCCAACCGCCGACCACCCCACCCCAGCCGCCAGCGAACAGGAGGTGCCTAACGATCTGGGTAAGCCAGCCGCTCACCTGGAACGGCAGGACCCTGGCGTTGGGGGAACCGGTCCTGGAGACCGCGCGGTGAGCGCTCGAGGGCAGCGGGTTCGTTGACTTCCGTCGGGCTGGCTTCGATGTCTACCAGGTCTGGCCGCGATCTCTGATCGACGCAGCCAACAGGCGGGCTGGAGGTCGACGCTGCGGGCGTCCGCCCGGAGGTCACGACGATCTGGACCAGTGCGCGTCAGCAGAGAGTTTGCTCTGCGACCCCGTTCACTCATTGTTTGCCAACTGTTTGCCGTTCGGCCTTCGTTCCGTCATGTCTGCGACCAACCATCGGAAACATGGCGCGGGTGGAGTACTATCACGATGGGGCCGCCCCTCTGGCTGGCGATCTGTTACCCGCCGCATTCGCGGTCGTGCGCAATGGCTTGGGCTCGGTCCTGTTGGTGCGCCGCGCCGATGACGGATACTGGGAGTTGCCCGGAGGCAGGGTCGAAGTCGGGGAGTCCGCCTCGGCGGCGGTGGTGCGGGAAGTCGCCGAGGAGGCTGGCGTGGCCATCAAGGTCACGGGGCTCTCCGGGGTGTACAGCGATCCTGGCCACGTGTTGGCCTATCCGCACGGGGACGGGGTTTACCAACAGTTCGCGGTGTGCTTCCACGCCTTCACCCCGGCCTGCGACCCCCAGCCCGATCAGGACGAAACAAGCGGCGCAGCGTGGTTCAACCCCGAGCAAGCGAGGCAGCTGGCCATGCACCCGGCCATGCGTCAGCGCTTGACCGACGCACTGGTTGAGCCCGACCGGGCGCACTTCGACTAAGGAGGCAGACGCCATCCGGTGACGGTCCCAGTGGGACGGTCGCAGCTCTGGGCTCATCTCTTTCAGGGTGTCGGTGACCTCCCCAGGGTAGGCGTCGCTGGGGCCGTACCACGTCCCGTCAGGTCCCCACCAGCACAGTCCCGCGGGACCAGCGCGGCCGCCGTATCGATTGCGTGTGCTTCGCCGAGAAGACCAGTTTGTGACTTCACAGAATGACCGTACGCAGCGAGGCGGGTCGTGCCTCTGTCCCGGTATGACACCCAGAATGACCACGTCGGTGATCTAGGTGTCAATGCAAGAGACTGCCAATTGCATGACTTCGTCCCTATCAGACCACCGGAGGTAAGCGATGCCCAACCTCGTCTCGTTCGACGTGGACCTCACCGCACACGAAGGCGCACGCCTCGCCGTCGTCCTTGCGACCCTGGGCGCCGACTGGGATCCCACCACGATCTATGCCGGCGAAGCCCAAGCACATCGAATGCTTTACTCCCAGCTCGACCCTGACCAGCAGTCCAGCCACGACATGTTGGTCGCCGAAGGTGTGTTACCACCCAGGGGGTGGCCAACATGATGCTCGATCCACAAGCAGACATCGGCCGCCAGGTCTGGCTGCCCTGCCCCCACTGTGGCGACAACACCGGGCTGTACCTCCTCCACTCCGAGGTCAACTGGACCTGGGTGCAGTGCGGCAACTGCCTGCGCCGCTGGTGGCACGATACGGGCTGTGGCCGCGGGGGGCGCCCTGAGCGCTGGTCCGACGTCGCGTGACCCCGGCGCGGATACGCCGAGCCGCGCCTGCGCCGTACGGCCCCTGCCGCAGGAGGGGTTGACGGCGCAGGTGAGGAGATCGAACACGGACATGGCAGGGTCCGCTGCGACCCACGGGTAGTCTACTCGCCGGCAGGAACTGTTCCTCGTCTCAAGGCGGTGGCCCAGTTGGCAGTAGTCAAGCCGGTGACGAATCCCGCCGAGCTGGCGAGGTTTCGCGAGGTGCAGCAGTTGGCCTACACCGCGGCGCAGTCCGTCGCGGGGACGCTCGAGTCCGGCGTGACCGAGAAGCAGGCCGCGGGCCGGCTCCGCGCGTACCTGACCGAGCGCGGTGTGCAGGACTGGTTCCACACGCCGTTCGCCTGGTTCGGCGACCGCACCGCGTTCCGCGGTTTCCGGATTCCCCTGCAGTTCTTCCCGACCAACCGAAGGCTGGCGGAGGGAATGCCGTTCATCCTCGACTGCGCGCCGGTACGCGAGGGCTATGTGGCCGACATCGGATATGCCGGCTGCCTGGGCACAAATCGGATCTACGAACAGCTCATGGACGACCTCGCCGAGTACCGGACACTGATCCTCGCGAGGGTGCGCGAAGGCGTGCCGCTGCAGCAGATCTACCGCGATGTCGACGAGCTGATCGCGCGGCAGGGCTACGATAACCGGCACCGCGTCTACCCCGGGCGGGTGATCGGGCATCAGGTCCGCAAGGTGCATTCGCGGCTGCCCAGGTTCGTCGCGGCCGGTTTCGGTATCCGTTCGCTGCAGACCCTGGTCGGCGACCTGATCGTGGAGCGGATGCACCACCGCTCGCCGCTGTGGGCCGACAGCGAGAGGTCCCACCACCCGGCAACTCCGGGCCTGTGGGCGGTGGAGCCGCATATCGGGTTCCGCGGTGTCGGGGTGAAGTTCGAGGAGATCCTCGTCGCCACCGAAAGCGGCGAAGCGTTCTGGCTGGACGACGATCTGCCCCACGTGCACCGGTGGCAGGGAACGGCGGCGGCGTGATGACCAGCGAGCTGACCAGCACCGACGGCGTGCGACTGCGGGTGCACGAGTCGGGACCGCCCGGCGCGCCCACGGTGATCTGCGTGCACGGCTACCCCGACGACCACACCCTGTGGGACGGCGTGACGGCCGAACTGGCCGAGCGCTACCACGTGGTGAGCTACGACGTCCGTGGCGCGGGCCAGTCCGAGAAACCGCGCAGTCCCGCCGCGTATCGGCTCGACCAACTCGCCGAGGACCTGGTCGCGGTCGTCGACGCGGTCAGCCCGGATCGTCCAGTTCATCTGCTCGCCCACGATTGGGGAGCGGTGCAGGTCTGGCATGCGGTCACCGGGGAGTGGCTGCGGGGCCGGGTCGCCTCGTTCACGTCGATCTCCGGGCCGTGCCTGGACCACGCGGGCAGCTGGATCCGGGCTCGGCTGCGCCGTCCGACCCCCCGTGCGCTGCGCGAGCTGGCCACCCAGCTGGCGTCGTCGTGGTACATCGGGTTCTTCCAGCTGCCGTGGCTGCCGGAGCTGGCTTGGCGAACCGGACTCGTCCGGCAGGCGATCGGTCGCCTCGAACACGCGACCGCTCCCGCAGTGTCGGACGCGGTGAACGGGGTTGCGCTGTACCGGGCGAACATGCTGCCGCGGCTCACCCATCCCGGTCCCCGGACGGTCGACGTCCCGGTTCAAGTTCTGGCGCCGAAACGGGATCCGTTCGTTTCGGTAGCCCTGCAGACCGACATCGGGCAGTGGGTCCCCGACCTCGCCGTCCGGGAACTGCCTGGCGGGCACTGGCTACCCCGCACCAACCCGCAGACCGTGGCGCGCTGCGCGAGCGAACTGATCGAGCACGCCGAGGGCGGGCCGGAACCCCGCACGCTGCGGCGGGCCCGGGCTAGCAGTACCCGCCGCGACCAGTTCGACGGCGCGCTCGTCGTGATCACCGGGGCGGGCAGCGGCATCGGCAGGGCCTGCGCGCTGGAGTTCGCCGAGCAGGGCGCGGAGGTGGTGCTCACCGACATCGACCAGCAGTCCGTCGAGCGCACCGCAGTACTGGCCAGAACGCTCGGTCCCGCCGCGCATGCGTATCCCCTCGATGTCGCCGACGGAGGCGCCGTCGAGCAGTTCGCCAAGGCGCTGCGGGACGAACACGGTATCCCGGACATCGTGATCAACAATGCTGGCATCGGCATGACGGGGCCATTCCTGGACACGACGGTGGCCGAGTGGGAACGCGTCATCGACGTCAACCTGTGGGGGGTGATCCACGGCTGCCGAGTGCTGGGCGGGCTGATGATGGAGGGCGGTGCGGGCGGCACCATCGTCAACGTTGCCTCGGCCGCCGCGTACATGCCGACGAAGGCGCTTCCGGCATACGCCACGACGAAGGCTGCGGTGCTGGCGCTGAGCCAGTGCCTGCGCGCCGAGCTCGCTACCTCCGGCGTCGGCGTGGTGGCGGTCTGTCCTGGTTTTGTGCACACCAATATCTCCAGCACGACCCGGTTCGTCGGTCTCGACGCCACCGCGGAGCGCACCGCCCAAGAGCACGCGACCGCGCTCTACCGCCGCCGCAACTTCACCCCGGCCAGGGCAGCGCGGGCGATCCGGCGCGCAGTCGAGCGCAACACCGCGATCGCCCCGATCACCGCCGAGGCCAAAGCTGGACTGCTGGCATCCCGCCTGAGCCCCGGCCTGCTCCGCGCCCTGGCACGGGTCGACCTCACCTCGCGATAGCCCGCACCATCGGTTGTCGAGGGCTGGGCGGCGACCGTCACGGACGGCGGTGCACGGACACGGCGTACGAGCCCGCATCGGTGAACGGATCGCGGTCCCAGGTGCCGTAGTGAGCCTCGCATACCAGGCCGGCGCTCTCGCACCACATATCGTAGTCCGCCACGGAGGGCCAGCCAGATTGAAGCTGAAAACCGGCGATGAGCCGGCCGCCCGGCACGAGGTGCCGCGCACATGCGAGGACCGCCGCTCGACGACGGGCGGCTGCCACGTACGGAATGACATTGCCTGCGAGCACGATGGCATCGAACCGGATGGCCAGATCGACCTCGCTGAGATCGGCCTGCACCCAGGTCAGCTCAGGAGCCTTCGCGCGTGCCATGGCGATCATGTCCGGGTCGAGATCGGTACCGACGACGTCGAGCCCGCGGCGAGCCAGCTCGATGGCCACCCGACCGGTGCCACAACCCCCGTCCAGCACCGAGCGAGGGTCGTAGGAGCACACGAAATCCGCTTCGCCGTGGGGATTGCCACCCGCGGCTTCGATGCGCCGCCAGCGCTCGTCGTAGTCCGTCAGGCTCGTCTCCTGGCGCCATCGGCCCCAGTCCTCGGGTGGCGACCCGGTCACGCATCGACCCCTGTTCTCGACAGCATCGGCGGACATGGCCGCTTGAGGGTACCTCTGCGCAGCCGAGTCACCTGCGGTGCGTCCTCGCCGGTCTTATCGGCGAGGACGCATCACCCCGGCGCGGGCGGCCGCCGGGTCAGCGGCCACGCCGCCGTGTCGTGTAATGCCGTGGGTTCGGGACCATGCCGTTGTTGCGCCCGATGGCGGACTTCCCGGTGCGGGGCGAGGGTGCCCCGGACTTGCCGCTGCGGCGCTCGCGGCGGTTGGGCACGGGCGTGTCGGCGTCGTTCTCCGGTCGGGGTTCGGGTCGGGGTTCGGGATGCTTTGGCACTGGCATCTCCTCCAGCTTGACGTGCTCGGTCAGCGATCGCGCTGGCAGGCTGCGCGGCAGCCCGCTCGGGCCAGCGCGACCCGGGGCATCACCAAAAGGAACTCGGGCGCCGCGGATCAACCGCGGCACTGCGCCCACCCTCAAGGGCCCACCTTCGAGGGCCCACCCTCAAGGGCCCACCCTCAAGGGTGCGACGAGAGATCTCTGCTGATCATGTGAGCGACGCTAGCAGCGGGTCCCCGCGGTTGCACCTGATTTTTCACTCCGCCGGAAGCCCTGGACGTTCAACCGCCGGGCCGAATCACCTCTTCCGGTGAAGGTGGCACGGATGCACTCGACAGTGTCCGCGCAGCCATGGCGATCTGAGCACGTGCCCAAAGACCCCCTGGCCAAAGACCCCTTGGCCAAAGATCGCAGTGTCCCGCTTCGCGAACAGATCAACACCAGGCTGCGCGACGAGGTACTCAGCGGTCACCGGGCGGTCACCGAGCGGCTCACCGAGCCCAAACTGGCCAGAGAACTCGGGGTGTCCCGAACTCCCGTGCGAGAAGCGCTCACCCGGCTGATGGCCGACGGTCTGGTCCAACGCGAGGAATACGGCTATTCCGTCGTGGTGCCCAGCATGGGCACGATCCGCGACCTCTACGAGGTCCGGATCGCGGTCGAGTTACGCGGGATCGCCCGGTCGATCGAGAACCCCACGGTGTCGCACGACGCGACTGCCCTGGGCAGCGAGCTGCAGCACTGGTACGGGCTGCGCCCTGGACCCGCCAGTTCCGGCACCCGAGTTCGTGTTGCAGGACGAGCGGTTTCATACCGCACTGCTCGCCTCGTCAGGCAACCCCGAGCTGGTCGAGGCCCTGGTTGGGGTGAACCGTCGTATCCGGCATGTCCGGATGTACGACTTCCTGATCGAGGGCCGTATCGAGACCTCGATCTCGGAGCACATCGAGATCGCCGAACGGGTTCTCAACCATCAGCTCGATACCGCGCTGACCCTGTTGCACGAACACATCGGCGCGTCGCTGGAGATCGTCGTCGAGCGGGCCACCCGCGCCATCTCGGCCCATAGCGAACTCGCGATGCACATCAGCCGCACCTGATCAGGCGAAGGGGCCGCTGTCCCCGGACTCATCCTCGACCAGGATCCTGATCCCGCGATGGTCGACGATGAACGAGAGGTCGCCGGCCGCGAACTGGGCCGCGAGGACATCGAGGTGCGGCCGATCGCGGAGCGTCTCGAAGCCCTGGATGATCCGGTCGACGAACTCCTGTTCGCCCACGGCTGGTTCCCTCCTGAGTTAGACCCTGGTGCAGCGTTCCGGCGTGACGACGCTTACGGTATCGGCATGCTGACAGTGACCGAGGCAGCTGCCCAGGCCATCAACTCGCTCGTGACCGAACACCAGATGCCCGAGGGGTCGGGCCTCCGCATTACCCGACAGGGGGAGACCACGCGGGCGGAAGGGTTGGGGCTGTCCATCGCGGCCGCCCCCGCCGAGGATGACTCGGTGCTCGAGGACCACGGCGTCAGGGTCTTCCTCCCGCCCGTCCTGGTCAAGGTCCTCGAGGACCAGGAGCTCGACGTTGAGCACGTCACCGAGGACGGCGAGGAAGAACTGCGCTTCACCGTCAACCCCAGGCCTGCCGGCGACCAGGGGTGAGGCATCGCGCCGGGGTTACCCCGCCCGCCGTGTCGCCGCGTCGGTAATGGCCGTCAGAACGGGCAGGTAAGCGCGAGCGTGTCCGTCCCTGTCGGGATGGTAGGACTCCTGCACCGGCCACGTCGGGCTGTTGATCCACTCCTGCGGCGCGCAGACGCGGTGCCCGGCGAAGGAGCTGCGGGTGTCGGCGAAGGTGAACCCGGCGGCCGCGGCGCGGTCGGCCGTGACGGCAGCGAGCTGGTCGGCGACCGCATTGAGCCTGGCTCGCCGGACGGCGTCGATCGTGTTGGCACAGCGCCCGGTCTCGAACAGCTGCGGGTAGCCGAGCACGATCACCTCGGCTGCGCTGGCGCGGTGCTGGATCGCGCCGTAGGCGGCGTCCAGCCGGTCAGGTAGCTGCATCGCGATATAGTCCTGCGCCGCAGTGATCGCCCGATCACAGGCCGCCGGCCCGTCGACCTGGCAGGTCGTCATCACCCGGCCGAATCCGGCGTCGTTGCCGCCGATGGACACCGTCACCACGTCGGTGTCAGCAGACAGCCGGCCGAGCTGGCCGGCCAGCAACCCGTCGGTGGTCGCGCCGGAGCAGGCGTTGAACGAGAACGACGAGGTCGGGTGCGCCTTCGCCCACAGCACCGGGTAGGCGAACGGGCTGCGCAGGCAGCCGCCGGAGTCCGGGTAGTAGGACCGCGTGCCGACCCCGGAGGCGTACGAGTCCCCCAGCGCCACGTAGTCCAGGCCACCCTGCCCACCAGCGGCGGGTGGTGCGGCGACCGCAACCACAGTGACAGCAATCACAGCGGCAACCAGCGGGACAATAGCGACCAGCAACGCACGACGCACGGGCGACCTCCCCCAACGGGTTGTGCCGGGCACATTCCTACCACCGGGCACATTCCTACCACGGCGCGGTTCCGCGCAGTAGCGTGGTGGGATCGCTGCTGCGGAGCCACCGGTTCGAGGCGTTCAGACCCCGCTATCCACGTCGTACACATCGGTGGCGCGGCTGGCCAGCAACCGGTCGGCCATCTCCTGCTTCAGAACGGTCAGACGGCTCTCCTCCTCCGCGCTCCGCTCCTCCTTGCGTGCCAGTGCGATGAACTCCTCCCGCACGTACCCCTCGCGCAGGACAACTGTCACGCTGCGCCCCCGGTAGCTCAGCCGGAACACGAAGCTCTCGCGGGTCGGGCCATGTTCAGGACGCGTCAACGCGTCATCGATGACATACCGCCCCTCGGTGACGGCACGAGTGACCATCTCGAATCCATCCCGAGCGCCCGGACCTGCAAAGGCTGTCTGAACCCCGATCTCGCGTCGCTCCAGCAGCCCGGCGGGCTCGAGGAGCGGAAGCGCCCGTTCCATCACCTTGACGGCGTGCGCCACCCCGCCGGGCGAGCCCGGACCGTGGTAGCGCATCAGGTCCTCGAACGTGTAAGCCAGGATCCGCCCCTGGTCCACCACCTCGATCGTGCTGCTCACCCACCACTTCCTACCATCTAGCGGAGCGATCCGAGCATCTGCTCCTCAGGGCCGAGGTCGGTTCCGTCCCGGCGATGAGTCCTACTCTGCGGAGTCGGCCACCAGGCCGGCGCGCACGGCGTAGAGCGCGGCCTGGGTGCGGTCGGCCACGCCGAGCTTGCTGAGCACCGCGCTCACGTGCGTCTTGACCGTCTTCTCGGACAGCGTGAGGGCGCGGGCGATCTCCCGGTTGGAGCGACCGTGGGCGAGCTCGCCGAGCACCTCGTGTTCCCGAGCGGTCAGGTGCACACCGGTGGGCTGAGCGTCCCCGGCGGCGAGCAGCCGCGCCACGTCCGGGTTGAGCAGCACGTGCCCGGCGTGCACCGCGCGGATAGCGGTGGCCAGCGCTGCCGGGTCGATGTCCTTGTACACGTACCCGGCCGCGCCCGCCCGCACCGCAGGCAGCACGGCGGCCGGCTCGGTGAAGCTGGTGAGCACCAGCACCCGGGCCGGCACCCTCCGCTCGCGCAACCCGCGTAGCGCCGCCACCCCGTCACCGTCGGGCATGCGCAGGTCGAGCAGCACCACATCAACCTCCAGCCGTACGGTCGTACCGCCGCCCGGCCGGGAGATGACCGTGACGCGCCCACCGGCCGCTCGCGCCCGTTCACGCATCGAGGCCAGCCCGAGCCGCCGCGCCGACTGCGCCGCATCGGCGTCGAACCCGCGCCCGTCATCGGTCACTTCCAACATCAGCGCACCGGCACGGTAAGCCAGCCCGACGTCCACGTGGCTCGCGTCAGCGTGCCGCAGCGCGTTGTGCAACGCCTCCTGCGCGATCCGGTAAGCCGCCTCCTCTCCTACCGCGGTCTGCCGGGACACCGGCTCCCCGATGAACCGCACCCGCGCCTGATGCACTCGGTCCAGCAGGTCGACCTGCTTGCGCAACGCGACATCCAGCCCGTCACCGGCGAGCGCGGGTGGCCGCAGTCCCACCACGATCGCGCGCAGTTCCTCGGTCGCCTCGCCAGCCAGCCGCCGTACCGTGGCCAACTCCTCGGTGGCCCGCGCGGCGTCCCGGCCCACCAGCGATGCCGCCGCCTCCGCGGTGAGCCGGAGGCTGAACAGCTTCTGCGTCAGCGCGTCGTGCAGCTCCCGTGCGATCCGGTTACGTTCCTCCAGAATGGACAGCTCCCGGCTGCGCTCGTAGAGCCGCGCATTCACCAGGGCGATCGCGGCGTGCGCGGCCAGCAACCGCAGCAGCTCTTCGTCGTCAGCGGTGAACCCGCCGGGAGTGTTCTTATTGGCCAGGAACAGCTCGCCGAGGATTTCCTCACCATCGGTGATGGGCATACCCAGGAAATCGGAGAGATCCGGATGCGCGGCCGGCCACCCGTCGAACTCGGGATGCTGGCGGATATCGGCCAGCCGCACGGGGTTGGCTTCGCGCAGCAGCACGCCGAGCACGCCGTGCTGGCGAGGTACCGGGCCGATCTCGCGCCACTGCTGCTCGCTGACCCCGTCGGCGAGAAACTCCGCGAACGATCCATCTTCGTCCGGTACACCCAGCGCGCCATACCGCGCGTCGAGCAACCGCCGCGCCGAGGTGAGGATCGTCTGCAGCACCTCGCGCACGGAAAGGTGCCCGGCCACCGCGAGCACAGCAGCGCTGACCTCGCGCAGCTCAGCCCGATCGAAACTCACCACGACATCACGGTACCCAGGCCGGTGCCGCCGCGGATCAGGCCGCGGACCTAGGTCCAAAGACCGAGGTCCTTCACGTCGCGAGCCCGATGGCGGCCCCCCGCAGCGCACCTAACGTCGATCACATCGATGAGTAGGAACGAAGGGGAAACCGATGTCAGTCGCAATCATTACCGGCGCGTCACGTGGGCTCGGCCTCGCAGTGGCCATCGGGCTTGCCGAGAACGGCTGGCGGCTGGTGATCGACGCCAGGGACGCGCGGGCGCTGTCCGGCGCGCGCGACCAACTCGGCCAACTCGGCGGCGACGTGCTGGCCGTGCCAGGCGATATCACCGACCCGGCGCACCGGGCCGCGCTGCGCGCCGCCGCGAGCGAACTGGGCGGCGCCGACCTGCTGGTGAACAACGCCGGCATCCTCGGCCCCAGCCCCCAACCCGCGCTCGCCGACTACCCGCTAGATGTGCTGCGTCAGGTGTACGAGGTCAACGTGCTCGGCCCGCTGGCGCTCACCCAACTCGTGCTGCCCGGCCTGCGCGCGCGCTCCGGCGCTGTCGTCAACATCACCTCCGATGCCGCGATGCAGCCCTACCCGGGCTGGGGTGGCTACGGCTCGGCCAAGGCCGCCGTCGAGCAGGTCAGCCGGGTGCTCGGCGCCGAGCAGCCGGACGTCCGGATCTGGGCCGTGGACCCCGGTGACCTGCGCACCCGGATGCACCAGGAGGCGTTCCCCGGGGAGGACATCAGCGACCGCCCGCTTCCCGAGACCGTCGTGCCGGCATTCCTCAAGATCGTGGCCAACCGCCCCGAGTCCGGCCGGATCCGCCTGGCCGAGGTCGTCGCATGAGGCCGCGCGCGCTGGATTTCATGCTGCCCGCGGAACTGGAGGCGCACGAGCCGCCGGAGGCCCGTGGCCTCGCCCGCGACGGCGTGCGGTTGCTGGTCGGCTCGAACTCGACCGGCGAACTCAGTCATCACCGGTTCGCCGAGTTACCCGACCTGCTACGGCCGGGCGATGTGCTGGTGGTGAACACGTCCGCCACCCTGCCCGCCGCGGTGCCCGTGCTGGACAGCGACCTGACCGTGCACTTCTCCACCGAACTACCTGCGGGCACCTGGCTGATCGAGCTGCGCGAGGCGGCCCGCAAGGCCACCGCGCCCCATTCGGGCGGCGCGCCGGGCACGCGGTACGCACTGCTTGGCGGCGGATCTCTCGCCTTGCGCGAACGGTTCTTCGATGAGCGGCTCTGGGTGGCCGAGGTGGACACCGGCCGGGCGTCCTCAGTGCAGGAGTACCTGTACCTGTTCGGCGCACCCATCCGGTACGGGTATCTGCGCCGGCCGTGGCCGCTGTCGTACTACCAGACCGTGTTCGCCACCCATCCCGGCAGCGCCGAGATGCCGAGCGCCTCGCGGCCGTTCACCGACCGCATGGTGAGCCGGCTCGTCACGGCCGGCGTGCAGGTCGTGCCCGTGCTGCTGCACACCGGGGTGGCCTCACCGGAGGCACACGAGCGCCCCTACCCCGAACGTTTCGCGGTGCCAGCGACCAGCGCGCGGATCGTCAACCAGGCCAAGACGGCCGGGATGCGGATCATTGCGGCCGGCACCACTGTGGTGCGCGCGCTGGAAAGCGCCACCAGCCCCGACGGGGTGGTCGGCCCCGACCAGGGCTGGACAGATCTGATCATCACGCCGGAACGCGGCACCCGGGTGGTCGACGGCCTGCTCACCGGCTTGCACGAACCGCGCGCCTCGCATCTGGACATGCTGGCCGCCATCGCCGGCCCCGACGTGCTCGATCAGAGCTACGCCGAGGCCATCGAACTCGGCTACCTGTGGCACGAATTCGGTGACGTCAATCTGCTCCTGCCCTGAGCGCGCACCGTACGCCGGGTGCTCATGTCGAGCCCAGCGCCGACTGGGTGAGTTCCCACAGCACGTGGTAGGTCGTGGTCTGGGCCTCCTGGATGCGGTGCACCGAGGACGATGGCATGACGAACAGGTGATCGATGGTGTCGGCCTCGGCCATCTTGCCGCCGTCGTAGCCGGCCAGCCCGATGGTGAGCATGCCGCGGCGGGTGGCCTCCGCCAAGCCGCGCAGCACGTTCGCCGACCCGCCGCTGGTGGACAAGCCCATCGCGATGTCCCCGGCGCGACCGTTGGCGGCCAGCGGCCGGGCGAAGACCACGTCGAAGGAGACATCGTTGGCCAGCGCGCTGAGCACCGCGACGTCGGTGGTCAGCGCAGCAGCGGGCAATGGCCGACCGGCCGGGCCGGGGTTCTGGAAAAGCTCGGCGACGGCCTGCGCGTCGGTACTGCTCCCACCGTTGCCGAAGGTGAACAACCGGCCGCCAGCGGCGAAGGACCGGGCCATCACACTGGCACACTCGATGAGTCGATCACGATAGAGCTCCAGCACGTCGGCGCGCAGCCGGATGATCTCCTCGGTTTTCTCGGTGGTCGAACGGCACACCTCCGCGAGCACCGCCTCCACGTCGGACACACCCGAGTAGAGGAATGGGTACAGCGACTCCACGCCGCTCATGACGACACCTCCGGGCAGACGATCCAGGCCAGTGCGCTCACTGCACGACTCTCGGGTCCAGCACACCGGGTTGTTCGAAGAAGACGTGCACCAGCTCCCACAGCACGTGATAGGTGGTGACCTGGACCTCCTTGACCACTTGCGGATCCCCCGAACGCGCGACCAGCACGTGGTCCAGCCCAGCGATCCGGGCGATCTGGCCGCCGTCACCGCCGACCAACGCCACGGTCAGCAGACCCATGTCACGAGCAGCGCCCAGCGCGCGAGCGACGTTGGAGCATTCGCCGTCCGCCGAGATGCCCAAGGCGATGTCCTCGGCCGCTGCCTGCAGCCGCAGCGGGGCGGCGAAGGTGTCCCCGAAGCCGCTCAGGCGAGCGATCCCGCTCATCGTGGCGGCGTCATTGGCCAACGACACCGCAGGCAAGGCCCGTTTGCCCACGATGACCGGGTGCACGAACTCCACCACGATATGCGCAGCGTCGGCGGCCGCGGCCCCGTTGCCGAAGCACACCAACTTGCCGCCGCGGTGGAAACGCAAGGCCATGTCGTAGCAAGCCCTGCTCACCGCTTCCGCGTCCTGGCCCAGCGCTCTGGTTGCCTGCTTGCGTCGCGCGAAAATCTGATCCACCTGCGCACCCGTCAACTCGGCGATCATCACCGTCCGCCTCTCCTGTCGAGCTGGTTCTTACCATAGTCGTAGTATCTTCTTGAGCATGCCACCGAAGACCGGCTCTGCCGGTGAGCGCAGCAAGACCCACAGCGCGCTAGCCACCGCCACCCGGGTCCATATCCTTGACCTGCTGCGCCGCAGCGGCGCTGCGCTCGACGTCCAGCAGATCGCGGCACGGACCGACCTGCACCCCAACACGGTGCGCTTCCACCTCAAGATCCTTATCGACGCTGGGCTCGCCTGCTGCCGTCCCGACCCCCGTGGTGCCTCCGGACGGCCCCGGCTCATCTTCACCGCGACCACGGACGACTCAGGTAGCCATCCGCCGGGTGGTTTTCAGTTACTCGCCCACATCCTCGCCAGCTACCTCGCTGCCAGCAGCGACATCCCCACCGGGCAGGCCGAGGAGGCTGGCCGCGCCTTCGCCCGCCGCCACCGGTGGCCTGAGCCGTTCGCTGACGTTTCCGCCGATGAGGCCGTCCGCCGAGTGATCGCCATGTGCACCGAGCTCGGTTTCGAACCAGAACTGGACACGGACGAATCACATCTCCGGATCCTGTTGCACGCCTGTCCGTTCCACCCCATCGCCAGCGAGCACCCCAGCGTGGTCTGCGCAATGCACCTCGGCTTGCTCAAGCAGAGCCTCAACAACCTACACGCCCCCGTCGAGGCCATCAGACTCGAACCGTTCGTTACCCCGCACCTGTGCATCGCACACCTCGTCGCCCAGGATGGGGCGACCTCGTGATCTGTCAGATCGGTGCGCTGATGTCGACCGGGGCATCGTAGTCGGAGAACCGGAAGGTGATCGTGCCACCGGTGGTGGGGAACTGAGCCTGCACCAGTCGGAAGCCGTTAGCGGCGATCCACACTCGGCTGGTCGAGTCCTGAGTGAATCCAGGCACGAGCTTGTCGAGCGATTGCCCGGAGAACCTAGCCTGCACCCGGAAGCTGTCCACGCCACCGACCTGCTCGCGAGCCTCGGTCCTCGCCGCAGCACCGCTGGCCAGAACTGCTGCGATCCCCCGTTTCGGATCCAGGATCACGGTAGGGTCATAGACGAGGAAGGCTGATGATGTGGACAGCTTCCGGAAGCCGCCGGTCGGGCCCCGCAGGTAGAGGTCCGTACCGATGATCACGAAGGCCAGCTCGTAGCGTTGTTCCCCCATATCCAGCGAGGCAGTGCCCTTCGCCAAGCCCTCCTTGCTGAGCTGGCCCTCGGCCGACTTGATCGGCACTCCCGGCAGCTCGCCCTCAACATCGATGCCGACCCTGGTACTCGTCGCTGTCCGCATCGCCGTCGCCGAGTCGACCAGCAACCCGGCACCAGCGGGCAAGGGTGGTGAGTTCTCCTCGGTGGCCTGCCCGCCGCAGGACGTGGGCAGTGCGGTGAACAGTGCGACGAGCAGGGCGAGGAGGTGCAGCTGTCGGCGCGGCATTGCCGCATCTTAAGGGCACGCCGACCGGTTCTCGACCATACGTCCGCGCAGGACGTGCGGTAGCCACCGACGACGGCGCGGGCGGCAGTGCTCCTCCGCGCGTCGGAGCGGCCCTTCCGGGTGATACTTCGTACGCTAAGCTAACAGGTTGAGTCCGGTGCGGGATGGCAAACACGGAGGCAACGGTGACTCAAGCACAAGAGACAGACTTTGCTTCGTATGCCCAACTATCAGCATCAGAGCAGGAAGCGCTCGAGCAGGCACTCGCGTCAATTCCTGACGATATTCTGTCGACGGGTGATCGCCAGTCGATCGAGTCCCGGATCCGGAGGTTTCTGCAGCAGGAGGGAGTTCTCAACACTGGAGACTCGGGAGGGCCGTTAGGGGTCGCGGAAATTCCTGCGGTTGCCTTCGTCGGCCGAGCAGTCGGGTGTCTCGCGTCGAGCTATGTGACCTTGCGGGGGATCAGTCACAATAAGCCTGCCTACACAGTAGCTGAGTCGATCGCACGGGCGGTCGGCGAGTGCGTCCAGGGTGGTACCGATGCGGTTAAAGCCGACATCCTGAAGTACCGGAGCCAGGTTGCGAGCGCTCTCACCGCGCTCGGGCTCCCTGCCTTGGGCGACGCACTCCTTGCTGGTCATTCGCCGGATTGACGAGGCAGCAGGTGCACGATCGCGGGTGTTGTCATCGGCCGAGTTGCGGCCAGGTCTCCAGCGTCCACGCCATCTCCCAGAAGGAGAGCTCGTAGCGGCTGCTGGTGAGGAAGACGTCCCGCATCCTGTCCCACGGCGCACCGGGCAGGTCCGTGCCGATCCGGTCGGTCAGCTCGCGAAGCCAGTAGACCAGCGCAGTGAACTCGTCCGAGGCGTACATCTCGACCCAGCGCGCGTAACGTTCGTCGTCGGGCGGTCCGTGCTCGGCGAGCCGGCACCCGATCTCGTTGAAGCCCCACATGCAGGGGAGCAGAGCTGCGACGAGCTCGGCGAAGTCGCCGATCGTGGCGGTGCGCAGCATGAAATCGGTGTAGCCGCGGGTGGTCGGCGCCATCTCCGCCCGCTCGAGATCTGCCACGGGAATGCCGAGCTCAGCGGAGTAGGAACGGTGCAGGTCCATCTCATCGTGCAGCGTCTCGTGCGCGAGATCTGCGAACCGCCTCATGGTGTCCAGGTCGGGAGCGCGCGCGGCGGCCAACGCCAGCAGGCGGGAGTACTCGATCAGGAAGAGGTAGTCCTGCCGGATCCAGAAGCGGAACCGCTCCAGGTCGAGCGTGCCATCCCCGATCCCGCGCACGAACGGGTGGCGATGCTGGGTGTCCCAGATCTCGCTCGCGGCGGCGCGTAGCTCTGCGCTGAGTCCACTCATCACAGTCCTTCCGCGAGTGCGTCCCAGAAGGACAGCTCGTATGCCTGCAGGAGCCGGGTAGCCCGGCGAGCGAGGAGGGGCGAGTCGCCCGCGGCGAGTCCCTCGTTGAGGACAGCCAACGCGTGGGCCTCGAAGCCCTCGGGCGGATTGGCGAAGAAGTCGAAGAACGCGACAGCGTCGTCGCCGGCCCCGTAGGACTCGCGGAGCGCGGCTGCGACCTGCCCGCAGTTCTCACCCCAGGCGGCCAAGTTGGCAAGAAAGGCCAGTACGACCTCCGCCCGCGAGCCGTTGAGCGCGAGCCAGGCGACGAACGACGGGTACGCCTGAGCGCCGGGATGCGGCTCATGGGCCCGTAGATCGTCGTCGGTCAGCCCCAGCCAGTCCGCCAGGCCCCGGAGCTTGTCCAGTGCCAGGCCCTCGCCCTCGGCCATGCCGAGGAAGAACCCACCCGCGAGCCCTGCCGGGAAGCGGGCCGCCAGCTGGGCGAAGCTCCGCCGGTCGCTGGACACGATGGCGTGCTGTTCCCCGGCCAGGGCACGCAGTCGCTCGTCGGGAACATCCCGTGCCCGCAGGCGCTCAAGGAAGCGATGGGAGCGGATCGCATCCGCAGTGTCCACCAACTCACGCTGGGTCTGCGCGACCAGCTCGCCGGCGGTGGTGCCCGAGTGGTCCGTCATCTGAGTTCCTCCCCCGCTCCGGTCGTGTTACGGCCTCTGCCGGCCTGGACTGTACGTGGGCGACGATCACGACGTGATGAGCGCCGATCATCTAGACTGGAGATGCCGAGGGCGCGCACCGTGCATGCTCAAGCTCGACGGTACGAGAGCGGGAGCGTCAACGTGAGCCAGGGCGATAGCACCCAGGAGACACCAGCTGGTGCGGATGACCGGAACAGTGCGGACGATGGGCGGCGGGAGTTGCAGGACCTGCGCGAGCGGATGGGAACAATCAAGGAAGAAGTCGCCGCCGAAGTGGAACGTAAGTGGACAACACCCTGGCGTACCCCCGCCGTGTTCGACCTCAAGGTGACAACGAGGCTGACGAGTCACACGGAATATCGGGCGCTGCGGGTACGTGTCAAGCAGGTCGAGGCTGCTCTGGCCGTGCACCCGGACGCTGGAATCGAGAAGTCGAGCACATAGCCGCCACCCGCTCCACTTCATGGCCGACGCTGCCCCCGGCACGATAGTTGGGTCTTCACGCTGAGAACCGCGTTCGAGCGCCGCAAGCTGTTGATCGACGCGGCACGGCCATGCCGGGCACGCATCGGGTGATCGGTGTTCGTGGACGAGACCTACGTCACAACGGTCGGTTTGCTCGCCCGGAGCCGCGCGTTTGCAGGCACAGTAACTTGCCGAGTGCTCCCTGAGGCGAACCATCTCATGCCCTAGCACGAAGGTCAGTGTGTCGAAGCATCTGTGGAACAGACCCTGTGTGGAACAGACCCTGCGTGGCAGGAGCGTCTTGGCTACTGAGTCTCGGGCGCTGCCCTTGACCCTGCTGGACGAAGCGCTCCTGCATTTACAGAATGTGCGCTCACCATGGAACGTCCAGTTCGAGCTGGGCACGGACCATCATGTGGACGAGGCCAGGCTCCGGCAGGCGGTGTTGTCCTGCTGTCGGCGTCATCCGCTGGCCCGGGCTCGGCTAGCACCCTGGAAGCTGTGGGATAATTCGTATCAGTGGGACGTAATGGATGAGCTGGATAGTGATCTGGTCCGGGTGGCGGACTGCCCCGACGATACGGCTTTGGACCGGCTGCGGGCTGAGTTGTACGCCCCGCCGATTCCACTGGACACCGCCCCCGCGCTGCGCATTGTCCTGGCCCGGCGGCCGAGTGGGGATCTCGTCATGATGTGCGCCAGCCACCTGATCGCTGATGGCGTCGGTGCCGTGCGCCTGATGCAGACGATCACCCGAGCCTACCGAGACGAGCCAGACCCTGCGGACCCGCTACCCCTCGCAGAGGCCCGTGACCTCGACTCCTTCCTAGTCCCGAAAACCCGAAGCGAAAAGCGGGCGCGGCTACTGGAAGGGTTGCGGCGGGTTCGAGAGGCGCTGGATGCGGCGAGCCGGATCGCGGTGATCGGTGGCAGCGATAGTGGCGGCTTCGGCTTCGTCCGCCGGGCCGTCGACATCGGCGAGACCACGACACCGGGGTTCGTGCAGCGAGCACCCGGGACGACGGTCAACGACGTCCTGCTCGCCGCCTTGCATCTCACCGTGCAAGCATGGAATACCAAGTACGGTATGCCGACAGACCGGATCGGGGTTATGATGCCGGTCAATGTCCGCCCCGCTGACCGCTTCTGGGAGGTGGTCAGCAACCTCACGTCGATGGTCACCGTGTCCACCGCTCCGAACGACCGAACCGACCTGACGACCGCCGCTGCTGCGGTGACCGAGCAGACCAATCCGGTGCGACGCAAGAACCGCGCCTACGGCTTGCACGACCTTCTCAATCTCACCAAGAAGACACCTCTCCTGCTCAAGCGTGCGGCACCCAAGCTGCTACGGAGCGCTAATGATCGGTTCGTCGACACCGCGATGCTGTCCAACCTCGGCCGCATTCCCGACCCCCCCAGCTTCGATGCCAATCCAGCCTCGCAGGTACCCGAGCTGTGGTTCTCCCCACCGTGCGACCCGACCTGCAGCGTCGCTATCGGAGCCGCCACCAGCGGAGAGCGGCTCGCCCTGGTAACCCGCTACCGCTACGATCAATTCGACGTCGGCGCCGCGGAAGAATTCACTGACCTCCTGATGGCTCACCTCGCCGATCGAACGGCCTCGACGAAAGGCGAGCCTGCGGCACAGCTTAATGCCGTTAAGGTAGAGGCTTAAGCCCGCAGGTCGGCCTACACGTCGACCCCAGTGCCCGCGCAACGTCGAGGGGCTGCAGATGACGCACGGCGTGCCCAACGATCGCGCGGTCGTGGACCCCTGAGCAGCCGCATGACGCGACAAGGACTTCGGCACTCATTAGGTCCCCCGGGCAGGCACTCCGGATCACAGATACGGAACACTGGGGGGACACCCGTCTTCCAAGATGTGGAGGGTCCCTTGTCCAAGATCGCACTTGCCGTCGGCGTCGTACTGATCGTTGTGGGCGGTTGGGCCTACACCGCCTCCGGTCCCGGTGCCAGTCTGACCGCGCTCATCCCCGCAGCGCTCGGCGTGGGGCTCGCAGTCGCGGGGCTCGTCGGACTGCGCGGCGGCCCCGCGCATCGTCATGCGATGCACGCCGCTGCGGCGGTGGCCTTGATCGGAGTGCTGGGCTCTGCCGGGCAACTCATCGCCAGTCCTTCCGCAGGCTCCGAACATGCCGACATCGCACAAGCTGCCGGGCTGCTCAACCTGGCCCTCTGCGGGGGATTCCTTGCCCTGGCCGTCTGGTCTTTCGTGCAGGCTCGACGCGCCCGCGTCTGAACCCGGCGTCGATCACCGACATCTCGAGGATCTGCGGACCGGTCGTCAGCGGACCGTACCCGGCGATCGCGACCAGATGCATCGCTCCACCCCTCGCAGGGCGGGGACCAGGGTCTCGGGCCCGCCGAAGTCGCCTTGGGCGACGGTTCCGGTCGCCCCGGTGACCAAGATCGACATCGTTCCTCCTGATACCAAGTTTGGGTACTGATCCTCCCGTCCTCGGAAATCCACACGGGAGCTTCGGCTCGTCGGTGCCGTCTGCCTCCGAGCCCTACTGGGCACCTGCCGGGGCAGGAGCTCTGTAGGCCCAGATCACTTGTGGTCGATCAGCCTCGACGGTGTGCGGCATGGACGACGTGAGCTAGGTGCGATACTGGCATCAACTCTGTGTTCGCTAGAGTTTCACAAATGGGGGATACCGGGGACAGCGTAAGACGCACGGGAGGGCGGAGATGACCGCAGAAGACCGACCGGATCTGGGTGCTCTGTACGACGAGCATATGCGGCATGAGTTCGTTGACCTCGACCTCGACGCCACCATGGAGACGATGGTGGACCAGCCGCACACCTACTTTGTGCCGACAGGAGGAGGCGGCGTGGGCAACGCTGCGGTTTCCGGCTTCTACAGGGACCACTTCATCGGCCAGAGCAGGTGGCCAGCGGACTGGAACATCATCCCTGTATCGCGCACAGTCGGGGATGATAGCCTGGTCGAGGAGTTCATCGTCAGCTTCACCCATGATGTTGATTTACTGGGACCAAGCCTCGGTCCTGGTGCAGGTCGGGCTGCTCGGTCCCGATCGTCTCCCAGTTGTCGGTGTCGAGCAGGCGGCCAAGCTCCGCGACCTCGCCGGGCAATGATGGGCCACCCCTGGTGCCCGGCGAACGTGGTCACCTGGCCGATCTCGGCAACCCAGTCGCGCCGATGACGCTGGGACGGGTGCGCTGGCAGCATCACCGACATGCGGGTCCTCGGCATCGACGCATGCACCATCGGATGGGTCGGCATCGAGCTGCACTGCGGCACGTTCGCCGCCGCGCACATCGCGGGCCGCCTGACCGCGCTGCTGTCGGGCATCGACGACATCCAAGAGGTCCATACGGTGGGCATCGATATGCCACTGGGGCTGGTCGAGACCGGCTGGCGCGAGGCGGACAGTGCCGCGCAAGCCTTCGTGGGAGCACGCCGCCGCAGCGTGTTCCGAATACCGCCGCGAGCGGTCTGGCAGGAGGACATCTGGCACGAGGATTCCTGGGAGCAGGCCAACCAACGGTGCCGGCAGCTCACCGGGCACGGGCTATCCCGCCAGACGTGGGGACTACGCGACAAGCTCCGCGAAGCTAACCAGTGTCTTGCCACCGGCCAGTACCCGCTGCACGAGGTTCACCCCGAGGTGTCGTTCGCCGCTATGAACGGCCAGCCGCTGGCATACCGCAAGATCAGTTGGATTGGGCACATGACTCGCCGGGCACTCGTCGCCGGGCACGGCATCCACCTACCAGACCAGCTCGGTGACGCAGGCAACGCCGGCCCCGACGACGTACTCGACGCAGCCGCCGCGGCGTGGAGCGCACAGCGCATCGCCACCGGCCACGCCAGCCGACTGCCCACCGAAGCATCACCCGACCAGAAGCACATCAGCATTCAGTACTGAACAGCCGTCGTCTCGCTGCCGGGGAAGTTCTGTTGCCGGCCCAGCAGCGCGGACACTGGTACGCCACCATGAACGACCTCTCGTGGTGGAGTTGAAGGTCAGCCCGACTTCGTGTCATGTGGCCGGAAGCAGGGCCGCGTAGTGCCGATACCAGTCGCTGTGGAACAGCTCCTCCGGATCGTGGTTCCGCTTGAGCGCCAGGAAGTCGGCGAACTGCGGGTAGCAGGCCAAGACCTGCCCGGCATCGGCCCAGCGATGGTAGGTCAGGTAATAGTTGCCGCCCTGTTCGATGGCGAGATCGAGCAGGCGCCGGAAGGTCGTCGACGAGCGGGCTACGCCTTCGGGTGTATGTGGGGTGTGCAGGTTGAACACGATGCAGGCGTAGTCCTGCCTGGCCCAGGCCAGGTAGGTCTCCTCGTCCGGTTCGATGAACCGGACCGTGCCGTAGATCAGGTCGGCCGCGCTGCGCCGGAGCTCGTCTGCGGCTGCCGTCATGAACTCGGGGAGGCGGTCCCTGGGCACGTACAGCTCCGAGATCATCTCTGAGCCGGTCTGTTCCGCGCCCAGCCGATGATCCAGGTCGTTGTGGTAGTCGTCGAGGTAGACCGCGAGCTGGTGCAGATCCGACCAGTAGAGCTGACCCGAGGTGGCGAGATAGTGGCGGGAGTAGGCGTCGAACGCGCGGCTTTTGTCGGTGTGGGCGAGAACCAGGAGAGACTGCCAATCTTCCGGACCGAGCTCCCGTTGGTTCTCCGGAATTGGCCGGTCGTGGTCAACCGGTCGGTAGCAGGAGAAGACACCTCTGTCGAGGAAGTCTGGTGAGGCGGGGTCAATGGCGAACTGGAAGTCACCGTAGCGGAAGCCGGCCGAGACACGTTCGGTCACCCGGTCTGTCAGCTGCTTCACCGTGATCACCTCGACCACACGCTCAAGTTTGGTGCGCCGCGATAGCCGAATAGTCACCGAGTAGATCGCGCCAAAGAGTCCGTAACCGCCGACCACCAGCCGGAACAGCTCTGGGTTCTGTTGCCTGCTGCAGACGACGACCGAACCGTCGGCACGCACCAGGCGTAACGACTCCACGTCGGCAACTATCGGCGCCATGGTCAGCCCGCGTCCGTGGCAGTTCGCCGACACCGAGCCGCCGATCGTGAAGTAGTTGGCCCCGGTCTGTTTCTGGACGATCCCCCACTGCCAGCGTTGCCCCCGCTGCGCGGCGAGCAGCTGGTCGAGCAGTTGTGGCCACTGAATGCCGGCCTCGACCTCGACCAGCCCTCGCCGCTGGTCGAAGTCGAGCACCCGGGCCATGCCACGGGTGTCGAGCACGGTTCCACCGCTGGTGAACTGCTGTCCGCCCATGGCGTGCCGGCCTCCGGCTACGCTGACCCGGGAGCCGCAGGCGTCGATCACGGCGGCGCGCAGCGCGCCCAGCGAGTCCACCCGCACGAGCCTGCCCGGACGAGTGGGGTTCAGGCGGGAATGGATGTCGTTGACGAGCATGCATCAAGCCTGTCGGGGAAGCGGTGTCCGGCCATCCGCCCGACTACCCGACCTGTCTAGGTACAGCTACTCATGTTGACGCGGTTTCGCCGAAGATGGAGCGGTGCGTGCGACTGGGCAGGCGGCGAAACGCCGGGCGGCGACCCGTGACAGCATGGGCCCGCTGTGGCGGGCCCATGCTGTCGTCCGTCTGGTGCTGCTCAGCTACGCGGCGGCGATCAATATTCTCCACTGGCAGTCGTATGAGCGGCCCGGGCTGGCGTGGGTGGTGCTCGCCGGTATCGCGGCGTGGTCGATCGCCGCGCCCTGGTTGTACGCGGCGCCCCGCCGCCGCCCGTGGCTGCTTGCCGTCGATCTCTCGCTCGGCGTCGGTGCCCTGCTGGTGACACCGTACGTGGCAGGATCGGCGATGCTGGACCGCGGCGCCGCGACCATCCCCAGCTACTGGATCGCCGCCCCCGTCCTCGCCTGGGCGATCCAGTGGGGCTGGCAGGGCGGCCTGGGCGCCGCGCTGATCGAGGGTGCCGTCGACGTGGCGGTTCGGGTCGAGCCCACCGGTACCACCTTCGGCAACGTCTTCCTGCTGATAGTCGCCGGGCTGACGGTCGGCTACGCTGCGTCGCTGGTGCGGATCAGCACCCTCGAACGCGCCCAGGCGGCGGCGTTGAGCGCTGCCACCGAGGAGCGGGAGCGGCTCTCCCGCGCCGTCCACGACGGGGTGCTGCAGGTGCTGTCGTACGTGCAGCGCCGCGGCGCCGAGATCGGCGGCCCCGCCGCAGAGCTGGCCGAGCTCGCCGCCGAGCAGGAGGAGGTGCTGCGCGGACTGGTACGCGGCATCAACCACGGTGCCGCCAGCCCCCTGCCTGCGGTCAGCGACGTGGCCGGATTGCTGGAACTGCACACCAGCCGGACGGTGTCGGTGGCCACCCCGGGCGAGTCGGTGCCGTTGCCGACGCACACCGCTACCGAACTGGTCGCGGCGGTACGGGCGGCATTGGACAACACCGCACGACACGCGGCCGACGCAGCGGCCTACGTCCTGCTCGAGGACAAGGGTGACGCCGTGGTGGTCAGCGTGCGCGACGACGGGCCGGGCATCCCGCCCGGCCGACTTGAGGAAGCAGCGGCCGCCGGACGGATGGGGGTGGCCAGGTCGATCGTGGCGCGCCTTGCCGAGCTGGGCGGCGCCGCGAGCCTCACCACCGAGCCGGGCGCCGGTACCGAGTGGGAGCTGCGGGTACCGCGTGAACCGGGGAGCCGATCGTGACGCGTGTGATGGTCGTCGACGACCACCCCATGTGGCGGGACGCCATCACCCGCGACCTCGACGAGGCCGGTTTCCACGTGGTTGCCACCGCGAGTGACGGCGAGGAAGCGCTGCGTCGAGCCCGTGCGGCCAGGCCCGAGATGGTCATCCTCGATCTGCAGCTGCCCTCCATCCACGGCGTGGAGGTGACACGTCAGCTGGTACGGGCCGACCCCGCGATACGGGTGCTGGTGCTCTCCGCCAGTGGCGAGCGGGACGACGTTCTCGCCGCCGTGAAGGCCGGCGCTACCGGCTACCTGGTTAAGTCCGCATCCCGAGAGGAGTTCCTGTCCGCGGTACGACGGGTGGCCGCCGGTGACACCGTCTTCACCCCGGGTCTGGCCGCGCTCGTGCTGGGCGAGTTCCGCCGGCTCGCGGCGTGTCCCGCCGACGATGATTCTGACGCGCCACGCCTGACACCGCGGGAAACCGAGGTGCTCCGGCTGGTCGCCAAAGGCCATACCTATCGGCAGATCGCCGACCGACTGGTGCTTTCGCACCGCACCGTGCAAAACCACGTCCAGAACACCCTGCGCAAGCTCCAGCTGCATAACCGGGTCGAGCTGGTCCGCTACGCGATCGACCGGGGACTCGATGAGGAAGACCCAGACAGGCAGTAGTGCGGTTTCCATTGTGGGCCGTGGCGTGCAGATCCTCCTGTGGGTGCCGAAACCTCGGTTCCGGGTTGATGACCTGCGGTGCAGGTGACGGCCACCGAGTCGGACGGGTCGGGCAGGATGCCCTGTCGTGATCTTCTCGCTGGCAAACTCCCGTTCAGCGCCCTGCATTGAGTGTCGGCACGGTAGAGGGCATCGAGGTCGTGCAGGATCACGGGAGCACGTATTTCGGGGGTCGCTCGGTTCTCTTACCACCGTGTGAGTGCACTCGCATATGCGTCAGTGCTCGGCTGGCGCACCGACGCAAACGGCGTTGTCACCGCAGCCGCCTTCGCCGTCGGCTTCCTCTTCGCCACCTTCGCGTTGGCGGGAGTCGTCCCATCGAGCATCAAGATCGGCGACGTCGAGCTCAAGATGCAACAGGAACGAGAAAACGCCGCTAACGAGGGCCGAGTTCACGATCACGCGCCTCGATATGACGAGAATGGCAGGGGCAGGACGGACTATCCGGTCTGCTTCGCCCGGCCGGACTCACGATTGCCGAGGAGGCTGACGCGGACGACTACTGGCACCTCCAGCTCGGCCGGCCAGTGCAGCGGCGAGCAATCCCTCCCCGCGGTAGCCCACCTGGGCTCGACACCGGGATCGTCCACACAGGATGATCACTGATGGCACACCGTGCGTGTCCGTGCTGGGTGTCAAGCTCATCCACCGGCGCACCCGGCCGCCCCTAAGCTTGGGCTATGGACGACAAGTCTTTCGACGAGACCCTGTCGAGCCCGCCGGAATGGCTGCTCGACCAGGAGCTGGACGTCGCCGCCGAGGTCTACGGGCCCGAGCCCATCAGCCTGCACACGCCCGTGGACGAGCTCAGCGACGCGGAGCTGCTCGAGCGTTTCATGAGGATAAACGGCTTCGACCTCCACTTCGAGTAGCGGCGGAGTTCCGAGACCGCGGCAAATGAGTGTTTCTCTCAGCGCTGGATCGGCGGACGGAGGCCCTCGTATCGGCGTCGGCGTAGCCGGTGTCGTTCGGGCCGGGTCGACACAGTGTGACGGTGATGCGGCGTGGCATGAGGTGGACGGCCGGTGTTGACCGCGTAGCTGAGGTCGAACTCCTCCGCGCTCAGCTCCCTCCAGGGCCCACCCGCCCTGCTCCCGGAGCTCCTCGACCAGCGCCTCCGCGCCACCGGGATCCGCACCCCACGCCTGCTCCCCGTCTGTTGCCCTCAACGCAACAGTCCCCTCCGGGGCGCTGGCTCTGAGCCGGACGACGCAACCGTGCGGTCAACGCCTCGACGATCGCACGACGGAGTCGTGTTGAGTGGATCTCGCGTCCTGACGGCATCAGTGGGAAGGTGGTTCGATGAGCGGCGATGAGGTGCGGGACGGAGTGTCGCTGACCAATCTCGACCAACCGCTGTTCGAGGGGGCGGACGCGACCAAGCGGGAGCTGGTGGACTACCTGGACGCTGTTCGTGACCACATCATTCCGGAGCTACGGGACCGGCCGCTGTCGGTGGTCCGGGTGCTCCGCGGCCAGGCGCCTTTCATGCAGAAGAACGTCCCCAAGTACACCCCGCCGTGGGTGCGAACGGTGCCGCTGTGGGCGGAGACCTCGAAACGTGAGGTGTCCTACGCGCTGTGCAACGACCGTCGTACGCTGCTGTGGTTCGCCAATCAACGTGCCGTGGAGTACCACCCGACCCTGATTCGCGCCGATCGCTGGGACCGCGCCACCCACCTCGTGCTCGACCTCGACCCGCCGTCCGACGACGCATTCCCGCTGGCTGTGTGCGCCGCGCACCTGGTCCGCCAGGCGCTGGCCGACGCTGGTTTGGTGGGTGCGGTCAAGACCAGCGGCGCGAAGGGCGTGCACGTGTTCGTACCGATCGAGGCGGCGGCGACGATCGACGACGTGGCTGCGGCCACCCGCGCGCTCGCGGCGCGTGCCGAGCGCCTCGACCCCGCGCTCGCAACGACGGCGTTTATCCGCGACGACCGCGCGGGCAAGGTATTCCTCGATTCGACCCGAGCCGGCGGGGCGACAGTGGCGGCGGCCTACAGCCCGCGCCTTCGACCGGGCGTGCCGGTGTCGTTCCCCGTGGCCTGGGATGAGCTCGATCGCGTTGCGCCGGCCGACTTCACCGTGCACACCGCGGCACGGCTGATCGCCGAGGGTGCTCCGTGGGCCGACCGGATGCCCACCCCGCAACAGCTGAGCTCCGATCTCATCGAGGAAGGCCGCACCATCCCGGTCGCCCGGGTGCAGGCGATGCACGAGGGCAAGCGACGCGCCCGCGCCCGCCGCGGTTAGCGCAAGACCGCGGCAGGCAGGTGCGCCACGCTGCTTTGACGCCGCGCCGAGTCCGGTCGTGAGCACCTGGGAACCCGGCCATGGCCTGCTGGCATGCGCGAACGCGCCGCTGCCCTCGGCGGGTTGCTCACCGCACCGACCGACAGCTGCCGCTGTCGAATCTGACCGCGGCGCTCGTTCCGCGCGCGTACCCCACCTGGCGTACGCCCCATCGACCGCCTACTGCGCGGACCGTAGCCCGAGTGTCTCCCCGGGCCGGACGCATCCACGCGATCTGCCCGCCACCATGTGCAGCCATGACGATGTCGCATCCTTCGTTCCCAGGTGGGCCAGTGCTCCGCCGTGGCGGTGGTCGCGGTGAGAGGTGCCAGTGCGGTGCCACTCGGGGCCGATGCCGAGGACCCCGTCGATCGCGAGGAGCCAATCCTGATGCACGGATGCTCGCGCCACGACCCATGAGGGCACCGCAACGAACTGGCAGGAGCCCGCTCCAGAGAGCGGGCTGGCCGAATCCGTCCTCCGACACGACCAGCGTGGAGTCCCGATGACCACGGCAACGACCTCCAGCGCGCCGGCGCGGCGTCGACTGGGCACCAAGACACGTCGCGGAGTGCTGATTGTCCACATCGCCTCGGCCGGTGCGTGGCTCGGGATTGACGTCGTCATGGCGGTGTTCATCTTCACGGCCCTGCTCACCGACGACGCAGCGGTCCAAGCGTTGTGCTATCAGGCCCTGGAGCTGTTCGCCGTGTGGCCCCTGTTGGTGACTGGCCTGGTCTGCCTGGTCTCCGGAGTCGTCCTCGGGCTCGGAAGCAAGTGGGGCGTGGTTCGGTACTGGTGGGTCGCCACGAAGCTCGCCCTCAATGTGATCTTGACGGCGCTGGTGCTTGTCGCCTTGCGCCCTGAAGTGGTCGAGTCCGCCGAACAGGCGAGGCGATGGCTCGCGGGCGAGCCCGCAACCCTGGAGGTCGAAAGCTTGATCTATCCGCCGATCGTGTCGCCGATCGCGATGATGATCGCGATGACCCTCGCCGTCACCAAGCCCTGGGGCCCGATCCGGCGACGGCCCCGACCGGGCCGGCCGCAGTAGTAGCGAGAGGTGGCTGCGGAATACCGCGGGCACGTCGACGCCTTCGAACGCAAGGTCGCCGCCGTGTGACCCGACCAGCGTCGTTGCTCGGTCGATGGGCTTCGTGGACGGATCCATCGACCGAGCACGTCGTGCCGACCACCATCGACTACTACGGCTGATTAGCCGCGCGTTGCAAGGCGTCGATATCGATCTTGCGCATGCCGAGCATGGCTTTCATGGCCGCTTGCGATTTCTCAGTGTCGGGATCACTCACCAGCTCAGTCAGGGCGATGGGGATGATCTGCCAGGATACGCCGTGCTTGTCCTTCAGCCAGCCGCACGGACCTTCTTCCCCACCCTCGGAGAGCTTGCTCCAGAAGTAGTCGACCTCGTCCTGTGTCTCGCAGTTCACCTGGAACGAGATGGCCTCGTTGAACTTGAACTGCGGCCCACCGTTCAACGCAACGAATTTCTGCCCGTCCAACTCGAAGGTGACAGTCATGACCGTGCCTTCAGGTCCGGGACCGGCTGCACCGTAGCGGGCAACGTCCAGAATTCTGGAGTTCTCGAAGACGGTGGTGTAGAAGTTCACTGCTTCTTCGCCCTGGGTGTCGAACCACAGACATGGTGTGGTCTTCTGCATTGCTTGGCCCTTTCTAGCGTTTTGCCCTTGAGGTTGCAGAGCTCGTGCGCATCGCTTCACGAGCGTCCGCGTCGGGAGCCTCTCCGGGTGGACGTGGATCGCAGTTTTCCCGGACCCGGACTCCGACAGCGTGAGCTGAAGCGTCGCTGGTGGTAGAAGTCGAGCGCTCGATCCCGGTCGGTGACGGCGACTCCCACCGTCCCCACCTGGGGGATGCGGGTCCTGGTCTCCCCGGTCATGTCATCCTCCTGTTCGTCGGGTTCACCACCTCAGACCGCGGGGGGCGGCGAAACTCATCGGTCACTGATTCACTGTCGGCGGGTTACCACCTGCGGCCGCATCCCCGTCGCCCGGCCTCCCCCTGCACCCACGCCAGGTCGTCGTGACCGCACCCCGGTTGCTGGTCGACTGCGGCCGTTGGGTGGGGGCGGTTAGCAGCCGGGCGGGCTGGGCTGGCTGTGACCGGGCGCGCTCGATGCACGCGCTGCGACGACGACGGTCAGCTAGCGCCCCGATCTGGTGTCACACCGATGACCGCCCCAGCCGATCCGGGTGGGGCAGACGTTGAGACGCTACTCTGTTTACACGGAGAATCTGAGGACGCCATGCTCACTGACCGTACGACGCTCACCCAGTTCCTGATCGAGGAGCGGCGCCGCTACCCGGGCGCGAGCGGGGAGCTGAACTCGCTCATCCTCGACGTTGCGCTCGCGTGCAAGGCGATCGCCAAGCGGGTGGCTCACGGTGCGCTCGGCGGGGTGCTCGGGGCCGCAGCGACGACCAACGTCCAGGGTGAGACGCAGCAGACACTCGACCTGGTCGCGAACGATCTGTTCCTGCGGGCCAATGAATGGGGGGGCCTGGTCTCCGGGATGGTGTCCGAGGAGCTGGAGGCACCGCATCCCATCCCGGAGCGCTACCCGCGGGGCAAGTACCTCCTGGCGTTCGACCCGCTCGACGGTTCGTCGAACATCGACGTGAACGTCTCGGTCGGCAGCATCTTCTCGATCCTGCGGGCCCCGAATCCGGGTGTGAACGCAGCCGCGGAAGACTTCCTGCAGCCCGGGTCGGAGCAGGTCTGTGCCGGATACGCGATCTACGGCCCTTCGACGATGATCGTCTTGACGGTCGGCACGGGTGTGCACGGCTTCACGCTCGAGCCGCAGCTCGGCGAGTTCATCCTGACCCATCCGGCGATCCGGGTTCCGGCCGCCGCGAGTGAGTTCGCGATCAACGCCTCGAACAGCCGATTCTGGGAGCCGGCGGTGACGCGCTACGTCGACGAGTGCCTCGCAGGCAGTACGGGCCCTCGCGGCAAGGACTTCAACATGCGATGGGTCGCGTCGCTCGTCGCGGAGACGCATCGCATCCTGACTCGCGGCGGCGTGTTCCTCTATCCGCGTGACACGAAGGACGCGGCGAAGCCGGGTCGGCTGCGTCTGCTCTACGAGGCCAATCCGGTGGCCTTCATCATTGAGCAGGCAGGCGGCCTCGCCAGCACCGGGCGTGCGCGAGTTCTCGACATCGCGCCGGAGGACCTGCACCAGCGCGTCGCGTTCATCTTCGGCGCGTGCGAGGAGGTCGAGCTCATCGAGCAGTACCACCTCGACTACAACGTGGTCGAAGACGACGCACCGCTCTACGGCAGACGCGGCCTATTCCGCACCTACGGTTGAGCGAAAGGGGTAGAGGCTATGTCGGCCACGCATCCGATCATCGCCATCACCGGCTCCTCGGGCGCCGGGACGTCGTCGGTGATGCGCACCTTCGAGCAGATCTTTCGGCGTGAGCAGGTGAATGCGGTGCTCATCGAGGGTGACAGCTTCCACCGATACGACCGCACCGAGATGAAGGCCAAGATGGCCGAGACGTCCGCGAGCGGTGACCACTCGCTCAGCCACTTCGGCCCGGAGGCGAATCTGTTCGAGGAGCTCGAGGAGCTGTTTCGGCAGTACGGCGAGGACGGCCGCGGCCGCGTGCGCAAGTACCTGCACGACGACGAGGAGGCGGCGCCCTATGGGCAGCCCCCCGGTACGTTCACCCCCTGGGACGACCTGGCCGGCGACACTGATCTGCTGTTTTACGAAGGGCTACACGGAGCGGTTGCGACCGACAAGGTTGACGTCGCCCAGCACGTGGATCTGCTGATCGGCGTCGTTCCGGTGATCAACCTGGAGTGGATCCAGAAACTGCAACGCGACAAGGCGATGCGAGGCTACTCCACCGAGGCGGTAACCGACACGATTCTGCGCCGCATGCCCGACTACGTGAACTATATCTGCCCGCAGTTCTCCCGCACGCACGTCAACTTCCAGCGCGTGCCGATCGTCGACACATCCAACCCGTTCATCGCCCGGACCATTCCGACGCTGGACGAGTCGATGCTCATCATCCGCTTCGCCAATCCGCGCGGCATCGACTTCTCGTACCTCATCTCGATGCTGCACGACTCGTTCATGTCGCGCGCAAACACCATCGTCTGCCCTGGCGGCAAGATGGATCTCGCGATGCAGCTCATCTTCACACCGATGATTTGGCGGCTGATCGAGCGGCGCAAGCAGGCGCTCGCGGTGTCGGCGTAGATCTGCTCTAGCTCGGGCTCGGCGGTCGTGGTGCAGAAGGTGGCCAGGTTCAGCGCGATCCTGGCCGACCGGGCCGTGCTGCTGCATCGCGTCGGTGGAGGCAGCCTGCTGGACTGTTTCGCGGGGATCGCCGATCCCCGCTGCGAGGATCGCCGATCCCCGCAGCGCCGGGGGGCCGCCATGCGTTGCCCGCCATCTTGGGGTTGTGCACCGCGGCGGTGCGCCATGGGCGCCCCAGGGCTAGCCGGCCACACGGGCGCCTACCTGGGCCAGTCAGGCCAGGCGGGATCTCGGTGATCTTACCCTCCACGTTGACCTGTCCGACCACCACCCCCGGGATGGTGATCGATCGGGGTACCCCGGGATCGTCAGCGTGGTCGGTGACAGGTTACGTAGTTGCCGAACTCGCTACCGCCGCTGTTGATGCTCTCCGACTCCGGGGGCTCGGGGATGCCGTGGCGCAGCTTCGCGCGGGCCTCGATGCTGCCCACCAGCGCCCTTCCGAGGTCCATGGCCTCGGCGGCCCGGGTGTGGCTGTACTCGGTGAGGTAGCGGTGGGCGAGATCGCGCTTGCCGCCGTCGATGAGCGTCCGTGCGGTGTCCTCGACGGTGGCCTGCTCGGTGCGCATCCCCTGCTCGAAACCGTGCAGCGCCTCGCGAACCTCCGGATAGAACTGCTCCGGGTGTGTGCAGGTGTGGTACATCAGCCGCTTGAACAGCCTGCCGGCGAACTCGGTGCCCTCCTGCGGCGCGTATCCGGGGTTGAGGAAGGTGCTGCCCGCGTCCTTGGTGAGGTAGCGGTGCTGCCGGTACTCGGGCGGCTCGTCGGTCACCCCGATGGAGTACGGGATCAGCGGGCTGGTCGCCGCCGCGATCGGCGATACCCACAGCCACCGCAGGTCGCGGTCGACCCCGTGACGCAGCTGCGCCACCTGGCCGTAGCCGGTGCGGTCGCTGGAGAACCGGGGATCACGCACGGTGGCCATGAACTCCTCGAGCGTCACCGGCGCGACGCGCGCCAGCTCCTGCTCGATCATGGCGGGGGCGACGTACTTGCCCTCACCGGGCGTAGCGCGGTAGTCCCAGCCCTTCTCGCCGTAGACCTCGTTGACGTCGAAGGACGTACCCCGCTGCCACCAACCCTGCTGCGCGGCGACGTCGACGAAGTTGGCCGAGCACGCGAAGTCGGGGTGGTCACGGCAGTTCGTCGGGATCTGCTTGATGTAACCGGGGTAGGACATCCGGATGTCGTCGGCACCGAGCCGCTCGGCGACCCAGAGCCCCTTACCGCCGGCGAACTGCAGCATCACCCACCCCTCCAGGGCGTCGGCGATGAGGTGGGAGTTGCCGCCGTAGGTGGAGTAGCCGTGCTCGTCGATCAACTGGCCCATGATCTGCACGGCGTCGCGCGCGCTGGTGGCCCGCTGCAGCCCGATCCGGGCCAGGTCGCTGTACTGAGGCCCGCGCTGCGGGGTGGGGGTCATGTCGACGAGCTCTTCGCGCGACGGCGACCAGATGTCGCGGATCGCCACCTGGTGCTCGTTGAGCCCGCCGTTGGTCAGCGGCGGCGGGAAGCCCTCGAACTCGCTGTAATCCATCGAGATGTACTTGTGGGTACGCCGGGCCTGCGGGATCTGCATCAGCTCGCCGGGGATCGCCGCCTCACCGGTGACGCCGACGCTCATCGTCGCGCCCGGGGGATGGTCCTTCCCGGGTACGATCTCCAGCCAATGACTCGACACCTCGTCGCCGCTGCCACCGAGCAGCACGCTGCCGTCCCCGGTGTGGTCACGGCCGACGTAGATGCCGTAGCTCTTCTGCGCGGTCTGGTGCCCGGCGGCCTGCGGACCGGCCCATTGCCCGGTCGGCTGCTCGGTGCCGGCGGCGCGGTTCGGGTCTCGGGACGGGCCGAGGACGTGCAGCGCGGTGGCGGCGACGAACATGCCGACGACCAGCACGACGAGGTGAGACGCGATCTGCCGTCGCATGGGTAGCCTCCGCTGTCAGGGGGTGTTGTCGGCTACCCGGCCGCGTGCGGCGGCGGGAGCGGTACCGCCCTACAAAACCATCGCCGACGTCGAGTACGCCACCGCCGGCTGGGTCGACTGGTACAACAACCGACGACTCCACGGGTCCCTCAGCACCGTCCCACCCATCGAATACGAACTAACCCACTACACTACCCTCAACCCCGAGCCACAACCCATATAAGAACGGCACAGAACCCAGAACGCTTCATAGAGCCATAAGATCCGTTTGTCTTATCCACGTGTCACGCGCGTCGGCAGTTGTGGCGAAGGATAGCTATATCCTCACCTGGGCCTGCTTGACGAGTTTAGTGAGCATGGGATTACTCCGCTTGTGCAGCGAGATGAGCACTCTTAACAGCTCTTGGCTTGTTGGGTGTACCTTTACCAATTGCGGGGCCTGCATTCCAAGCGTCTACGAGAGAGTTTAAGGCTCCATCTCGGTCGCGAAGGGCGAGCTTAGCCCTGGCTACGTTCATGTGCAGTGGGCCGATTCTTGTTGCCGGGAGTGTTAGCGTACGGCGGCCCAAGTCGCTAGCTATGTCCAACGCTTGCCGATGATGTTCCAAGTCAACCCATGTCGCTATAACGTGCGTTGCTGTGTTCTCTGGCCCGAATTGGATACCGCATACGTCTACGTCCTCGGGAAATCCTTCGGACACCTGCCGCGCCGCCGCCATATGCCGTTCAGCTTCGGCTTTCTCTCGCAGTCGTCCGGCGAGGGTGAGGCCGCGAAGGTGGAGCAGCCCTAAGCCTAGGGATTTGTCTCGCCCTTCCATCGATGCCTCGGCTTGAACTATTGCGCGGTCAACAATCATCAAGCCCCCCTCAAAGTCTCCGGAATTGAGAAATGTACCGGCCTCATCTCGGGCTGCGATAGCGCCGGCAAGCGGTGTTGCTCGCTCCGCCGCTAGTCGTTGCTTTACTACGGACAGTTCCGCAAGGTCCATCCAACGGTGGCGCGCAGCAAGCCAGTAAGCCGCGCTGTAGATATCCGACACCATCGCCCACACATCCGGGGTGTCCACTGCATGGGCGTAATTCGTCGCCCTAGACAGTAATCCGGGCAGTCGGTTAAGTACTTCGGACAGGTTTGCGTCACCACGGAACTTGGCTAGCTCTCCTAGTTCATGATTCAAAATGTCGCGATCGATCAATGACTCACCAGGGAGATCAAATCGCCGGATCGCTGCGCGCAGCTCTTGCAGGCTCGTCTCGTTGTCTTGCTTAATCTCCGTTTTGCCGAGAACTTCGTCAAGCGTGATTCCCATTGCTCTGGCGAGGGCTGCGGCTACTCCCTGGGTTAGTGCGCGGTCCCCGATCTCGATTTTTTGCAATAATGACAAGGAAACGCCCGCCTTGCCCGCCAGCTTTACCTGGCTCATGTCGCGTTGCTTGCGGAGAAGTGCGACGTTGCTGCCAGGTCCGGGCGTAGTCATCTCGCCGTCCACGTCCATGAGCATCAGCCTTCCCGGTGCGGGTGCCTCTCAAACAGTACCCACACCTGCGTGTAGCCACTCAGGCACAGAGTGTGCAACCGAGCACACCAACCAGGCTGGCTGGTGCCCGGTATGCGAGTCCGCGTGGCCGTGCGAACGGGGTCGTGTTGGCGGACCACAACCTGGCGCCCTGAGCGTTGAGCGCGGGGTGGTGGCCGCGCTGACAGCGTTGGTGCGGCTCCACGGGGAGCACCAGGTGGACGACCAGGGCTGGTGTTTGATCTGCCGGGAGGCCACGCGGGAATGGTGGCGACCTTGGTGCCGCCGTAGGGCGTGCACTGTTCATGCCGCGTTCGCCTTCCACATGCCCCATGTTGCTACCGCCGATCTACGGCGGGCGTAATGACTGCTCCCCATGCCCGGAATCCCGGCTACAACGGAAACCCCTCTCCGTATCCTCGGCCTGTTGGGTTGGTGTTGGTGGCCTCGGATGAGGCGGTGAATATTTTCGGGCTGACTACCCGGTTTACGGCGCGGGCGTGGTTACCGCAGGTGGAACGCGCCGCTGAGGAAGTGGCTAGGGCGTTGGTTTCTCGTGCGGTGAAAACCACGGGTATCCCTGGCCCTCGCCTGCCTTGGACCGCATTTCAAGATGAGGATATACCGCTCATCGAGGTCCGGTTGCGGTTGGAGTATCCCAGCCTGTTTTGTTGAGGTGTGGGACGGTGACCGAACCTCGCCACACCCACTGCCCGGGGCTAACCTGGATGATCATTTAGTGGCGGTGCAGGCGCGCGCCCGGCGTTGGGATTGGTTCCCGCCCGGCCGCGGGAAAGTCATCTGGGCCGAACTCGATTCCGATAGAGCTAAAGGCGCAGCACGATTGCTGTGGGGATCGCCGTCTGCCGCATGTTTTGGTGGCGGTCTATGACTGGGGGAATGGCTACGTCGATGTGGTCAACGTGCGAGGAGCGGATCGGGTCACCACAGCCCGCTTACCGAAACACGATGACCTGGATATCTTCGCCCCGCACCAGGCGGTGTGGTACTACATGGGCGCTCTCGAACCCGCTGTGGCGGCGCTGCTGCGACTCCCACGCCCCGGCCATCCTGACGCGCCAACCACCGTCTACCAGGCACCACTGACGCTGTTCGTTTCATCCCACGAGCAACGCCCCATGACCGTCAAACCAGGCAACGCGCATAACACCGGCTAAAGAAAAGAATGCACACAGTGGCGGTTTATTCGCCAGTTTGCGATAGCGGAAGGGATGGGAACGTTGTATCAACTACAATCTCATCCGTTGCGTGGTTTCCGCTGGCCGGGTATCGGCACGCCATCAACCGGGCAGATCGTCATGTGCCGCTAGGGGAGCCTATGCGTTGCTTGTGCGGCGCGATTCATCCCCGGGGTCCTGAGGGGGATATGGAGTGGCTGTGGCCCACGTGCGAACAATGCTGGGATCAGGCATGCGCTATTATACGCCGAAAATCTTCCCGCTAGACCTGAGCTGATCCTGGCCCGATCCAGTCAGAGGGGGTTATCTAGTCTTCACAGCGGTGAGGAGGTTGGCGGCTTCGATGGGGCCCGACACGAAGGCCAACCGCGAGGCGTTCGGCACCGCCGGGGCGGCCGAGACCGGCTACCCGCAGATCCGCCACCTGCATACCACCGACGCGTTCACCCGGTCCACGCTGGCCGCCGTGACCGGCCCCGCGGGCGGGGACAAGGCCGAGGCCGAACAGGTGGGGCTGGACCGGATGCTCGCCGAGCACCCCGAGGTATTCGGCCCTGACCGGTTGTGGGTCATGGACCGCAACTTCCCCGGCGTGCCCCCAATCGCCGCGATGCTCGCCACCGGCACCCCCGTCCTGATCCGCGTCAAGTCCGACCTCCGCCTGGACCGCATCGGCGCCTTCGCCCCCGGACGGGTCCTACCTGGCGCGCCTGTCCGGCAGCTCGACCACCCTGACCGTCCGAGTGGTCGAATACCACATCACCCTGGACCAGACCACCACACCCGAGTTGTTCTGCCTGGTCACCGACCTGCTCGACGATGTCCAACACCCCGCGCTCGCCGCCGCCTACCAGTGGCGCTGGGACGGCTCGGAGACCGCCCTGCGCGAGGCCAAGTCCACCCTCCCCGGTGCCGGACCGGGCACCGGGGCGTTCCTGCGCTCACACTCCGCGGACCTGATCCGCCAAGAGCCCCCAACACAGTGACCGCCTCCAAGATCGTTTGATGGGGACACCCCGGCGCCACTGGTGCTGGACCAGGGCGACGTGGCCGACGTGATCTTGCCTGATGATCGCAGCTACGCTGTCGAGGCCGCTCGCGCTGCCGGCCTGTGTAGCTGGAGCACTCCATGCACAGGCTAAGCTCAGCCTCCCTTGGAGGCTCCGAGCATGCCGGTCTACCCTAATTCGGCTGCCTGGCGACAGCAGTCAAGGTGATGTCCGGCGAACCTCCTCAGCTCATTCGGGATCAGCACCGAATGTATCTCCTCCCTCCAATTCATATAACCTGCTGTCATGACGGGCTGGCAGGAGCTTCTTTCTAACATCGTCACGAGTGCGATGTGGCCGGCGGTCGTACTGATCCTTGGCTTCGTGTTCCGGAACGCCTCGTGCAGGTAGCGATACGAGGTGGCCTGGGAGATGCCCAGTCCCCGACCGATCAGGGCCACGTCGCGGCGCTCGCGGAACCACACCAGCGCGAACAGCGCCTGCTTGCCACAGCTCAGCGCCCGCGTGCCGGGGCGGGTGCCGCGGGCGCGGCGTTCCTCGGCGAGCAGCCCGGCCAGGAACGTCACCAGCTCGCGGGGGACGTCGAGGATGGCAGGATAGGCGACCACGTGGAGCCTCCGTCGAAGATGATCTGTGGAAAGACCTCTTCTAACGGGGGCTCCACGCCTGGTCAGGGACCCCGACGGCCCTCGGCGTGTCGCACCGCTCGGATTCTCACGCAGCCGCTACCGGATCACCGCTCCTGATCTTGCTGAGAAAACCTCAGTGGACGACGAACACATGACGAGTGGAGGGCGTATGAGATCGGCTGGGTTGCTGCTGGCGACGGTGGCTGCTGGGCTGCAGGCGGGCACGTACTACATTTTCGCCTGGGGGGTGATGCCTGGGCTGGCGCTGGGTGACGACCGGACGTTCGTGGCGGCGATGCAGCAGTTCAACGTGTCGTTCATCAACCCGTGGTTCCTGGCCACCTTCCTTGGTGCCCCACTGCTGGCCCTGATCGCGCTCGTGGCACATCTCGGGACGCGGCCGGCGGTGTTGGCGTGGGTGACAGGCGGGTTCCTCCTCGCAGCCGCCACCGTCGTAATCACAGTGGTGGTCCACTTTCCGCTCAACGACGCGCTCGACGCGGCGGGTCCACCGGATCGCATACCCGACCTGAGCGCCGTCCGGGCAGCCCACGAATCGACCTGGGTGACCTGGAACATCATACGTGCGCTGACCTCCACCGGATCACTGGCGGCGCTGGCGTGCGGTTTGCTGATGTCGGGCCGACACCACCAGCACAGGAATCACCAGATGCGCCCCGAGTCGCCTCAGGAGATGAGGTAGCCGATGCAGCCCATCAAGCGGATCGGGAGAGGTATGACCAGGAGTTGTGGATGCGGGATCTGATCTTGGGCGCGGCGTACCTTCCTCGGTGATCAACCAGAGGAGATGCCGGCGGGCCAACGCCGACGAGGAAGGACGCCGATGTTGAGCGTAGTACCGGACGATGACAGCGCGCGTGCGGACGTGGCCGCCGGGTTGGACGAGATCGTGCGGAGGGCGCGCGGCGGATGCTGGCCCGGGCCCTCGAGCGTGACGGCTCGCTGACGCTCGGGCGCCGCACCGCCTACGTCGTGCGCACCGCCGCGGCCCTTGCGGGACCTACCGGCCCCACCCGCCGCGATCGACCGCGCCAGGCCCCGGCGACACCGGCCACGCACGACTGCGTGGTGGCCACGGGCGGGGTGGCCACCGCGCCTGTGGCCACACCCGCGGCCACAGCCGCGCCGGCAGAGCTGAACCGGGCCGTCGCCATCGCCACCAAAGCCGGGGATATCGACCGGGCCACTCGTATCGAGCGGGTGTGGACCCACGAAGCCCGAGTTGAGGCCACTGGAGGCCCTGGGCGCCAACCACGAGCTGACCAGCCTGCTGATCGGCTGGCAGTGGCATGCCGTTCGGGCCGCCCGCGAACACGGCGCCAGCTGGCAACAGATCGCCCACGCGTTGGACACCACCGCCGAGCAGGCCCGCAGCGATTTCCTGACCTGCATCGAAGATGCCGACACCCACGGCTTCACCGACACCACCGCCTACCGCGCCATCGCCGGCGCGGACCCCGCCACAGCCGAGGGGAGGTGATCCACATGACCGCGGTAGGCCCCGAGGGAACAGCCATGCGCAGCGATCTTGAACGGTCTCGGCAGTGGGAGCCGATCACCTCCAACGGGGCGCATCGTGTACTGGCGCCGTCGCCTCGCAGACCGAACCTGGCTCGCCGTGTCGAGATCCCGCGACGGCGAGGCCATCACCAACGGTGAGGGCGTCGAGCCTCAGCGCCGCGGTGCCGCACCAGGTCCGTAGTGGATGTGGGTGCACTACGGGCCAGCAACCGGGGCGGTCATCGCCCACCAGGGCGGCTTCGAGCTCCCCCGCCAGGCGCGCGACGCCGCTGATCACTACCTCGCCGCAGCTACTACCGATGCAGGCCCACCGGGCCGACCGTGGGTGACGGCCATCATCGCGTACCGCACCGCGTCTACCGCGGTGTCGACGTCCCCGTTGCCCGGTAATGGCATCGGAAGCTGCGTCAGCTCCGAGGGCGCAACCTGTAACGCGTTCGCGACTGCCACGATCAGCGATCGACGGTCCAGCGCGCGCTCCCCGGACTCAAGTCGGGACAGGTGCGACGTGCTGATACCGGCGAGACCGGCGATCACCGCTTGGGACTTCCCGCGGGACCGACGGATGCGACGCAGCCGCTCACCGATGCTGTAGTTATTTTCGCCGTCCACACGCAGACCCCTCCAACTCTATCCCCGCGCCCGATTCGCCCCCACGGTACCGGGACATGAACGACAGCCCCGACCAGGCAGTTTCCGTGCCCCGGTCCGGCGACCATAACCACCAAATCTTCCCATCCGGACATCGGGCGGGGCGTTTGCATGTGCAAGTCCAGAGTGACGCGCACCACGAGCGGCAGCACCTCCCGTCGTGCCTCTGGGACCTCCCCCCACACGCTCCGCGTCCCCGGGCGCGCCGTCCATCGGAGGCACCCCGCGTGGTCGGGTGGCCGCCCGTCAGTGGGGCGAGTGGGCAGCGGGGTGGCTCGACCCGAGACACGGAGCGGCCGGGGAGCGTGGCGGTGGAGCGGCTCCGGGCAGGCCGGCCGGGACTAAACGAATCGGCCGCCGTGCCACCCTCGCCCGATCCACGGTGTGTGGTGCACCTGGGCCGGTCGTCCCTGACCGCTCACCGCTGCGGAACCGACACCCGCCGACCCCGGACAGCCTCAGAGAGATCAGCTATCCGCTGAACAGGAGCTGCGCGTCACATTCACGGCGCTGGCTTGCGGGTTCATCCGGCGACGCGGCTGGCCGACGGTACTCCGGGATCCTGACGTGGCGGCAGCGTGCTGGGCTGCGTCGGCTCAGCGCCGTCACTGGCGCCTTCCCGCTCCGCCCCGAGCAGTTCCTTCAACACCTGGACGGCTCCGCTGATCCGGAGCAGCGTCTGTTGGAGATCTGCGCGCTTCGCCTCCAGCTCGGTGAGCATCTCCTGACCCGCCCGGTACTCGGCCTCCAACTCGGTGACCCGCTTCTCCAGTTGCTCTTGCATACTGGCAATTCTCCTGTCTCTTGACGTGGGCAACACTCACGCGGTGGCCGGCTCCACAGTGACGAGCCGGGCGCGCAGGTGCTCGATAGCCGCCTGCTGCTCCTTGACTGCCTCGATCAGCAGCGCGGTGAGGTGGGCATAGCGAATGTGTTTGTAGCCGTCGGCGTCCTCGTGGACCACTTCCGGCACTACAGCGTCGACATCCTGCGCGATCAACCCCAAATATTCACCGGACAGCGTGCCGACCGCTTTGCGGCGTTGCTCGTCCCATAGTCGCCGGTTCTCTTCGGCAGTGGCGCCCGGACCCGCGGAAAAGCTGGTTGCGATGTCTCGGGTCAAGTACTCTACGCCGGCCTCGTTCCACCGGTAGCCAATGCCCTCGAGCCGCGAGATCTTGTCCAGGGCGTTGCGGATCGGGCGTACCGCGGTCTTCAAGCGACCGTCTGAGGGCCCACCGGTGTCATAGGAGCCCGCATAGTTGTCCCACCTATTCTGAACGTGTTTCCAGTTGTTGTCGCCGCCCCACCAGTACGCCAGACGGCCCTGCACGAAAATATCACCCTCCAGATAGGTTGAGCCGCCTCGCACGCAGAGCCGGTGACCATCGGGATCGGCCGTGCCAATGCCGACATTGCCATTATCCCAACCGACGAATAACCTCGTCGTGCCGTCCGCATTCTTGCTATGCGTCCTGATATGCAGACCGTTCCCTGTCCCCTTGCGTTCGTCGTATTCCAGGGAGTAGCCGTAGTTCTCCTGCCAGGTCCACAGCTTGATCCCACTGCGGTACTCATTACCTCCGCGGACCTTGAGGGTCAGGTACCGGTTCCGGGCATCGAAGTTGCCGATCTCCAGATCGCTGCTCGGGTTGGTCGTGCCGATTCCGACGTTACCGGTGGCGCTGATGGTCAGCCGGCTGGCTGCGTTGGTGCCGAAGCTCAGCGCATGGTTGGACTTGGTCCCGACGATCATGCCGACCGGCGAGCCGAAGAAACCGCCGTCGTGGGCCAGGACCCGGGCATCGACACGCGCGGTCCGGACCGAGAGCTTGGCGCTACCGGAGCCCAGGATGTCGACGACCTTGTTCCACCCATCGGCGTTCTCTGGAGCGGTGGTACCGATGCCGACGTGGCCGGTCGGCAGCACCGTGAGGTGCCAGGTACCACCGTTGAAGAAGCCGATGTGGTTGGTGGAGTGGCCGCCGACGAAACGGTCCTCGGCGATCCACAGGCCGCCGTCGTTGTTGTTGGACCGCAGCCGCCCGTTGACCAGCAGGTCGACGTTGTCGCGGCCGCCACCGGAGATCTCCAGCTTCGCGGCTGGCTTGGTCGTGCCAATACCGACGTTGCCGTTGTGCTGCACCGTGAGGCGCCACTCTCCACCGTTGAAGAAGCCGATCTGGTTGGTGGAGTGGCCACCGACGAAACGGTCCTCGGCGATCCACAGGCCGCCGTCGTTGTTGTTGGACCGCAGCCGCCCGTTGACCAGCAGGTCGACGTTGTCGCGGCCGCCACCGGAGATCTCCAGCTTCGCGGCTGGCTTGGTCGTGCCAATACCGACGTTGCCGTTGTGCTGCACCGTGAGGCGCCACTCTCCACCGTTGAAGAAGCCGATCTGGTTGGTGGAGTGGCCACCGACGAAACGGTCCTCGGCGATCCACAGGCCGCCGTCGTTGTTGTTGGACCGCAGCCGCCCGTTGACCAGCAGGTCGACGTTGTCGCGGCTGCCACCGGAGATCTCCAGCGTCGCGGCTGGCTTGGTCGTGCCGATGCCGACGGCGCCGGGCACGGACAGGCCGGCTTGGCGGGCCGCGGTGGTGTCAATGGTCACGTCGCCGTTGTCGGCCGCGGCGAGCCGGGCGAGCAGGACCGTGGGGCCGTCCCAGGTGGGCGAGGCGCCGTCGGGGGCGACGGCGACTGTTCCGTCGGGAGCGAGGGCTGCGATCTTGGGGCTCTCGTCCCAGCGACGGGCACTCTTGCCACCTGTCTGCGCCACGTCCGTGGGGGTCTCCTGGTAGACGAGGCGCAGTTCGATGTCCTGTTTCTTGGCGAACTTGTCGGTCAGCCGCAGAGTCAGATCGGCGGCCAGGATGAGTTGGCGGCCGAGGGCATCGATGGCCACGCCCTTGGCCACCGTCACCTGGTATGACCCGCTCTTGGTCACCGTGAGCCCCGAGACGATGCCGGTGACGCTGAGCAGCCGGCTCTGGCGGCGCTCGCGGTCGAGGTGGTAGCGCTGCTCGTCGATGAAGTCCTGGTCCTGCAGGAACTGTCCGTCGAAGAAGCGGACGCGTTTGTTCACCACGTCAGGCTGGGTGTAGTCCGCCATCGAGGTTCCTTCCGTTATCGGGTCGTGGTGTTCGTGCCGAGCCAGGTGTTCTGGCCGAGGATGAGCAGCTCTGGGACGTCTTTTTCGAGCTTCTTCAGCTGCTCGGAGACCAGCCGCATCGTCGGGATCGCGACATTCAGTGCGTAGAACGTGTGCGCCGGCTTCTCCCGGTCGATGATGGCTCGGGCGATCTCCTGGGTTGCCCGCAGCCGGGTGGGGTCGGCGTCGCTCAGGGTCAGCTGGACCTGGAAGAAATGTGCGGGCTGGTCGAACTCGTCGAAGATGGCCACGTCGTCGCGGGTCACCTCGTCGCCCAGCGGGCGCAGGTAGATCTCCAGTATCCGTTGCAGGCCGACGAGCGTGCCACGCTGACGGTAGAGCGGCACGACCTCGGAGATGAATCCACGTTTGGTGTCCGCGTCCCAGTCGGAGCGCAGGCTTAAGGCCACCCATCCGGCGAGCCAGGGCAGGAACTCGTCGGGCGCAGTCTGGGGATCCAGGTAGTCGGCGATCCGGCCGATGATCTGCTCGAGCCCTTCGACGTCGTCGGCGCCGGTCAGCACCGCTTCGAAGGCCAGCAGGAACCGGCCGACGAAGGGATCCTCCCGGAAGACCGCCGGCAGGTGGTCGAGATAGCTGCTCATGGGCGCGCTCATGACGGGCTCGTCCAGGACAGTGGGTGGGTCCGGCCGTAGCTGTCGTAGCCCACGAGATCGAGCCGGGCGAGGCGGACCAGCTGATGGGCGTCCAGCTCGATGCCGACTACCTGGCCTCGGGAATCCGGGAGGGGCGTCGGGCCGGTGAGCCGGACCTCTTCCACGTAGTCGACGAGGTTGGCCTGTTCAAGGACGGCGTAGACCTCCGAGACGTAGACGTTCTGCCCGAAGGGCCAGCCGGCTCGGTCTGTACCACCGTGCAGGGGATGGAGGAACGCCGTCAACCGGTCACGAGCTTGTTCGAGGGCATCGGGAGGAGGTGCGTCCTCGTGCAGCGCGAGATTAGCCGCGATCCCGACGTCGACGTAGCTCGGCCCGATCACGTGGTGGCGCGTGGTCAGAATGCGCCGGGGGGCCAGGAAGCGGCTCAGTGCGGTGATCAGCGCCTCGGTGGGCACGGGGTGGGTGGACGCCGGGTGGGTTGGCGCCTGCGAGCCGGGTTCCCCAACCGCTGGCGTCCTCTCAACGTCCGGCACGATGACCACGCTGACGTGTGCCGGGGCGGGCGCCGAGGGATCGGCCGCGGTCAGGTCCCGGCCGGGGATGCACCGCACCCGGGCGAGGACATCCATCCCGGCGGCCTCCGGGCTGCGCGGCCAGGTCTCGCGGACCAGGTACTCATAGTCCTCGGCAGTGACGGCCCGGTACCGCTCGTGCAGGTCGCGCATCGTCTGGCGGATGGCCTTGTCGAGATCGCCGTCGGCCGGGGACCACTCCGGACCGTTGAGCAACCCCAGGAACTTATGGGTGTTGGCCGCCGGGATCTGGTTGACCCCGAAGAGCAGCATCTCGGTCAGCCAGGCCAGCAGCTCGACGAGCACGATCCCCGGGTCACTGGGGTTGTGATCAGTCCACTCCGGATACAGCACGGGAGCCAGCGACCGCGCTTCCGCGGTGAGATCGGCGAACGTGCGGTCGTCGAGATTCGGCAGCGGAATCGGCATGGGCTGGTCCTCATCCTCGCAAGGTCACGGTGATCGCGTGCGGGCCGGAGTAGACCAGCGCCCGGCCGAGCCAGCGAAGCAGGTCCGGCGCGGGGGGGTGGGCGGCCGCAGCGGCCAGCGAGCGGCCGAGCACGGGTTCCAGCCGCCCGCCGAACTCCTCGGACTTCGCCACTTGCGCCACCTCGAGGGAGCGGATGTGGTCGACTCCCTCCACCGCCTCGGTCACCGCGAACAGGTCCGAGCGGTGCGGCTTGCGACCGAAAGCCCATCCGCTGCCGTCCGGTCCTCCGGTCAGCGGGTGCAGGTAGTGCTCCAGAGCAGCCCGGACCCGGTCGCGGACGGGATCGGCCACCTCGGGTGAGCGTGGCACCACCGTCGCGGTGACCGTCACCCGGATCCATTCGGGACCGGCTACCCACAGCTCGGCGGTCGCGGGAACCCGAGCCCGGAGATGGGCGTGCACCTGGCGCAGCAGGCCCAGACTCGGTGCCGGGCGGGGCTCGGCGGAGTCCGGGACCACGATCATCCCGACACGTCCGGCCTCGGCGTCCCCGTGTGCGGCTCCGGGCTTGGGGGCTGCCGGGTCGAGCCACAGGTCGAGCGGGTCGAACTGGCTGGGTGGCACAGCCCGGACCCGGACCACCTCCGCCGAGGCGTCGAAGGCGATGTCCTCCAGGTCCTGGGCGGTGACGGCCCGGTCGCGGTGGCGCAGTACCCGGGGACCACGGTCGTAGAGCCGCTCGATCGATTCCTGGGGGGAGCCCCCCTGGGACCGTTCGTGGTTGGTGACCGTGTCGACGTAGGGCACAGCGGACTTGAGCGTCGTGATCGTCCCCGCGGCCCGGTTGCCCGCCGCGCCACCGCCGGTGCGGTAGGTGATGCGGACGTTGTTCTGACCACGCGGCGCCACCCGCCCAGCCTGGCCGTCACCGAAGCGGATCTGCCCGCTGAGCGGATCGACGGTGTAATGCCGGTCCAGCGGGCCGGACCGGTGAAAGTCCGGGACCGGGTGCCAGCGCACCCAGATCTCGTCGGGTTGCCCGCCATCGTCCACCGTGACGGTGATCGCGTCGGGACCCTCGACGGCATCCAGCGCCGCCGCCTCGCCCGGGGGTGGGCGTTCGGGCTCGCGGACCACCAGCCGCTGGCCCGCCAGCACCGGGGTCTGCGCGGTCGAGAAGCCCTGGCCGGGGTCCCCATTGCCCGACCCGAGGATCTCGTCCCGGATCGTCACGGCCTGCCTCGCCCACGTCGTGTTGAGCAGCACCCGGCGCAGTCGTGGCGGAACGGGGAACTGTCCCCGCTGCCAGCGAGCGCGCACCCAGCACCCGCTGCGGCCGAAGAATTCCCGGGCGAGCAGATCCGCCGGTCCGACGAACTGGACGAGCCCGCGGCCTGCCAGTGCCTCGGTCTCGTCGACCGCGGCGAGCGGCTGCCAGCCGTTCGGGCCGCTGTACTCCCAGACCACCTGTGCCCGGGTCGCCGGGTCGACCTCGGCGAGCTGGTCGGCGGCGACCTCCTCCGGCGCCGGCGGCTCGACCTGGAGGTACAGCGTCACCGGCCGGGGGTCCAACGGCTGGTCGAACCCCAGATACAGGGCGGGATCGCGGTCCGCCCCCGGGGTGAACGGCGCAAACGGCTCCAGCGCATCGGCGCTCCGGCGGTGAGTCGAGTAGCTGAAGTCGTTGCAGCTCACGCAGGCCGAGGCGGGGACCAGCGCCGCGTGCTCCCGGCCCGGCTTCCACGACAGCGTCGCGACGACCGGCGGCGCGAACGTGGCAGCGTCCGGTTCGTAGGTGCCGTCGGGCTTCTGCCGGTAGCCGGCGGCTTCGCCGTAGTGGCCCCGGACGAGGCGGGCCCGCAACCAATAGTGCTCCGCGCCGTTGACCGGAGTCGGCGCGAAGCCGGGAGGCAGGGTGATCCTCAGCGCGATATCCTTGGTGAACGCGTAGTCCTTGTCGTCCACGGTCACCGCGCGCCATCCGGAGCCGTCCCACGCTTCCCAGACGACCCCCGGTTTGCCGTCAGTGCGTACCTTCGGCACCGGACCGCCGTCGGTCCCGTTGGTCAAGGTCACGCTGAGCTCGACGGTCGCGCCGGGACGCGCCAGACCGTCGGCACAGGCGAGGAAGAAGGTGTCGTTGAAGCGCGGCTGCTCCCCGAAGGGGTAGAGATCCTTGCTCACGTCCAGCGGGCTGCTGTTGCAGAAGGCGGCTGGGGGCGCCACCGGCTCCGGGGGCGTGTCCTGCACCGCCTCGATCCCAGTGATGGTGGGCAGCTCCCAGGCGTAGCTCGCGGTCAGCGACGCGAGCTGGGGCAGCGTCGCGTACGCCCCGCCGTCGTCGGCGATCTCCACCCGCAGCCAACGGCCGAAGCGGTCCCAGAAGAGCTCCCGGGGCCACCGCGGGGGCACCTGGAAGCTGATGTCACCGTTGCGGGTCAGCGCCCGGGACCCGTCCCGGAAACCGACGTCACTGCTGTCGGCCCGGTCGGCCTGCGAGCTCGACCGCCCCAGCTCCTTCCACTCGTTGGCCACCTTGTAGGACCACACCAGCCGCACCGGGGTGGCCGGATCCCGCGCACTCCCGGGACGGGACAGCCGGACGTCGAAGTGCGCAGTCGCGCCGCCCGCGGCGATCGCCTCGTCGGCGCTGAGGTAGAACCACTTGACCTGGCTGGTCTCGCCGAAGGGGAACAGCCCGGCCACCTCGTCCTGCGGAGCTCTGCGGCCGACCGCGACCGACTCGGGCGCGAGCCCGGACTTCCCCGGCGGCAGCGCCATATCCAGCTGCGCGCGCACCCAGCCGGCGGAGATTCCGTTCACCTCGTGGGGGGGTAGCTGCGGCAGCCCCGCAAGCCTCACCCGCCAGGCACCGTCGCGTGCCGTCGCGCTGCTGCTCGCGGGCCGCCACCCGGCGCCGTCCCAGTACGCCCACGAGATCGGCCAGCTCGCCAATTGCGCGCCGTCCGGTGTGCTGAGCACGAGCGTGACGTCCTTCTCACCCGGACCGGTCAGCACCGGGTCGCAGGCGACGAACAACTGGTGCGGTGTCAGCTGGTCGCCCACGAAGGCAGCGAAGGGGTCGCCGTCGGCGCTCAGCGCCGGCGTGGTGCGGTCGCTGTACGAGTCGTTCTCGGCATCGCCGACGACGACGGCCTGCAGCTGGGCGCGGGTGACCACCAGCGACGCCTCGGTCTCGAAGACGACCTCGTCCTCCGCACCTTCCAGAGCTGCGGCGGCGACCTGGGTGCCCACGGGCACCACGGCGTCGGCCGGGCTGCGCTCGGCGAGGCTGAAGGTCAACGGCACGCGCGCGGGCAGCGGCGGCAGCGGCTGGGTCCCGATCAGGTTCAGGAAGGCGAGGTAGTTGCGCTCCGGCGCGCGGTTGATGCGCTGGACCACCAGCTCGGCGAAGCGGGCGACGATGCCGATCAGCGCCTGTCCGGCGTCGGGGCGGGCGGGGTCCGGCCACCAATCGCTGTAGAGCTGCGCGAGCTCGGTGGTCTGCTCGATGAGCTGGTGCCGATCGCGCGGGTCGATCGGCGGTGGCTGCCCGGTCATTCCAGGTAGAAGGGGTAGACCAGGTTGAAGCGGCTGTTGCTCGACCGCACCTGGTAGTTGATCTCGATGAGCAGCCGGTTCGGCGCCGCAACACCGGGAGTGGCGGTGTCGGGAACCGCGGAGACGTCCAGCACGTCGATGCGCGGCTCCCAGCTGGCCAGCGCCTCGCGCACCGCCCCACAGATCGCGTTGGCGGTGCCCGCGTCGTGCACGCCGAACACCAGGTCATGAATGCCGCAGCCGAAGTCGGGACGCATCACGCGTTCGCCGCGCGCGGTGCCGAGGATCATCCAGATCGACTGGCGGATGGCCTCGTCGCCGCTAGCCGTCATCTGCACGTGCTGGTGCTCGTCCAGCCGCACCGGAAAGGCCCAGCCGCTGCCGAGAAATCCCTGTTCCATCGCGGTCGTCACCGATCATCCGACCATCACGGTGCCGACGGCGAGCACCGTCCCGGAGGGAAGGTCAAAAGGGTCGTTGCAGGTCAGCGCGGTGTCACCGGTCCGGGCCGCAGGCTTTCCGTTGATCATGACGGTCGCGCTGCCGCGCTGGATGGTGGCCTTGTTGGCCGGAGGCTTCTGGAAGGTGGTGCCCGGCGAGGTGGGAATGTGCGCCGGGGTGTTGTCCGCCGTGCTGCCCACTACCGCTGCCGGCTTGCCCGTGATGTTCACATCGGAGCTCACTCCGCCGTTGATCATTCCGATGAACGGGTGCGGCAGCGGCGTCGGTACCGGTGGCGCCGCCGGGGCAGGCACCATAACGATGTGAATGTCGGTGCCGACGATCCGATCTCCCTGCTTCGCGGCCGGCTGCCCCACTTCGAGCCACCTCCTCCTAGGTTGATACCAAGTTGATTCCTAGTTGATATTGACGATCCGGCCCTTGATATTCAGCTGGGCATTGGATTTCAGCGCGAGATTGCTCTTGGCCTCGATCTTCACATCCGCTTGCGAGGTGATCTCGACACCTGTGCCGCTGAGCTGGAGCTTGCCGTTCGTGGCTTGGATGACGACGTCCGCATCGGCGGTGATCGTGATCTTGTTGTCTTTCGTGCTGATCACGATGCTGTTCTTGGCACTCTTGTCGATGATCTCGATCTGCTCGGAGCCGTCGGTGTCGGTCAGCCGTATCACGTTCCCGTTGCGCGACTTGATCATCCGCACATCGTTCTTGCCGTCACTGTTCGACACCGGGGGCTTGTCCTTACCGTTCCACAGCCCCCCCAGAACATAGGGGAACTCCGGGCTGCCGTGCTCGAAGGCGACCAGCACCTCGTCGTCGACCTCCGGCAGGAAATAGCAACCACGCTCCGGCCCGGCCATCGGCGTCGCCACCCGGGCCCAGGTGCTCTCCGCGTCGTCAGCCAGCCAGGGCAGCTTGAGCCGGACCCGGCCGAGCCCGTCGGGATCCTTGTTGTTGGTGACGATCCCGAATGACACGCCGTAGAATCGACCGTCCACCTCGGCGGGTATCGCGAGCTGGCTGAAGACGTTGGTCACGCTGCATTCCTCCGGACGTCGAGATAGGTCCGGTAACCCACACTCGGAGCCACCGTGTGGGTGACGGACGTCAGGTAGTAGGCACCGCTGAAGGTCTCGCCCGCCCCTTGGATGTCGACCACCGTGCCCGCGTGCAGTCGTGGGTGCCCGGCGCACTCCGCCTCGCCCTGGATGTAGGTCAACGCCATGTCGTCGAATCGGCCGCGCGCCATCTGGTCGGCACGTGCCTTGGTCTGTACCGGGACGTCCACGCTGGTGGCGCCTGCCTTCCCGAAGGCTCGGCTGGTCCGCCGCGGCCCGGATGCCCTGCCGCCCATCGTGGTGGACTCCTGGCCGGTGGCCGCCGAGCCGACGATCACCTCTTTCTGCATCGCGTCCCAGCCCCGCACGGTCATCTCGCCCACCTGGTCCAGTGAGCGCAACCGCGGCGTGAACTCGGTGAGATCCCGGCCGACCTGCAGGGTGACCGAGGCCCGGCCGGCGTGCTGCGGTGGCTGAAAATAAAGCACCTTCTCCCGGACGTAGAGTTCGTACCCGATCAGCTGGGCACGTTTCTGCAGAAATTCGAGATCGGTCTGGTTGTGCTGGACCACGTAGTCCAGGCTGGTTCCGGTGTCTTTCACCTGGGCGCGCAACCCGGCGCCACGTGCCACCTGGCTCACGATCGCGCTGTCCTTCATGTGGGAGAAAGTGCGGGTCTTGCGGCCGCGGGCCAGACGGTGCCGGTAGTCGTAACCGCGGACGGTCAGCATCGGCGGCTGATCCGAGGTGAACGCCGGCTCCAGGCTGGTGATCTCCCCCGTCATGACCCTGTGCAGATCGTTGACGAAGCCGAGCGCGATCTGGACCTCGGCACCGATCGCGAAGAGCGAGGAGTCCGACCAGGAGACCCTCAGCTGTTCCTGATCCCAGTTGTAGAGCACCAGGGTGAACATGCTGAGTGCGCTCAGATCATCCAGGACGGTCACCGACTCGATGTCGGTCCGGGCATCGAGCGGCAAGCGTGCTCCGTTCACCCGGATGTCGGTGTCGGCCACCACGCCCGTAC